>CAXMRC010000170.1:0-9558 GCA_964195945.1 uncultured Gemmatimonadales bacterium
GCTGAAGATGCAAACGAAGCGGTGGCTACATGCGAAGCCGCCGGTGTGCCGTTGCTAGTGGCTCATGTTGTGAGGTTCTTTCCCGAATACTCGGTAGCGCGAGACCGCGTAATGGCTGGCGATCTTGGTGAGGTGGCCACCGTCCGTCTCGACAGGTCCACCTATTTCCCGATGCGGGAGGGGTCGTGGTTCAGCGACAACAAGAGATCCGGTGGTGTCGTCCTCGACCTGATGATTCACGATGTTGACTATGCGCGCTGGGTCGCCGGTGACGTCGTTCGTGTGTACGCCCGTCTTGCGCAGCCCCAAGGATCCGGCGGCCACGTGCTGGCGACGCTCCGGCATACGTCAGGGGCACTGTCGCACATTCAGGGATCCTGGGCTTTCCCCGAGGGGTCGTTCCGCACGTCGCTCGAGATCGCCGGTTCAGAAGGGTTGCTCACTTTGCATGCCAGCGAACCGTTCCTGGCGGTGGTGCCGGAGACCGACGAGGTCGCGGATGTTCCACAGCCTCCTTCAACACTCGCTGAATCACCGTACGTCACTCAGATGAAACACTTCTCCGCGGTCCTGCAGAGTTCGGTGGAGCCGCTGGTGACTGCTGCCGACGGTGCTGCTGCGGTAAAAATCTGCGAAGCAATCGCCACGTCAATCGAGACCGGGCAAGCAGTCAGTCTTGGGGGGTCGAGATGAGAGCAGGAATCTTTGGCGTTGGCCACGTCCACTCCGAGTCTTACGTGGGAAACCTAAGGGCATCGGCGGGCCTGGAGTTTGTCGGCGCCTCCGATACGAATCAAGGAATGCTTGCCGAGTGGACCGGCCGGCACGACGCTGAAGGGTTTGCATCTGATGATGAGCTCATCGCGGCTGGTGTCGACTTCGGCATCGTGTGCTCACCGACCAACGCCCATCTCCCCACGGTGGAACGCATGGCGGCGGCGGGAGTCCACGTCCTGTGTGAGAAGCCTCTGTCGACCAACGCCACGGATGCGCAGCGGATCGTTGATGTCTGTGCTGCGGCCGATGTGAATCTGATGACGGCATTCCCGATGCGGTTCAGCCCGTCTCTCGCCACTGGCGCTGAGTGGATCCGAGACGGCAGGATCGGTGAGGTCCTGGCGATCACAGGCACAAACCGCGGCCATCTACCGACCGACTATGCGCCCTGGTTTGCCGACCCCGTCATGGCAGGCGGCGGAGCCGTCATGGACCACACCGTGCATCTGACTGATGTGATGCGGTGGTGGCTCGGCAGCGAGCCCAACGAGGTGTATGCCGAGACCAACAAGATCCTCCACCCGCAAGTCGCAGTTGAAACCGGTGGGTTGGTCACCCTCGGTTTTGAAAGCGGGGCCTTTGCAACAATCGATTGTTCGTGGAGCAGACCCGATAACTTCCCAACGTGGGGCGGGTTGGAGATTGAGGCGGTCGGTACCGAGGGCGTATTCACCGTCGACGCCTTTGCACAACGTTTTGATGTGTGGTCGAAAGGCGAGACGTCCTGGGTTGACTGGGGATCTGACACCAACCAACTCATGATCGATCACTTTGTCGGTGCGGTCCGCGGCGAGCACGCGGTTGCGGTGACCGGCTACGACGGGCTGCGGGCGACCGAGGTAGCACTGGCGGCCTACCGGTCTGCAGAGCGGGGACAGCCGGTCGTTGTCTGATAGTGACCCAGCCGGGAGGGAGTTTCCCTGGCCCGCCGACCAGATTGCTCATCACACTGCTTTTCGTGTTGCGAGCTCTCCGCTGATCAATGGCGATCTCGAGAAATCATGCTGGAAGGCAGCTCCTCGCAGCACCCGGTTCGTCGACCTGGTGACGGGCGCCGCAACGATGCACGACACCACGATCTCGCTCCTGTGGGATGACGACAATCTCTATGTTGCGTTCTGGATTGAGGAGCCGTCGGTAACAGCCACTCTCACTGAGCGTGACTCGCTGATATACGAAGACAACGACGTCGAGGTGTTCATTGCGGGCGACGACTGCTATTACGAGTTCGAGATCAATGCGCTTGGCACCATCTACGAGGTCTTCTTTGTCTGGGACGACGCCTACCACAAGGGTGGGTTCGTAAATCTTCCCGAGTTCGGGCGGGACGTTGCTGGCGCCCTGCCCTTCAACGGTGTCGGCTTCACCAGCCATCCCCGCGGAACTCGCACCGGATTCTGGGAGTGGGATTTCCCCGGTCTCCGCAGTGCGGTGGCCGTCGATGGAGTAATCAACGAGCCATCGAGCCGCGACCGCGGCTGGACTGTCGAGTTGGCCCTGCCTTGGGAGGGGATGAACCACCTAGTCGACGGCAGGGCGCTGCCTCCTGTTGACGGAGACGTATGGCGGATGAGCTTCTCTCGATTCAACCAATACAAGGAACCGATGCCGGCGCAGGATTCCAGCGGGTGGACCTTGAGCGCTCACGGAGTGTGGGATTCACACATTCCTGAGCTGTTTCCCTTCATCCATTTCTCGACACAATCCGTTGACAAGGAGTAGACCATGGCCAAGGTTCTCTACATAGGTGACTGGGCGGTTGCCCTAGGGCCGATCTTTGCCGAGACACCGTTCAACTATGCGTTCAAAGGGCTTGAGACCTACCGTTACGACCACTATTTGCGCGATGCCATCGAGTCCACCGGCACCCACACCTGCGACACCATGGCGACGTGGGATTTCTATGCGATGAAGCCCGGCGAGTATGAGCAAGCGCTGGATGACTACGACGTTGTCGTGTTCTCCGACGTGGAGTTGAAGAACTTCCAGTTGGCTCCACAGTTCTTCGACCGCAAGGTCTTCGGGGAAGGGATCATCACCTACCCGGATCGTATTCGCCTTACCGTCGAGGCGGTCGAATCGGGGCTACGGGTGATGTTCATGGGCGGCTGGTTGTCGTTCAGCGGCGAGATGGGCAAGGGGGGCTGGGGCAGGTCGCGGTTGGCTGAGATCCTTCCGGTGACGTGTCTGGAAACCGAGGATCTTGTTGAGAGCACTGAGGGCTTCCATGCGGTAGCGACCGGCTCTGGCGTTCTTTCTGGTGTCGATTTCGGCTCGATGCCACCGCTGCTTGGCTACAACCGGGTCATTCCACGAGACGATGCGACAGTGCATGTGGCGGTGCTTGAGACAGGTGATCCGTTGTTGGCAACGATGCAGCACGGTTCGGGCGCAACGCTGGCTTTCACCTCAGACCCCGCCCCGCACTGGGGATGCAACCTGGTGCAATGGGATCAGTATCAGTCGTTCTGGGCATCGGCATTGAACTACCTGCTCGTACTTGGCTGAGCGTTTCGGGCCCCACATATCGGCTTCGATTGCGGCGATCACGAGCTCACCGTCAACAACGTCGAAGTAGATGTACCAAGTCTTCCGTCGTTGTAGTCGTTGTTTCCCGGGTCGTGGACCATCAAGTAGTGGAGATTGCGAACGGCCGCTCGGCGCGAGGTGAACAGGTCGATATCTCCGATTGAAGGACCGCCGATTCCAACTTGACGCTCTTGTTGGTCCTACCCGGCAAGGAAGCCGTCGCCAACCCAATCTGCAAATGTGGCGTGATGAGTCGGTCCGGGGTCGAGTGAGCATTCCGGACACCCCCAGATGTAGATGGTGGGATCGCTCATGGGGTCCTGGCCGCGGGACCAATGCTTGGGGATGTCGTAGTGGCCAACGCGCAAGCCGCCTGGCCCCACGTACGGGCCAATTGTCCGTCCGCTCCGGAATACGTCTTCGGCGAATTCCTCAACGAGAGCTAGTGGATCCATCGCAGCAAAATCCTCGACGGGCTCGGTCAGATACAGAGAGTTCACCCATCCCAGCCGCCCATCGTGCAGGATCTCAAGCCATAGAGAGCCAGCGGCACCATCGCTGCGACCGGTTGTCTGTACGTCGGTTGCGGCTGGGTCCAGTTCGTCGACAATGTTCCCCATCGCACGGTCGCGGACGTTGAGCACATCATCGTGCTCGACCAGGACGACGTCCATCTCCGGGGCATCGATCCATATTCCGGCGTTGGTCTCGGTGTAGTCCTCGTTGTTCTGGACCTCGGTGATGGTGATAGTGCTGCCAAGCAAGCAGAGATTAAGTCGATGCAGCCAGGTCCGCTCGGGGTCGGTCTTGATGTCAAGCGATGTGACCGGATCCCAGGTCTCCCCATCTTGCGACGAATCGACGATGGTGGAATCCGCTCCGCGTCTCATGCGCGTGATGGTCGAGCCATCGGAAGCAACGGTGGTGGGTGCGTTTGTTCTACCGCCCACTATTGACCAGGTGATTCCGTCATCCGATCGCCAGATTTGCTCGGCGTATTCAGCAGACAGATCACCCGCATTGATCACAAGCCCATTGGCCCCCGAGGCAAGTTGGTGAAAGGACCACCAGATCTCTCCGTCATCGTTTTGGAAGGCATCGCTGATGTATGTCCACTTGGTCCCGTCCGACGAGTACCAAAGGAGAGTGGCGCCATAAACCGGTCCGGCTCCAGACACCAACCATCCGGACTCACCAATTGCGATCTCAGCGGCCCACTCGTTGGGCCATTGGACATTCGGAAGACCAGAAACTGTCCAGGAGGTCCCGTCACGGGATCGCCAGACGGTTGCCGTAGATTCCCCAGGGGAAGTGACTACCCAGCCGACGGCAACGATCTCATCTGCGGTTGTGGTGACGCTGGAGATTCCGGCCGCACCAGGCCACGGCGGTGCTTCTGGCGTTGGGAGGGTCCCTCCAAGCCCGCTTCCGGCGGCGGCCCGCGGGAAGATGGGTTCTACTTTCCAGGTGCGTCCGTCGGCGGATGTCAGCAGCGATGGCAGTGCGGAGTCAGTTGTTTCGTCGATCCAGTCTGGCTGGATGAAGCCCAGGTATCCGCCATCCCACACCACAAGATTTGTTGTCTGTGGGTGTGATCCGAACTCATCTGGTGACGCAATCTCTGAGACGATGGTTCGAGCCCAGTCATCGCCGTCGTAGTGCCAGAAGGCGCCCTCGTTGGGGTGGTCGCGGGGCGTTGGGCTGATGGCGCCGAGATAGAGCAGTCCGGCATCCCCAATCGTCACCGCGTCCAAGGTATGGGGCAGTTCCTCATCTGGTAGCGGCAGCGGGGTGAAGGGTGTCGTACCAGACACCGGCGGTTCCACAACAGGAGGGGGCGTGGTCGTCGTCGTGGTGGTCGCTGCTGGGCCCGTCGTGATGGTTGTTGTCGTTGGGGCGACACTGGTGGTGGCGACTGAGCTATCCGGTGGCTCCGTGGTCACGTTCGAGTCGGTGCAGGCGGTGAGGATGAGGGCCACTGCGAACAACACATAGCGCATGTCCCTTAAACGCCCCCGGCTGGCTGTAGGTTCCACCCTACCGGGGCTCTGACCCCCGCCTGCGAAGGCGTTGCCATCCGCTTTCCCAAACGGCTGCAAACCCGGGTTGGATCGCCCGGTCCATCATGCGAAACGGTCTCGGGAGGGTGATGGTCTCGTGGCCTGTGATCCGGGTTCCGCGGTCGGTCACCTCGAACTGCACCGCTCCATCACCTTTCCAGAATCCACGAAATTGCCACGCCACCCGCTTGTCGGGCTCGGCAACGATGATCTTGCCAACTAGCGGGATCGGTGTACGCCGGATCCACACGGTGTGCCAGCCATCGCCACGGTCGACAACCCTGGTGAACGCACCAAACAAGCGCGGCCAGTCCGCCGGGCTCTTGCAGTAGTCGTAGGCCTCTGCAGGTGTGATCTGGAACACCTCATCGAAGTCGAGATGCACTGGGGGTCTCCTCGAATTGGACAGATCGCCACGCCGCATTGGAGAACTGCCCGATCAGTTGATCCGTAATCTCCGGTCCACCCGACACCCAGGCACGGCTTACGAAATAGCTGGGGCCGAGAATCTGAGCGAGCAGCGCAGCGGGGCGCAGCGGGATGATGGCTCCTTGTTCGATGAATGGAGTGGACCATGTCTCGATGGCCGCGACAAGTGATCGGTTCTGCTCTCTCACCGCCGGTTGAGCGGCTGCAACCGCCGGTGCCGCCCCCATCTGCAGCAAGTACCTCGCCCAAAGCTCGTTGTCCCGCACCCAAGTGAGATGACTGCTGACGAGGATTGAAACCATTGCTCTCGGAGGCAACGGTTCTGACAAAGCCGTCCGCATGCTTGCTTGGAACTGTTCAATTGCCTCGGCGTAGAGGGCTGCGGCGACTCCCTCTTTGCTACCGAAGTGGTGATAGAAACTGCCGACGCTTGCAGGCGCCGCGTTGCAAATATCTTCGATCGAGGTGGCTTCGTAGCCGGATGAGGTAAAGGCCTGGAGCGCTGCTTCGAAGATCGAGTCACGTCTTGTCGATGAGTCGGTTCGAGCGGGTGTCATTAGAACGAGATCCCAGAACATGATTCTAGAGAGTCAAGATCGACGTCTCATTGATTCATAGGGGAGAGTCGATTTCTGCGAGGATAATTCCCGATGAGCGAACGTCCCGATCTCGTGAAAGTGATTGAAGGATCGGTTGGGGTGTATGGCACCGCACCGACCTGTTATCTGTCGGCCCTTGCCAGGATTCCTGATTTCACCATCGAGGATTTCAATCAGGCTGTCGCCGGGAGCAAGCTGGTGCGACTGAGGGCGATGCGCTACTCGGTTCACACGGTCCCTATTGAGATTCTCCCAGTTGTGGCCGCAGCAACGAAGACCCTGGTCCGCAAGACCAACTCATATCGCAAACGGGCCGAGGGTCACTACGAGAAGTTCGCCGAGGACGCCGATGCGGCTCTAGCCAATGGCCCGATGCCTGCGGTGCAACTGCGGCGTCGAGTCGATCCGGAACGTGAGCTGGGGGATCTGTTTGGTGTCCTTATGGGAATGGCGGCCGCACATTTCCGGATCGTGCGCACCGTGACCACGGGAACCTGGAGGTCGGACCGGTTCCTGTACGCCCGCTGGGCGGATTGGCTCCCCGGACCGAATCCAGATGAACTGGACCATGAGGCCGCGATGCGAGAGTTGGTGCACCGCTATGTGACCGCATACGGCCCCGTCGGGGTTGACGACGTCAAGTGGTGGACGGGCTGGACCAAGTCACAGACTCTTGAAGCAACGGACGGGATCGACCTTGATCAGCAGGGCGCCGCTGCTCAGCAGCTCAATGGAGTCAGGCTGCTTCCGGTGTGGGACGTCATGATGGTTGCCTACCGGAACCGGGACCGTTTGTTTGATCCGAGCTACGCACCCCTTACCCACGACCGCTTTGGGAACGCTACCTCGTTGGTCATGGACAAGGGCAAGGTCGTTGGTCAGTGGGATCTGGGTAGCAGTGACGATCCGCTTGCGATCAAGGTGGCCCCATTCTCGGACTGGTCGAAACGGCTGTGGAACGATGTCGAGCATCAGGCGGGGCGGATCGCCAATCTGATCGGTACCGAGAGCGTCGAGCTGATCCCGGTCGACGAGCCGGTCGACCTACTCGACTCTTCTCGCAACCGATTCCTCGCACCGCTTTCGAAGCGCTAGACCCGGTTTCGTCGCACTTGTTATGTAGTAGGTACGCTGTTTGGTAGCAGCGGAAATCGATCGGATGGAGCCGGTTATGAGAGATCTGAACGGTCAGGTTGTGGCGATCACAGGCGCCACTGCGGGAATCGGAGCAGCAACGGCGCGGGCGCTCGTTGCGGAAGGAGCGAAGGTCGCTCTCGGGGCACGTCGAGTCGGCCGGCTGAATGAGATGGTGGCTGAGCTCGCCGGATCTGCGGTCGCTGTCGAGATGGATGTCCGCGATCCTGATTCTTCGCACCATCTGGTTGCCGAAGCCATCGCAAAGTTTGGACGGCTGGATGCGCTCGTCGCCAATGCCGGCATCGGTGCCTACGGCGGAATCATGGACCTCAGCGATGAGAAGCTGAAAGAGATGATGGACATCAATGTTCCAGGGACGGTGTGGCCCATCCGGGCTGCAGTTCCCCATTTCCTCCAGAACGGCGAGGGCGACATCGTGATCGTTGCGTCGGTAGCCGGACTACGTGGAGCTGGTGACGAAGCGGTCTATGCCGCCACCAAGTTTGCACAGATCGGCTTAGCCGGTGGTTTGGACAGGGAACTCCGCGACAAGAACATTCGTGTCAGCACCATCTGTCCTGGCGGTACCGCCACCGAGTTTGCCATGGGAGCAGGCCGGACCCCGGACATGCCAGGTCTGGCGGACATGATGCGCCCCGAGAACATCGCAGACGCCATCGTCACCGTATTGTCTCAGCCCAAGAGCATGCGAACCTTGATCTGGTCGATGCGGAGCAGCCAGGAAGACGACTAGCGGGTCGGTCTTCGAGATCGTCACTTACGAACGAGTGGGTGGCCCTGTTGGGCCACCCACATACGTCCCCACCAGGTTGCTGGCGGTCTAGCTCTTACTCTCGTCGGTTTCGATGTGCCACTGCATGGTGAGGGCGTCCTCAGAGAGCGTGACCGCAACGAGAGTGCTATCGGGGTCTTCCTTACCCTCTGCTTCGAGCTGTGCTGCCAACTCTTCGTTCCATATGTCGACCAGATCCTGCGGAATCGGGATGTCATTCCAGACAGCCTCGGTTACGTCCGCGGCCAGGTGGCCATCTTCGACCCGGAGGTCAAGCCGGAACGAGATTGCGTCCAGACCGAATCCGCTGTCTCGTACCCGCTCCATGTCGACGAGGGCATACCCTGGCTTCATATCAATGGTCAGGAAGTTGACCTGCGGGTCGTCTACACCTTTGCTGATCTCGTTGGCGACGCTTTGCTCAGTGAGCACTGTCTCGACCTCTAGCGATCCGTCATCGTTTCGCTCGACGTCAATGCTGCACGCTCCGGCGACGAGGGCAAACGCTGCCACCGCCACCATCATCATGATCCTGTTCACGATCCACCTCCGTTGTGGTGTCTTGATTACGTCTCTATTGGACGCCGAGAACCAGATCCCGGGTAGTAATGGGGATCACGTCGATCCGTGACATCTCTCATGTATCGATGTGACAGGAATCACTGGGGCGTCATGGATGGCTGGTCGATAATGCCGTCATGAGAAGTTCCAACATTGAGCCGGGTCTGTTGCGGGTGTTCCGCTGGTATGTCTCGGTTCGGCTCGGTCTCTTGGTCCTGGTGGCCTGGTCAAACCAACAGAATCCGGATCCATCCAATCCCCGATTTCCCGAGGCGGGGATCCTGTTCTTTGGGATACTGCTCCTGCTGATCTCGTGGCCCCGAGTTCAGCAAGTCATGGGTCGAGCGTTTCTGCCGACGGCTCTGGTACTGGCGAGTATTGCCCCGATGGCGGAGAGTATCGCCAACGTAGAGGGCAGACTCGAAGCCGGCATGGGCATCAACGACGCTCTAGCCGACTATTGGATGCCTTTCTTCCTGCTCTTTGTCCCGCTGCTGCTGACGGCATGGCAATACCGGTACAGAGCTGTTCTCCTTTTTGCCGGCGCCACAACGCTTCTCGACATGGGGGCGATCATCCCTCTCGTAGAAAGAGAGAACGCAGATGTGGCCGCCTTGAGTGGATTGCTCATTGCCCGCGGTCTGCTGTACGCATTTGTTGGCCTCTTCATCGT
>CAXMRC010000171.1:0-16570 GCA_964195945.1 uncultured Gemmatimonadales bacterium
TGTTCCTTTTCGTCATCAGTTTCCCCACAACACATGATCGGGATCATGTCCGCCGCGAGGATGGCCTTGACCTTCTTGTTCACATCGTCGTCTGTCTCACCAAAAACCTGACGGCGTTCTGAGTGACCAGCGATCACATACGACACCGAAAGCTTCGAGAGCATCTGTGGGGAAATCTCCCCGGTGTACGCACCCTTCTCTTCGTAGAAGCAATGCTGTGCCCCCAAGCTGATCTGTAGATGATCGGTCTCGATAACCGTCTGCGCAGACCGGAGCGCGGTAAACGGCGGGCAAACCACCACATCGACCCGCGAGTAGTCGGCAGGGTCAAGACGGTAACTGAGCTTCTGCACCATCTGAATGGCGTCTAGATGCGTCGAATGCATCTTCCAGTTGCCAGCGATGAGGTCCTTACGCATCGTTCCACCTCTCCAGGGCTGCAATGCCCGGTAGTTCTTTTCCTTCTAGAAGCTCGAGACCGGCGCCACCGCCGCTCGAAACATGGCTCACTTCAGCTTCCCGCCCGAGCAAACGGATGGCGGCAACGCTGTCGCCGCCTCCGATGACGGTTAACCCATCGGTCTTCGCCAGCGCCGCGGCAACTCCGGCGGTCCCCGCTCGAAACGCCTTCCACTCGAAGACGCCCATCGGGCCATTCCAGAACACGCTCTTCGCTTCCTCGACAGCGGTGCTGAAAGCCAGTATTGACTCCGGGCCAATGTCGAGACCCATCGTGCCCGCGGGAATCGCGTCAACATGGGCAACAACATGATCGGCATCCTCCGCAAACGCTGCGGCGGCCACCACATCGGTTGGCAACATGATCTTGTGCCCGTATTCGCCGGCGAGTAGACCGCCGACCACTTCCAGCATTGATTCTTCGACGAGCGAGTTGCCCACATCAAAGCCTTGCGCTTGGAGCAGGGTGAAGCACATGCCTCCTCCAACAATCATCTTGTCGACTCGGGGCAACAGATGCTCCATCACCGCAAGTTTGTCGGAGATCTTCGCCCCGCCCAGGACCACCACATAGGGTCGCTCCGGATCAGTGAGCAACGCCGACAGGGCAGCTACTTCCTTCTCAAGCAGGTAACCGGCAGCCGATCGAAGACGCTCGACGACGCCAACAGTCGTGGCGTGAGCACGGTGTGCCGTGCCAAAAGCGTCGAGGACAAACATGTCGGCGAGTCGCGCCAGAGCCTCGGCAAGATCCGGGTCGTTTCTCTTTTCGCCCGGCTCGAACCGCGTGTTCTCCAGAACGGTCACAGTCGCCGCGTCGGTCGTCGCAAGTGCGGCCTCGGCGACTGCGCCTGCCACAACGTCCAGCTTGTTTACCGGGAAGCCACCCAGTTCAGAGAGACGTCGGGCTACCGGGTCCATGCGAAGCCCTTCGTCAACACCCTTGGGTCGCCCCAGATGGCTGCAAACGACGACCCTGGCTCCCCTGTCGAGCAGAGCCTGGATGGTGGGGAGGCTGGCTTCGATCCGAAAATCGTCAGCCACCTCCCCATTATCCAGCGGCACGTTCAGGTCGGAACGGACAAGAACCGTCTTCCCCTCAACTCGTAGCGAGTCGAGCGTTGGGAGGGTTTTCACAATTGTGTCGATTCTTTGGTTTCAGCCGAGTCGCTTGGCGATGTCAACGAGACGGCTCGAATAGCCCCACTCGTTGTCGTACCAGCCCAGCACCTTGATCATGTTGTCGCCTGGGACGATGGCGGCCGAGGCGTCATAGATGCAAGAGTGCGGGTCCCCGACAATGTCGCTCGAAACAATGGGATCCTCCGTATAGCGGAGAATGCCCTTCATCGGTCCTTCAGCAGCCGCACGGAACACAGAGTTCACCTCGTCGAGGGTCACGTCCCTGCCGAGAGTGACCACGAGGTCGGTGATCGAGCCGTCGGGAACCGGGACCCGCATGGCCATGGCCTGCATCTTGCCGTCAACGCTTGGGAGAACCTTGCCAATTGCCTTGGCCGCACCTGTCGCGGTCGGGATGATGTTGCTAGCCGCGTTGCGAGCCCTCCGCAGATCCTTGTGTGGCATGTCGAGGATGGCCTGATCGTTCGTATACGCGTGCACGGTTGTGAACATGCCTCGCTCGATTCCGAATGCGTCATCGAGAACCTTGGCCATCGGTGCGATGCAGTTGGTCGTGCACGACGCGTTGGAGATGATCTTGTGACGTGACGGGTCGAGATCATCATCGTTGACACCGAGCACAATCGAAACATCAGCGTCGCCGGACGGCGCCGAGATCAATACATACTCCGCCCCTGCGGTGACGTGCTTCGATGCCGCCTCGTGGCTGCGGAAGATGCCCGTCGACTCGATGACGACATCCACACCCAGTTCGCCCCAGGGAAGATTCTCAGGGTCACGCTCGGAGTAGACCTTGAAACGATCCCCGTCAACGATCAGGTCGCCATCAACAACCGAGACTTCACCGGGATAGGTCCCATGCACGCTGTCGTACTTGAGCAGGTGGGCCAGAGTCTCAGCATCGGTCAGGTCATTCACCGCGACCAGGTCAAAACCGGCGTTGCTTTTCTTTGCGGCGCGGAAGAAATTACGGCCGATACGGCCGAATCCGTTGATTGCTACCTTCATAAGGGTCCTTCATATAGCGGGGTTCAGATGAGACGCGCCAAAACGCCACCCAGGCGAATCGGGTCGTGTCTCGGTACCTCAGACTGGTCGTCCACAAGGTGAGCAGAGACAACGTCTACACCGTATGTTGCCAATACCTCCTCATCGACCATAACCGCCGTCAGAGGAGGCGGAAACGTCACCGACGTTTCATTGGCGACGATAGCAGCAGGGGGTCTCAAGCCACTCATTGCAATTAGTGCATCTAAGTGGTCGGCACAGTCCATTCCAAGAGTCTCGCCGTCCTGCGTGCTGACATTTGCTACGTAGACAAGACGTGCGTTCGAGGCATTCACCGCTTCGGTTATCCCTGGCACCAAAAGTGTGGCCAACAGAGAGGTGTACAGGCTTCCAGGGCCAATGACTAGCTGATCGGCGAGTCCGATAGCCTCGATCGCCGCCGGATCAGCTACGGAATCGTGAGGGAGCAAGTTCATTTCCTCAACGTTGCCTCTACTCAACGCCAGTGCAACCTGCCCATCGGTCTCCACTCCGTCTACCACAGCGTGAATACGGAGTCGTTGCGGAGAAACGGGGATCACAGAGCCAACCGCACCGAGTAGCTTCTCCGCTAGACGAAGAGCCGCGCCAAAGTCACCCTCCAGATCGGCAAGAGAAGCGATGATCAGGTTGCCAAGCGAGTGCCCGCTGACATCGGCGGCGTCGAACCGATATTCGAACAATCGTTTCCACGCCGACTCCTCAGGAGTAAGCGCAACCAAACACTTACGGATATCGCCAGGGGGTGGGATTTCAAGGTCGGGTGCGAGCCGACCAGAAGATCCGCCGTCGTCAGCAACCGTCACGATCGCGTCGATTCGTCCGGCATATCTCTGGATCGCCAGAAGTGCGGCGGCAAGACCGGTTCCGCCACCTATAGCCACTACGTGCGGGCCCTGTCGTTCGGTTGACAACGCTTGCTCCAACACTTCGGCCGCTGGCGTGCCGAATGGGTTACTCACTGGAATCCGGCGTGTCGCGATGGCTCACGTTGGCGTCAAAGCTCTCCGACCGGAGCCGCCGTGACAATTCGTTCGCCAGCGCGACAGACCGATGACGGCCACCGGTGCAGCCGATACCGATCGTGAGATACGCCTTCCCTTCTGCCTCATATCGCGGCAAAAGGAATCGGAACAAATCCATAGTCTTTTCGACAAAGACCACAGCATCCTCGGCTGCAAGGACATGATCACGAACCGGAGCATCGTGCCCGGTCAAAGGACGCAACTCCGGAATCCAATGCGGGTTGGGTAGAAAGCGCACGTCGAGAAGCAGATCGACGACCCGTGGTGTCCCTCGCTTGAACCCGAACGAGATGACGTCAACGCGCAGGCTGCGGGTCTGATCTGGGGCCTCAAACGCCTCGATAACCTTGTCTCTCAACTCATGAACATTGAGGTCTGTCGTATCGATGATGATATCGGCCAGCCCACGAATCTCTTCGAAGGTGCTCCGTTCGGTCGCTATCCGTTGTGTGAGTGTGCCCTCCCGAATCGGATGGCTGCGCCGTGTCTCCTCGAAGCGACGCTCGATTGCGGCGTTATCGGCGTCCATAAACAGAACAGTGGTACGGACCCCGCGCTGCAATAGACTCTTCAGCGCCTTGTCGAGGGCTTCGTACGTGACCTCGCCCCTGGTGTCGACCACCACCGCAATGCGTTCCCGCTTGCCCTCAGCGACACCGACCTCGTCTACCAAGAACTTGATCATCTGCGCGGGGAGATTGTCCACAACGAAGTAGCCGACATCCTCCAGGACCTTGGCCGCCTGCGACCGTCCGGCGCCCGACATGCCCGTGATAATCACCGCTTTTGACTGGCTCACGCTTGTCTCCCTTTGCTGGTTCCGGTCAAGACGGAAACCAACTGATCAGCAACCGCATCCGGAACCACTTCCGCGATCTCCTCGAACGTAGCGTTGCGCAGACGTTTCAGCGAGCCAAACCTCCGCAACAACTGTTGCTTTCGCTTCGGGCCGAGCCCCGCGACTGAATCCAGAACAGAATCGACCATGCGCTTACCGCGCAGCGTGCGATGGTACGTCACAGCAAACCGATGTGCCTCGTCGCGCACGTTCTGCAACAAGTAGAGCGCTTCTTCGCCGCGGGGAATCAGCAACGGCGCAGCGGCGCCAGGTTGATACACCTCTTCCAATCTCTTGGCGAGACCCACCACCGGGATGTCAAGATCAAAGCCATTGAGAACCTTGACTGCTCGTCCTAGTTGTCCGGCTCCACCATCGATAACCACCAGAGAAGGCGGGTAAGCAAATTTGCCACGCTCTTCAACCGGCCGCTCCAGATCCGCCACGTAGGCGCCAAATCTTCGGCGCAGCACTTCTTCCATTGCCGCAAAATCATCCTGGCCCGTGAAGCTCTTGATCTTGAAACGGCGATACTCGGACTTGTTGGGAAGGCCGTCTTCAAACACAACCATCGAACCTACAGTGTCGGTACCTTGAATTGTCGAGATGTCGTAACACTCGATCCGCAAAGGGGCCGTCTCAAGGCCGAGATGCTCCTGCAGGCTGCGCAGGGCCTTGGCCCTGGCATTGTGATCTGAGGCCCGCTTCATCCGATGTCTGGTGAACTCTTCGCGAGCATTGGCCGCGGCGGTCTCCAACAGCCGGCGTTTTGCTCCCCGCATCGGAACCCGCACCTCCACCTTTGACTCTCGTCGCATCGACAACCACTGCGTCCAGACCTCAGGATCGACAGGCAGCTCCGGAACGACGACCAGTCTGGGGGGCGGCTCCGCCCCGTAACTCTGGCGCATCACGATCCCGACCAGTTCCGCCGATGTGACGTCCTCAACTTTGTCGATCACGCTCGTTCTCCGACCGGTGAGACGTCCTCGTGTGACATTGAAAACAACCACAGCAGCTTCGAGGTCGTCTTGTGTGATGGCGATCAGATCAAACGTCTCTTGAAGGTCCGACACCAGTTCTTGACGCTGCAATGCCTTCTCAACCGACTGAAGCTGATCCCGCAGACGGGCCGCATGTTCATACTCTTGGCGCCCGGCAGCATCGCTCATCTGTGCGTTCAGTTGCGTAGTCAGGTCGGCGCGATCGCCTTCGAGGAACGCAGCCAGGCCGTCGACGTCCCTCATGTAGTCGTCAACGCCAACTTCTTCAACACACGGCCCGGAACATCTCTCGATGTGAAACAACAGGCACGGCCTCCCCAGCGACGCATGGCTCTTGAATTTTGTGTCGGTGCAGGATCTGATCGGGAAGGTGCGCAGGAGCAGGTCCCGTGTCTGACGTATTGCATAGGCGTGGGCATACGGACCGAAGTATTGGACGCCTTTGCGACGCTTCCCGCGCATCACCATCACCCGCGGCCAGTCCTGGTACCTGGTGATGGCGAGGTAGGGGAAACTCTTATCGTCGCGCAGCTTGATGTTGAATCGAGGTTGATGCTTCTGGACAAGTGTGTACTCGAGCATTAGCGCATCGACTTCAGTATCGGTGACAATCCACTCGACTGTGTCGGCCTCGTTCACCATGAGCCTGGTGCGGGCAAGCAGATCGCCGCCAAAGTAGTTGGCGAGCCGCTTCCGCAGCGATTTGGCCTTGCCTATGTAGAGAACGCGACCGTCGGACCCATGGAATAGGTAAACCCCTGGCCCTTCAGGAATGGTCGAGGCTGGTGGTCGGTGCATCATCGTTCACGATGCTACGACAGATGACCTACACGTTCTGCCGCAACCGCGGCAGAACGTGGTTGTTTCTAGCGGACTCTTCTAGGAAGCGGCCGCCAGTGACAGACGCCGACTGGCGTCAAGAATGTGATCGAGGCTGGCATCGTTGCCTATTTCGACTGATGCGTGCTTGCGTACCCGGTGGAGATCGTCAATCGTCATCCACTCCGGTGGTGTCTCGTAAACATCGAGCTCTGGCAACTCGGCGACAACCTCGTCGGGCGTATTCGCTTTGACGAATGCCCAAGCAGCCCCGGTCCCGTATTCGTATGCGACGTAGAAGCCGTCCATATTTTCCTCCGTGGTCAACACGTAGTCTTCGGAGCAAACCTCAACCACCTTTAGTGTTCGACCAGCGCGCACCGAGTAGTCGTGGCATTTGCTCTTGACCAACATATCCAGATTCGGTTGCTATCGCTGCCTCGCTAAAGCCAACCTCGACAAATCGCTCTAGCATCCACCCCGCCGTCGCTGCCGCGCTCAGGATGGTTGCCAATGGGCGGTGATAGAAGGTCACCGCAGCATCCGGCGTGGCCATCGAACACGCTTCGCTCACGAAGTACCGCCCCCATCGCCACAGGAACTCGCCGTCGGCCGGGTCCATGATCGGGCCTGCACCGTCTGCGGTAAATGCCGGGTGATTCATCACCAGCACCAGGGCTCCCCCTGCACGAACAACCCGTGCGGCAGCCGAAAAGATCCGCTCATCAGCCAGATGCTCGAGGACCAGTACCGCGTATGCAAGATCCATTGCATCGGTTCTGATCCAGGAAAGATCGGGAAGGGTTGCTCTGACGACTGGACCGGCCGACTTGGCCTTTGCCAAGAGCGTTGGTGAAACATCACAACCAACGACCTTCCCAGACAAAGAGCGCATCACTTGTCCCTCTCCGCAACCGAGGTCGAGTAACAGTCCATTGGACCGCCCGATCAGATCTTCGGCAAGCGGAAGCACATCGAGGCGGTAGATGGGATCGTCGGCAATTTCCTCCAGCCACCACTCCGCATGCTGGATCCATTCACTCATCGTCGCATCTGCACGGTGACAAGAAGGTCCCTCAGGTATTTGCCGGTGTATGACTCTGGAACCGCGATGACATCCTCGGGGGTTCCGACAGCAACGACACGACCACCATCTTCGCCGCCTTCGGGTCCAAGATCGATAATCCAATCAGCTGTCTTGATGACGTCGAGATTGTGCTCGATGACGACGACCGAGTTACCGGCGTCGACCAGTCTGTGCAGCACTCCGAGCAGCTTTCGTACATCTTCAAAATGGAGACCCGTTGTCGGCTCGTCGAGAATGTAGAACGTGCGACCGGTAGATCGCTTCCCTAACTCGGAGGCGAGCTTGACCCGCTGCGCCTCGCCGCCGGACAGTGTCGGCGCGGGCTGACCGAGCCGCACGTATCCCAGCCCGACATCAAAGAGCGTTTCCAGAACTCTGGCGATACGAGGTTGGTTCTCAAAGAAGTGGAGTGCCTCTTCAACGGACATGTCGAGTACATCTGCGATCGAGTGACCCTTGAAAGAGATCTGGAGAGTGTCCCGGTTGTAGCGCCGACCCTTGCAAACCTCACAAGGGACATAGACGTCGGGAAGGAAGTGCATCTCGATTCGAATCGTCCCGTCGCCCTTACATGTCTCGCACCGACCGCCAGAAACATTGAACGAGAAGCGTCCTGGCTTATAGCCCCGCATCTTGGCGTCCGTAGTCGCCGCGAATAGGTCCCGGATCCGATCGAATACCTTTGTGTAGGTGGCGGCATTCGACCGTGGGGTTCGCCCTATCGGCGATTGATCGATGTTGATGACCTTGTCGATCTGGTCAACGCCAGCAAGCCGGCGATGCTTGCCGGGGAGAGCGTGAGAGCCATGCAATTCGTGGTGAAGCCCTTTAGACAGGATCTCCTGGACAAGCGACGACTTGCCGCTCCCCGAAACGCCGGTAACAGCGGTCATCTTGCCAAGAGGAAACTCGACCGAAACGTCTGAGAGGTTGTTCTCGGCTGCTCCGACGACTGATATCGATCCGCCGCTGCCAATGCGTCTGATTTCCGGAACAGGAATCGTCCGCCGACCGGCGAGATAGTCGCCGGTGATGGACTTCGCAGACGCGATGATGTCCTGCAAGGTGCCCTCGGCCACGATCTTGCCGCCGTGAGCTCCGGCGCCTGGACCGATGTCGACTACGTGATCGGCGATGCGGATAGTCTCCTCGTCGTGTTCAACCACGATGAGGGTGTTGCCCAGATCACGCAACCGCAACAGCGTCTCGATCAAACGCTGGTTGTCGCGCTGGTGTAACCCAATGGACGGCTCGTCGAGGATGTAGAGCACACCCACCAGACCGGATCCGATCTGTGTCGCCAGCCGAATCCGTTGTGCTTCACCGCCGGCCAATGTGGCGGCCGATCGCAACAAAGTGAGGTACTCCAAGCCGACGTCTACCAAGAAGGAGAGACGAGCCTCGACCTCCTTCACCACGAGACGTGCGATGTGTTGATCGCGGTCGCTGAGCTCCATCGTCTTGACCCAATCCACCGCACGTCGCAACGACAGCGTCGACAACTCAAAGATGTTCTTGCCCGAAACCGTCACTGCCAGGGAAACAGGGTTGAGCCGGCCACCGTTGCATACGCCACATGGCACCTCGCGCATGAATTGGCGGTATTGCTCGCGAGCACCATCCGATTCTGCATCTTTATAGCGACGCTCCAACCACGGCACCACACCTTCGTATGTTGTTTCGTAGCGCCGCCGTCTCCCGAATCGGTTCTGGTATGTGACGGCGTAGGGCTTCTCCCCTCCACCATTGATAAGGAGGTCCCGATGTTTCTTGGAGAGCTTCCGGAACGGACGGTCAACGTCGATCCCCTCCTCTTCGGCAACCGAACCGAGCAGCCGTTGGAAGTACCGCATCCGGTGCCGTCCTGCCCAGGGTGCGACAACACCCTCAGCGATGCTCTTGTCGTGTTGCGCGAGTGCGAGATCGGCGTCGACCTGATACCGGGTACCGATTCCGCTGCAGACGGTGCACGCCCCGTAGGGGCTGTTGAACGAGAAATTCCGCGGCTGCAATTCCTCGAACGACAAGCCGCACACCGGACACGCATAATGCTGGCTGAAGGTGAGGGTGGGGCCCTCGATGATGTCGATGAGAGCGACGCCCTCGGCAAGCGCAAGTGCCGTCTCCAACGAATCAGTAAGACGCTGCTCGATGCCGCTCTTGCGAACCAGGCGGTCCACCACAACCTCGATGGTGTGTTGGAAGTAGCGATCCAGCTTGATTTCATCAGTGAGGTCGCGGACCTCACCGTCGATTCGGGCACGGCTGAAACCGTCCTTCATCAAGTCTGTAAGAAGCGCCTCGTACTCACCCTTACGGCCCTGTACAACGGGCGCCAATACCTGGAATCGTGTTCCATCGTCAAGGTCGAGAATCTGGTCAACGATCTGCTGTGGTGTCTGACGGGCAACAACCGATCCATCGTTCGGGCAATGCGGGATCCCGACTCTGGCGTACAGCAGTCGCAAGTAATCGTGGATCTCCGTGACCGTACCCACCGTAGATCTGGGGTTCCTACCCGCCGTCTTTTGGTCGATAGAAATGGCAGGCGAAAGACCTTCGATGAAGTCGACGTCGGGTTTGTCCATCTGTCCCAGAAACTGTCGAGCGTACGCGGATAGGCTCTCCACATAACGACGTTGGCCCTCGGCGTAGATAGTGTCGAAAGCAAGCGATGATTTGCCCGAGCCGGAGATGCCCGTAAACACAATCAGTTGGTCGCGCGGCAGTTCCAAGTCAACGTTGGCTAGGTTGTGCTCGCGAGCACCTTTTACGATGATTTTGTCGATTCCCACCGGTGCGCTGTCCTCCGCCTCAATCCGCCGCGCGACCGTCGGCGATTGTAGTTGGGGGGCGTGACAAGAATCGGCGGGGTCGCACCGACTTAGGACCGCTCCCAGAGCGGTCAGCCTATTAGTAGACGATCGCGGTTCGATTCCATCAGAATCCACACAACCGCCATCCATGCTATCGGGCCGAGAGGAGACCATCCCAACGCTTCCGATCCAAGTTGCGTCCACGACAGAACCGCCAACGCACCGACCACAAGGCCGAGACGTTGCGCACCTGTGGCAACAAACACAACCACACCCAACAGCAGCAGACCGCTGTCGTAGTAGAGCGTCTGCGGAGCGGCGACAACCACGGCGGCCGCAGCCAGCGTCCAGCGCTCAAGAGCATGGTCTCGGGAGTTCTTCCACCAGTAGTACGCCACCGCAAGACCAACGAGCCCCGCTATCCCGTATCCGAAAAGCCACGACGCCGGTGACCCGAGATTCTCGAGAAACCCGGGGATGGACACAAAGTTGTGCCCATTTGCCGCAAGATTGAGATCACGAAACGCACCGGCCTGTTCCCACCATTTCGCCACCCAGGCACCGCCCATCAGCACCGCTGACAGGACGTAGAGCGATGCAGTACCCGCTAACCAGCCTGCAAGCATGCGCCAGCGTCGCCCCACGATGATGAGCGGTACTAGAACCACGCCATATTGCGGTTTGAACAACAACATGGCCGCGGCACCACCAGCCCAGACGGCCCTGTCCTCGCTATCGAGTCGAATGGTTACAGCCAATAGGAGCAGGGTGAGTGTGGTGTTTTGGCCGCCGGGGATCGCCCGCAACACTGGATAGAACGCCAATGCCGCTACAACGACAGCGACCACGGGTATGCCGAGCTCGTACAACCAAGGCCATAACAACCTCACCGCCCCGTAAAGTGCAAGACCCATCAGGACCGTATGAATAAGAAACGACAGCTGATAGCCGAGTCCGCCGAGGAGACCATATCCACCTGCGACAAAAGGCGGATAGGAGAAATAGAGATAGCCACCAGCGTCATCGATTAGGCCGGCTTGCTCGGCCTGTTGGCGCTCCCCCGAATACAGCTCATCCCAACCGCCATCGAGAGCGATCGCCCCCGCACCAAAGAAAGAGGGATAGTCGCCACCGAGACGGGTTGTTGGATGATCCCTATCAAACGCAACGGTTGCGACCAGCATCGCCCCAAACAGAGCTATCAAGATCACCAAAGGGTAAGTGCGCAGCCTCCACGAGGTGTTGGATTGGTCCTCAGTCTTGCGATCACTCACCCGCAGACGATATCAACCTGCACCCGAATCGGTGTGTCTATCGGGCTGCCTCAGTTACATCGCGCAGCTCTCGCTTCAGTTCATTGACCTCATCGCGGAGCCGAGCGGCATACTCAAACCGAAGCTGAGTGGCCGCATCGTGCATCTCCTCTTCGAGGCTTTGGATCAGGCGGCGAAGATCCTCTGTACCCAAATCAAGCGGCGCCCGGTCCTTGGTCTCCCGCACTCGACGACCCGGAGCATCGGAACTCTGCACCAATGACAGGATGTCGCTGACCTTCTTTCTGATGGTTTGCGGATCGATCCCGTGCTCTTCGTTGTGGTCGTTCTGGATACGGCGACGACGATTTGTCTCGTTGATGGCCCACTGCATCGAATTGGTGACCTTGTCGGCATACATGATCACCTGGCCCTCGACATTCCGGGCAGCTCGACCAATGGTTTGGACGAGCGACGTCTGCGACCGCAGAAAGCCCTCTTTGTCAGCGTCGAGGATGGCGACCAGGGCTACCTCGGGGAGATCGAGGCCCTCGCGGAGCAGGTTGACGCCGACTAAGACGTCGTACTCGCCCATCCGGAGCTCGCTCAGAATCTGAACCCGCTCCAGAGTGTCGATGTCGGAGTGCAGGTATCTTGCCTTGACCCCAAGCTCCAGCAGGTAGTCAGTCAAGTCTTCTGACATCTTCTTGGTCAACGTGGTTACCAGCACCCGCCGATCGCGGGCGGCGCGTTCTTGAATCTCGTCGACAAGATCATCGATCTGGCCCTTGGTGGGACGCACTACCACCTCAGGATCCACGAGCCCTGTCGGTCTGATCACCTGCTCGACGATTTGTGATGAGACATCCAACTCCCATCGTCCAGGGGTCGCAGACAACAGAACACATTGTTTTGTCCGCTCAAACCACTCTTCAAATGTGATCGGTCGGTTGTCCATGGCCGACGGCAGGCGGAACCCGTGTTCGACGAGAACCGTCTTACGAGATCGATCGCCTGCGTATTGCCCATGGATCTGAGGGATGGTCACATGACTCTCATCGATGATCGTGATGTAGTTGTCGGGGAAGTAATCGAGCAACGTGTATGGAGGAGTCCCCTCTTCACGACCGTCGAGATGACGGGAGTAATTCTCGATGCCGGCGCAGGTGCCGATCTCGCGCATCATCTCCATGTCGTATGCCGTTCTCATCCTGAGTCGTTGCGCTTCCAGAAGTCGGCCCTTCCTCTCCAATTCCGTAAGCCGATCATGCAACTCCACCTCGATGTCAGCCACCGCTCGGAGAACTCTCTCCTGCTCGGCGACGTAGTGAGTCGCCGGGTAGATGTACACCTCGCGCATCTCTTCCAGTATCTCGCCGGTGATCGGGTTCATACGAAGGATCCGATCTATCTCGTCTCCGAAGTACTCGATCCGATAGATCGCCTCCTCGTAGGCAGGGAACACCTCGAGCGTGTCACCCTTGAGACGGAACTTGCCACGGATGAGGTTGATCTCGTTGCGTTCATACTGGATGTCGACCAGCCGACGAACCGCATCACCGAGCGGGTACTCGACACCCCGGATAAGACGCAGCAGCCGACCTTCGTACTGCTCAGGTGAGCCCAGTCCGTAGATCGCAGAGACAGACGCGACAATTATCACGTCCTCGCGGGTGAGTAGCGCTGCCGTAGCAGCGTGGCGGAGACGATCGATCTCATCGTTCATCGTCGACTCCTTCTCAATGTAGGTGTCGGTCTGTGCGATGTACGCTTCTGGCTGGTAGTAGTCGTAGTAGCTCACGAAGTACTCGACCCGGTTCTCAGGGAAGAACTCGCGGAACTCGTTGGCGAGTTGGGCGGCCAGTGCCTTGTTGGGTGCCAAAACGATCGCAGGGCGCTGCACCTGTTCGATCAGCCAAGCTACCGTCGCCGATTTCCCGGAGCCGGTAATTCCCATCAGCGCTTGGAACCGGTCGCCTCGATCGAGCCCGGCGGCAAGTTGGGCGATGGCCTCGGGTTGATCACCTGCAGGCTGGAAGTCACTGTGGACCTTGAACGGACGCATAGCGGCAGCGTACTCGGAGGCACTGACAAGATTCGCAGCCTGTCTACGACCGGCTCTCGTTCTTGAGAAGCTCCCACACTCTTTGCGCCTCCGCCTCGAGATCGTCACGGCTACCCGTGTTGTCGACTACGAGGACAGCATCAGATAGCCACTCATCCCGCTCCGGCTGTGCCGCAATACGGTTGGAAGCATCCTGTTCTGGCATTCCTCGCTCTATCGACCGCTGCAGTCGTACCGCAGGCGGGGCGTCCACAACAATGCGTACCCATCCGGTGCCGACCAGATCGCTGCGCAGCGGCAGTTCCAACGCCACGTCCCTTCCCCCTGCGGCGGCCACACGCACTGCAATCTCGTCGCGGATCGCGGGGTGAGTCAACGACTCCAGCCGCGACAACTCCTCAACATCGTTGAACACGATCGCGGCAAGAAGTGGTCGCTCGATCCGGCCCGCAACGACAGCCAAGGGCCACTCGGATGCCACCGCGTCATACGCCGCTCCCCCCGGCTCGAGGATCTCGTGTCCGATCCGATCCGCCTCAATAACGACGGCACCCATGCCTTCGAAGAAGCGCAAGACGGTTGTTTTGCCGCTTCCGATTCCGCCACTGACGATTAGTCGCAATGACGTTTCCGTATTGCCATCGGGTCTCATAGCGCCGACTGTACCCTGTGACGATGCTCACATCTCGCGACCCATGGGAACAACGGCTCGACTGGGTTCTCAGTGCCGTTCTATGGGGGTCACTCACGCTTTCGGTGACAATCACCGCGGTGGTGGACGGAGCCACGGCAAACGTTGGTATCTCCGCACTCTTGGCCGGTGCATGGGTGGTAGCGATGCAGACCACACCACGACGCCTCCGCAATTCGGAGCAATGGGGCGAACTGCTTGCAGTCCTCGGAGTCATCGTTTCCCTCATCGCGATGGCTTTGACCGGTGGTTCCGAGTCGGGATATGTCGTCTTCCTTGCTGGCCCGCCCTTGTTCGCCGCCAGCTTTCTTGGCCTCCGCATCGGGCTGGAGACAGGAGCTTTGTCTATCGCCGGCCTCTTCGTGATTGCCCGAGCACTCGATCAGCCGATGCTCGACGAGTCAACGATTCAGCCGGCGTTCCTCTATAGCCTCGTGGTAATCACATTCACCCAGGTCCGTAGAATCCTTATCGAGACCAGCGAGCGCAGTGCCGAGCTGCAGGCAGCTGCCACCGCCCGGGTCGAACGCATCGAAAGCGCACACACGCTCTTGACCAGCCTGTCTGAGCTGGCCAACACACAGGAGCTCAATCCAGTCACGATTGGCACCGTTGCACTGCGCGATCTCGCAACTTCGGTGCCGTTTCTCGGTGGTCGAGTCAGCGTTACGCGGGAGGACGGCGAACCGGTTGTCGTGGCCAGCCGGGGAGAAATCGCAGAAGATTCACTGCCTCAGATCTATCCCATTGAGATGAGAGGTCGCAATCTCGGTCGGATGGAGTTGTGGCCCGAGCCCGGCGACCATCTGAGCAAATACCTGCCGGCGATACAACCGATTGTGAGACAACTCGGGCTTGCGTTTGACAATGTTTCGCTGGTGCGGCGGATCGCCCATCGCACCGTCTATCAGGAGCGGATCCGTCTTGCCAGGGAACTCCATGACAACATCGGTCCCTCCCTGGCATCTCTCGGTCTTCGCATCGACATGCTGATCTACAGCGCTACCAAAGAGCCCGAACTCGTTCGCCATCTCGAAGGCACCCGTGAGGCTGTCACAGCACTGGTCGAAGAGGTCAGGACGACGGTTAGCGATCTGCGTCACGACAATGTCGCTTCCATCGTTGAGCAAGCCTATGAGATAGCTGCAGAATCGTCTGGTTCCGGCCCTGAAATCCGTATCGACATCCAAGAGCACAGACCACCCCGACCCGCCGTAGCTGTCGAACTTCGCGCGATCCTCACCGAGGCTGTGCGCAATGCAGTCGAGCATGCAGGGGCAACTCTGCTGCGGATAGAGGGCGAGGTGGATCGAGATCGGGGCAGCATATCTATTCACGACAACGGAGCCGGGTTCGATCCGACAGATCTGCCGAAAGGTCACTACGGCGTTCTGGGGATGAGCGAGCGTGCTGCCGAGATTGGCGGCGCACTCAAAATTCAATCGTCCCCCTCGACAGGCAGTCGCATTACCATCGCATGGGAGGCCGATTGAATTGATCATTCAAATTGTCATTGCAGACGACCACACCATGCTTAGGGAGGGGTTATCGCAGGCCCTCGACAGCATTCCCGATATCGAGGTCATCGCCACCGCGGCTGACGGCCGTGAACTGCTCGCGACCCTTGAGACTGTCACACCAGACGTGATTCTGGTCGATATCGAGATGCCAAAACTCAGCGGCATCGGAGCGCTGCGCCGCATGGAGGGCGCCCCGCTGGCGATTGTGGTGACGATGCACGCCGACGCCGACCAGCGTCGCAAGGCAGCCGCCGCGGGTGCAGTCGGCTTCTTGTCCAAGTCCGCTCCGCTTCCCGACCTGGCCGCGGCAATCCGTGCTGTCGCCGCCGGAGAAACCATCCTCGACGAAGAGGAAACACCTGAGATTCTCGATCGATACCGTCAGCCGATCCTTGATGAAGGGGCGGCGGCGCTGACCGCACGCGAACGAGAGGTGCTCAAGCTTCTTGCGTCCGGCGTCAGCGGTACCGAGGACCTCGCCGATCGGCTGTTCATCTCACAGAAAACGGTGAAGAACCACCTGGCAAGCATTTACGAGAAACTTGCCATCACGGACCGTGCCCAGGCAGTCGTCGAGGCCATCCGACTCGGCATCCATCGCTAGCGCGAACGGGTCGACCGACCCATTGCTCACAACGTGACGAAGCCATAACGTCTAGTTCGGATCACCCTGCCAAGGAGGACAGAAACCATGCTCCGTATTTGGACCGCACTTGAGACCCGTTTCCGCGACGAAGAAGGCGCCAGCCTTGTCGAGTACGCACTGTTGGTCGCACTCATCGCCATCGTGGCCTTGATCGCCA
>CAXMRC010000172.1:0-11125 GCA_964195945.1 uncultured Gemmatimonadales bacterium
CGTGATGATGGTTCTGAGCAGGCGACTTTCAACGGGTGGCCGTTGTATTACTTCGCTGCTGATGGCGCGGCGGGGGATACCAATGGTCAGGGTCTCAACGATGTCTGGTACGTGCTCGCCGCCACCGGCGATGCGATCAAGTAGGAGGCGCCCTCCCCGGACGAGCCAGCGGGGCCGGCAGCGAGCAGACGTGGCTTTATCTACGCTGGCCGCTGCCGGCCCGCCCGGCGACAAGTGAGAACACAACATTGAGACCTTCAAGTCGAACATTGCGAAGATTCAGCGAAGGCGATGCCGAGGCCGTTCGCGAGCTCTACTCTTTGTTTGGTCGCGCGGTGTTCACGGTGGCTTACTCCGCTTTGGGCGATCGAGGCCTTGCGGAAGAAGCAGTCCAGCAGACCTTTCTGCAGGCATGGAGAGCGTCCAGCAAGTTTGACCCCGACCGGGCTGCAGGACCGTGGCTATATGCGATAGCGCGACGTGTCGCCGTCGATCTCTACCGGCGGGAGCGACGCCACGTAACCGCCGATGAAACTGAGACCGAGGTCGCAGTACTGTCACCTTCGTTCGAAGGGACCTGGGAGGCATGGCAGGTACGTTCGGCGCTCGAGGAGCTGACCGATGACGAAAGAGCAGTCATGAGAGCCACGCATTACTTGGGCTTGTCACATGAGGAGACCGCCGAGCGACTGGGTATACCGATCGGTACGGTCAAGTCTCGCTCATATCGTGCCCATAAGCGGATGGCCGGTCTGTTGGGTCACTTGCGGGAGATGACGGCATGAACTGCGACGAGTTCCGTTCAGCCGTGCTGCAAGGCCATGAGGGCGAGATGACCGCCCAACACGAATCAGGGTGTGCCTCTTGTCGTTCTCAGGCATCTGGCCTGCGA
Source organism: uncultured Gemmatimonadales bacterium (assembly GCA_964195945.1). Lineage (GTDB taxonomy): Bacteria > Actinomycetota > Acidimicrobiia > Spongiisociales > UBA5794 > JAAETI01. Next base: position 893 of record CAXMRC010000172.1, read on the forward strand.
AGCGCATCCGCCGCGCTGGCAAGCCCGATGGTGTGGGAAGAACCCTCGCCGGAGCTCGGCGGGCAGATCGAGAGTTTGATCGGGGACGCGACCGGGCGGGGTTTTGAGTACCCGGGCTCGACGAGTCACCCCAACCGGAAGTGGCTCGCAGCTGCGGGCATAGCGGCATCTCTGATTCTGTTTGTCGGGATCTTTGTCACTAACCGCACGCCGGCGCCGGACTGGGAAGTTGCGCTTCCGGCTACCGACCTTGCTTCCGACGCGGCCGGCATCGTCCGAGGCTGGAACGAGGAAGCAGGGACGCGGATGGTTGTCGATATCGCTGGGTTGGCTCCGGCTCCCGATGGTTTTGTGTATGAGTTCTGGCTGAGCAGCGGTCCGCTGCATATCTCGGCGGGTACGTTCCACAGCAGCGGTGAAATCGAGTTGTGGTCTGGAGTCACGAGAGCTGCCTTTCCGCGGCTGTGGATCACCCTCGAGGTGATAGACGAGGACGAGAGCCCATCTGAGCATACGGTCCTCGATACCGGTAGCGAGGACGTATGACGGAGCGTTAGTCAGGGACCAATTGCAGCTTGGTCTGTGTTGCCTCGTTCGGGTCGTAGCAACGTCGACAACGTGCTTCGTATGCGTCAGTTGCTCCCAGCACGACTAGTTCGTCAGACTCAACAACCCGCTGTGTGAACAATCCGGGGCCACCACAGCGGTGGCAAACCGCCAGGCTTTTGGTGACGTACTCGGCGCGCAGCATCAGCGAGGGGATTGGTTCAAAAGGGCGCCCGAGGTAGTCAAGATCGAGTCCCGCAACGATGACTTGCTTGCCCGCGTTGGCCAACATGGTTGCCACCTCGACAAGGCCGATGTCAAAGAACTGGCCTTCATCGATGCCGATAACGATGGTCCGGTCCTCGACGGCGGATAACAGCTGGGCGGAATCATTCACCGGCTCGGCCTCTACAGAGAGGTTGCTGTGTGAAACGACCTTCTTGTCTGCGTACCTTGTATCGAGCTCTGGTTTGAAGGTCTGCGTCGGCACTCGGGCAAGGTGATATCGCGTGACCCGTCGAATCAATTCTTCGCTCTTGCCGGAAAACATTGGGCCGCAAATGACTTCAAGCCAGCCCTGATCAGAACGTCGGTGCATGACGGGTGAGCGTAGCAGTTACTTGATGTCTAGTCCCAAGTGGGCGCAATTGGAACGCTCGCCGAGCCTGTCGACCCCAAAAGTCTGGGTTTTGCGCCATTTTCTGCTACTCTACGGAGTCGCCGAACCGCTCACGAGCGGTCGAGTTTTTCGAATCAGGGATAGGGATGCGGGCCAGCTTCGCACATCCAAGCTCATCTATCGACCCGACTTCTACAGGGTTTATTGCCGTCCTGGCCAGTTGGACGGCGTGCAGCTACATCGAGAGCGCTCACTCGGCGCCGGCGTTTAGGCCGGCAACACCATCTCGCCCGAGCGGGCGTCTCAAGGAGATCATCAATGGCATTGTTCCGCAAGAAAACCGCGCGGGTTGTCCGCCGCGGAGCGGTCGAGGAATCAAAAACGACACAACCCGCGAAGAAAGCCTCTGGCTCTAAGAGCCGGAATTCACAGCGTTCCAACCAACAACGGGATCGTTCTCCAAAGCGAGACAAGAGTCGCAGTGGCGGCGCACAGCGACGGAGTTCGTCCAGTCGCAGCGGGGAAGCTCGGAGAAGTCGCCCCCATCTAGAGGTTGTTCCGCCTCCGAATACGGCTCGCAAGCAGATGCTGGTGCGGTCGAGCCCGCATCAGACACAGATCGTGGTCCTCGAAGGACCCGTACTCGTCGAGCACTATGTTGCCCGCTCCGATCAGAAGTCTCTCGCTGGCAACGTGTACCTCGGGAAGGTGCGCAACGTCCTCCCCGGCATGGAAGCGGCTTTTGTCGACTTCGGCGAAGGCAAAAACGGGGTTCTCTACGCCGGCGACGTCAATTACGACGATGCGGAGATCGAGGGCAAAGTACGCCGTATCGAAATGGTGATGAAACCGGGCGACACCGTCTTGGTGCAGGTCGTCAAGGATGCTCTGGGGCATAAGGGTGCACGGCTCACCAACCAGATAAGTCTTGCCGGTCGCTACCTGGTCCTGGCACCCGACTCTGATGTGAGAGGGATCTCGCGACGCCTCCCCGACGATGAACGCAGACGACTCCGGGCCGTCATTGCCGAGGTTCGCCCGAAAGGGATGGGCGTCATTGTGCGCACCGCGGCCGAGGGTGCGTCCAAGGAAGACATCCAGGCTGATATCAAGCGTCTTCTTGGCATCTGGAATGACATCGAGTCGTCTCGCGACGACAAGGCGCCGGCCCTCGTGCATGAAGAGCCACCGTTGGTTCTTCGAGTCATTAGGGAACATTTCACTGCGGATTTCCGGCGGCTCCTCATCGACGATCCCAAGACGTACGAACAAGCCCTGTCTTACCTGGAAGGCACCGAGGCTGACCTTCTCGACAAGGTGACGTTCTACGAGGACGAACTGGGGATTTTCGAGCGCTTCCATGTTGAGGATCAGCTACGTAAGGCACTCGACCGCAAGGTGTGGCTCCCCTCGGGCGGTCATATCGTTGTTGACCGCACAGAGGCGCTGACAGTAATTGACGTCAATACCGGCCGTTTCGTCGGGCGATCCAACCTTGAAGAAACCGTTCTCCAGAACAATCTCGAATCGGCTGAAGAGATTGCGCGACAGCTGCGGCTGCGTGATATTGGTGGCATCATCGTTATCGACTTCATCGACATGGAGATCGTCAAGAATCGAACTGCGGTTCTACAGCGGCTGCGTGAGCATCTCGCGAAAGACAAGACCCGAACACAGGTGTTCGACGTTTCGAATCTGGGTCTTGTGGAGATGACTCGTAAAAACGTGGCCGCCGGGCTTCTCGAATCGTTTAGTGACCTTTGTCCGCAATGCAACGGGCGTGGCGTGGTCTTGTACGAAGATGCCGCGACCTCGGGGGCACCGTTGCCGGTGTCTGAAGAGGCGTAGACGGCTCACCTGCCAAACAAGGCCGTGGCTTCGGAGGCAATTCCCGGAAAGGGACCGCTCGAGCAGCGTCGGCTTTCGGCCTCGGTTGAGGTGTACTATCATGCGCCGGCGCTCCATGGCGGGCATGTCTGCTCGCGGCTTGAGTGTGTACCGGCACGATAAGTTGTTCGGGGATCTCGGAGGAAATGATGTACGCGATCATCCGCGCCGGCGGAAAACAATCAAAGGTCAGTGAAGGCGACGTTCTCGATGTGGAACGTCTCAAGGAGACCGGTGAGGTCACCTTCACACCGCTGCTGATCGTCAAAGACGACGGCACTGTCATTTCCGATGCCGCCAAGCTCGAGAAAGCCAAGGTGACCGTCGAGGTCATGGGTGAGCATCGTGGCACCAAGGTTGAGGTCTTCAAATACAAGAACAAGACCGGGTACCGCAAGCGTTCAGGCCATCGGCAGACCTACAGCACCATCAAGGTGAAGAAGATCACGATGACCGGTGCCAAGAAGAAGGCAGCAAGCAAAGCCGCAGCCAAAGACGCAGCCAAAGACGACGTCGCTGTAGCTGAGGAGAAGTAGCTCATGTCAAAGACAAAATCGGGTGGTTCAACCCGGAACGGTCGCGACTCAGCGGCGCAGCGGCTCGGTCCCAAAGCCTTCGACGGCCAAACGGTAACGGCGGGCTCCATCCTGGTTCGGCAACGTGGCACCAGGATTCATCCTGGCCTCAATGTCGGTCGTGGCAGCGACGATACGTTGTTCGCCAAGAGCGACGGTGTTGTTGAATACGGGACCCGTAAGGGTCGCCGTCAGGTGAGCATCGTCGTATCCGCCTAGCGACGGCGTCGCTGCATGGCTTCATTTGTTGACCAGGTAGTCGTACATGTCCGCGGGGGCTCGGGTGGCGCGGGCGTTGCTTCCTTTCTCAGACAAAAGGGCAAGCCGCGTGGCAAGCCGGTCGGGGGTTCCGGCGGTGCCGGGGGCTCCGTCATCGTTGCGGCCGACGACTCCGCATCAACGCTGCTTCGCTACTCCAGGAAACCACACTGGAAAGCAGGGTCGGGCACCCACGGCGAAGGAGAGTTTCGGCATGGTCGAGTCGGAGATGATCTAGTCCTGCCGGTTCCCTTGGGAACTCTTGTCAGGGATGTTGATGAAACTCTTCTGGCCGACCTCGTCGAGCCGGGTCAGCAAGTCGTAATCGCCAAAGGTGGTCGGGCGGGTCGGGGTAACGCCGCTCTCGTCACACGGAACCGCAGGGCGCCAACATTTGCCGAGCAGGGTGAATACGGCGAAGAGATCTCGGTCATTCTCGAGCTGAAGCTCATTGCCGATGCCGCGTTGGTTGGCTACCCAAACGCCGGGAAATCGACGCTCATTTCTAGAGTCTCTGAAGCCAAGCCCAAGATCGCCGACTATCCCTTTACGACGTTGGTCCCAAATCTTGGGGTTGTCTCGGTTGAAGACCAAGAGTTTGTCATCGCGGACATACCGGGTCTGGTTGAGGGTGCCGCTGAGGGAAAAGGCCTCGGCCACGAGTTCCTCCGTCATGTTGAGAGAGCCCATGTTCTTGTCATCTTGCTCGACCCGACGCCACTGCAGATCGCCTCGGTGCAGGAACAGTACGAAGTGCTGATCCGTGAGTTGACGGAGCACTCGTCCGAGTTAGCGGAGCGAAGACGAGTCGTCGCCCTCAGCAAAGCTGACACGCTCGAGGATCATTCCGGTTACGTAGCGTGGGCGACGGATGCGGGCATTTCTCTCTATCCGATCTCGGGGGTCACCGGGGCCGGGGTTGAGGCGCTCGTCTATGCAATCGCCGCGGAGATTGACGGCCACATACGGGAGGCACCTGACCGTGCCGGTTATGTGCTGCACCGCCCCTTGCCGGATTCCTTTTCCATCAAACATGTCAACGACGAGTGGGTTGTGTCGGGCAAAGCGGCCGAGCGAGCCGTGAACCTGGATGACCTTACGGTTGTCGAAGCTGCCGACTTTGCCGCCGAGCGCCTTGCACGAATTGGGGTGGACCGGGCGCTGGCAGCCGCAGGGGCTGTCACAGGCGACGATGTCCGAATCGGCGAGATTGTCTTCACCTACCAACCCACGACCGAAGAAGACGACGACGAGTACGAGTACGAGCGATGAGAAGACAGGCCACCCTGGGGCGACCCGTTGTTGTGAAGGTTGGGTCTTCGAGCCTTGCCTCGTCACAGGGCGGGATCGATCAACCGGGGCTGGTTCGCACGGTCGAACAGGTCAGTTCGCTATGGGAACAAGGCCACCCAACGGTTCTTGTCTCGTCGGGTGCCGTCGCTGCCGGGCTCGCCGCGATGGGGCTGACCGAGCGGCCTAGCGACGTACCCGGTCTTCAGGTCGCCGCTGCGGTAGGCCAGAGCAAGCTCGTCGAGAGATACGCCGGAGAGTTTGCCAAACGAGACCGCATCGTCGGCCAGGTTCTGATTACGAGGGATGTCGTCGCAAGACGTGGGCAATATCTGCATGCTCGCGAGGCTCTCGATCGCATGCTGAGCTTGGGGATTGTGCCGGTCGTGAACGAGAACGACACGGTTGTGGTCGATGAACTCAAGTTTGGCGACAATGATCGCCTTGCTGCCATCGTGTCGCATCTTGTCGATGCCACGCTCTTGGTCATCCTCACTGATACCCCAGGGCTATATGACAACGACCCACGCCTCGACGGCGACGCCCAGTTGATCAAGGCGGTGCGGGATACGGATGAAGTCCTCGACGATCTATATCGCAGCCGGTCGGCGGGCACGCTGGGCTCGGGTGGCGTTGCCACCAAGATCTCGGCTGCCCGGATGGCAGCTTGGTCGGGCATTCCCACTGTTATCGCAGACGCCGCTGATCCTCAGGCGGCCACCAAAGCGGCAAGTGGGGTAGAGGTAGGCACCTGGATAGCGCCCAGAGAGAAGAAGCTGTCGGCGCGGAAGCTCTGGATCGCGTTCGGGTTGCCTTCATGGGGTCGGGTCATCATCGACAACGGTGCCATTGCGGCGCTACGCGACCATGGAGGCTCTCTGTTGGCGGCCGGGGTGACCGGTGTAGAGGGTCAGTTCTCTGATGGCGATGCTGTCGAAGTGGTCGATGACAGTGGTGGTCTCGTTGGCAAAGGTCTTGTTGGTGTTGGTTCGTCGATGCTGGAACGTGTTGCCGGGCGGCATACCTCAGAGGTCGGTGGCGAGGTAATCCATCGTGACGATCTTGTCGTGCTTGTCTAGCTCTCGCTAGCGGTTGCGATGACCTCACCGTGGATGAACCTGAACCAACCCGCTGGTTCCTTGCCCCATTCAATCCAGGCGGCAGCGATCATCGCTATCTCGTTTCTGCCGGCTAGGCCAAGCTCTGCCGCTCGATCAGCGAAGATCGGCAAGGTGATGCGCTCTGCCCAGAGATGTGCCCAGGACGCTCTCTCGTCGGACCTGGAGTAGGTCCAGGTTGACGTGGTGACTCGTGGCTCGGCAAAACCGGCGGCCATGACCCATTCGGGGAGCCTTCTCCCGGCATCCGGTTCGCCACCGTTCGCTCGCGCAACTGCGTGGTAGATACTTAGCCAGGCATCGAGTTCCTGATAGTGCGGATGATGAGTCATCGATCCGTAGTCGGCGTCGCGCACCGCGACGATGCCTCCAGGCTTGACAACGCGGTGGACTTCCCGGAGAGCCGCGACCGGGTCGGCGAGGTGTTGGAGGACCTGATGGCCGTAGGCAATATCGAAAGAGTCATCGGCCACGGGGATGTCGTAGACAGACGCTTGCACATATTCGACTCTCTCAGCTGCTGAGTCTCTTTGCGCGACGGCTACGGCCTCTGAGCTGTTGTCAATGCCAAGGACCATTCCGGTCGGTCTGACATTGCCGGCGAGATCGGCCGTTATCGAGCCGGGGCCACACCCAAAGTCCAACAGGCGAACACCATCTCGCAGGTGGGGCAGCAGAAAGGCGGCGGAGTTGGCAGCGTTGCGTTGTGCGTGGGCGCCAACGACCACGGGGTCGTGGCCGTGGGTATATCTCTCATACTCTCCTTGCATCTGGTGAGACTACCTGCGGCCGGGTTCGGTACCGAGCGGCTACCGTTGCTGGCTATGACCGATCGTTTGAATCATGTTGAAGCAGGCATGGCTGTCCTCTATGGCGGTGACAAAGTCACTCATGTGACTCCCGAGATTGCTGCAGAGTTCGAGGCAGGCGACCACCTCATTGTGGTGCAGTCGTCAGGGGATCTCCTCCACGTTCCGGCCGCTATCCATACGACGGCGTCGGATGCCGTAACCGCAGCCGCCAACGCGTTTGCATCGATGGGCGCCGTATCGGACGACCAGATCACCAGATTCTACGATGAGTTTGCTTTGCGTCTGGCCGACGACACCACGTTTGCGCGGATCGCGGAAGCGAACGAGGCGGACGTCGCCGCGGCTCGCGCCAGGGGCCGGTCCACGACTCGTCTGGTCCTCTCTGCGCAGATGCGGCAAGACATGATCGATGGCCTCAGGATCTGGGGTGAGACCACGTCGGCGCGCGACCAGGTGGTGGATTCAGTTTCCCATGACGGTTGGCAGGTCGATCTGATGCGATCGGGTCTCGGGATCGTCGGGTTTATCTTCGAAGGCCGACCTAATGTGTTTGCAGATGCCACTGGCGTGCTGCGCAGTGGCAACGCTGTTGTCTTTCGTATCGGGTCGGATGCCCTGGGCACCGCCCGTGCCATCGTTGCGAACGCCCTGGCCCCCGCAGTTGCTTCCGCAGGGCTCCCCGCTGGCATAGTGTCGCTTGTCGATAGCCCGGCTCGGGCCGCGGGGTGGGCGCTGTTCTCTGATCCACGTCTTGCGTTGGCAGTCGCCAGAGGCTCTGGCGCCGCGGTCGGTCAACTCGGAGCGGTTGCCCGTCAGGCCGGCATCCCGGTGAGTCTCCATGGAACCGGTGGGGCGTGGATTGTCACGGGCGAGAGCGCCGACGGTCCCAAGTTCGCCTCCGCGGTCGAAAACTCGCTGGACCGAAAGGTATGTAACACGCTCAATACCTGTTGCATCGTCGAATCGCGAGCCAGCGAGCTAGTGCCGCTGTTCCTCGATGCACTCGACCGCGCCGGGCGACGGCTGGGAGTCATCTCGAAGCTTCACGTCACGGCGACGGCGAAGCCATATATTCCTGAGGATTGGTTTGGAGAGGCTCCGATAGCTCGTGCCGAGGGTGATGTCACCGAGGCACGAACCGAGATGATCTCTGGTGATCGTCTTGGTGAGGAGTGGGAGTGGGAAGTCAGCCCCGAAGTGACTCTGACCGTTGTTCCCGACCAGGCAACCGCAGTTTCATTGTTCAACGAGCAAAGCCCTCGATTCGGAGCGAGCCTGATTGCACAATCATCCGATGAACACGAACAATTTTGGGCCGCGATCGATGCGCCGTTCGTTGGCAATGGCTTTACCCGATGGATCGATGGGCAATATGCCTTGAATCGGCCCGAGCTTGGTTTGTCGAACTGGCAGGGAGGCCGGTTGTTTGGGCGACCGGGTGTGCTGAGCGGCGACTCCGTGTTTACGGTCAGAGCACGAGCAACGCAGACGAACCCTGATCTGCGCCGGTAGCTGGAGGCGCTATGGAGACGTGGACCACCGCCGATGACGTATCGGAATCGCTGCAGAAGACCGGATACCTGGTCGACGAGCGGATTGCCCAGGTGGTCTTCCTGGCCGACCGGCTGGAGAAGCCGATCCTGGCAGAGGGTCCGGCGGGAGTTGGAAAGACGGCGCTAGCACTGGCAATAGCTGAGGCGACAGGAAGACGTCTCATTCGGTTGCAGTGCTACGAAGGGCTTGATGAAGCCAAAGCTTTGTACGAGTGGAACTATCACAAGCAGCTCCTTCGGCTCCAGAGCGACGAGGGTAAGGCGTGGCACGAGATCGAGGGGGACATCTTCACCGAAGAGTTCCTTCTAGAACGACCCCTGCTGCAAGCGATCCGATCCGAACAGCCCGTCGTGTTACTAGTTGACGAGGTCGATCGCATTGAGATGGAGACAGAGGCTCTGTTGCTCGAAGTTCTCGATGCGTTCCAGATAACAGTCCCAGAACTGGGGACCATTGTGGCGAAACATCGGCCAATTGTTGTGCTCACCTCCAACAACACCCGTGAGTTGTCGGAGGCCCTCAAGCGGCGTTGCCTCTTTCTGCATATCGATTACCCGTCGGTGGAACGGGAGCGTCTCATCTTGACGGCGAGAGTTCCTGAGCTTTCGGACATCATGGCGGACAAGGTAGCGAGGACGGTGCGGTCGATCCGCGACCTTGCCGTGCGCAAAGCCCCATCTGTCAGCGAGTCGCTTGACTGGGCCCGGACCTTGCTTGCGCTTGGTATCGAGGACGTCGATGCCCGGATCACAAGGGACACCCTCCAGGTGCTGCTCAAGTATCAGTCAGACATCGAGAAGGTCGAACGGGAGCTGCTCGACTCGTGATCAACACGCTGGGCTCGTTTGTTGGTGAGCTGCGGGCAGTTGGTCTACCGGTCTCAACGGCGGAGGCACTTGACGCGGCGGCGGCGTTGCAGCATGTCGACATCGGGCGTAGGGACGCGGTTCGGGAGGCGCTGGCGGCGACGCTGGTCAAGATTCCGCGCCATCGAGGCGCCTTTGATGTCGCCTTTGACGTGTTCTTTGGTGTCGGGGCGGCCATAGACGCCGCAGCGGCGGAGAATGGAGCTGAAGCGGCAGGTAGCGCTGGCAGCGCCGGCGATGGCCAGGGTGTCGGCGACCTCATGTCGCAGCTGGCCGGTGCCCTCCGCAGTGGCGATGGCGATGGTCTGCGGCGTGCGGTCCGGAGTGCCGTATCTCGCCTCTCTGGTTTTCAGCCTGGTCGACCGGTGGGCGGCCGCTATTACCTGTACAGGGTCTTGCAGCGTCTCGACGGTATCGAAGAGCTGCTCAGCGGCGAGGATGGTCTCACAGGGTTGGAGATGCGGCTTGACCGCGACGAGGTTGCATCTCTGATGGAGTTGTTGCGTGCGGAGTTGCGTCGTGAGATTGTGCGCAGACTGGTTGCCGACAGGGGTGCGGAACCGGTGGCGAGAACTCTGCGGGAACCTCTTGCAGAAGACATCGATCTGATGCATGCAACGCGTGACGAGTTGTATCGCATCGAGACGGCGATCGCCCCACTGGCACGGAAACTTGCAACTCGATTGGCGCAGCGCCGTCGTCGCGGAA
>CAXMRC010000173.1:0-2277 GCA_964195945.1 uncultured Gemmatimonadales bacterium
CACACGCATGATTGGGGAGGATTCTGAGACGACTCCCGATCGGGATTCTTGTGACGTCGAGTGGTTCCCCTGAGCGCGCAGTGATGATGCCGTGCTCCTGATTTGTCTCAGTCACGATCAAGTCAGGTATCGGATTGCCGTAGAGGTCGCACACGAGTCCATATCCCTGGTCAAGCGGCTGATCGGCGGTCCCGCGATCGCGGGAGAGGGCCATCCATCCGGCATCGATGATGACCCAGCCCTTCGCCGCTTGATGACCGATGACCGTGGTGAGCACGGAGAGTGCAATGTCATCGGCGCTGCACACACCGATCCCGGCCATGACCAGGTCAAAGGTCATGTAGACCCCGGCCCGGACCTCGGTTACTCCGGTCAGGTCCTGGGCAGACAGGGCCGTAGGGGTGGAACCGACGCTGACCACGGGACACGGCAATCCCGCATCCATGAGAGCTCGGGCCGCATGGACCGCGGCATCGCGCTCCTGATGGGCGATATCGCGTAAGCACTCGGGAGTGAAACAGTTATACGACTCCCCCGCATGGGTCAGCACCCCTCGAAACTCGGTCGCAGTGGCCGAGTGGAGTAGGGCCCCGATTTCAGCGAGGAGCGGGTCGTGTGGTCCGACACCGCCGCGGTGCCCGTCGCTGTCGATCTCCATAAGGACGTGGAACGGTCTTGAGCTAGCCAACGGGTACTCCGTAACGAACTGCGCCTGCTCCAGAGTGTCGACGAGAATCGAGAGGTCGGCACCACGCTCTCCGAGTGCGACCACACGGTCGAGCTTGTCGGCTGAGATGCCGACCGCACAGGTGATGTCGGTTATGCCATGGTCCACGCAATGTTCTGCTTCTCGAAGCGTCGAGACCGTAACCCCACCCGGCTGTCCCTCCAGCGCCAGACGGATCGCATCAATGCTCTTGACGGTCTTGAAGTGCGGACGAAGCCCCACCCCAAGACCGGACAGATGACTCGCCATCGTGGCAACGTTGCCCCGCAAACGGCGGCGATCGATCACCGCGCATGGCGTTCGAAGAGAGCGAAGGTCCGTCATCGTGGTACTCCATTCAGCCATTGAGGATCCGGTCAGAGCCGGATCTTGCCGATCGTAGTAGCGGGGGCAAGACTTGAACGTGTGACCTTCGGTCGTGCAGGATGGTGACGACAAGTAGCAAGACTGCTGGGGCAGCGTGCACCGGTTAGGTGGCAGAACGACCTCGAGACACGCTCTTGTGCCAGGCGGCGATCACACCGCCGGCCGCGGCTGCCGTCAAGGCCGACAGCAGCCACATGATGTCGTAGGAACCGGTCCGGTCGACGATCGCACCAAAGACCGGTGGTGCAAGGCCCAGTCCGGTGAGGAACCCAAAGAGAACGACGCCGGAAGCCCGCCCGGTGGAACCGATGCCTGCTTCGACCATCACCGCAAGCATCCCGACGGAGTTCCACGAACTCGACCCGAAAGCGATCAATATCGCCGCCGGCCACAGCAGCCAGACAGCGACGGTACTTGCGGTATAGAACAGGATCGCAGCCGCAAACGAAAGCGCCGCCATAACGCCGAGTGAGCCACGGAACGCCCCAGATTGCTCGGCGAAGCGACTCCATAGGATCCGCCCCGGAACGGCCGCGAACGCGATCACAGCCGCCGCGACTCCGCCGGCAACCGGGCTGAGCCCCAACGACTCCTCTGCAAAGAGCGGGACCAAATAGGTCACCGCACCCGAGAAACCGAGCAGCATCCCGTATCCGGCGAGCCACCAGATCGCCGCGGGCAGACGACCGACAGATCCCGCCCGATGTGACGCCGACACCGGGGCTGCGGCAGGAATCAGCCAAACGGCCAGCACCGCAAATACCAATGGCACGATTGCGACCACCAGGTAGGCACCACGCCATCCCAGTGCAACAGCGAGCGATGGCACGGCGAGACCGCCGAGGAAGATCCCGGCTTGGACGCCAGACTGCTTCACGCCCGTGATAAACCCTCGTCGCCCCGGCGGCAGGTCCTCGGCGATCAACTTGTTTGTTGCGGGGTTCGCCAGAGACTGCGAAAAAGCACCGGCGAGGGCTCCGAAGATCAGCATGCCGTAACCAACGGCAGTCCCCAACACCAGGAACGTCGAGCCGGCGATCGTGAATAGAGCAATGATCGCTCGCTTGCCTCCGATCCGGTCGGTGATCCGGCCGGCGACGGGTGACAGCACCGCGGCCGCAATGTTGACGACGGCGATGGCGCCGCCGAGTTCGGCACGAGTTATGGCCAGGTCGTCGATGATG
>CAXMRC010000174.1:0-32879 GCA_964195945.1 uncultured Gemmatimonadales bacterium
GATGGCCGTCCACCGCAGGGGCAACCGTAGATTCACCGGACTGGACAGAACGATATCTGGCTTGATCTTGAGTTCCTCGAGATCAATGTCAGGCTGATAGAAACGGTTGAATAGCACCAGCCCGTCAGCTCCTGCTTCAACCAGCCGGCGACACATTGACGCCGTTGAGGAGAAATACGGGGAGATTTTGACCGCAAGCGGAATGTCGATTGACCCGCGGACGTCCTGCACCAGATCGATGTAGCCCTGCTCGATTTCGCCGCCGGTCATCTCGATGTCGGTCGCAACGCGATATACGTTCAGCTCAAGAGCGTCGGCTCCGGCTTCTTGCATCGTCTTGGCGTATGCGGTCCATCCACCGGGAGACATACCGTTGAGGCTGGCAATGACCGGAATGGTCAGATTGTCCTTCGCTGTCTCCAAAAGATTCAGATAGCGATCGGGTCCGGTGTTGTACCCCTCCATCTCCGGCATGTAACCACCGAACGACTCCGGAGAGATGGCCGAGCCGTATTCGTAGAGGTCGAAGACGGCCCACGAATCGTGCTCGATCTGCTCTTCGAACAGCGAAGGCAGGACCACCGCCGCGGCACCGGCTTCCTCGAGTTGAATCAGGGTTTCTAGTTTGCCGGTCAATGGTGAGGCCGAGGCGACAAGCGGGCTGGCCAGGTCGAGCCCCAGGTACTTTGTTGTGATATCGACGGTCATTCGTCCACCTCCTCGTCTACGAACTCCGCAGTCCGCTCTACATGGATCATTTGCTCATAGAGATGCCAGCGATTGTCGATGTCGTCCTGCGCTTGATCCATGAGCTCGTCGTAGTGCTCAGGGTTGGCCCTGGCCAACATCGCGAATCTGCCTTCTGATTTCGCAAAGTCTCTGAAGGACATCTTCGGAGCTCTGCTGTCCAGTTTCATCGCCGGTCGGCCCTCAGCCTCTTCGGCAGGATTGAACCGGTACAGAGGCCAGTAGCCGCTGTCTGCCGCTTCCTTCTGGTGCGACATCATCGTTGACATGTCGATCCCGTGAGCGATACACGGGCTGAACGCGATGATCAGTGACGGACCATCATGCGCCTCTGCCTCGGCGAATGCCTTGGCCACCTGTGTCATGTTGGCACCCATTGACACTTGTGCCACGTACACGTTGCCGTACGACATGGCGATCATGCCGAGGTCTTTCTTGGCGGTTGCCTTGCCGCCAGACGCGAACTTGGCAACGGCGGCCCGTGGTGTCGCCTTAGATGCCTGGCCACCGGTGTTTGAGTACACCTCGGTGTCGAGGACAAGGATGTTGACGTCGCGGCTGGATGCCAGCACATGATCGAGACCGCCAAAGCCAATGTCGTACGCCCAGCCGTCTCCACCGATAATCCACACACCCATCCGGACCAGGTAGTCCGTGATGCTGTCGAGTCGCTTGGCTTGTGGCGAATCCATTGTTGCCAAGGTTCGTTTCAGTTCAGCAACCCGGTCGCGCTGCTTAGCGATACCCTCTTCATCTGACTGGTCGGCGTCGAGAATTTCACTTGCCAGCCCGCCAATCTCTGGACCCAGCTCAGTAACGAGGTTGCGAGCCATGGCACTCTGCTGATCGACTGCGAGCCGCATCCCGAAGCCGAACTCAGCATTGTCTTCGAACAGTGAGTTCGACCACGCAGGGCCACGCCCGTTGTCGTCAACTGCGTACGGCGTCGATGGCAGGTTTCCTCCATAGATCGAGGAACAGCCGGTGGCGTTGGCAATCACGACACGATCACCGAACATCTGGCTCATCAGCTTGATATATGGCGTCTCGCCGCATCCGGCACACGCACCGCTGTACTCGAACAGTGGCTTGAGGACCTGGGACCCCTTGACCGTTTCCGGCTTGGTCTTGGTGCGGTCCCACTCTGGGATGGAGAGGAAGAACTCGTAGTTCTCCTTCTCAACCTCGAGATTGTCGGACAGCGAGGCCATGTTGATGGCTTTGTGCTTGACTTCTTCCTTGCTCTTGGCCGGGCAGACGTTGACACAGACACCGCACCCGGTGCAGTCCTCGGGGGCTACCTGGATGGTGGTGTTCATGCCTGCAAAGTCGCGGCCCTTCCACGGCTTGGATTGGAAGGAGTCGGGTGCGCTCTCGACAGCCGAGGGGTCGTATACCTTGAGTCTGATGGCGGCGTGCGGGCAAACCAGCGCACAACGGGCACAATCGATACAAATCTCGGGATCCCAGATCGGGATTTCCAGGGCGATGCCGCGCTTCTCAAACTGTGTTGTCGCGGTCGGGAACGTACCGTCGATAGGCATGGCGCTCACGGGGAGCAGATCGCCCTTGCCGGACGCAATCATGGCGGTGACACGCTTCACGAAGTCAGGTGCATCCGCCGGCACCGGCTCGACCAGTGTGGTCGTCGAACTGACTGCACCGGGTACGGCTACCTCTTCAAGTGCCGCCAAAGAGGAATCGACGGCCGCGTAGTTCCTGTCCAAGATGACCTGGCCCCGCTTGCTGTAGGCCTTTTTGATGCCGCCCTTGATAGCGGCGATGGCCTCGTCGTGGGGGAGAACATCGGCGAGAGCGAAGAAGCACGTCTGTAAGATTGTGTTGACCCGCCCGCCGAGCCCGACTTCCTTGGCGACACTATTGGCGTCAACCACGAAGAACTTCAGGTTCTTGTCGATGATATGTCGCTGGGCGTTGGCCGTCAGGTGGTCCCATACTTCGGCAGCGCTGTAGGGGCTGTTAAGCAGGAACGATGCACCTTCGTCGGCAACGTCGAGTACGTCGATCTTCTCCATGAAATTGAACTGGTGGCAGGCCACGAAGTTCGCTTTCTTGATCAGATACGTTGATGTGATCTTGTTGGGGCCGAAACGAAGGTGAGATACGGTCATCGCACCAGACTTTTTCGAGTCGTATACGAAGTATGCCTGGCTGTTGAGGTCGGTGTTTTCGCCGATGATCTTCACCGAGTTCTTGTTAGCACCGACGGTTCCGTCGGCACCGAGCCCGTAGAACACAGCCTGAACAACGTCTTTGCCCTCGGACCAGCCGCGGGTAACCGGCAGGCTGGTGTGGGTCACGTCGTCGGTAATACCGATGGTGAAGTGATTCTTCGGCACGTCTTTGTTGAGCTCGTCGAGAACCGTCATGACCATCGCCGGATCGAACTCTTTCGATGACAGGCCGTAGCGTCCGCCGATGACTTTGGGGCCGTTTCCCCTTTCCGCAAACGCCGTAACGATGTCTAGATAGAGAGGATCGCCGGTTGCGCCTGGTTCTTTGGTACGGTCGAGAACCGCAACGCTCTTGACGGATGCTGGGAGCGCATCGATGAAGTGATCGATGGAGAAGGGACGGTAGAGGTGGACCGTGAGCATCCCGACTTTCTCCCCATCGGCGACCAAACGGTCGATCGCCTGGTGAGCTGCGCCTGCGCCCGAGCCCATGAGTACGACGACACGCTCTGCGTCTGGGGCACCGTGATAGTCAAAGAGGCGGTATTGGCGGCCGGTCAGTCCAGCCAGTTTGTCCATTTCCTCTTGAACGATGCCGGGGACTGCGTCGTAGTACACATTGGCTGCTTCACGGGCCTGGAAGAACACATCGGGGTTCTGCGCAGTACCGCGCAGTTTGGGAGCATTCGGATTGAGGGCACGGAGGCGATGTTCGATAACGAGGTCGTCGTTGATCATCGTGCGAATGGTGTCGTCGTCGACAGAGCGGATTTTGGCGATCTCGTGTGACGTGCGGAACCCATCAAAGAAGTGCAGGAAAGGAATCCGGGTCCGTAACGTCGCGGCGTGGGCAATCAAAGCCAGGTCTTGGGCTTCTTGAACCGATGATGAGGCGAGCAAAGCGAACCCGGTTTGCCGTGCGGACATGACATCCGAGTGGTCGCCAAAGATGCTCAAAGCGTGTGTGGCGAGGGTGCGAGCGGCAACATGGATGACGTTTGGTGTCAGTTCACCGGCGATCTTGTACATATTCGGGATCATCAAGAGAAGACCCTGTGAAGCGGTGAACGTCGTACACAGAGCGCCCGCTTGCAGGGCGCCGTGGACCGCACCGGCTGCCCCGCCTTCGCTCTGCATCTCGGTGACATCGGGGACGACACCCCAAATGTTCTCTTTTCCTACTTGGGACCAAGCATCGGCAAGTTCACCCATTGGGGAGGCCGGGGTGATCGGATAGATGGCGATAACTTCTGATACCGCATGGGCAACTCTGGTGGCAGCCTCATTCCCGTCAACCATGATGTTTTGGGCAGTCAAAGTAGCTCCTCAGCTCGAGGTGGCTTCATACTTGCGATTTGGGCCGCGGTGTCGGTAGGCCCATAAGTCCTCAGGCAGTAGGCCGAGTGTCGACAAATGTGCACCTGCGGACGGCAGTTTTCGCGGCGAATTCACGGCATCTTCACCCTCAGGCCACGAACCGTTGCGCAATCTGTGAGAGGTTGTCACGATCGGCAAGGACGATCATCCTTCGTCACAATCGGCAAGCCACCCATCGGTACCCAACACGAGGTCTGGCCTGTCGGTGATGATCCCTGCTGTGCCCATCGCCAACAGCGCACACACATCGTCTTGCTTGTTCACTGTCCACGGGATGACGTCAAGACCCGCCTCGGTGGCTGCCGCAACGAGATCAGCAGACAGCATGCTGTGACGTGGCGACCAGATGGATGCTCCGGCGATCGCAAGGTCAGCCAGATCCGGGATGTCTTCGAAGGTCAGCGACGCCAAGCGGATCGAGGGCGCCAGCGTGTGCAATGCCCACAGCGAGCGGTGGTCGAAGCTCTGCACAATGACCCGGTCCTCGTAACCCCAGGCGGTGACCGAATCCGCCAGCGCTGTCTCGAACTCCGCGGGATTGGTCCCGTCGAAAGAGTCCCCAATGCTGTTTGGATTGCGTGGGTCCCGTTTCAACTCGATGTTGAACAGTACGGTGCCGGCGTTGGAGCGTTGGTCTTGGGTGACTGAGTCACTGGCTGCGTACCGGCTAACCATCTCGAAAAGGTCCTGCAAAGTTGCGATCCCGTAGCTGTCCCCAGCGATGTCGCCACTGTCGGCGGTTTGGTCCGGGTATGTTCCGGGATTCGGATTCAGGTCGCAGATGTAGGTAGCGAGTTGGGCCGCGGTTAGATCGCGTACCAACGGTTCCTCGTCGGCCGAAGGCAGGGATGAGTCCGTGCCCCGACACTTGGTTGAGTCGACCCTGGGGTCGTGCCAGATGACAGGGATGTCGTCTGCGGAGAGGTGGACGTCCAGCTCCAAGGTAGAAACCCCGGCATCCAGCGCAGCCTCGAATGAGGGCAGTGTGTTCTCCGGCCGAATCCCACGAGCTCCGCGATGGCCTTGTACATCCCATGAGTCGATGTTGGTCTGGGGTTCGGTGACGGTCTCCGTTTCCGGGGAGCAACCACTTGCCGCGATTGCGCCAACAATCAGGGTGATCAACACGAATCTCAAAAGGCGCCTTCCCGCGTGTTGGCTCAGGTTAGGAGGGGGATTCACTCCAAGATAGGTCTGGTCACAGCGACAGCGACGAGCCCTAGGAAGCCAACTCCGCCAGAACTGCCCCGACAGCGGCAGCAACTCCGGCAATCACCGCATCCGTCATGCCCTCACCGTTGTCGAAATCAGTTGCCTCGATTCCGATGAGAACCAACCCGTTGGGCAGCTTGCCGAGTAGCTTGCCCAACTCGATCGTGCCGATCAGACCAACGAGGTGGCTCGACTGGCCAATACCCATCCGATCCGGGAGATCGTCGTCGGTGAAACGGTGGATCGTTCCGGGATCGGCCCCGGTGACCACAGCGTCGACCATCACAACAGTCGGCGCCAGTGCAAAGGCGTCGAGGAGGCGGGTGGGCTCACCATCGCTCTCCACGAGAGCAATCTGATCGCCGAGGCGAACCCGGAGTTGGTCGATAACCTCGAATCCGGCAGCGTCGTCACGGCGCCAGCGATTGCCAACGCCGATGACGACTGCCTCGGTCACTGTGTCTTCTATGAGTTGATCCGCTCAATGTTGACGGTGAGGAAGTGAGTTGCACACGAGATGCACGGGTCGTAGTTGCGGATCGACTGCTCCAACACCCAGCTGAGTTCGTCATCCGGGAGATGGAGAGAGGCCTCGAGAACGGTCCGAAGATCATCTTCGATCGTTAGCTGGTTCTGCGCCGTCGGCGGCACTATCTGCGCCTTCAAGATCCGACCATTGCTGTCGAGCTCGTAGCGGTGATACAGCATGCCGCGGGGGGCTTCCGACGCACCGTGTCCGACGCCAGCATGGATGTTCATCTCGATGGCTGGAGCCGCCGGCTCCTCGTACTGATCTATGATCCGGAGTGCTTCTTCGACCGCATAGAGCGTCTCAATGCCACGCACGATGATGCTCTTGAACGGATTGCGCACAACCGGTCCGAGACCAACCTCAATAGCGACATCCCGAGCGGTCGGCGTTAGCTTCTCAAAGTTGAGCGCATACCGTGCCAGAGGACCGACGTGGTATGCCCCACGTTCCCGAATCCGAGAGTGCAACGCGTTGGAGCGTTCGACGTGCTCTTCGAGGAAATAGTCGTTGAACTCCGATACTGCAATGTCGAGACCCTTGCTGGAGACGATCCGTCCGTCATTGAACGGGTACTCGTGCGGATGGCTTAGCGCGACGAACTCGAAATCCTGCTCGATATCGGGGAAGGTGAACCCGGATACCAGCTTCACGGTGTCGATTGCTGCATCCCTGGCCCATTCGAGCTCGGGGACGAGTGTCAGCAGTTCCTTCTTGGTTGGTGCCCGGTAGAACCCGCCCGTCTTGACGTTGACCGGGTGGATCTCGCGCCCACCGACGACCGTGACGATCGCGTTGCCCGCCTTCTTCAGCCGAAGGCCGAGCTCGACGACGTCCTTGTGGTCAGCCGCCATATGAATGGCGCTCTCATAACCAAGAAAATCAGGAGCATGCAGCAAGAACATGTGGAGGACGTGACTCTCGATCCACTCACCGCAGTACAGCAATCGCCGCAGTTCCCGCAGTTGGCCGGTGACGGATGCGCCAAAGGCGTACTCCATTGCATGTACCGAGCTCATCTGATAGGCGACCGGACAGATCCCGCAGATACGGGCCGTTATGTCCGGGGCATCGGAATATGGTCTTCCCTCGAGAAAGGCCTCGTAGAAGCGTGGTGGTTCGAAGATCCCGAACCTGACGTCCTCGATGACTCCATCGACGACCTTGACATGCATCTCGCCTTCGCCTTCGACGCGGGCGAGGTAGTCAACATCGATCTTTCTGACATCTGACGTCATAATCACTCTCCTCCGACCACGGCGAGCGCCTCGTGATAGTCACTCGTGATGCGGAACGGCTCGGCATATGCATTGAAGCTGCGGAAGGCATCGACCAGACCACGGTGGCTTACCCCGAGACCCTGCCAGGCGGCAGCCAGCATGTCGGTGTTGGGACTCTCCATTGGGCCAAAACAGCCGTAGCAGCCCCGGTTATACGACGGACAGATCGCTCCGCAGCCCGCCTGGGTGACCGGCCCAAGACAGGGTGTGCCATGGCTGACCATCACACAAGGTGTGCCCTTGCGTTTGCATTCGACGCAGACGCTGTATTCGGGAATGTTGGGCCGTCGCCCCTGGACAAATGCCTTCACCACCTCGACCAGAGCCATCTTGTCGACCGGGCACCCGCGCAGTTCGAAATCGACTTCCACGTGATTCTGGATCGGCGTTGATGTCTCCAGGATGTCGAGATATTCCGGATGGGCATACACCGCTTGGGAAAACAGCTCTGTGTCTTTCCAGTTCCGCAGCGCTTGGATCCCGCCTGCGGTGGCGCAAGCTCCAATAGTGACGAGGAACTTCGATTGCCGACGAATCTCGTGGATTCGTTCTGCATCGTGTGGCGTTGTGATTGAGCCCTCGATCAGCGTCAAATCGTACGGCCCGTCGACGACTTCGCGCGATGCCTCGGGGAAGTTGGCGATATGGACGACGCCGGCGATGTCGAGGAGATGGTCCTCGACATCGAGAAGGCTGAGTTGGCACCCGTCACAAGACGCAAACTTGTAGACGGCAAGCTTTGGTAGAGCCATCTCACACTCCCTTGATCTGCAGTAATTGGTCGACTTCGGTGTAGGGGAAAACTGCTCCGTCGGTACAGATGAATTTGGACCCGAACTGGCAGTGGCCGCAGATGCCGATGCCGCACTTCATGTTGCGCTCCATCGTCACGTACAAATCCTCGGGCGCCATCTCGTAGTCGTCCATTAGACGTTGTGCGGTGACCGTCATCATGATCTCTGGACCGCACACCATCGCCGTCGTGTTGGCCGGGTCGAAGTCCACACGGCCGATCAGTCGGGTCACCACACCAACCGAACCGTGCCAGCCGCGGTCGGCGGAGTCGACGGTGATGAGTGAGGTGACGTCGTCACGACTCGCCCAGCGGTCGAGTTCCGTCTTGAACAGAATGTCGGCCGGTGTCCGGGTGCCGTACAGGACAATCACCCGCTCGTACTTGTCCCTGTTCTCGAGGGCGTGATAGATAGCCGGTCGCAGCGGAGCTAGCCCGATACCTCCGCCGATGATCAACAGATCGCGACCCTCAGCCTTTTCCATCGGCCACGGAGTTCCGAATGGGCCGCGGATCCCGACGTGGGCACCGGATTTGAGCAGGCCGAGTGCATTGGTAACCGCTCCGGTGCGACGGATGGTCTGCAGTATCGTTTCCTTGCGGGAGTTCCTGCTGCTGATCGAAATGGGCACCTCGCCGATTCCGAAGCTATACATCATCGTGAACTGGCCGGGCAGGAAGTTGAATTCGCCGTTTGGCGGTTCGAGTTCCAGGGTGAACGTATGGGCGAGTTCTTCGCGAACGCTCCGCACGTGGAACGGAACCGGTGTCATCTGATCGATGACGGCGGCCTCAGTGAGTGTGTCCATAGAAATCCACCAGTTGGAGTCGGGTTGCGGCCAAGCGGTTTGTCATAATGTGGGCGAACCGTTTCATCATTTCGTATCCGAGAACACAGTCCGAATCCTGCAGCGTTCGAAGCTGTTCGGCATCGAATCGGATCAACTGAGTCGGATCCAGTGCCAGTGCGCTGAACGACCAGCGATATGGCGGAAAGAGCCAGGACCATCCGAGCACCTCGCCACGGTGCAGCGTTTGCACGATGTGGTGGGCGCGGTGTGAGACGTTGAGCTCCAGGGCGACCGACCCCTCGAGGATCACGTAAGACGCGTCGGCGAAGCCACCTTCCTCGAAGATGAGGTCTCCGTCCGCGACTTCGATAGCCGTCGCCACCGATGCCAACCTGGTTAGTTGGTCCTCGCTCATACCCTTGAAGAACGCTTGCGTCCTCAAGATCCCGATCAGGGTTTCTTCTGTCATCGTGCTGCACCTCCAACTGTGATCTGGCTATCGCGCAAGTCGCCGCGCCGGATTGCGGCTGCTTCTGCGGTGATGTCGATCCCGACCGGGCACCAGGTGATGCACCGTCCGCACCCGACACACCCCGACTCGCCGAATTGGTCCACCCACGTCGCCAGTTTGTGCGTGATCCATTGGCGATAGCGTGACGCGGTTGTGTATCGCGTCGACCGGCCGTGCATGTAGGTGAAGTCGAGGGTGAAGCATGAGTCCCACTTGCGGGTGCGCGTGGCATGCTCGCCATCGAGTGAGAGATCGTCTTCGACCGTATTGCAGAAACAAGTCGGACAAACCATCGTGCAGTTGGCGCAACCGAGGCACCTCTCTGCGATGCTGGCCCAGCGGGGATTGAGGGCGTTGCCTTTCAGAAGGTCCTGTAGGCCTTCAGTGTCGAGACTCTTCCCCATTGAGTTCGCTGCCGCGGCCAGAAGTTCTTGCGCTGTCGCAATCTCGCCGTCGCTGGCGTCTTTGAGTGAGCTCACCTCCTCCAGTACTTCGGCGCCGGCCTCGGAACCGCTCTCGATCAGGTACCGCATGTTGCCGTGATAGGTGATCTCGGTGATGGCGATGTCGTACCCGGATTTGGCCGCGGGGCCGGTATCCATCGAGGCACAGAAGCAGTTCCCGCCTGGCTCCACACAGTTTACGGCGACGATGAATGCATCATTCCTGGTTGCGGTGTACCCGGCGATGCTCGGAACACCGTTGTATCCCGCGTATACCCGATCGGTGATCTGGATCGCAGCCAGCTCACACGGGCGGACTCCGAAGAACGCATACTTTGGGGGTTTCGGTAGGGGATCGGTCATGAACCCCTCCGGACTGATTGTTCCCGACCAGACAACTGCCTCTGGTGGATTGAGATACTGTTTCCACGATTGTGGTCCGACGACATACCCGAAGAGTTTCTCGTCACCTCGTTGCTCAAGACGGTATCGCCCTGGCTCCTGTAGGTCGGTCCACCCTTTGGGAAGGTCTTCGATTCCCTCAATATCGTCGTAGACGAGGGCCCCATTGCGGATAATCGGTCCGATGACGCGATGGCCCCTGGCGGCCAATGCTTGAATCAAACGATCGATACCCGACTGGCCCGAGACGTAAATCTCGCTCACAGCCGTATCTCCTCTCGGTAACCCCTCTACGCTACGAAGCGCGGACATAGGCGTAATGGGCCGATTGGCCTCACTTGAGTGGCGCACGACCCTTGTGGCGGGACGTGGTGACTGGTGAGGTAGGGCTGGTCGTGCGTTTCTGCGCGGGCTGATGAAATGTACCTTCCTATCGATAGGCGGAAAGAATGAAGAAATGGGTCTATACCTTTGACGAGGTCTCTGATGCTGAGACCTTGGTTGGAGATTGGGACGGCGTTCGTGGCTTGCTCGGTGGCAAGGGCGCCAACCTCGCCGACATGACCAGGCTCGATATTCCGGTACCTCCCGGATTCACTATCACGACCGAAGCGTGTAACGCTCATGTGGACGCGGCCGGCACGGTGCCCGAGGGCATGTGGGACCAGGTCCGGTCCGCACTCGACACTGTCGAAGCGAAGACCGGCAAGAAGTTCGGCGATGTGAGCAACCCGCTGCTCGTTTCCTGCCGTTCCGGCGCCAAGTTCTCTATGCCGGGCATGATGGACACGGTGCTTGACATCGGTCTCAACGCCGACGTGGTGAAGTCGCTCGCCGACATCAGCGGCGATGCCCACTTCGCTTATGACTCCTACCGCCGTCTCATCCAGATGTTTGGCTCCGTCGTTCTCGATAAGGCAGACGAACCGTATGAAGAGGTGCTGAAAGAGTTCCGGACCAAGAGCGGCGTCCCTACCGATGCCGACCTGTCGACCGAAGACCTGATGGCGATTGTGGATCGCTTCCGCGCCCTCACCCCCGAATTTCCGGACGATCCTGACGCTCAGTTGAAGTTGGCCGTCGAAGCAGTCTTCAGGTCCTGGAGCGGCAAGCGGGCCACAGACTACCGAAACGCTTCGAAGATCCCTCACGATCTTGGTACTGCTGTCAACGTGCAGACGATGGTGTTCGGCAACCTTGGTGATGATTGCTTGACCGGTGTCGCGATGTCGCGCCACGGTGCGACTGGCGAGAATCATATTGAGGGTGACTACCTCTTCAACGCTCAGGGTGAAGACGTGGTTGCCGGCACCCGTGCGACGACGAATATCTCGCAGATGGCCACAGAGATGCCAAAGGCATACGAGGAGTTGTTGGCGATTTCGGGTCAGCTCGAAGATCACTATCGAGATATGCAGGATATGGAGTTCACCGTCGAAAACGGCAAGCTCTGGCTGCTGCAGACACGCGACGGCAAGCGCACTGCCCAGGCTGCAGTCCGAATAGCAGTCGAGTTGGTAGACGAGGGCAAGATCTCGAAGGAAGACGCCGTGATGCGGGTGACGCCGGATCAGGTCGATTTCTTCCTGCATCCGCAGTTCAGCGTCGAGTCGCGCAAAGCGGCAACCGCCGCCGGCAATCTGCTCGCCAAGGGTTTGAACGTGTCGCCTGGAGCGGCGGTTGGTGTCGTTGCCTTCGACGCAGACACCGCGGTCACTTGGGCCGAGGCTGGCAAGAAGGTCATCCTGGTTCGGCCCGAGACAAAGCCCGACGACGTTCATGGAATGCTCGCCGCGGAGGGCATCGTCACCAGCCGTGGTGGCCGCACCAGCCACGCCGCGCTTGTAGCCCGTCAGTTCGGGAAGCCGGCTGTTGTCGGTATTGCCGAACTGGAAATCGATCTCGAGGCCCGCTCGATGGCCGTCGGTGACGTTGTTGTCAACGAAGGCGAATTCGTCTCGATTGAGGGTACGAGCGGCGAGGTCTTCAGCGGCCAGTTGCCCACCTTCATCCCCGATATCAACGACCGCTGGCTGTCGACGCTTCTAGGTTGGGCTGACGAGTTCCGTAGTCTCGGCGTTCTTGCCAATGCCGACTACCCGGCCGACGCCAAGCGTGCCCTCGAATACGGTGCAGAAGGTATCGGCCTATGCCGCACCGAGCACATGTTCTTCGAGGCGGTGCGTCTCCCGATAGTGCAGCGCATGATCCTTGCTGAGAACCTCGCGGACCGCCAAGCGGCTCTCGATGAGCTGCTGCCGATGCAGCGCGAGGACTTCAGGGGCCTGTTCGAGGCAATGTCCGGCAAGCCGGTCATCATCCGTCTCATCGATCCGCCACTTCATGAGTTCCTTCCGGCCCATGATGAGTTGGAGTACGAGCTTCATGATCTCGAAGGTGACAAGTCGGCTCCTCACGATGCTGAGATCAAAGAGCTCGAGCGGGTGATGGGCCGTGTCGATGCTCTCCACGAAGAGAATCCAATGCTCGGCTTCCGTGGTGTGCGTCTCGGCATTTTGATGCCGGAAATCTCACAGATGCAGGCACGGGCGATCTTCGAAGCGGCGTGTGACGCAGCAGAGAACGGTTTCACACCGATTCCTGAGGTGATGATCCCGCTGTCGATCCATGTCAAGGAGCTGGAGCGGCTTCGTGCCCTGATTGTGGCTGTGGCCGACGAGGTCATGGCAGCCCGCGGCGTCACGGTCGACTACAAGGTGGGCACGATGGTGGAGACACCACGTGCAGCCCTTACCGCCGGCCCCCTGGCCCGTGAGGCGGAATTCTTCTCATTCGGTACCAACGATCTGACGCAGACCACATTTGCGATCAGCCGTGATGATGCTGAGAAGAGCTTCCTGATCCAGTACGTGGAGCAGGGCATCCTTCCGGTCAATCCGTTCCAGACGATCGACCGTCTCGGTGTCGGTGGGCTGATCAAGCTGGCCGTCGAAGGTGGCCGCAAGCAGCGTCCCGGTATGGAGATTGGGATCTGCGGTGAACATGGTGGCGACCCGGATTCGATTGCACTGTGCCACGAGTTTGGTCTCGACTACGTGAGCTGTTCGCCATTCCGGGTCCCCGTGGCCCGTCTCGCAGCTGCGCATGCTGCGATCAACCAGAAGTAAGTAAACGGCCTTCCGATGAACCCTCCCTCCAGGGAGGGTTCATCGCATGCGTTTTCGGGTTTCTTCCCACCGGCGGGACGTGGCCTACTGACCCTCGTATATTTCGACGGTGTCGTCGAGGATGTCGAGAGTTACGTCTGCCGCGGCGAGGATCTCAGGGGTGTCACCACCGGCGTGATAGCGGCGGTGGGCGACGACTCGGGTCACCCCGCTGCTTGCGATGAGCATTGCACAGACCCTGCACGGCTCCATGGAGCAATACATGGTGGTTCCATCCAGCTGCAGCCCATAGCGAGCAGCCTGGACGATGGCGTTCTGCTCGGCATGCACGGTCCGTACACAGTGTTGACGGGAGGTGCCGTCATCATCGATGGCCTGCTTGAAGTCATGGCCGATATCGTCACAGTGAGGCATCCCCGAGGGCGATCCAACGTATCCGGTGCAGATGATGCGTTTGTTACGGACCACAACACAGCCACTCTTGCCCCGGTCGCATGTGGCGCGAGCCGCGACCTCGTCGACAAGGCCTAGGAAGTATTCATCCCAACTTGGTCTCATGGGGCCACGTTACCGCGGGGATCATTGGAATGACGAGGGTCAGGTTCCGACCGCAGCTGGCGGAGTGGTGGAGTAGACGGCCGTGGCATATGCGTTGATATAGCGCCGTCGGGCGAACTCGTTGTCTTCCTTGCGAAGCGCCATCGAGCCAATCACCAGATCTGGCGTTTTCTCAACTGAACGGGGCAGGTATTCACATGCGTATGCCCAAGCGCCAGGAGAGCGAGCTTCGTCCCAATCCAGGTAGGCCGAGAAACTGGCGCCGATGGCATCACAACTCAAGAACTCGGAGAACACGCGTGTTGGCAGGGAACTGTAGAAGTCAACGCTGTAGGTGGCACCGTTGTCCTTTGCGAGATCGAGGAAGAAGGCTTCGAGCATCTCGGGTGAGCCTGGTTCGCACAACGCTATGGCTTCCCAGTGCTGCGCGACGACCCCATCGGGTGACACCGAGATGTAGGTGCGGTCGCCGAGACGGAGCAATTGAAGCGAGTTGCCGAAGCTGGGTGCGCCATCTTCGTGCCACTCCATCGTGACAAGCGACGTCATATCGAATTCAGCATTGAATATCTCAAACGCCTCGTCTTCATCATGAAGTTCGAAGACGTCGGATGCCACCAAACCCATGTCGAGGGGGACTACCGGCATGAGAACACGGCCGTGCTCCGTCTGGAGCCGGATCTCGGTCATTTCGTTCTGCAGTTCTTCGTCGAGCGCGATCGGATCGAGTGTCAACTTCTGTTCCTCCACATCGTGAATGGATCGGTCGATTCTGTCAGTCACCTGAGCGCTTATTTTCCCTGCCTCATGGTTAGCCATGTGCCATAGCAAAGGCCCGGACGTTCGCGTCCGGGCCTTGTTTCGTTGTGGAGGTGGAGGATTTCAGCTGAGAATGTCTTCGATGTCTATTTCGGTGAGGAAGCTCCTGGAATGCATGTGGTCCAGGTGTTCACGGATCTCGTCGTCCTCCAGGCCCTCTTCTCGCATCATGGCGACGGTGTAGCGTGCCATCTTGGCGGCGCAATCGGGGTTGTCCGCAAAGAATCCTTGTATCGTTTCGCCACGACCTCGACCACCGAATGGTCTACCCATGCGCAGGCCGTCACCGCGTCCTCTGGTCATTCGACCGGTCCGCAGCATGCGTCCGTGACGTCTTCCACCGTGTCTGTGTGTTTCTCTATGTTCCATTGGGGTGTCTTTCTATTTTGCAAGATTCGGTACAATCTGTAGCGCTACAGTTTGTAGCATACATGATCTTCTCTGACTTTGCAACAAAATGTTGTACAGTTGGCGGATGGAGCACTCAAGACATGGCGGGCATCGTGGTGGCGGGGGTCATCGACGCCGTGATCCCCGTGTGGCCCGGACCAGGTCGGTCGTTCTCGAGGCGGCCCGGAAGCTTCTTGTCGAAGAAGGGGCAGAGACGGTCACCGCACTCCGAATCAGCGAGGCCACGGGGATAGCCAGAACGACAATCTATCGACATTGGCCCGATCGTGAGGATCTTCTTCGCGACACCGTTGCTCTTGAGGAACCGGAGCCTCCAGTTGCGCTGACCGGCGACACGCGCACCGACCTGATAGTGATCCTCACCCATATGAGTGACCGTATCGGGCGACGGCGCGGCGCACGTTTCATGGCGGTTTCGATAGAACGCTCGGGGTTGCGTGGCGACGTCGGCAGCCCACACCGAGACATGGTTCGACGCCGGCTTGAACCTCTGCAGAATGTTCTGGAGAACGCGGTGGCGGCCGGGAATCTGGACGAATCCCTTGACGTCGAGGCTGCAGTCGCCCAACTGGCAGGACCGCCCTTCTTTAGGGCGGTATTCATGCGTCAGCAGTTCGATCCCGTCTTCCTGGCGGACGTCGTCGATGCCTTTCTTGCTGCCCACCAGCGGTAGTCCCTTACGGAACTTGTATCAAGCCGGCTGTTGTGCGCTCTTGTAGTCAAGGAATGGCACCGGTCTGGACACACGGCGATGGTGGGTGGTGATGCTGTGGGGCTGGTCGCGACGGTGTTGCCGCTCGTCGAGGGGGTTCGAGCGGCAACACCGCCCTCGGCGTTTCTCGTCTTGGAAGGGTAGGTCCCGCCTCCTGACTTAGACGGGCGTCTAAAACCGGGAATAGACGGACCTCTAGAAGTGCTTACAGTCCATATCTATCCCGAGGAGGGAAACGAAATGGGCAACCCACAAAGCCGCACCGCCCTTGTGACCGGCACTACTTCTGGTCTTGGCTATGAGACCGCAGCACAACTAGCCGAACAGGGATACGGGCGTGTCATCGTCACCGGCAGAACCCCTGAGAAGATTCAGATGGCTATCGATAGGCTCGTTACCCGGACCGGCGCCGAAGTGTTCGAAGCGCTTGTCGTCGACAATGATGATCTGGAAACAGTCGAAGCAGCGACGACCACGCTGGCCACGCGCGGCGGCCAAATTGATGTTGCTGTTCTCAATGCAGGGATTGCACCGCCAAAGGAGATCCTGAGAACAGCGGGTGGGCTTGAGTCGACGGTGGCGGCGAGCCTGATCGGACATCACCTATTGACGATGCGGCTGCTCGAGAAGGATTTGCTGAGCGACACAGCACGAATCGTGATCGCCGGCTCCGAAGCCGCCCGCGGCGACGTTCCTACGTTCAAGCCCGTGGATCTCAACGCGCTGGCCGCAAAGCACTTTGCTGGGGACCTCGAGGCGGCCATCGAGACCCAGATGCGAATGGAGCAACCGGCGACCTACAAGCCATCCGATACCTATGCGACGGCCAAGGTCTTTGTCGCCTGGTGGGCTGCCGAGTTGTCCAGGGTTCTTCCAGCAGGCATGACGGTCAACGCGGTATCTCCGGGGAGCACCCCCGACACAAATGCCATCAACAATGCGCCGTTCTTCATGCGGAGGGTGATGGTGCCCATGTTCAAGCTGCTGCCTGGGATGTCGCATTCAGTTGCCGACGGAGCCTCGAGGTATCTCGAGGTAGCCGGCTACGGGCCAAACATCACCGGCAAGTTCTTTGCCAGCAAGCCAAAGAAGATGACGGGTCCGTTGACCGAGATCCAGATGGATCACATCGACGACAGAGACGGGCAGCAGGCTTTGTGGAACGTGACGTCCCGGGTTGTTGGCGACGTTGGCTATAAGGCAGCCTGACAGGTCTCAAAGCAAACAGAAGGGGCCCGGCGTTACCCGGGCCCCTTCCGCGTGGCGCATCGGTAGGACTATGAAACGAACCTCATAGTCATGGGGTAGCGGTAGTACTCACCAGAGGAGGCCCGCAGCGCACCGCGGATCACCAAGACAAACCAGGTGATCAACACTGCAGGGAGAAGAATCAATCCGACAAGGACGATGATGCTGAGTGCCGCCAAGGCTCCGTAGATCATGAACGAGATGTTGAAGTTCAACGCTTCTTTGGCATGAAACTCCGCATACGGATCGTCACGGCGGAGCAGCCACATAACCAGAGGGCCGACCACGGAAGGGATTCCAGCAAAAGTGACAAATGCTGATAGATGGCTCAGCGTTGCCCAATTGCGGGTGTCGGACGTTACTTGAGGATGGGAGGATTGTGCGGTCATGGTGCGCCTCGTTTCAGGATGGGCTCTGTACAACGACCATGCCCCAGGCAGCATGCGACAGCCATCGGGTGTCTCCCTGGTTCGACCCTGATAAGCCCTGAGATCGAAAGGGTCATAGAGACCCGACTGGTGCCAGTAGTTATCATCCTCATATGCCAGAAATCAGCTACGACCGGGAAACAGCGCTTGTCGTCATTGACGTGCAGAACGACTTTGCCGACCGCAACGGAGGCTTGTACGTGGTTGGCGGCGAGGACGTCGTGCCCGTGATCAATGCGCAAATAGCCGCGGCGAGAAGTGCCGGGGCCCGTGTCGTGTATACCGCCGACTGGCATCCGCCATCTACCCCGCATTTCGCAAAGGACGGGGGAGTCTGGCCGGTGCATTGTGTCGGTGACACCTGGGGCGCTGAGTTCCACCCGAATCTCGTTGTTGATGGCCCGGTCGTCCGCAAGGGGACTGGCGGCGAGGACGGCTACTCCGGCTTTTCAATGAAGGACCCTGTGGGCGACGCCATCACCTCGACCGGCCTGCGTAGCCAGTTGGATCGCTGGGGGATCGCCAAGGTAGTCGTATGCGGCCTAGCTACTGATTACTGCGTCAAGGCAACCGTGCTCGACGGGGTGGACGCCGGTTATCAGGTGACGTTGTTGTCTGCAGCAGTGTGTGCTGTCGATTTGGAGGCAGGCGACGGAGATCGGGCACTCGCCGCAATGGCTGCAGCCGGCTGTGGCCTGTCGGGGCCCTAGCGCGGCAGTCGACCTGGTTTGTTGAACAATCGATAAGGCAGCTCGGTTAGGTCAGGAGGATTGACCATGTACCAGCCAGAACTTGAGACGATGAGCCCGGCTGCAAAGTATCAGCTACAGACCGAGCGGCTCATAGCTCTGATTGATCGGCTCAAGACGTCCGAAGTGCCGTATTGGCGGGAGAAGATGTCCAATGTGGCCACGGTCAATTCGATCGATGACATTGCCAGCCTGCCGTTCACGGTGAAGTCGGAGATGAGAGATACTTTCCCGTACGGGATGCTGACGGTTCCGATCGCGAACTGCAGCCGGATCCACGCTTCGTCTGGGACGTCTGGCAAGCCGACGGTCGTCGCCTACACCGCCCGTGATCTGGATGTTTTCGCCGAGGTCAATGCCCGTGCCCTCGGATGTGCGGGAGCTCGTCCCAACGATGTTTTTCACAACGCATACGGCTACGGGCTCTTCACCGGTGGTCTTGGCCTCCACGGTGGAGCCGAACGTTTTGGCGTAACCGTTGTACCCGCCTCAGGGGGAAACGCAGCTTTCCAGGTCGAGCTGCTTGCCGATCTTGGCGCCCGTGGATTCAGCGCGACCCCTTCGTTCTCGCTACTGCTTGCGGAGCGAGCGGAGGCGGCCGGGCTTATGGATCGGATCAAAGTCGAGTACGGAATCCTTGGTGCGGAGCCATGGTCCGAGTCGATGCGCACCAAGATCGAAGACGCATGGGGGATTGACGCGCTCGACATCTACGGTCTCTCCGAGATCATCGGCCCCGGTGTTGCCATGGAATCGGTGGCAGCTAAGGGGGCTCCTTTCATCTTCGATGATCATTTCTACCCTGAGATCATCGATTCGTTGACCGGTGATCTGGTTCCCGACGGCATCCAAGGCGAGCTTGTACTGACGACACTTACTAAGGAAGGCTTGCCGGTCATTCGCTATCGCACCGGGGACATCACTCGCTTTGTAAGCGAGCCATTGGCATGCGGACGCACCTTCCGACGCATGGATCGGATAAGGGGCAGGGCAGATGACATGCTGATCATTCGCGGTGTCAACGTCTTCCCCTCGGAGATCGAGTCGGTTGTGCTCGGAGAGTCCGGCGTATCCGGGCAGTGGGCGATCGTCCTTGACAAACGGGGCACTCTGGTCGAGATGGTGGTGCGGTGTGAACTTGCGTCAGCACAGGACATCCCGCAACGAGACCAGATCCGCGAGCGTCTCGAGAAAGCGCTACACAGCCGTCTGCGTTCGCGAACGACAGTTCTTATTGGGGATCCCGGGTCTATGCCAAGATCCGAGGTTGGCAAGGCCAAGAGGGTCTTCGAACAGGTCGACGACCGCGACCCTGTGGGGTAGATGTTGGCGAGCTTGCGGGCGAGGGCTTCGACCCTCATCGTCCCCATCTGACCATTACCCTGGATTGCCGTGGCCATTCTTCTCGCC
Organism: uncultured Gemmatimonadales bacterium; assembly: GCA_964195945.1. Taxonomy (GTDB): domain Bacteria; phylum Actinomycetota; class Acidimicrobiia; order Spongiisociales; family UBA5794; genus JAAETI01. The sequence continues at coordinate 19,744 of CAXMRC010000174.1, forward strand.
CTCGCTGCTGCTGCCCTCTCCGGATCGGGCGACTTTCTGGGTGGTTTTGCGAGCCGGCGCGGCAGAGTGATGTCCGTTGTTCTTACCAATCATGTCGCTGGTGTCTTCACCGTGCTCATGCTTGGTCCGCTGTTTGGCGGAAACCTTGACGGGCGGACGATTCTCTGGGGATCCTTGGCCGGCTTGAGCGGGTCCTTCGCAGTTATTGCGCTTTACAGCGGGTTTGCCAAAAGCAGTATCGCCGTCGTCTCGCCGATCGCAGCTGTTGGCGCAGGGGTGTGGCCGGCCCTGTGGCAGATCCTGCGGGGCGACGTACCGGGGGTTGTTGTCCTAGTCGGGTTGGTCTTCGGTCTGGTGGCCATATGGACCATCAGCAGTGGCGGTCATGTCCACGAAACCGAGGACGTTGGTGCCGGCGTCGTATTCGGGGCACTCGCCGGGCTCGGTTTTGGCGGTCTCCTCATCTGTCTCAGCCTTGCCTCGGAATCGTCCGGAATATGGGCACTGCTTCCGGCACGAGTCGTTGGCTCCCTCGTTCTTCTGGTGATCCTCGTCTCGACGGGCCGGACGTTGGTGCCGGTGCGTGGTTCGCTGATTCCGAGCGTGAGTGCAGGTGTGCTGGTGACGTTGGGCAACGGTCTCTTCGTTGTCGCTACGACGAAAGGCTCGCTTGCTGTTGTGTCAGTGCTTGCAGCGATGTTTCCTGCCGCGACGGTCGTTCTGGCCTGGCTGGTCTTGGGGGAACGATTGACACCGCAGCGACGGGTCGGTCTGGCTTTGGCGCTGGTTGCGGTCGGTCTCGTGGCCGGCGGGTGAAGGGGCTGGAACGAGGAAGGGAGCCGGCTTGCGCCGGCTCCCAAGCCCAATTGGATGGGCGATCCTGGAGACTTGTCCTAGGACTTCGTCTCCGAAGGCATTGCGATCTCTACTTCTTCAGTATCCATCGGAAGTATCAGGTTTGCAACCACGCCGATAACGGCAGCGAGAGCAAGACCGGAGACCGGCACATCACCGATGTTGACCAGCCCGGGGCTGACCCCAATACCAAAGACCAGGATGAGACCAACAACAATCATGTTGCGACTCTTCTTGAAGTCAACCTGTCCCTCGACCAGCGTCCGCATACCGACTGATGCGATCATGCCGAAGAGCACGACCGACAACCCACCCAGCACAGGTACCGGGATCGTCCGCAGCAGTGCGGCCAGTTTCGGGACCAGCCCCATGAAGATCGCAAACCCAGCACCGATACGAATGATGGCCGGGTCGTACACCTTGGTAACGGCCAGAACGCCCGTATTCTCGGAATACGTCGTGTTCGGTGGACCACCGACCAGACCGGCGAATAGGGTGGCGATACCGTCGCCGAGCAGGGTTCGATTGAGACCGGGCTCCTTGAAGAAGTCCTTGCCGACCACGCGGCCGTTGGCAAGGATGTCGCCGACGTGCTCGATCATCGTCACAAACGCAATAGGAGCAATCAACGCGATCGCCGCCCACTCGATGTTGCCAAGGCCCCAAGTCATATCCGGCCAACCGATCCAGTCGGCTTCCGTTACAGCGTCGAAGCTGTAGTCGGCGTAGAAGATGACAGCCGAGATATATCCAACGACTGCACCCGTCAAGATCGGAAGCATCTTGAAGAGGCCCTTGAAGTAGATCGCGGCAACCAGAGTTGCGGCCAACGTCACAATTGCCAGCCACCACGTACCGGAGGCCATGCCGATGGCTACTGGCGCCAGGGTGATACCGATGACAACAATGACGGGACCGGTGACGATCGGCGGAAAGATCCGTCGGATCACATCGGAGCCCACAAAAGTGACAACGACTGACATTCCGAGGTAGATGAAGGCGGCACCGATGATGCCTGCGCCGATCGACTCCCAGGTATAGCCACGCTCGACCCCGGTCACGATGACTGGAATGAACGCAAACGACGAACCCAGGAATACCGGGACCATCTGCTTCGTAACAAGGTGGAACAAAAGCGTTCCGACGCCTGCTGCTAGAAGCGCGACAGACGGGTTCAGTCCGGTGAGCAGCGGTACAAGCACCGTTGCTCCGAACATAGCGATGGTGTGCTGCAGACCCAGCACAACCTTCTTTTGCATCGTCAGTTCCATTTACTCTTCCTCTCCCACGAAAAATGAGAGCCACCCCATCTGGAGTGGCTCTCATACCTGCCCGTCGGGTTTGTTACCCGAACCCGGTCTACAACCGGGATTGTGATTTGTGTCCCGCTAGACGGTAATGGAGGACAGGGGAGACCGATGGTCCCTCCCCATCTTCCGACCGTAGCAAGATGCCGTCCTGTGGCAATGGCTCGGGTCATGCGGCGGTGAACACCATCCCGTAGTAGTTGTCGTAGGTCTCCTTACGAACTACTTCTACGGAGCCCTTGACAGCCATACCGATCTTGGGATCATCTATCTGGAGTTGACCCAACATCCGCATCCCGTTCTCTAGCTCGACAATGCCGAGGCCAAGAGTAGCCACGTCATACTGAGCAGGCAGATTGTAAACCGTGGTGTAGGTCAACAATTTGCCGTTCTTGGGCAGCGGAACTGTGTCGAACTCGAAGTAATCGTTCTGTTTGCATCCCTTGCACACCATACGGAATGGGTAATGCATCGTTCCGCACAGACGACACTTGTACGCATATATTTCGCGTGCCATCAGTCCTCCCTCACAAATGTGAGACAAACAACGTTGTTGCCGAATCCGCCGAAGTTCAGGGTGAGGCCGACTTTGGCGCCCTCCACCTGTCGCTTGCCGCCGTCTCCGCGTAACTGGGTGACGATCTCCCATGCTTGAGCGACACCGGTCGCTCCAACCGGGTGACCACGCCCCTTCAGCCCGCCACCGACGTTGATCGGGATCCTGCCACCGAGGGCGGTCTCGCCCTTCTCCAGCCCGATGTGACCTTCGCCCTTGGGGAAGAAGCCGACCTCTTCGCTCTCAGCGATCTCAAGGATCGTGAAAGCGTCATGCAGTTCAGCAACGTCGACATCGTCGGGAGTGAGCCCTGCCATCTCGAAGGCATCTTTGGCTGCCTTGCGTACGGCCAACAAGTCAGTTGGCTCTTCGCGCTCGAAAACGGCGTGTGTGTCAGTGGCCTGACCGATGCCGCTCAGCCTGATCAATGGTCGGCCCAGCTCCATGGCCTTCTCTTTCGAGACCAGAATGATGGCGGCACCACCGTCAGAAACGGGGCAGGCGTCGAAGAACCGGAGCGGCTCTGCGACGTATGGATTGTTGGTCATCGCCTCGGGAGAATCGAGGATTCCCTCCATGGTGATCCCCTGCTGCAAGTGGGCCCACACGTTGTTGAGCGCGGCGTTCTGGTTCTTGACGCCGACCATGGCGAGGTGACGTTCGGTGACGCCGTACTTCTCCATGTAGAGCCGGGTGAACATCGCAGCATGCGCCGGAAGCGTCACGCCATAGATGTACTCGGCCAACGGATGGGTCAGCGTTGCGACGAAGTCGGTTGCTTCGAGGTTGTTGACCTCACGCATCCGCTCTACGCCGGCAACAAGGACAACGTCGTCCATGCCAGAGGCCACTGCCTGGAAACCGGCCTTGATGGCTGCTGCTCCGGAAGCGGGACCGTTCTCGATGGCGGCCGCACCTGCTGGCAGAAGGCTGAGGCTGTCGGCGACCGCGCTGGCGAGAGCCGTCTGATGGTTGACCCTCGGGGCACCCATGTTTGCCACGTACAACTGATCGACTTCGGTAACGCCTGCATCCTTGAGGGCCATCATCGATGCGTAGGCAGCGATCTCGGATAGCGGATACTCAAGCCGGGTGAAGGTGGTTATGCCGATCCCCGCTACGTATACGTCACGCATTCGAAGCCCCCTTCTCCATCTCCCAGCGCTGTGTCACAAGCGCGGTAGCGGTGGGGTCGTACAGGGCACGGGTTGCGGCCAACGGATCGAGCGGCGGGGTCGGTGGATCCGACGGCGGCAGGATCTTGTCCATGGCTTTGTCGAGCAGATCCGGTGGAACCGGGCGTCGACCGACGACCAGTGTGGAACGGGCCCGGTCGAATAGCTCTTTAGTGAGCGCCCATGAGGGCACGCCGCCGAGCTCGTGCGGGGTCTCGAATCTCTTCTCGAGTTTGTACTCGATCATCCAGCGGCGGAACCCGATAGGGGATTCGGCGACGACGAGCACCTCGTCGTGACCGAGCGTGTCGATGTGGTATTCCATCTTGGCGGCGAAGCCATGCGCACCGATCCGGAGACCGCGCCGCAGGGCCAGGGTGTGCAGTGACAACCCGAGGGTTGGGGTCACCTGGCGGCCGTTGACGATGGCAGCCAACTCGCCGTCGACCTGGAGGGCGAGTACGTACTGGTCCTGGAAGCGGTACTGGTAGTAGCCGAGAAGCTCGGCATATACCCGAGCTGCCACAACGTCGTAGTAGTCACGCTCGACATGAACCAAAGGCTCGACAGCCTTCAGCAGATCGGGGATCTCATCTCGAAAAACCTGGCGTACCACAACCGCTTCGCCGCTGGCGAGCATCATGTACTTCGGCTCGTAGGGCTTCATCGGTGATTCCACCGGGCGAAGGATCTTCTCTAGATCGACGGACATTGGTTATCCACTCCTCTTCGGATCGTTTGTTAGGTCTTAGACATTTCTAGAAAGGCCATCGCGATCTTTTCCTGGGTTACCGGCATCGACTTGATACGGGTACCCAGGGCGTTATAGACAGCGTTGGCGATGACCGGTGCGGCGGCGATCATTGTGTGTTCACCGACGCCACGAGCCCCGAATGGCCCGTCGGGCTGTGGCACCTCGACGATGATCGGGATGATCTCGTCGGGGATATCGAATGCCGTTGGAATCTTGTAATCGGTGAAGGTGGGATTCATCATCTTCCCGCCCTCGTCGAAGCGCATGTCTTCGTAGAGCACGGTGGCGAGCCCCTGCACTAGTCCGCCAACGATCTGACCCTTGACCAGATCGGGATTGATGGCCCGCCCCGCATCGACGGCCAGAGCTGCCTTGCGTACCCAGACCCGGCCAGTGTCCTTGTCGATTTCGAGAATGACACCTGTGGCTCCGACGGTGTAGTGCACGTTCGGGTGGCCACCCTGCCCGGTTTCTGGATCGCTATTGGCGTTGGTGAACTCCGGCATGAATTTGCCGCTGGAGATGATCGGGCCACCCCGCCAGGTGCCGTCCTCGGTTTGGATGCCGTCGATGACGAATTCGTGCAGAGATTTCTCGAAATCCGGATCTGTCTGGCACTTGACCTTCTCGTCCTCCAGGTAGAGCGAGTCGTCCTCGTACCCGTAAACCTGATGGATCACATCAAAGATCTTGCCCCGAGCTTCGATCGCAGCCTTCTGCACCGCAAGCCCCGAACTCCATGTGACGTGTGAGGCCACGGTCTGCCACTCATACGGATTCCGATCGGTATCGGGTGTTTCCACCCGGATTTTCTCGACGGGAACTGTCAGTATCTCGCTGGCGATTTGGGCCATGACCGTCAGATAGCCCTGGCCAAGCTCCATACCGGATACAGAGATATTGAGACTGCCGTCCTCGTTGAACTTGAGGAACGAGGCCGACGATGCGTTGGGTGGCATCGCCGGGGCTTTCCAGAACAGCGCCATGCCCTTGCCGATGACCGTATTGGGATTGTCCGAGGTCTCCTCGACACCCCAGTCGATGGCGGCGGCGGTCTTGTCGATGGCTTCGATTAGCCCTGATGGGTTCATATGAGCGCCGTAGGACAGTTCGTCACCCTCAACGATGGCGTTCTTCTTGCGGAATTCGACCGCGTCCATACCGATCGCTTCGGCGAGGCGGTCCATGTGCGATTCGAGACCGAAGTGGAATTCGGAGTAGCCGAAGCCACGGTAGGGACCACCGGGAGGGAGGTTGGTGTACATACACAGCGAGTCGTTGGTGATGTTGGGCACCCGGTACGGGCCGGTGGCTGAGAGCCCGGCGGCGTTGACCACGTTGGCGCCGTACTCGACATATGCGCCTGCATCCCAATAGAGCCTGTGCTGGACGGCAGTGATGGTGCCGTCGTTCATGACCCCGACCTTGAGTTCGGCGATAACGCCTTGCCGCTGGTAGGTGTTGTAGAACTCCTGCTCTCTGGTCCAACGCACCTTGAGTGGCCGTCCCTTGACGAGAGTTGCCATGGCGGCGCCCATGATTTCCATGGAAACGCCAGCTTTGCCGCCGAAGCCGCCGCCGACGTACGGCGTGATGACGCGCACGTCCTTGTGGCTGAAGCCGAGTGGCTTGAGCGCTTCTGCGAATAGGTGACGTTGGGTGTGCGGAGATTGTGATGCGGTCCACACAGTTAGCCGGTTTGCGTGGTCGAGTTTGCTGACCGTGACGTGTGGCTCGATGGCGCAATGCGCGTACCGAGGTACCCGATAGGTGTCTTCGAGCACGAAGTCGGACTCGGCGAAAGCCTTCTCGGTGTCGCCCTTGCGGATCTTCCGCCAGTGGGCGATGTTGGTCTCAGCCGATGGGAAGAACCACGGGACGTGGGTGTAGTCACCGAGATCCGGGTGGATCAGGTCGGCATCGGCGGCGAAGGCCTCTTTGGGGTCAAGCAAGGGCTTCAGGACCTCGTACTCGACCTTGATTAGCTTGGCTGCCTGCACGGCTTCACGATGGCTGCGAGCAATGACGCCTGCTACTTGCTCGCCCGCAAAGCGCACGTGATCCTGGGCAAAGATGTAGCGGTCTTCCATGTACATACCGAACTTGTACGGGAAATCCTTGCCGGTGACCACCCGCACAACACCTTTGGCCGCTTCGGCTTCCGTGGTGTCGATCGAGAGGATTCTGGCGTAGGCGTGGGGGCTTTCGACGATGGCCGCGTGCAACAGCCCGGGGCCAAAGTCCATGTCGTCAACGAACTCCGCCGCTCCGCTGATCTTGTCGAGTCCGTCAATCCTGATCGCTGGCTTCCCGACGCTCTTGAGCTCGTCGTCCTGGGGCTTGGCTTCGAAGGGGAAGGTAGTTGTCATGCGGAGTCTCCCTTGCTTCCAGCTGCAAGCACGGCTTCGATGATTGGTTCGTAGCCAGTGCAGCGACATAGGTTGCCGGCCAAGGCCTCCTGGACATCATGTCGGGTTGGGTCGGGATTGTTCTCGAGCAGTTCGGTTGCTGCCAACACGATCCCGGGAGTGCAGAAGCCACACTGGAATGCGTTGTTCGACAGGAACAGGTTCTGTAGCTCACTCATACCGTGGTAGCTGATACCTTCAACGGTGGTGATCTCGTGACCGTCGGCTTCGACGGCGAGCATCAAACAGCTCCGTACCGACCGACCGTCAACAAGGATGGTGCATGAGCCGCAATCGCCGCGTTCGCATCCAATCTTGGGGCTTTTCGTTCCGACTTGTTCCCTGAGGACGTCGAGTAGAACGTCGGCGGGAGAGACGTTGAGCGCCCAGTCCTCACCATTGACCTTGATTTCCAGCTCCATTTGCGCCCTCTCAGATAAGTCGGGTCCCGTAGGACGGGCCCTCTTCGTCAAGTCTTTGTGTGGCTGCCCACAGCCCTCGTTTCAGCATCACTTTGCTGACGTGGGTGCGGTACTCGGCGGTTGCCCTCATATCTGTGATGGGACTGATCTCGTCGGGGACCATTGCGACAACGGTTGCGACGAGATCATCGTCAAGTGACTTGCCGCGAAGTGCTTCTTCAATACGGGCTGATCGGATCGGTGTCGGAGCCACCGCACCAAATGCCACACGGAAGTCGCCTTCGGGATAGACAACGATTCCGACTGCGGACTGGGCCAGATCTTCTCCGGCATAGCGCATCAACTTCACGTACACGCCACCGTGCTTGCGAATCTTGATGGTCAGATGGGTGACTACCTCGTCGTCGGTGCGAGCGGTCTTGCGAAGTCCGACAAACCAGTCGTTGATGTCGATGCTGCGCGCACCGCCGGGGCCGGTGACATGCACTGTCGTGTCGTAGGCCAGGAGAACCGGGCCGGCGTCACAGGAAGGAACGGCAGAGCAGATGTTGCCGACCATCGTCGCCCGGTTGCGGATGCCAGGGGAAGCCACCGTCTCGGCCATTTCGGCGATGAGCGGGGCGTGTTTCTTGATCAGGGGAGATTCGATCAGTTCGGTGAATGTCACCAGCGACCCGATGTGGAGCACGTCGCCGTCGAGTTTGAGATCGTGAAGATCCGGGATCGCTTTGATGTCGACGACGAGATCGGGAGCTACGGCGTCGTCGCGAAGCCATGCAACGAGGTCTGTTCCGCCGGCGAGGACCCGGACCGAACCGGGGTGGTCTGCAAGGTATCGGGTTGCCTCCGCAAGGGTCGCAGGGCGTCGATACTCGAACTCATGGGCAATCACCAAAGAAGACCTCCTTCAATCCGATCCCCAAATTCTACAGCTTTCGGATTGGGAGTTGTTGACATGATTGCGGGATGGCTATCGTCACATTATTACTAAGAGGATTGGGTCGTATTGCAGTGACCAGTTCGTTGTCAAGCTCCTACCAAGCCGAGCCTCTCACCTTACGCGAGGTGCTTGAGGCCCCAAACTTTGAGGGCACTGAGGTGCTGGCAGGTGTTTCAGGGCTTGATCGGATTGTTTCCTCGGTGAACGTTATGGAGAACCCGGACATCATCCCGTGGGTCAAACGCAGTGAGTTGCTGATTACTGTCGGCTACTCGCTCCAGGGCTGGGGTAGCGATGTAGCGACCCTTTTTCAGAACCTTGATGATCGGGAACTGGCCGGGTTTGGTCTGAAGCTTGGTCCATACATCACAGAGGTCGCCACCGACGCCCTCGATAAAGCGGATCGTCGTGGCTTCCCGATTCTGGCGCTCCCCGCAACGGTTTCATTCGACGATCTCATTGCTGATGTATACGGAGCTCGTGATTCTTTGTTGCTCGGCGGGCTGCACCGCAAGAGCGATCGAGAAAAAGAGTTGATGAACGTTGCCCTGGGAGGTGGTGGTCCCGCGCAGGTTGCCGTGCGTCTTGCTCAGCTTGTTGACCGTGAGGTACTTGTTCTCGGAGTCGGTAACGAGGTCATCGCTCACCACCTGGGCGACGCCGAAGCGTCCGTCGAGCCGGATCCTCTGGGTAGCGCCCGATTCGATCATGCCGCAAGTGCGCCAATTGTCTTCGGGTCGACATATGTCGGCCGGCTCTACGTATTCCCCAGGGAAGGTCCGAACTCTCAGTATCTCCCAGGGCTTGTTCCAACCGCGGCGCAAATCATGGCGCTGGCCGCTTCCCGGGAGATTGCGGTCGCCTCGGTGGATCGCCGGTTTCGGGCCGAATTTCTGGAGCAGGTACTGCTCAATCACCTGGATCGCAGCGAGGTCGATAGACGCTGCCAGGCGCTCGGATGGACCATCAAGTTTCCTGCTGCCGTGGTTACGTTGTCGCCGGCGACTCTCGACGCTACTTCCCAACTCGAGACGACTCGGGACCTGGTCGGCTGGGCGCTGCGCGAGTCGGGTACCGAAGCACCCCATGCGATAGTCAATGGCGATGTGGTAGCCGTGGTGGGCCGCGACGCTAGTTCGGGCGGTGATCCAGAGGAGCTGGCAGCGGAAACCGCGTCCAGTGTGATTTCGCGGTGCGCTCCGGGGGCATGGACGGCAGGCATTTCGAGAAGCATCGGGAGCCTGGTGGAGCTCCCGAGAGGGTGGGAGCAGGCCCGAGTGGCGACGAAGGTCACTCAGGTGACCAAGGGTGTCGGTGCGACTGGCAAGTTTGCCGAGTTGGGTGTCTATCGACTCTTGAGTGAGGTTGACCGCACGCTATTGGTGGACTTCGCCAGGGAAGCGTTGGGTGAACTCTTTGAACCCTCCGGGGGGCGGGTCGAATTGAGACGCACCCTCGCAGTATTGCTCGACACCAATCTGAATGTGGCGGAGACAGCCCGAGAGTTGCACTATCACTACAACTCTGTCCGATACCGGACGGCACAACTCGAGAGAATGCTCGGACCCTTCATGTCCGAGCCCGTTCGGCGACTCGAGCTGCATGTCGCGTTGCTCATTTGTGACATGGTTTCTGGGAGCGACGGTGACGAGCAATGAGGACCCTTTGCGCTATGTCGGTGGAGTATCTGCGGCGGCCCGAATCTCACCTGGTCGGCGAGTGCGGGTGAACATCTCTGTTGCGGGTGACCCATTCGATGCGAATAGTCCGGAACGCATCCGTCGCGAGGCCTAGCCCACCACAGACTATGACGCGAAGCAGTCGGTGGCAACGGGCCATAACGCTGGTGTACGATTGCTCTGATGGCCGATTTGCGCACCGCTTGGTCTGAGCTTTGTGATGGCCCCGGTGTGCCCAGGTTGTGGCGTGTGAAAGGTAGACCGACTCAGTGTATGAAGCGCCTTGTGTCGTTTGGCATCCGATTGTCGCCCGGATACTGCTTCACCCCGGGAGCCATCGACCGGTGCCGGTCATGCCCCCGCGGCTGAAGCATTCGTGAGTATCGCCATGCAAGCTCGCCACCCAAATCTACCGGCTTCCCCAACGCTGCTTCTTGTGGAGGACGATCTGATTCTTGCCCGGCTCCTGAAGAAGGGACTCGAGGAGGACGGATACCGGGTTGACCTCTCCGACACGTTTGCTTCGGGTTTTCAGAGGGCGATGGCCGGGGGTCTGCAGTCCATCGTCATTGACGTTATGTTGCCGGACGGGAGTGGCATCGATCTGGCACGAACCCTCCGAGCCCAGGGAATCGATATTCCGATCATGATGCTGACGGCGCGCGGCGAGGCCGAGAGCATCGTGGCCGGGCTGGATTCGGGTGCCGACGACTATGTCGTCAAACCTGTAGCACTGGAGGTGCTGGGAGCTCGGCTGCGGGCACTCCACCGAAGATGGTACCGCCCCATTACCGCTCCGATCCGGGTCGGCGATCTGGTACTCGAGCCGAGCGCGTTGGTGGCGCGCCGGGGTGATGTTGCGATCGACCTGACCCCCGCTCAGGCTCGAATTCTCGAGGTGCTCATGGCCAATACGGGGAATGTGCTCACACGCTCTCAGATAGCTCGCCGGGTTCGAGACGATGGGGCCGAATCGAGTTCCAATGTCATCGACGTTCACATTCGTGCGCTGCGAACCAAGATCGACGAACCGTTCAGTCTTGACTCGATCGAGACGGTTCGCGGACTCGGCTACCGACTTCGCGCGTCGTGAACCGAATACCGATCCGGCTTCGATTCGCACTGCTGGCGGCGTCCGCCGTCGCCGCCGGTGCCTTACTGATCGGGGTTGTTGCGGTATTGAGGTCAGAGGCCGCAACCCGTCAAGACTTTGATCACGAACTGATCGAAGAGACTGCGGAAGCTGCCATCGCAGTGCAAAGCGGTCTCACTCTTGACACTTTTCGACATCCGCAGCCTGCCCACGGGGTGTTGCTGCTGACCTTATTCGACCAGGAGGGGCGGGTCATCGAGGGGGCGTCGGCAGTAGCGGTTCCGCCGATGATTGCTTCGGACCCGGGCACCTTCTATGAGTTCGAGGATTCGATTACCGGGGAGGGCTACCGTGCGTATTCCAGACCGGTGCCCGGTGAGGGACGAACCGGGATCTTGGTCGGCTCCTTGTCTGCTGCCTCATTGATCGACGAGAGCCACTCGCTGCGGCTGGAGGTTGGCGCCACGATTGTGTTAGTGACGGTGCTTGCCGGCCTTGGTGTCTTCTTTCTTACGGGGCGAGTACTGCTTCCGGTGGAGCGTCTGCGGCGCAGTGCCGAGGAACTTGCGGCCGATCCCGGAGGAAGACGTCTCGATGTCCCGCCGGCTCGCGATGAGGTGAGACGACTGGCGCAGTCATTCAATGCGGGCCTGGAACGGATTGATGAGATGATGGCGACCCAGCGAAGGTTTCTGGCAGAAGCCAGCCACGAGCTTCGGACTCCGATCACCCGGTTGCGAGCCGAAATCGATTTGGCGCAGCGACCTCAGCGAACGCACGAAGAGCTTGTTGCGGCCGTGGCCGGCTTCGACGAGCACGCCGACCATCTCACCTCGCTGGCAGACAATTTCCTCGCCACGCTGACTCCGGAGAAGACACCTGCAAAGTCGGCGGTTCCTATCAGCGTGAATCAGATCCTCGCCAATCTGCGCAATCTCGATGCGCATGGTGAGCTGATCCAGATCGACGTTCCTCGTGATATTGGTAAGGCGTCTGTGATAGCTGAGCCCGCAGCCCTAGTTGGAGTTCTCTCCAACATGGTCGGCAATGCTTTTCGCCACGGTGCCCCTCCTGTGGAGCTCAGCGTGCGACGGATCGAGAATGGTCTGGCGTTTACCGTCTGCGACTGCGGTCCGGGCATCTCCGCGGAGGCGCGTGAACAAGTTCTGCAGCCCTATACGCAAGGACCGGCCGCGACAAGCGGGACCGGTCTCGGTCTCTTCATCGTGCATAGCTTTGCAGCAAGCCGTGGGGGAGAACTCCTTATCGAAGACGCCGATCCTGGCTGCCGGATGGTGCTTCGCCTGCCCTTCGAGTTCGTAACCGTCTGACCCGGCGCGTACCGGTGCTTGACCTTTCTCCTGATCGCTCCATTTTCTTGCAGTCTCTTCGAGAACGCGAAAACTTTTCTTAGGTCTTCATGGTCAATTCATGTTGGTCCGCGAAATTCGGCTCAAGGAAGAAGGGCAATGGGGAGGCTTTCCATGATTCAGATCGTTCGCGGCATACCTTTGCGTTGCCGCCCACCGCTCGTCGTTTCACCCGTCTCGTCCGCTCGCCGTCTCTCTCGAGGAGAACAATCGTGACCGTTCAGTCCACACGCCGGACCTCCGCCCATCGGATCCTCAACCTCTTCCTGACGCTCGCCATGCTGGCCAGCGTCGTGGCGGTACTGCCGGCGCAGCGCGCCCGCGCCCAGGCGGAGACAAATGACCTGACGCTCGAAGTGGTTAGCGCGCGTACTGAGCCGACCGTTCCCATCTCCAAAGGCGACCCGGTCGGCGACTACGAGTACATCATCAACATCGACGACACCGGCACCACCGAGCAGACTTCGCCGGCGGACGGCTGTAGCCCCGAAGATCTCGACTACCCCAGCTCCTGCAACTGGGTTTCGATCGCTGGGGTGCCGTCCGGTTCCAGCCCCATCTACACCCAGGGCAATCA
>CAXMRC010000175.1:0-4976 GCA_964195945.1 uncultured Gemmatimonadales bacterium
CCATGCCTCTCGCAATTCCAGGAGTCGGTTACGTACCGACCCGTCAAACAATGTGTCTTCAACTTGGGCAACGAGCCCACCAACCAGATCTGGCTCAACCACAACGTTGAGCTTCACAGCCTTACCCGTTACCTCTGATAGCCGTGCTGCGAGTCGCTCCCTCGTGGCCTCGTCGAGTTCGACAGCGCTGCGCACATCGGCGACAACCTGCCCCTCGGCTTCGGCGGCAATCTCAATCGTCCGCTTGGCAATTGCTTCAAAGTCCTTGATTCGATTGACGCCAATCAGCATGTTGATCAGCGAAACGGTTACAACTGACGCCCGCTCACCGATGAGGTCACCAACAATCGCTTGCTTCTTCTCAAATGGGATCAACGCATCGCTCAGCGTGCCTTGCAGCTCCTCAGACTCGCCAAACGCCTTGGCAATACGGAACAGTTCGTCCGACAGACGATCCGCTTTGCCCTCGGCGCTGGCAATGTCGAGCAACGCCCTGGCGTAGCCATCGATGTGATCAGTTGCGACCATCAGCCCTCAGATCCGAGTTCATCGATGAACTGGTCAACCAATGCCTGCTGGCTATCCCGATCGAGGGTGCGACCAACGAGCTTCTCCGCGACGTCGATTGACAGACCGGCGACCTCGCGACGCATCGAAGTTGCGGCACGTTCACGCTCAGAGGCCAGTTCGGCCATTGCACTGGCTTTGATGCCGTCAGCTTCGGTCTCGGCACGAGCGACGATGTCGGCACGTGCTGCTTCCCCGGCCTGCCTGGCGTCTTCAACAATTCGCGTTGATTCTTCCCTGGCACCAGACAGCTGTGCGGCATAGTCCTGCTTCAAAGCAGCGGCTTCGGCTTTTTCGGCCTCCGCCGCCTCGAGATCGGCCTTGATTGCCTTCTGCCGGTTCTCCAGCATCTCGTTGAGTGCTGGCGAAGCGACCTTCCAGATATAGCCGAAGACCACGATAAAGGCGATGATGCCGACGATTATCTCGTTGACGTCGCGCGGAAGCAGCAGGTCGATGCCTGAGGTCTCCTCCGCTTCCGCGGTGGCGAGCACTAGCGGTAATGACAGATTCACGAGGGGCTCCTTAGGCGATGAAGAACAGCACGAAGCCGATCAAAGCGAGCGCTTCGGTGAAGGCGATGCCGAGGAACATCGTGGTCCGCACCATGCCTGCTGCCTCGGGCTGACGTGCCATCGCCTGGACGGCGTTACCGGCCACGATGCCGATCCCGATGCCGGGGCCGATGGCGGCAAGGCCGTAGCCGATGATATTGAGCGAGCCGGAGAGCTCACCGGTGAGGCCGGCGACTTCCTGGGCCACTAATTGCACTGCGAGGAGTGCTTCCATTCTCTGGTTCCTTTCAATGTCGGACGATTATGCAAACTCAGTGCTCTGGCTGGACGGCAGTCTGTACGTACACCGCCGATAGCAAAGTGAAAATGTATGCCTGGAGGACCGCGACGAGAATCTCGAAGGCGTAGATCGCAAGACCGATGATTAGCCATCCAGCCCCAATCGGGATCTTGGCGACTCCGCCCTGACCTGTGATGAAGATAAAGCCAGACACCAACAAGAGTGTGAGCATGAGGTGACCGGCAACAAGGTTGGCGAAAAGTCGGACTGCCAGGCTGAATGGCCTGACGAGGAATGTCGAAACCAATTCGATTATCCCGACCAATGGCCGCATGGCCACCGGCACGGTCGAAGGCCAGGCGATCTCCTTGAGGTAGCCGAGACCCTGCTCCTTGAAGCCAGAGACGACAAAGATGACCCACGACAGTATTGCCAGAATCGCTGGTATGACCCACATCCGTGAGGTGATCGGGAAGCTGATGAACGGTGTTACTTCCATGAGGTTGCCGATCAGCACAAACATGAACATCGAAAGCAGCCATGGGAAGTACTTGAGACCGTGTTCCGGCCCGATGATGCCGATCGCTATCTCATCTCTCACGAAACTGACCAAAGCTTCAATCGCCGCCCCGAATTTTGAGGGCACCAATCGTTTCTTGTGACGGACGATGCCGAAGTGGAGAAGGCCGATCACGATGCCGGCCGCCAGCAACGTAAGCAACATGGTGCGGTTCACGCCATAGAGGAACGGGTTTTCGAAGAGCTCGTTGACGCTCTCAGGCACACAAATGATCTCGTCTGCGGTGTTGCATTCACCGGACGCGAGGATCAGCTCCACTCCAACTCCTTTTCCTCACCTCGTGTTAATGCCAGGGCTTCCCAAGACAACAACGCGAGATAGCTCACAATGGCCGAAATTCCCATCGCCAATCGATCGAGCTCCATCGCGCGTCCGACACCGATCATCACCAGCGTGATCAGCGCCAAACGAAGCAGGAAGCCGAACAAGGCAGCCGCATGATAGACCGTAAGCGACACAGCTGCAGCCTTTGATAAAACAAAGCCGGCGAGCACGAAATTCGCGACCACAATCGCTACTCCGATCGCTGCCGACAGCGCTCCGAGCCCGCCCCCGATGACCCCGAATACACCAATGAGCACCGGCCCTATCCAGATCGCACGACGTGCCGTTGCCAACCCGATTTTGACTTCGATATTCGCTGCTCCCGGGGCCGCTTCGAACCCGGTTTGAGTATCGGTGCTCGGCTTACTTTCCACGCCGTCTCTCCTCGGCTTGCTCTTCCAGAATCGCCGAATGCTTCCATAGCTTGACCGACCCGCTGGCAAATCCGACAAGCGACACAATGACCACAAAAAGGGGTTCCGTACCGAAGAGCCAATCAAGGCCGAGGCCAATCAACAGACCTGCGACCACGGACGAGATCAGATCGACACCAGACGACCAGCCGCCGGTCATGGAGCCACGTTTCCGCACCAAACTGCTGCCGGTTTCGTCTTCATTCATCACGGCAAGCCTAACCCCATCGAAGATCATCACATCACAGATCCCGGATGCCACCAAGACCCGGTTCAGACGTGGCCGGGGAACGACTCTGGGTAGGCGGGGAAGGCATCGGCCAATTCGTGAACCTGGTCCGTGTAAAGGTTGACCGAGAAAGGATCGATGCGCTTGCGCAGCAGCTCCACAATGAGCTTGCCAAGCAAGACCATCTGCTCTTGCATCATCCCGGCAGACGTAACCGAAGGTGTGCCCATGCGGAGACCGCTGGTGATAAACGGAGACCGCGGATCGAATGGAATCGAGTTGCGGTTCAACGTCACCCCGTGTGCATCGAGGAACTGAGATGCCTCTTTGCCGGTCAGCTCTGCGTCCAATGACCGTAGATCCACCAAGAACATATGGTTCTCGGTGCCTCCACTGATCACCCGGAGGCCCTCGTCATCCATCGCTCCGGCGAGCACCTTGGCGTTGCGAACGATCTGGTTGGCATATGACTTGAATTCAGCCCGCGATGCCTGCTCGAAGCAGAGTGCCTTGGCCGCGATTTGACTGTTGATGGGACCGCCCTGCGAGAAAGGGAAGACCGCCTTGTCGATGGCTTTGGCAAACTTGTCGCGGCTGAGGATCAAGCCACCGCGTGGCCCTCGCAGCGCTTTGTGGGTCGTTGCCGTGACGATGTCCGCATGCGGCACGGGGTTGGGATGCGCGCTGCCGGCGATCAATCCGATGATGTGAGCTGCATCCACCAGGAAAATCGCCCCGACCTCATCGGCGATCTGCCGGAAGTCTGCCCAGTCGATGAACTGCGAATAGGCCGAGTAGCCGGCAACGATCATCTTGGGCTGGTGTTCTTTGGCCAACCGACGCACCTCTTCGATGTCAATCTGCTCGGTTTCCTGATCCACACCGTAGGCAACAAAGTTGAAGAGCTTGCCTGAGAAATTGACCGGTGAGCCGTGGGTGAGGTGACCACCCTGATCGAGGGACATACCGAGGATCGTGTCGCCTGGTTCCAACACGGCCATGTAGGCGGCCATATTCGCCTGAGAACCGCTGTGGGATTGAACGTTGGCGTGGTCGGCTCCGAACAGTCGCTTCGCCCGATCAATAGCGAGAGTCTCGACCTCGTCGATCACCTGGCAACCCTCGTAGTAGCGACGGCCCGGGTAGCCCTCTGAGTACTTGTTGGACAGCACAGATCCGGACGCCTGCATCATGGCGTACGAGATGTAGTTCTCAGATGCGATCAGATGGATCTGAGAACGCTGCCGGCTTACTTCCTTCTGGATCAGGTCGGCGAGCTGTGGGTCTACTTGTTCGATCGGTCGCATATCCGACATCGCGTGCTTCCCTTGGGCCTGGGGGGTGTTCCGGGCGAGATTAGCAGTGGCACGGGACGCACGATCGATGAGCAGTACAGGTCCGAGCGCCTGCCGGCGTTACACGTTGCGTACGGGGCCGTCGCGCAGGACGAGCGGTGACGGCTCGGTCAGGTCGATGATCGTCGAGGCCTGCCCTCCCTTTGCCTTTCCCTCCAGATACACGGACACCGCGTCGCCAAAGAGATCCCTTGCATCGAGGTCGTTGAGAACAGACTCGTTGCCTGCAATGTTTGCCGAGGTCACGGCCAGCGGACCATAGGCTTCGAGGAGCTCGATCGCGACAGGGTGGTCCGGACAACGTAGACCAACCGTCCTCCGCCCCGCATGACCAAGCCAGTTCGGCGCCGAAGGTAGACGTGGCAACACGAGGGTGAGAGCACCCGGCCAGTGCAGGTCGGCGAGGTCAAGTGCACGATCAGATAGCGAGGCGATCGTCATACCTTGCTCGAGTGATGCCACCAAGATCGCCAGGGGTTTGTTGGTCGGTCGCCCCTTCAGCTCGAAGATCGCTCCAAGGGCGTCCTCGCGGAAGGGGTCTGCCGCCAGTCCGTAGAGCGTGTCCGTAGGCACACCGACGATCTCACCACTTCTGAGTGCTGCAACCGCTTGCTCGATCGACATGCTTGCTCCCTTATAAACGGCTCTGTCTCAAGTTAGTGCACATCGGGGCGCATTGGTGCGCTTCCGACGACGAATCGGTCACGACCGGC
>CAXMRC010000176.1:0-35016 GCA_964195945.1 uncultured Gemmatimonadales bacterium
TTCCAGCAAACCATCACCGCCACCCCCTACGACCAGTGGCAATGCGTCAAGGGCAAGTGGACCTGCCAGACCGTCTGGCAATACACCGTGGGACAACTACGGAAGAGGGGCAGTACCAACCCCCGCACCTTCCGGCTCGACTCCAACCTGGCCAAGCACCGCATGAACAGCGAGGTCAACCGGCTCGGCCAACGCGCCCAATCCGCAATCTCCAATTCGCTGAGCAAGCGCGCTGAATTCGATGCCAAGCACCAGCCGAGCAGCTGCGGATGAGCAACCGGACTCTCGGACTCGGGATGGTGGCGATCGGGCTGCTGATGGTTGTCGTCGGAGTGGCCAGCCTCGGCGGCGACTCCCCGAACGACGTCGCGACGGCGACCACAACCGCGGCACCGGCCAGCACCACGGCGGCCCCGGCTTCAACGACGACTGCTGCACCGACAACCACTAGTACACCCACAACCACCACAACGACATCAACCACCACGACCACAGCTCCCCCACCGTCGATCGAGGACTTCATCGTCGCCTACGCGGCAGCTACCGAATCCGGTGACACTGGCTTCCTCACCGACCGTCTGCTCCCCGATCTGCGGACCATCTTCGGAGAGGAGCTGTGCCGCAACTGGGTCGAAACCGAGATCCTCGCTCTCAGGGCCTACCAGCTCACCGGCGAGGTCTCCGGGCCGTTCGCCCGGACCCTCAACGTGGGTGACACCGCGATCAGCGTCGAGCAGTATTACGAGGCTCCGGTGAGCTTCACGTTCCAGGGTCAATCGTTCGACACTGTCGCCACCTTTGTGGTCGCCGATGGCCAGGTCTACTGGATAGGTGAGTGCCGCTGACCCGAGCCGCCGACCCTACGATGACGGCATGACAAAACCTCGGATGCTGGTGACTGGCGGCAGCGGGTACCTGGGCGGTTGGGTCGCTCGGATGGCTGCCGACCGCTGGGAAGTCACCGCCACCTATAGCTCGCACCCGGGCACCGATCCCGACGTCGACCGGCGTCCGCTCGACGTGCGAGACGCAGAAGCGGTTTCGATGCTGGTTTCGGATCTCCAACCGCACACCGTCGTTCACACGGCGGCCCTCAACCCCGGTCAGGGCAACGACTTCGAAGCCGTCAACATCACCGGCACCGCCAATGTCGCAAAGGCAACCGCTGAGGTCGGCGCCCGGCTCATCCACATATCGACCGACATGGTCTTTGACGGCCAACGCGGCAACTACACCGAGGCCGACACCCCGGCACCACTCAACGAATACGGACGCACCAAGGCCCTGGCAGAACAGGCGGTGACGGACGCGGGTGGGGAGGCGGTCATCGTGCGCACCTCGCTCATCTACGGATGGGAACCCACCGTGGCCCGAGCTGCACAATGGATGATCGATGCCGTCGCCGACGGACAAACCGTACGGCTGTGGTCGGACGAGATGCGTTGCCCTATCTGGGTGGAGAGCCTGGCCGCGGCGATCGTCGAATTGGCCGACGCCGAATACGTCGGGGTGCTCCACGTGGCCGGCGACCAGACGATCTCCCGCTACGACTTCGGGATGGCGCTGCTCCGCTTCCGCGGGACCGACACCACCCAGGTCGTCGCCATCCCCAGCCCGAACGATCAGATACGCCCGCTCAACTGCACACTCGACTCCTCACTCGCCCGCGGCGTCCTGACCACGCCCCTGCCCGGGGTCGACACAGTCCTCAGCAGCTGAGAATCAACAGAAAGGGCCAGCATGGGCCATTCTCCCCTTCCCCAGGTTGCCATTGAGGAACATACTTCGCACATAGGGAGCGGCAACGGGGTCACTCCCGCGTCGGAAGGAAACACGTATGTTCCGTGGTTACCGATCTCTTCGACTCTCGGTGGTGATTCTCCTAGCAGTGGCGGTTCTCGCTCCAGTGGCGGTTTCTGCCGCCGGTGGCTACTTCACCGACGATGACGACTCGATGTTCGAAGCTCACATCGAGTGGATGGCGGACTCCGGGATCACCCTCGGATGCAACCCGCCGGCCAACGACAACTACTGTCCTGACGACAACGTGACCCGTGGCCAAATGGCCGCCTTTATGCACCGACTAGCCGACAACCAGGTGGTTGACGCCGGCGAGCTAGGAGGGCAAGCACCGGGCTACTACGAAAACATGATCTGGGCCAATGATGTCGAATTTGGTCCGCTCGCCGATACTCTCGTCAGCGGTGGCACAGCGTGGGTTGAACTGGCCATCGACGTGCCGTACGACGGGTACTTGCACCTCAACGGGTCGGCGACCATTTACGACCCGGACACAGTGTCACAAACCACATGGTGGATCCAGGTCGACCAGGCCTGTGCCAATACACCTGACGGCGTCACCCAGGTGGCGTTTGCATACGCGTCTGTGTATGCGGACACACGCCGCCAATCAGCATCGATGACGGGTGCTTTCGCCGTCGCTGCCGGCGCCCACACCGTCACACTGTGCGGCAACGGCACTACATCGGCGGGAACAATGGTCTATGGACCGAGCCTGACCGCGGTGTTCACCACTATGGGCACAGTCGATATGTAGAGAACGAAGCGAATTCGATGATCACGAGGCGGTAGCTCTGGCTGCCGCCTCGTATTCTGCACACCAAGACCACCCGATCACACCTAGGGCGATTGGGGGTTCACCCCTCATGTTTCTCCGAGGCCGGGCGGATACGGTGCGGGTATATGAACAAATACCTCGCCTACACAGGACAACTGGCAGCGAACACACCACCCGACCGCAACCGCACGGTCGACTTCTGGCGGGCCCTCGCCATCCTCACCGTTGTGTTCGGCCATTGGCTGGCCGCTTCAATCTGGCTGACCCCCGACGACAGCATCGAACTACTGAACTCGCTCGAATGGGTGCCCTATGCCGGCTGGTTGACCTGGGTGGTCCAGGTCATGCCAATCTTCTTCCTTGCCGGTGGCTACGCCAATGCCAGAGGACTAGACAAACTCGAAGAACGAGGACAGCTGCGTCGCGACTGGATCACCACCAGGGTGCGGCGCCTGTTCACCCCGGTCATTCCGCTGCTGCTGATCTGGGTTGCGCTCATCCTGATCATGTCAACCTTTGTACCCACCGAGGTCGTATATGCAGGGGCCATGTCGGCGACGGTGCCCCTGTGGTTCCTTGCGGTCTACCTCACACTCACTGCTCTCGCCCCGTTCACCTACCGGTGGTGGCGCAGCCACGGTCCCGCCACCGTCGGCCTGCTACTCGCAGCGGCGGTCGTCGTCGATGTCGCCCGGTTCGCATTCGACGTGCCAGGGATCGGCTGGATCAATTTCCTGTTCGTGTGGGCAGCCGTGCACCAGCTGGGGTACTGGTGGTCGGCAGTCGACGCCAACTCCGGTATCAACCCCCGCACCGGTTGGATCCTTTTCGCCGGCTCGCTCGGTCTACTGGTCGTGCTCACCTGGACCGGCCTCTACCCGGTAGCGATGGTCGGCATCCCAGGGGCCGGCGTCACCAACATGACCCCACCTACCTTTGCGATAGCAGTGCTAGGCGCAATGCAACTCGGGATCATCTGGGGCACCCAATCGCTAATACGACGCTTCACCGCCACCGTCAAGGGCTGGCATGCCGTTGTAGCCGTATCCGGCGTCATCATGACCGTCTACCTGTGGCACCTGTCGGCGATGTCGCTCGTGGCAGCCGCTGGACTGTTTACCTTCGATGGGGACCTGTTCCGCATGGAGCCGGGAACCACGGTTTGGTGGTTGACCCGACCGCTCTGGCTTGCCCTGCTGGCGATGGTGACACTAGGGCTGGTTGCGATCTTTGCCAGATTCGAGTGGCGTATCAGCCGGAAACCGGCACCGGACAAGGTCCGTGTGGTACTGATCGGTCTACTGCTCGCAGCCGGATCAACCGCGGCAGTGGCGCTCAACGGCATCGCCACTCGAGACGCCACGGTGCAGTGGAGCATCCCGGTCATGGCGATCATCGGTGCTGGCATGCTGGGAGCCCTGCCCACCCGACAACGCCGTGGCGACCAGCAGTGACACTCCCGAGGGGGTCTGACGACTTATGCTGCGGGGATGGCACGCACCATTGCAACCAACACCAACGTGAATCGCGACGAACTTCTCGACTTTGTTCGACCGCGTCACCACGCAATCCTGTCCACTATCCGCCGGGACGGATCAACCCAGATGTCGCCCAACACTATGGGGGTCGACGACGACGGCAGACTGGCCATCTCCACCTACCCGCACCGCGCCAAGGTGCACAACATCAGACGCAACCCGGACGTATCCGTCTGCGTCCTGTCGGACGACTTTGGCGGGGAATGGGCTCAGATCTACGGGACCGCCGAGATCCTTGACCTTCCCGACTCTGTCGAGCCGCTCGTCGAGTATTTCCGCAATATCGCCGGCGAACACTCCGACTGGGACGAGTACCGCGAGGCCATGGTCAAACAGGGTAAATCGCTCATCCGCATCACGATCGACAGCTGGGGCCCGATTGCCAGAGGTGGTTTTCCCGCCCACCTGGCCGACGACTAGGAGTCTGTTGAACAATGTCAGTTTCGGCTCGTCGGCGTGGCTGTGACCAGGTACTTTGTCGGAGGGACGAGTCTTCACGCCATTTGTCCAACAGTCTCCCAGCCCTATTCTCGGTGGGTGCTACCCACTCGCCTCGGCCTGGCCGCCCCGTCGCTGATTCCCTGACCCCACCCTGACATCCTGACTGATCCCACCGTCAACTATCGAGTCACGATCACGCTCGGCCTCAACGACCGTAGAACCAGTCCCAGCAGGATCTCCGTCCACGGCAGCAAACGCCCAACTACCGCCGACGGCCACAACAACAAGGGCTACCGCGGCAACCCAGGTGAGATTGCCCAACCGGCCGCCACTCTGTTGTGTGCCGACGTCACGCCGTGGAGCACCCGAGACGATGCGGTAGGAGCGGGCCAGACCCCGCCGGTTGAGAACGATATGGCCAATCGTCAACAGTCCGACCACGATGCTCGACCAGACATGGAAACTCATCCAGGTGGTACGGGTAATACCAAGCAGCTCGATCGAGCCGGCGCCACGGCCCTGACCAATGAGGAAATATGGGATGAGCGCGGTTGCCGCAACCCATATCCACCCGATCGGCATGGTGGCCGAGAGAACCGACCGGACCTGAAGCCGACGTCTCGGCCATGCTTTTGACTGTGTGACTGACATGAGAAGAACTCCTTGACCGACATCACTCTCCGCACCATTGTCACAAAGCAATATGTCGCTTCCGTGAAGCGAGGATGACGACTTGGCGATTCCCCTCGTCGCATCACGGGATAATGTTCCTTTGGCTACTCCTAGTGGTCACTTATCTCTCGCTTAATGCTAGCTGTGACACAGTGTGCTCTGTTGATGAACACCTCTCCTAGCGAAGCGAGGCACGACCAATGAGAAGCCGATGGGCAACACTCGTAGCGATGGCGGTGCTGGCGACCGCTCTGGCTGTTCCTGGAGCAGCTTCAGCGAGCACCACTGAAGCCATTGCCGACACCGGTGGTATGACCGTGAGCCTTGGGGTACTCGGTTCGCCGCTGGATGTCTCCGTCACTCTCGACGAAATCGGTCACATCACCGAGGTAACCGTTGGCGACGGCTACAGCGAAGACAAATCCAGCGAGCACCAGGTGCGCTTCTCCCATGATGAAGACGCTACCCGGATTGATGTCCGGGCAAAGGAACATAAGCTCACGGCGTCTGTCAAGGCAGCCGACCTTGCCAGCATCCTCGGCAACCACACCTGGTCCGCGGCCCTGTTCGGATCCGACACCGAATCCTCCGTCACTTTCGAGGTCGTCGAGAACGGCTCTGGCTACCCGGAGCTGACCAACGTTGCGGTTACAGGACTCTTCCCCGCCGACGCCACGTATGAGATCAGCGCCATAGACAACGAGCTTGAAGATGACGAAGCAGAGTCCTCGGTCCGGATCACATTCATGTGGAACGGCTACACGATGACCCTGAAGATCAAAGCCGAGATGGAATTCGAAGACGACGGCGACGACGACGATGACGAGTTGTCCGTGAAGCTCAAGTTCGAGTTGCGTGGCAAGGACATCCAACTGCTCCGCGACCAGGAACTTGCCGCCCTCGCAGGCGCCCACAGCTGGGACGGCCGCCTCTGTGACGGCACTCCAGTCGCTGTTGGCTACACGATTGGCGGATCCGGCGAGGTCACCGTTGACACCGTCACTGTGGATGGTGCCGCCACCGATGGCTACGATCTGGACACCAAATCACACGGTTTCAAACTCGAGTTCGATGACTCCAAGGCGAAGGTCACCGTTGAGCTAAAGCAGAAAGATGACGGAACCTGGGACCTCAAGGTCAAGTCAAAGACCACCGAGAAGTGTGATCACGACGACGATCACGACGACGACGATGACGATGACGATCATGGCGATCAAGATGACGACGATGACAAGGACAAGAAGCACGACGACGACGACGACGATGACGATGACGACGAAGACGACGACTGATTCATCGTTCGGTTCTAAGTGGTGGCGATCCCGTATTGTCGGGGTCGCCACTGCGTTGCTGCTGACGATGGCGGCTTGCAGTAATGGCGCCGAAGCCGAGATAGCGACAACTACCACCGGCGATAACGTCACCACGACGACAGCCGCAACGGTCACGCCCACGACCGCGGCGCCGGACCCGGCCGCTCTGCTTGCGGATGCGCTTGGCCAGTACTCCGCCGGTTATGAGTTCACTGCAACCATTACCGTCAACGACCAGGCCACAACCGTCCAGACCGGACGATGGCTCAACGGCTCGTCTCAGCTGATGATCAGCTCGGGTGACGGTGAGGTCGAGTACATCGTCACCGGCGGAGGTCAATGGAGTCGCTTGCCCGACGCCGAGTGGGCAGAGGTCGAGGGATCACCGGCGACCGCCGCCTCACCGCTGGCGGCGATGGGTACGCCCGACTCGTTAGAGCTGGTCAGCTCAGACGGCGGGATCACCGTGGTCCGGGCCGTGTACCCGGCTGCGGCACTTGGCATCGACGGCGAGCCCGTAGTCACCAGCCTCAGCTTCGAGAATGGTGCACTAACGCAGGTTGCCTTCGAGGCTGAGATCAGCGGAGTTGCTGCCCGATCAGTCACCACCCTTGCGCCGCTTTCAGACACCAGTCCGATCGTCGCCCCACAGACCTCTTAGAACCAAACCACCGGAGGCGGCTACAGCTCTTTCTCGGCGAGCTCGCGGAACGCGTCTGGCACAGATCGACTGTCGCCAAGCGCGACCGATCCATAGCCAACGGTGGTGCGGCCAAACTTGTCACGCACCGCATCGACTGAACGGTCCAGCACCCAGCGAGCGGCGCCCTTTTCGGTTCCGGGACGACGCGCCTCGTCTTCAAGTTCAAAAGGCAGTTCCAACTGCAGCACCGCATCGTCCTCGAGGTGAGAGACCGAGATAGCCAGCAGGCTGATCACCTTCTCCCCTGGGTGGTCGGCAAGCGCAGTGTTGACGAGGTCTTCTGCAACCTCGGCCAGGATCACCGTCGCCGAGATAGCCGCGGGTAGCGTCACCGATCTAGTTACGGCCCGAAGATCGGCGAACCGGACTCTCGCGGTGACCGTACGCCCCGCTCGATTCTTGGCCCGCAACCGGGTAGCGACACGGTCGGCAAGATGCCGCAACGTCGGTCCGATGACAGCTTTGGTCGCAGGCTTCTTCCCGAGTGCCGATTGCGCACCTACGGAACCTGCCCGCCGGTGAGTCTCGACATCACGGGGGTCACGATTCCACGCCAATGCTCCCAGCTTGCCCCCGACGGCGTTGCCCAGCAGCCGTTCCAACGAACGACCGGGCGTATCGGCGAGTTGCCCGATGGTGTGCACGCCCATTTCGGCAAGGCGCTTCCTCGTGACCGGTCCCACACCCCACATCAAACCCACGGGCAGGTCGTGAAGGAATTCGAGTTCGGTAGCGGGGTCGACGACGATCATGCCATCGGGTTTTGCGACCTGCGACGCGATCTTGGCAAGGTGCTTGGTGCGGGCCACTCCCACCGATATCGGCAGGCCGACCTCCTCGCGGACCCGGCGGCGAATCTCGTTGCCCATATGCTCGGGAGTGCCGAGGAGATGTATCGACCCCGACACGTCGGCGAACGCTTCATCTATCGAGATACGCTCGATAAGAGGCGTGAAATCACGCACCACGTCGATCGCCTCGTCGCCAAACTTCTGATACTGCTTGAAGTTGCCACTGACGAACTTGAGTTGCGGGCACAGTTCACGAGCCTGTCGCCCCGGCATGCCGCCATGAACGCCAAAGGCCTTCGCCTCATACGATGCGGCTAACACCACGCCACCCCCAACCGCAATCGGTATTCCCCGAAGCGAGGGGTCGAGAAGCTGTTCAACCGACGCGTAGAAGGCATCAAGATCGGCGTGGAGGACGGTTGCCGTATCACCCATACAGGTGAGTATATCGAACATACGTTCGATGGGTCAATCCGGGATCGAACACCAATCAGCTGCGGCTGGCGACAGCGTCCGCCTTCTCCCCTGGGAATGCCACCCGGCGTTGCGATGTTGGGGTTTCATGCGCCTCCTTCTAACTGTCGTTCTGCTCGCCGCGGGTTGTAGCTCATCCGATGTCCTCGCCATCGCGCCGGCCACCGCGGCGCTCGCACCGATTCAGCTTTCGACAGCGTTGTATGTGCTCGACGACGCCGACGGTGGCGCCGACTCAACTCTGTCCTCGCTACGCCAACTCGACGAGATCCGCACGATCGCCGATCGGGTGAACGCAATCTGGGCACAGGCCGGAATCGAGCTCACAGTCGAGACCGTTGCCCGAATCGAGGTTCCAACCGACGTACTGGTCGACCTAGCTGCCGGCGACACAGGCAGCTTCCTCGAGGCCGCGACGGCCGGAGCCATCGCCGTGCCAAACCCGGCGACTATCAACGGCTTCTACGTGCGCCAGATCGGGACCGCCAACGGTGTCGCTCCGTTCGGAAGCCGGGTGTACTTCGTAGCCGACAAACCGACGGTCCATGACGAGCGAGTCAGCAGCCACGAAGTAGGACATATTCTCGGGCTCCATCACGATCTGGAAGATGACGGGCGACTCATGTTCTCCGGCACCAACGGAACGGACCTAACTCGCGACGAGATCACCACGGCCCGCTACGCAGCAACGGGGATCCTCGATGGCGTCCGCTAAAGTCACCGCGCTCCTCAGCCTGATACTGATGGCCGCAGCCTGCGGCGGTGCAAACCCGACCGCTGTTTCGGCTCCGACCGGGGAAGCAGAGATCACCATTTCCAACCACGGTGCCGCCATGGAGGGTCACACCCCGACCGGTTTCGCCGGCAGCGGGACTGGCTTGTTTGTCGGCGACAATCTCAACTCATCATTCCCCGAAGGCCAGGGCGTGCAGACATACCTCACCTTCGCAATCCCCAACGCTCCTGCAATTGACCGGGCGGTGCTCACCTCCGATGCTCTCCATACAACAGGTGCGCCCTTCGAGGACCTCGGAGACCTACTAGCCGAACGAGTCGAATACGACACATTTGGCCGTGAGCTATTCGACCTCGGAGCAGCCAGCACGGCGGTTCGGTGCAATGTGACCAATGACACAACCATCGAGTGTGACGTCACTGCGGCTGTCCAGGGGGCGATCAGCCAGGGACTCGACAGCACACAGTTCCGCCTCCGCTTTGAGGAAGTGGCCGACAACGATGGGCAAGCCGACCTCGCCCTGTTCTACCGAACGGACAGCAATACCAACGAACGTGGACTGTTCACCCTTCGCATCACTACCCAGTAGTGGATCATCGCCACGCCCCCCGACTTCCCACGAAGATGTGCCAAGCTGCCCCGATGCAGCAACCGCAACGTGTCGCCGTCGTCGGAAACAGCGGATCAGGAAAGTCATCGCTCTCCAAGGAGATCGCGGCTCGCCTCGATTGCGACCACATCGAGCTCGACAGCATCCATCACCTCCCTGGTTGGATTCCGATCGATCGTGACAAGATGCGACAAATCATCAGCGAACGGACAGAGTCCGACTGCTGGGTAGTAGACGGCAACTACCGCTCTTTCACCCAGGACATCGTGTTCCCCAAAGCTGACACGGTCATCTGGCTCGACGTCCCCCGCCGCGTCGTGATGTCCCGCGTCATTAGACGCACGCTGGGCCGGATAGTCACCCGCACGGAACTCTGGAACGGAAACCGGGAGAGATTTGGCAACCTCTTCAAGACCGCCCCGGAAGAGAACATCATCCTGTGGTCCTGGACCCAGCACGAGAAGTACCGCCAGCAGTACCTGGATGCCAAGGATGACGCCACCAATGCCCACCTCAATTGGGTCCACCTGACAACACGCAACGAAGCCCGGGACTGGCTAGCAACACTCGGCTAGCCCCCCACCGACGCCCGCCGTGTCGATGAAGCTACCTGTTGCAGCTCCACGACCACCTCGCGCCCCAGTTCGTCGGCGAGCGAATCCGCCAGCGCCACGACACTCGGCAGCTGGCCAGAACTTGCGACGACAACATCAACGTTGGCGACGCCCTCCTCGACCACGACCTCCACCTCGATGACATCGGCAGGCTCGGTGGCGCGAGCCGACCAATCCTCGACGATCTGCTCAATGTCGGTTCCCTCGGGAGGTGGGGACAGAATCCCCGGACCGGCCCATTGCAACGGCACCACCATCAGCACCACTGCCAGCGCCACCCAGCGGACACCGCGGACGATCTGGCCGAAACCAAGCGCCAGATTCATCCCGGGGACAAACCCCACGAACATGAATGTGATCGCACCCGCCAGCATGACGCCTGATACGTTCGCCAACACCAGCAACAGCGCACCCAACGCCATATCGAGCCTGCCGACCTCGAGCGAAATACCGATGGTCGCAAGCGGTGGCACCAAGGCGACGGCGATTGCCGCACCGGCCATCGCCTCGGCTGCCTCGCGCCGAACAAGTGTGTACGCACCAACAGTGCCCGCCAACATCGCAACCCCCAGGTCGCGGATGTTTGGTTCCGTTCGTGCCAATAGCTCGGAAGGAGGGGTCTCGAACGTGCTTAGCGGTATCGAAATCGTCGCGGCCAGCAATATCGCACCGCCGGCAGCTGCGATCACCGCCAGCGCCTGCAGCATCCCACGTCGCGGCCACCCTCTGACCACCGCGGCCGAAACGCCCAGCACTGGCCCCATGAGCGGTGCCACGACCATCGCACCGATGATCACCGCGGGGGAATCGGCCAGCAGCCCTAGAGAAGCCAGAGACACTGAAAGGGCCATCAACGTCGCAAAACGCCACACCCAGGGGCGGAAGCGCGGCCCCTCGTGGTACATCGAGTGGATCACACGCTGCCGGCGAACTTCGGTCACCGGCGAATGTGCGTCAAGCACTCCCCCAACTCTTCTCAATGTCTGTCTTGCCGCGCGGCGCAGATCGATAGACATGCCTCCTGATCGTCTGCCGTAACAGTCCCAGGCAACGGCATAAGACGCCTACAAGGCGTCAATATGAGCGAGCAAGGGTTTCAGTCACCGTGGCTAGCAATGAGCTCGTAGCCGGCCTTGAGAAAGATCGCCTCCGACGGCAGGTTGCCCTCGGTGATGAACGCCCTGGACTCATTGGCGCCGGTTGCCCATACTGCCTCGGTGGCCATGTCCAAAAGGGCGCTTGCCAGACCCCGTCCCTTGACCGCGGCGCGCGTCATCACGAACCCGACAAGTGGTACTGCGCCAATCCGACTCATCAGCACTGCCGTTTGGATCACGCCATCGGACAGCGCCACCCTCGATACGTCGAGGTACGCCTCAGCCTTGAGGTAGCCGTCGATCTCCGCTACGGCCTGTTCCAGCGTTTCCCCTTCGTAGTCGATGGTGCCCACGTAGGCATCCATCATCAGCTCCGCCAGTCCCAAACGATCGCCGGCCGTGGCAAGCCGTACTTCGTAGCCATCGGGGAGGCGGCGACCCGAATGAGAGAAAGCCCCTCTCGTCACCCGGTACTCGTGTCGCGTCATGAAAGAACCCTATAGGCCGAGACTCCTTGGCGAAGGGAAAACCCTGCGCCATCGAACGCTTGCCCCAATAGCAGGAGCCCCCGCCGCAGCGGGGGCTCCTTTGCGTTTCATCCTGGCCGGGAGGAGGTCCGGCCGTGGAATGAAGAGCTAGACGTTGATCATCTCTTTGTTGACCTTGGAATCGGTCACGAAGGAGGGTGATTCCTTCCTGCTCACACCACCGACGGCCCAGACAAAACCGAGTCCGGTGAGGATAAGCGTTGCACCGATACCGGCAACGAGGGCGGACAGACCCAGACCCATCTTCAGAGCTGAGTGGGTCACGGTGCCAACACCGAGTTCTGCGACGATGCCGTGTGCGGTGCCGCTCCACGCCTGGCTCCGAGCCGGGCCCTCAAGCGGGTGACTGCGGTTAAAGTCGGTCCAGTACTTGCCATCGACCTCGACGTCATAGGTACCGGCGAGGAAGACCTCACCGTTGTACTCAGCGTCCTCGGTCAGAACCACCGTCTGGGTGCCGTGAATGGTATGGAAGGTGACGGTCGCCATTTGGTACATGTACTCGCTACCGGTGTTGACCAGCGGATCGTTGGAATCCATCTCGCCAGCCACAACGGGGTAACCCCACTCTTCCTCAAGCAGCGTCATGATTGCCGCAGCGCCCTCGGTGGTGCCGCGGTCTGTTAGCTGGCCGTCGTCGTTGTAGCTCAGCATCACATTCTGTGATTCGCTGAACTTCTGCAACGAGTTGTAGCCGTCTTGTGTCATTGAATAGCCGTAGCCACCGCCGATTACGAACACGAGACCAAGTGCTACCAATCCGTAGCCAAGTTTCTTGAATCGCTCATTCATTTTGAGTGCTTCCTCTCTCTGCCGACTTTGATGTCGTGCGAAACATTGTGAAGTTTTTCACTAAGTGTCTACGCAATTGTGCACCTATTCGGCAGTAGGGCCTATCGGCCAAATAGCCATACCCGAAGTCCCGATCGGCCCGGGCCTTTAGTCCCTTCCCCACGGCCGTGAGACCTGGTACGGATTACCACCCAGCCACACTCGGCAAGAATCCCTCTCGCTTTGGGAGAGGGAGGCGAGATGCCCCGATGTCATCCCTCCTTCGGCGACACGCCACAAAAAAGGCCTATGCACGCTTGGCTTTCGGGCGTACGGTCGATCTGGGACACCTGGGAGGTGGGTATTGATGCGCGCCGTGCGTCTGGCTCTGGTTCTTCTGTTGACGACTGCAACCCTGGTGGTGATTCCCGGCGAAGGCGAAGCGACGGTGCCCGGTGATATCGGCCAGATAGCGTTTGTGTCCGACGTAGACCACGTGTCCGGCGAGATCTACGTGCGTGACTTCGCCGGGAGCAGCCCGACTCGCCTCACAAACAACACCGCGTATGACGCCTTACCCATTTGGTCGCCCGATGGCACGCAAATTGCATTCAGTCAGGCCGGGGACATATGGGTTATGGACTCGGACGGATCCAATCAGGTCAACCTGACACCGATGGCCGGGGTTGGCGGTTCACCGGCCGATTGGTCGCCGGATGGAACCCAGATCTTGTTCTCGTCTGATCGAGACGGTGACTACGACATATGGGTGATGTATGCGGATGGGTCGGCACCCCGCCAACTCAGCAACGAAGCAGGATCAGATTGGGCCGCATCCTGGTCGCCGGACGGTACGACTATCGCGCTTTCTCGTGCGGCGAGCGGCGAGTCTGAGATCTGGCTGATGAACGCGGATGGGAGAAACCAGCGCAAGATCACCAATACCCCTGGTGCGGACACAGGAGGTCCGGTGTTTTCACCAGATGGAACAATGATTGCGTATTACGCAGGGGTCCATCCTCACTACCAGATCTGGATCATGAGATCCGATGGAGCAGAGCCGACGCCGCTTGCCCCCGCACCCGGTACATTCAACGCCAGCCCGGCATGGGCGCCGAACGGGAGCCTGATCGCGTTCGAGTCTGATCGAGACGGCGACTCAGATCTGTGGATGATCCGTCCCGATGGCACCGGCCTGGGACACCTCACGAACAATCCGGCCAACGAGCGGTTGCCCAGCTGGGAGTCGGTGAATCGTCTCCCGACCGCGGTCGACGACGAGGCGCAGGTCCGAAGGGGATCCAGCGTCCAGATATCCGTATTGGCCAACGACTCGGACCCCGACCATGAGGCTCTTGTCGTTGCGGACATCACTCGTATGCCGGGCGAGGGGGTGGTCGCCATCGGCTCGGGTGGAGTCCTCACCTATACCCACAATGGAGCTCAACCACCGCCCGGCAGCCCGGAACCCTACTCCGACTCATTTGACTACAAAGCCGAGGACCTTCGCCACGGAACCGCACAAGCGACCGTGACGGTGTGGATCTCCGCCGGGTTCGATGATGTGCCACCGTCCAGCGTCTTCCACGACGACATCATGTGGCTTGCCAGCCAGGGCATCACTCGTGGATGCAATCCTCCCGACAACACCATGTTCTGTCCGGGTCAATACGTGACTCGTGGCCAGATGGCGGCGTTCTTGGTTCGTGCGCTGCACTACACCGCCGGGGCCGGAGCGGACCTGTTTGGCGATGACAATGGGTCGATCTTTGAGCTCGATATCGACCTGCTCGGAACCGCCGGGGTGACCCGGGGTTGTAATCCGCCGGTGAATGATCGTTTCTGTCCAGATGCGCTGGTGACTAGGGGTCAGATGGCGGCGTTCTTGGCTCGTGCCTTCCATTTGACGAGTCTTGGTCAGGTCGATCTGTTTGACGATGACAACGGGTCGATCTTTGAGCTTGATATCGACAAGTTGGGAGCGACCGGAGTGTCGAAGGGATGTAACCCGCCCGACAATGATCGGTTCTGCCCCGATGCCTACGTGACCCGGGAGCAGATGGCGGCCTTCATCAAGAGAGCGGTCGACTACATCACATAGCCTGAAGTGAGAGGGGTACGGAATGCGGCTAGTGCGGATGACGCTGATTTTCGCGATGGCGACCTCGATTCTGGCGGTGATGCCCGGCGAGGGAGAGGCGACTGTTCCAGGCGGCATCGACAGAATTGCGTTCGTGTCCAACTCCGACCACATCTCCGGCGAGATCTACGTACGTGACTTCGCCGGGAGCACCCCGATTCGGCTGACGAACAACACCGAATACGACAGCAACCCCAAGTGGTCACCCGACGGGAACCAGATAGCTTTCGACCGTGGCCCCGGCAAGGGACCATACGACCTCTTTGTCATGAACTCCGACGGTTCCAACGAGACCAACCTCTCCAGTGGGCTCGGGACTGTGAACGTCGCGCTGGACTGGTCACCCGACGGAACGAGAATTCTGTTCCATTCCGACCGCGGTGGCAGCGGTACAGATCTCTGGGTGGTTCGCCCCGACGGGTCTGACCCGCGGCAGCTCACGAACACAGCCGCAGTTTCCGAGGCGGCGGCCTCGTGGTCACCGAATGGTTCGTCGATTGTCTATCAACGCGCTGACGGCATCTGGATCATGGATGCTGACGGATCGAGCCAGCGCCCGTTGCTGGCCCGTGCCGACAGCGATGGAGATCCGGTCTGGTCACCCGACGGATCGAAGATTGCCTTCGTGTCGTATCAGTCCAGTGTGAACGTGTGGATCATGAACGCCGACGGTTCGCTGCCGTACAGCCTCACGAACTCGGCATTGTGGGAAAGTTACGGGCCGGCCTGGGCGCCGGATGGTTCGAAGATCGCATTCACTTCAGACCGCGATGGCGACGCTGATATCTGGATGATGAACCCGGACGGCACAGACCCGGCACACCTCACCGATCATCCCGGAGCCGAATACGGCATGGACTGGGAGTCCGCCAATCGGGATCCGGTGGCTGTTGGCGACGAGGCGACAACGCATCGCTCCCAGTCGGTCGAGATCGATCTGCTGGGCAACGATTACGACCCCGATGGCGAGACGCTGACGATCGGTGACATCACTCGTATGCCCGATGAGGGGACAGTGACGATCGGTTCCGGAGGCATCGTTACTTACTCACACAGCGGGGTGACGGTATCACCGGGGCATGTGATGCGATACGCCGATTCGTTTGACTACAGGGTGGATGACGAGAGGCTTGGTTCGGCGGTCGGGACTGTTCAGGTCTGGATCTATCCGTACTTTGACGATGCCCCGCTGGCGAATACGTTCTTCGACGACGTTGTTTGGCTTGCGGTTCAGGGCATCACAATCGGATGCAATCCGCCTGACAACACTCTGTTCTGCCCCGGCAGCAATGTG
The DNA here is from genome assembly GCA_964195945.1 of uncultured Gemmatimonadales bacterium. GTDB lineage: Bacteria > Actinomycetota > Acidimicrobiia > Spongiisociales > UBA5794 > JAAETI01. The sequence continues at coordinate 16,321 of CAXMRC010000176.1, forward strand.
ACGCGGGGCCAGATGGCGGCGTTCTTGGTACGAGCCCGTGGCTACACCGCCGGGGCTGAGGCGAACCTGTTTGGTGATGACGATGCTTCGATCTTTGAGCTCGATATTGACAGGCTGGGAACGGCCGGGGTGACCCGGGGTTGTAATCCGCCGGTGAATGATCGGTTCTGCCCCGATGCGCTGGTCACTAGGGGTCAGATGGCGGCATTCTTGGCCCGAGCATTCAACCTGACGAATCTTGGTCAGGTCGATCTGTTTGACGATGACAACGGGTCGATCTTTGAACTCGATATCGAGAAATTGGGGGCGACCGGAGTGTCGAGGGGCTGCAACCCGCCCGATAACGATCGCTTCTGTCCCGATGACTATGTCACACGGGAGCAGATGGCGGCGTTCATCCACCGTGCCGTCGCACTGACCCAGGAATAGGAGGTAGTCGTCTGTCGCCCTCCCCTCGTTGATGCGCCGTCAGTAGACCCAGGTCGCACTCCGACTCGTCCCCATCCTCGAGGAAACCTCCCTAAAGAGCACGGCTAGCCGGCGGAGACGAAGGCCACGGTCTCGGCTCGAGTGATCCCGGCTCGCAGAATGCCCTTGTGCCCTGTGTCCGGAACCTCGATCAGTTTCGTAGCCGGCCGGGACGAAGCGTACGCAGCGGAATCAGCGAATGGCGTGCGATCGTCGGCCGGGTCGTGAAGTACCAGCATGTCGGCCCCAAGCACGTTGCCCTTGCCGTCGAATACATCCATCAGATGTGGCCCGGCGAAAGCCACGAATCGTTCTTCGAACCGCTGGAACGCTTTGTCGCCAAGGTTGAGCTGAGCCTTGAACGCATCAACGAACAGTCGCCCGGATACGGCCGGAGCAACCAGGACGACACGATCTGGACCACCATGAGAGAATGCTGCAAACGCGACGACGGCCCCAAACGAGTGAGCAACCACACTGCGGGGTAAGCCGAACAGGTTCACCGTCGCGTCAACAGTTGCTGCCATGCGAAAGACATCGGTGCCGGAACCTCGGTCAGAACCGTGGCCAGGAAGATCAGGGGCGATAGCCCGGTACCCTGCTTCGGCCAATGCGGATGCCAGCGGGGCCATGTCGGTACTGGCGCCACCCCAGCCATGAAGCAGCAATACAGGCTCCCCAGAGCCGATCGAGTACCCAGAGATCTCATGGCCAAAGACCATGAATGTGAAGGTTTCGGCACCATCGGGATGACGGGTATTAGGTCGACCATGGGGATGGAACCACAGGTACCAGGCAATCCGCGCACCAAGCCGTGGAGAGATTCTGCTGAGAATTGAAATTGACCGGATCAACAGACTCTTCACCGGCGAGGTTCTGCGGATAAAGAGTGCCGTTCCAGTTGCCCAATCACCTGGCCCGGATCAATTTCGACATCGAATGCCGGTCTACGGAGACGCTGTAGCCGACGTCGCTGCCGGCGTGTTGGCTTTTGCATGTCCACCCCTGAATGTCAGTAGCTTTACGCAACTGACCGTACCAAGGTCGGTTGCTTTACGCAACTCACACCGATAGAGTTGGCTCATGCCAGCCAAGAAGTCCATAGAACACCTCGACTGCGTCGTGGCCAGCACCATCGACATCATTGGCGATAGGTGGACACTCCTGATCGTCAGAGACGTCTTTTTTGGTGTCCGTCGCTTCGACGACTTTCAACGCGACCTCCAAATCTCACGAAACGTACTCGCCGACCGGCTGCAGCAACTAGTCACCCACGGCATCCTCAAGACGGTCCCCTACCAGGACAACCCACCCCGACACGAGTACCGGCTAACCGACAAGGGACGGGACCTGTTTGATCTCCTCCTTGCCGTATGGCGCTTCGGCGACAAGTGGGAACACTCAAACGTAGAGCGCGTCGTGATCCACGAAGACTGCGGCCACGCCACCCACATGATCCCGGCCTGCGCTCATTGCGGCGCGGAGCTCACCCGGCACAACCTCCGCGTCGAGCCCCAACTCGATGTTGTGCTCGACAGGCAACGCCAAGAAGCGACTCAGTAACCTCGGCGACCACGGGCGATCCGCCAAGGGCTAGCGCACCGGAGGCGCGGCCACCTTCTGTCGCTCGGACCGGTCGGTCAGTACGACTCCGATGAGAATCAGAATGCCGCCGACGGCAATACCCAACTGCAGTTTCTCGTCAAGAAGGAGAATCCCCGCAGCCAGAGAGATCAGCGGGACGATGTAGCCAACCAGCGAAGCCTTGGTGACTGATACCTGCTGCAGTAACCAAAAGAACAACAAAAACGGAGTGATGCTCCCCACCAGAGACATGTAGATGATCAAGATCCAACCCCACGTCGAGATGGCTCCAGGCAGACCTTCCACCGCGAACATAGTGACACCGATCAACACGACACCGATAGCAAACTGCATAAAAGTGAGTTCCATCGCATCGAATCGGTCGGCGTGACCCTTGGCATAAACGCCTGCGTACGAGATCGACATCACCGCGACGATGGACAAACCCGCAGCCAGAACCGGCTTTCCTCCGTTTTCCAGACCACTGTCGCCACTGAGCAGCAAGAAGGCCACACCAGCGAACGCCACCGAAAGACCAATCACCTTGGCGGTGTGTAGAGGTTCGTCAGGGAGCATGTAGTGAGCCACAATCGCCGTACCCAACGGGATCAGAGCCACAAGCAGGCCAACAAATCCGGCTGAGGCGTTCTCGTACGCAAGAGTGAACAGCACAAACGGAACTGTCAGCTGGAACACGCCTTGCACCAAACCGGTGGACCAGGTCCGGAGATCGCGGGGGACACGGCGGCCTCGCATCCGCAGCAGGGCATACAGAACGACGGTGGCGAGGACCGCACGGATCGCCACCATAGCGATCGGCGGCACTCCATCGCTAAGAGCAGCGCGAGTGGCGACACCGTTAGTACCCCACGCCAACGACGCGACAAGAATTGCGGTCCAGATTCGAACAAGCATCGGGTCAGCCTACGGCAACCGATTACCGACCAGATCCGCCGTAGGCGATCCCCGTCAGATCCGCCATCTCTCGCTTGAACGTGGTCAAGTCATCAGAATTGAGTTCGCCGAGCGAACGATGCCCCGTCGCCCGCGCCAGGACCTTCATCAGATCGATCGTGGCACGGAAGAACCTGTCGAGCCGAACTGCCGCATCGTCGATGATCAGCCGAGAGCGCAGATGATCCTTCTGCGTGGCAATACCCACCGGACAGTTGTTGGAGTTGCAGGCGCGCATTCCCAGACATCCGATCGCCTGCAGAGCCGAGTTGGAGACGGCGATCCCGTCGGCGCCCAAGGCCAGCGCTTTGGCGAAATCTGCGGGTGTCCTCAGCCCGCCGGTGATAAACAGAGTGACGGACCCGCTCTTCCCAGAGCGGTCGAGGTGGCGACGGGCACGCGCCAGCGCAGGAATCGTCGGCACCGAGATGTTGTCCCGGAACAGGGTCGGCGCCGCACCGGTTCCTCCCCCGCGGCCATCAAGGATTACGTAGTCGACCCCGACCTCGAATGCGGCATCAAGATCCGCCTCGATGTGTTGCGCAGACAGCTTGTAACCGATCGGGATACCACCCGTACGCTGACGAACCTCGGCAGCGAATTCGGCGAATTCAACGGCTGTGGTCCACTCTGGGAAACGTGCCGGGGAAACCGCCGCTTCACCCTCAGCCAGTCCCCGGGTCTCGGCAATCAGCCCAACAACCTTCGCCCCAGGAAGATGCCCGCCGGTCCCGGTCTTGGCCCCTTGACCACCTTTGAAGTGAAAAGCCTGCACCTTCTCGACCTTGTCCCAGCTAAACCCGAAACGAGCCGACGCCAACTCATAGAAATAGCGAGAGTTAGCCTCTTGCTCGTCGGACAGCATGCCGCCTTCGCCTGAGCAGATTCCGGTCCCTGCCATCTCGGCGCCACGGGCTAGTGCAACCTTGGCCTCGTAGGACAGCGCCCCAAACGACATGTCGGACACAATGATCGGGATATCGAGACGCAGCGGGCGCTTAGCTTCCGGGCCAACTAGCAACTCGGTAGAGACCTCCTCATCGTCGAGCAGCGGAGGCTGTGCCAACTGGGCCGTCAGAATCTGGATGTCATCCCACGTCGGAAGCTGATCGCGCGGCACGCCCATCGCCGCCAGCGGACCATGATGCCCCAACTTCGACAATCCCTCATCTGCGAGCTGCCGAATCAGCTTCACATGGGGCTCAGCTCGTGTCCCATGAGGATCTTGGTATGCCCCCTGATATGCATCACGGTCCCAGGGCTGTGGGTTAACCAATTCGTATGAGGCGACCTCGTCGGCATCAACGAATACACCATCGTCCTCCACCCAGGCCGTGAACTTCTCGAGAACCTCGCTGGTGTTGTAGGCAGAGACGCCGGTGTCGACCCGGTAGTCCCAGCCGTGGAGTCCACACACCAGGTCATCTCCGACGATGCTCCCATCAGCAAGAAGCGCCCCGCGGTGCAAGCAACGCCCGAAAAGAACTGACACATGGTCGCCGAGACGAACGATCACGAGGTCGGTATTGCCAACCAACACGCCAGCCGGCACACGTTCAGCGAGTTCGGACCATTCGGCGATACGCAGTGGATTCATGGATCGATTCTGCCACGCCACAGCGCCCTAGATCACGAATGCTCTAGGCTCGCGGGATGAGACTCATTCTGAAACTCTTCGTCAATGCGGCAGCGCTGTGGGTTGCGGGCTCCGTAGTAACAGGCATCGATCTGGATGGTGACTTCCTGACGATCCTTCTTGTGGCCCTGGTGTTCGGTCTGGTGAACACCTTCATCAAGCCGATCTTGAAGGCCCTTTCGTTCCCGGTGATCATCCTGAGCCTTGGGCTTTTCGCTCTCGTCATCAATGCCGCGATGCTCGGGTTGACCGCGGCATGGACCGACGCACTTTCGATTGCCGACTTCTGGTCTGCTCTGCTGGGTGCGATTGTGATTTCGGTCGTAAGCGCCGTATTGGGCTGGTTCGTAGCGGACGACTGATTCAGGCTCGGGGCAATCGAATCACGAGCCGTGCGCCGGTGGCCGGCGCCACTTACGGTCTCGATGGCACATCGCCCGAACGGCAAATCGATCTTCTTCCGCAGACGAGCGACGTATACCTCGACGATATTGGGATCGCCCTCGAAGCTGTAGTCCCAAACTCCGTCAAGTCTGCTCGCCCCCGACCGCACAGGTCGCCCTGACCAGGGACGATCTGTGTTGCCCAACGCTATTGTCGACTCATGACCACCATCAAGCGCCTCACCGATTCATGTCTCGTTGTCACCACCGATGACGGAGCGACTCTGTTCGACCCGGGTTTCCACACGTTCGAAAACGACAGTGTGAACCTCGAGGACATCGGCGATATCCAGCGGGTGCTCGTCACTCACGAGCACGGTGACCACGTGAGCGCCGAGTTTCTGCAATGGATTCTCGATCGCGGGACCGACGTCATCGTCTACGGCAACGACGCTGTTGCGTCTGTGCTCGCGGAACGCGACATCGAAGTGACCACCGACATCCCGACCGGCACCAGTGCAGAGGACGTGGTGCACGAAACAACTCCGATGGGGACCGCTCCCCCAAATCGGGCCTGGACCATCGACGGTGTCATCACCCATCCCGGCGACAGCTACGGCCCGACTCGGACCGCACCGGTACTTGCCCTGGGTCTCCTCACCCCGTGGGGCTCCACCACAAAGACGCTTGAATTCGCCAGGTCTCTGGGTCCACAGCAGGCGATTCCAGTCCACGACTTTTACCTTTCGGACAGTGGGCGGAACTGGATCAACTCTGTTGCCAAACACGTTCTCGCTAACGATGGCATCGAGGTCGTAACGCTCGATTGGGGCGAGAGCTTCACGCCCTAGCGGCCCTGTGCGCATGGAGGCATCGTGACAGACGAAGAGATACGAAGACTTCTCGGCACGATCGAAACGGTCGAGATTACGACGACCGGCAAAACGAGTGGCGCACCTCGTCGCATCGAGATCTGGATGTACGAAATTGACGGTCGCCATATCATCACAGGCACGCCAGGAGCCCGTGACTGGTACGCCAACCTGCTGGCGAACCCGAACATGACGTTGCACCTAACCGACCGCGTCGACCTCGATGCAGCTGCCACATCGATCGAAGACAAAGCGTTCCGTCGGTCAGTCTTCACCTCCGAAAAGACCTGGTGGTATCGGAGCCAAGCAGCTTTGGACGACCTGATCTCAGAAAGCCCGATGGTCGAGATGCAATTCCCCTCGCTGGCGTAGCGGCCCACAGAGCCGGGCGCAATCGACGAAATGACCAGCCAAACCGATGCTCTCGTGCCGCCGGTGATGGGCGTGCTGGGGACGATGCACCGCGGTCCCGAACCCGCTGGAGTGGCGGAATCTGTCGACCCGGTAACCCCAGAAAGGTACGGTCCGGACCGCGCCAAACAGACCTCTCCAGACGGAATTGACGCGAATTCTCAATGAATCCGGTCTAAGTTGGCGGGGTGGCGGGCGAAGAACGGATCCGCCGGTTCAACCAAGGAGCCACTAATGGCAGGCAAAAAGGCCGGCAATCTGAACAAGACAGGCGTAGCCGAACTGGCAGACGACAAGGCAGCCGTGTACAAGATCTTGAACGCCAAGGGCGACAATGTGTATACCGGTGCTGCTGCAAAGGGCAAGGTACAAGCTCAGATCGCCAAGCACATGCGAGGCGGCGAGGAAGCCATTCCCGGCGGTAAGAGTGTGAAACTCACTCAGAAAGCCACTGTGGTAGAAGCCCGCAAGTCGGCGGCTCGAATCATCAAGCGCGACGAGCCCAAGAACAACTAGTAAGCCTTAACCTGCGCCGTCTTCTATTCGGCCTAGAGCCAATCCGGATCTGGGATCGAAAATGTGAAGGCGGCGTAGTCGTATCCGCACCACGGACCCTTCCGCTGGTGGCACCCCTTCGGTGCGCATTTCCACCCAGCTGCCAGGGGCTAGTTCGACTTGGGTGATGCCGTGGCTGCCGACGAAGTGGCCCGTGCCGACACGGACCGCCACACCGGCCGGGTCGACCACAACATCCTCCGGCCGAATTCCAACGTCCACCAAATCCGAGCCAGCCTCAGCCAGCGTAGGGGTCCACGCCCGCAGCCGGAACTCGCCCATCGAGACCCAGAATCCGGCTCCCTTGGCCAGCACCCGGGCCGTTACGAATCCCATCGATCCAACAAATCCGGCCACAAACCTGCTCAGCGGCCAACGGTAAAGATCAAGCGGCGAAGCTATCTGTTCAACGACCCCCTCTCGCAGCACCGCAATTCGGTCGGCCATGACCATTGCCTCCTGCTGGTCGTTTGTCACAAATACTGTCGTCACTCCATATCCCTGTTGGAGGAGCCGGAACTCTTGTCGCATTTGGACGCGCAAGTGGGCGTCGAGACGGGCAAGAGGCTCGTCCATTAGAAACACATCGGGAACCCGGACCAGGGCACGAGCTGCCTGAACCAGCTGCTGGTGGCCGGCACCAAGCTCTCCCGGTCTCCTCTCCAACAGCTCAGCGATTCCAAGAACCCGGGCCTCCGCTTCAACCCGACTCATGATCTCCTGGCGTGGGACCTTGCCCACCTTGAGAGGAAACGCAACGTTTCCCCTTACATCCATGAACGGATACAGGGCTTGATCCTGGAAGACCATCGCAACTCCCCGATGCTCGGTCGGCACGGTCGCCATGTCGAGACCATTGAGGAGAACCGACCCGGTATCGATGCCGTCGAGCCCTGCAACGACTCGCAGCAAGGTGGACTTACCCGCTCCAGATGGGCCAAGCACGACCAGGAGTTCACCATCAGCGACGTCCAGATGGTCGATATCCAGGATCAGGGCGCTATCCCGGATGACTTTCACGTTCTGCAGAGAAATGGCGGACACAGTGCCTCCGCTGACGATCGTACCCAGACTCGGGGCTTCTGGGGCGACCGCACAAATCCGACTCCATCGCGGCCGCCCTCGATTGAAAGGGGTCTCAGTCCCGACGCAACACGCGCCGACAAGAACGAAGGTCCGTAAAAGTAACCCCGATGGGCGAGAAAGGCGTATCTTGGGAAGGGCACCTCGCTCGTGTAATCAGGCACGTCGAAATTCGTGACACAGAACAAGGAATGGGTTCAATGAAGAATGCAAAGTTCGTAGTTGTTCTATTCGCACTAATGCTGCTGGCAGCAGCGTGCGGTGGACAATCGGCCGAAGAGGAACTCCTCGAACAGATTCTCGAGAGCGGTGGGGAAGACATCGGGGACATCGACATCAACACCGATGACGGCGATTTCAGCCTCAACGTTCAGGGGGAGGACGGCGAAGACATCAGCATCACAGGTGGTGGCGACAACGATGCCTTCCAGATAACGGTGGAAGGCGAAGATGGCGAGACATTCTCCATCGGCGGTGGAGAGATCCCCGACGGACTCGAGGTACCGATTCCTGACGGTGGCGACATTACGTCGTCTCTATCCGGTGGCGGGGACATGATTGTCGCCCTCAGCTACCCGCGCACCCAGTTCGAACAGTTGATCTCGTTCTATGACGCAGAACTCGACGCAAGCAGCGAAGAAGTGGAACGATTCGAGACATCGTTCCAAACGAGCGACGACGTCACGATCCGCAGCGTTTCATGGACTCACGACAGCATTGGATGGTTCGTCAGCGTCAGCGACTGTATGGGCATGACCACCGGCGAACAAGACAGCGTCTGTGTAACCGTGTCCCAGACCGAGTCTTAGGATTTCCGGGTCCGGTCCAATTGGACCGGACCCCACTCAACCAGCTGCCGTATCCAGCTACAGGCAAACTCGTACCAATCCGAGAGGGCACGACCGACAGTGCCACGATTATTGCGGTGGGACCAATGCTCGATCCTGTATTGGGCGCCATCCATCATCTTGATCTCACCGTTGTATATGCCTCCACTGTTCGGCCCTTCGATGGCGCCGGCCTACGTCGGGCCGTCCGCGGCTCCGATCTGATCCTGGTTGAGCCATATCTCGAAGGAACCTCAGCAGGAGAGATAGCCGATGCGGTGCGCAACCTGCCCCACCGGTTGCTATCGATTGGTGTTCCCAATTCTGAGCTTCGCCGCTATGGAACTCGCCATCAGCACGCGGAAGCACACCGTCTCGACATCGCAGGGTTGCAGTCGCGAATTGAATCGTTCCTGCGAAATCGCTAGCCGTCAAGGCTGCCAGACAAGCGTGTCTGGCTGGAACTGGCTCCAGGCGAACCAAAAGGACTCGTGGGTTGGAAGCTCAGTACCGTCAGCATCGAAAGCCCTCAGACCGCCTCCATCCAATCTGATTTCGACGCCACCCACGCCGACCGCAGCCCCGGCCGCAAGAGCCGCACGGGCGGCCGCAGCGGGGAACGCAATAGTCGCACCATCCGGGGCGACAATGCCGACCACAGCCTCCTGAACGGGGAGGCGCGGATCGACATCACCGACAGGAAAGATGGGGCCGTTGTCATCCCGTCCCCGCAACGGATCGTCGGGATAGGTCCGGCCCAGTCCCCCGTCCTTGGCAACGATGGTCGTCGCGGGGTGTGCGGCTCTCCACTCTCCCCACGTCGTTGTTACGACGGTGACCGACTCCAGAACAAAGCCGGCTTCGCGGAGCGGCCCGGTGAGAGCAACGCCCAGAAACGTATCGAACATCGACCCATTCTCAAGGTCATACATAACCTTGTTCGATCTAGCCAGCAGACCCGAAGTTCGCAGGACGAGAGTCTCGAACCCGGCAGGGACGACGTCCGTGTAGTACGCCTGTGCCGATCCACACAACGTGCAATAAGGTATCCCGATGCGGCGCCCACCAAGCGTGTCATTCACCATCTCGTGAACTTCCATGATGTTCTTCGGATACGCCCTGGCGTCGTCGTTGACGGTGACGCCGAAAACGATGGCATCGTCGCGATACCAGGATCCGTCCGCAGCAACAGTGACCGGTGGATCATCGAGTGCCGGAATGCACCCACGCAGACATGGGGCACGATCGCCAAGCTGCCGGTCGTCAATTAGCACACCTCCCCAACTCACCAACCGCCAGTCGACATCGGAGTCGAGGTCATCGAAGAAGGGTTGCCACCCCGCTTCCACAAGAGTAAAGAGACGTTCCTTGTAGGACGCATATCCGGGAGGTGCGTCAAGATCCCATGCGATCATGAGGTCGGTCACCCTCCTCCATTGAGAAGTCACGCCGTCGCGGGCAATAGGGACACCGGTTAATTCGGTGAACGCCGTTGCCGCCGCGTCTCCGACAACACCACCCTGGAAGAAACGGAGCAGATCGCTGAGCAACCACCCCAATCTTGGATCGTCTGTAGCTGCGAAAGCGGCGACTGTCGCCGGGTCAACCTCGAACGCCAGCGCCCCCCAGACCGCCTCGATGGCGGCCACTGTGGCGTCGTCGAGCGGGCCTGTCGGAGCAATCGGAGCGAGGGGAATCAAGTCGCCATCGCTGTCTACCAGTTCACTGTCTTCGGCAACGGTGACCACCGGGGCAGTGGGTGGGGCGGGTTTCGGGGAGCCGCTGGAGCAGGCTGCACCAACCAGGGCAACGATGATCGCACTTCGAATCAACATGACGTTCAAACTACCCACAGGCACAAGCGGACGGCGACGATCCGGGCTTACCAAACTGTGAACACGGATGCACTGTGACCGGGCCAGATCGACCCAAGGTGCGTCGGAGGGCACAAAAGATGAGGGTACCGGCTGCTAGGTTGCGATGTCGTTGTAGGCCGCCACCGCAAACCTCGGCCAGAAGGTGTTTGAGGTATTCGTGCAAAGATCAAGAAGCCTCGCAAAGCGCCTCCCAGCTGGCATCGTCGACGCGTCGTTCGCTTCGTTGGCAACGTTCTCGGTAGGACTAGCCGCGGTCAATCTGCTCCCGGCAACTGAGCGTGGCGTGTATGCGGTCTACTTCACCACGTTCATGCTGGGAACCGTTCTCCCCCGCAACCTTATCTTTACACCATCCGAGGTCGAGGCGGTCGGGTTCCCCGTCGAGAGCCGAGTCCCCCTGATCGGAAGGACCGTATCGCTGGGAGCAAGCCCGGCCATACTCGGCGCCGTGGTCGCCGCGGCCCTCGCGGCGATAGTGGCTGCACCGCTCACCACAGCCGACGTCATCATCCCATTCACCGTCACCACCGCAATCGCCGCGATGCTGTCACCCCTGCAAGATCACGTCAGAAAGATGCTCCATATAGGGCTGAAGTCGTGGCTGTCCGCAGGTATCTCGATTGTTCAGTTCATCACGGCAGTTGTGGCAATCCTCCTCATGAGGGGGACCGACATCGCTCTCCCCTGGATTCCGTTCGGATCGCTAGCGATCGCCAACCTGGTGTCACTGTCATTCGGGTGGGTCCTCACCAGGGGCTCGCACCGGCGCTCCACCAGCGCCAAACAACTGCGTTTTGGTGATCTGGCGCGGCGGGGACGTTGGCTGCTGCTCCAGGCCGCGGCACCGTCCCTCGCGGGCTTTGTGGCTGCCTCAGTGATTACTCGTCTTGCGAGCGCCGAAGCGCTGGGGTTTGCCGAGGCGGCTCGTGTGGTTGCTCAACCGATTCTGGTATTCGCCACGGGACTCACCGCGGTGCTGGCCCCACGGACAGTTGAGGCAGCGATGCGCCATGACGAGCGTACGGCGCGGCGCACGAGCAACATCTACCTGGGAGCTATTGCCATCGCCGGTTCTGGTTATCTGGTTATCGCCGGCTGGTCGTGGGCCCTAAATCCAATGACGCGGATCGTCCCGGCGGCGTATGAATTCAGCGGGCTGGTTGCCTTGACAATCCTGGCCAATCTGTGGACTGCGGGAGTCTATCTGCAGGTCAATGAGCTGCTCGGCGCAAAGCTGGAGACAACGTTGGCGAAACTGTCGTGGGCTGTGTCCCCCATCGTCCTACTCGGAGCAGCTACAGCTGGCTTTACCGATGCGTTTGCGAGGCCTCTCGGACGGGTCTTCGAGGCAGTCACCCGGTTTGGCGTGCAGCGCGCGGTGATCTCCAGCTACTACCACAAGGATCTGTCGCAATCAGACGATGGCGATGACCGTCACAAACCGCTGCCGGACCCGATCGCGTAGTCACGAGCGATCGCGGGTGAATGCGGTACGAGCTCCTTGTTGCGGGCGACCTGCTTTTCCCATACTGCGTATGAGATCGCACTCCAGGTGGTCGCTGACGGCGTTGAGGTCAGCTCGTCCTCGAGATCCAGAAAGATCCCAGGAATCGCGTAGTTGTCCCAGAATCCGGTTAGTGGCCCTCGTTCGTAGAAACGTCGCCAGGGAAGAGCCGTCGACTTCTTGCGCCGGTTTATCGGATACTCCGGCAGGCGGCGAGCCAGCAAGTCCTTGAGTATCCATTTCGCCGAGAGACCGCGGATGTACCGATCCTCCGCCGGGATCGTTGCCAGTGCCGCCAGCAGGTTGGGCGAGTTGTATGGCCCGGCCACGACCTTCCCATTCGCCCTGGCACTCGCTTGCGACGACATCATCGGATTGATCAGCAGGACCGACCAATGGGCAAGCTCGATGTGTGAAAACAGCGGACTCTCTGGATCAGCCACAAGTTCAATTCGGTCGGTTATGTACTTGAGGTGGTCCCGTTGCACGTCTTCTATCAGTCCCTTGCCCACAACCTTGCGGAGCAGCGGGTTGTCACCCGAGGTGATATATGACCCGGCAAAGCCAAACGGATCCATATGCGAACGACCGAAGCCCTCAGCTTTCGGAGCCAATTGCCGCATCCGGTATCCAACATGACCCGGTGTCCGCTTCGACGCGGCCGTGAGCACCGGGGAGATCCTCGGGTTGCGAAACCAACTCGCCACTCTGGCGAGTTTGAGACTCATGCCAAAGGCGCTGTCGGCCCCTTGCCCCGCGATGAACGTGGAGTGCGGTTGGCTGTGCACCAGCCGGTTGAAGTAAGGCTCAGAGTCGTCGAAACAGGGGGTTGCGGCCGCTTCGGTTGCGTCCTCCAGCATCTCCAAGAAGTCGGTTTCTGCCATCGGAACCTCAGTGATTTTCACCCCAAGCATCGCGGCGGCCTCACGGGCGTCGGAAGTCTCCGGTGCAAACTCAGGGCTGTTCGGAACAAACGTGACCGCGTCGGCACGGCCCCGCAAATACGACATGAGCAGAGCAGAATCGACACCACCGGAGAAGAAGACGGCCGTCGACTCGCTGTTGTCATCGGCCGGCAGCGACACTGCCAATTCAGCATCGATCATGTCCAGATAGTCCGCGGGCTTGCGCCGCTCGACCTCCGCGGAGAAACGGTCGAACACCCGGGAGGTGACGGCTCCTGACCCGAGATCAACGGACAGATGTTCGGCGTGCCCGAGGTGAGTGATCGCGGCGGACATCGTCGTCGGACCGGCCAGTCGCCGGATCAGATGGTGTTCTGCAACAGCCCGGTCGGTCGGAAACCGGTCTGCGATGGGGAGCCGCGCCATGACGTTGCGAAGGTGATCGCTGGCGATGACAGCCCCGGAGGGCCGTATCGAATAGAAAAGCTCGGCCTGGGACAGGATCCCGCGCCATACATCAAGACGTGTTGCCTGTCCTTCGTGAACGGTCACGTGGACAACAAGGGAACCACGATTCCGTGTACAGAAAGCATCGGCACTGTCACCGCCGGCGAGCGCAGCAGTCGCCTCGTCCGAGGCTCCCGACGCATCTAGGAGAAACCACTCGCCACGGACGCCGGCGACGGACGTTGCTGCCGGATCAGTGAAATCAACAACGAGTCGGGCACCTTGGATCCCCGCAGCAGAATCAACCACTCTTGGCATCTTTGCCGGGCCCATCGCCCCGCCCGGCCTCGTTTGCGATCGCGTCGCGGTAGACATCAATCCAGGCATCGAGGACACGCGACCCCTCGTATCGTTCTAGGAAAGTGGCTCGGGCCGCTCTCCGCATTCCGCTCAATCGCTGTGGGTCATCTGTCAATCGGCGGACCCTGCTCGCCAATTCGGCCGCGTCGCCTGGAGGGAAAACCAGCCCCGTCTCCCCATCGGTGACAATCTCGCTAAGACCACCGTGGGCAGCGACGATCGGCGGGGTGCCTTTGGCCATCGCCTCAGCAGCCACACGCCCAAAGGTCTCGATTCCGGTTGTGGGGATCACAACGAAGCTGGCCTGCCCCATGAGCTCGGATGCCTCTCCCCTGTCAACCAAGCCGAGGTACTCGACATTTGGAGAGGTCGCGGCTGCGGCCTCGACATCGGCACGCAACGAGCCGTCGCCAACGATCTTCAGCGGGTATTGGATGTCGCCATCTCTCCATGCCTTGAGAAGGGTATCGATGCCCTTTGGTGGATCGAGCCGACCTGCGAACAACGCAAATCCACCTTGACCACTGCCAACCCCAGGATCCGGATAGATGAAATTGGGGATTACGCCTATGCGATCAGCGTCCCATCCCCCTGAGACAAACACTTGACGTGCGTACTCCGACGGAGTGACATATCGAGCCACCTTTCGCTTCCATGTCCCCGCAAAGCGGTGACCTGTCGACATCGTCGCGATGGTCGCCGATCCCAGCCTGCTATCTCGATAGCAGCGGTGCTTTATGCCTGGCCATGCAAAAGACTTGCCGACGCAATCGGTGCACACCGCACCATCGCGATGCAGCATCCCCTCTGGGCATACGAGACGGAAGTTGCGTAGCGACTGCACGACCGGCAATCCGCTCCGCTGTGCCGCGTAGTAAACCGATGGCGACAGCAACGGGAAGAAGTTCTGGACGTGCACCACATCGAAGCGCTCGCCAGACAACAGCTCTGCCACTGTCCGATACGACTCAATCGACCAAATAGAACGGCCCGCCGTTCTCACCTTCCCTAGATCGTTGACTCGCTCGTTGCTCTCCTCAAACAACACAACCTCGTGACCGTGCTGTCGTAAGAGATCCACCTGGGACTCGGTTGAAACATCCTCACCTCCACGGGTGAGGTAACGGTTGTGCACCATAAGAATGCGTAAGGATTGTTGATGCATATGGCCTCTACCTGACCAGATATGGACTGTGGTTGTGCCAGCCTGAAATAAGGAAAAGCGGCACGAGCACATGGAAAAGGAATGGTCGTCGCGGCAGCGCTTTCAGCCAACCATCGACCATGCCCCGAACTGCTGGTTCCCAGAGTGTGCACGCCAGGATCTCGTCACGGACAAAGTCAGCGTTGCCAGTAAGAAAGGCCGCTCCGTCGAAGCTGAAGTGGCCATCGCCGACACCTGATGAGGAGTAGCCGATCTTCTCGTCGAGCAGCTGGCGGAGGAGTACCTTGTTCGTGTTGGTCTCGATATCGTACCGGGCGCTTTGCGGGAGGTGGAAGTAGTACTCCACAAGATCCTCGTCGCAGTACGGCAACATCGCAGCCAAGCCGTAGGCAGGTGCGACCATCCGCACCTTGTCGTTGCTCCGTGCACCCTCTGTGTGGCGGAGAAGCGTCAGAGTGGTCCCATCGAGTTTGTTCACGGTTGCCAATGATTTGCTGACGTCATACCAGAAGCTGGCGGTGTCAACCGCGTCCGCGTAGATTTGGCGCGTTTCGTGGTGACGCAGGCTGCGACCCGGAAAGCTGGCAGCAACCTCGCTGCGAGCCAGGTAGTTGATCGGCGAATCCACGCGGGTCAGACGGCTCACCAGGCCAGCAATGCGACGACCCCTGACCCGGTATCTCCGCTTGAGCACACGAATCCGTGACGGCATGTATCCCATGTAGGTGTCGTTGCCTCCACCATCGATGACTCCTCCGGCGCTGAGTCCGCTTCCGTCAACAGCGACAACGTACGGGATTAGGGCATGGTCAACCGACGGCGCAACTGCGTTCTCGAAGTAATGCATGAGATGGCCGCGAACCACGCTTGGATCGCTCGGCATCTCGACAATCTGGTGGCGGAGTCCGAGGGTGCGGCAGAAATCGGCCGCAAACACATGCTCGAGATCGTCATCGCCCGACTTGTAGGTAATGCACGGCACGTCGTATCCGGTATCGGCCAGGGCGATAGCAAGGGCCACTGAGTCCTTACCCGAGCTCAGCATGAGAACCGCGTCGCCACCACTCGCTTCGAGGTGCGTGTTCATGCTGGCGACAATCAGTTCATGCAGGGTTGCGGTATCAGGTTGTTGATCGTGACGGGATTGAGAAGGCAACCACGGGTAGTCGAACCCAAATTCCACCGCTATCCCGTCCCCCGCTGCTTTCGCCGAAATCGAGTCACCGGCACCGAGCCGATGGACACCCTCGTAGATGGTGTCCGGCATCGGAACGAAACCTGTCTCCAACATGTGAGACAGCCCAAACGGAGACACAACGGGCGTTTCGCCGCCGACGTGAGCCATCAACTCATCGAAGGACGGCGACACCAAAAGTCGATTCGGTGTAACCGATACGAATGCCTGGCGGAACCCGCAGCGTCCACCCGAAATGCGGACACCCTTGCGAATCGGCTGTATCCAGTCCGGTGTCGGAGTTGGGTAATGCCCGAGCGAAAGCTGCTGGGCAGTCAGTTGGATAACGATATGTCGGATCCCTCGACGTGGTTTCTAACGATGGGGCGGAAATGGTAGCTTCTTGGGGTGGTGGCTGAACACCGATCGACCACATCAGCCCAGCTTTCGGCTAGTGACAAGACCGGATACCTGATAGATGATTGACACAACCCATCTCGGTAACACCGACCGCGTAGTCACCCGCATTGGCTTGGGGATGGCAGCGCTGGGTCGACCCGGCTATATCAACCTCGGCCACAAATCCGACCTCAACGGCCGGACCGAGGTTCGTGCGCTCGAAGAGCACGCCCACGAGGTCCTCACTGCCGCGTACACCGCTGGTGTCCGGTACTTCGACGCCGCTCGCTCCTATGGCGGCGGCGAGGAATTCCTTGGCCGATGGCTCTTTGCGAGCCGCGTTACCGACCCGACTGTGACCGTTTCATCGAAATGGGGGTACCGGTACGTTGCCGATTGGCGAATAGATGCCGAAGTCCACGAGATCAAAGAGCACAGTCTCGAATGCCTCAACACCCAGTACGAAGAGAGCCGGTCCCGACTGGGCCGCCATGTCGACATCTACCAGATCCATTCGGCGACGCTCGAGTCTGGTGTTCTTGATGACGATGGGATTCTGGACAGGCTTGCCGAGATTCGTACCGATGGCGTAACGATCGGCCTGAGCACAAGTGGGCCCAACCAGGCTGCAACGATACGCAAGGCGATGACGATTCGGCGGGACGGCGTGCCGCTGTTTGCAACGGTGCAGTCGACGTGGAACCTGCTTGAGCCTTCGGCCGGCGACGCTCTTGCCGAGGCTCACGGCGCGGGGATGGGAACGATCATCAAAGAGTCAGTGGCCAACGGGCGCCTCACCGAACGCGACCGGAGGACGACGGCACCGCTGCGTGAGGCATTCCCGGAAACCAATCCTGACACAATCGCCGTCGCCGCGATACTGGCTCAGCCTTGGGTGGACACAATTGTGAGCGGCGCCGCCACCGTCGAACACCTCAGGTCGAACCTGGCCGCCGTCGACATCGACCCGGCGATCCTGGCCGACCTCCCCCTGATGGCAGAGAAGCCAATGGACTACTGGCATACCCGCAGCGGACTGAAGTGGACATAGCCCTCCACGAAAAAGCTGTCGCCTTTCGTGAGATGCATCTGCGGCCCGAGATTCTGATCCTGCCGAACCCATGGGACGCCGGTACGGCCCGATTGCTTGACGAACTTGGATTCGAAGCGATGGCGACAACCAGTGCTGGCTTCGCTCACTCCTTAGGAAGACCGGACGGTCACGTCGACCGCACTCGAGCCCTGCAACACGCAACGGCTATTGCCGGGTGCACCGGCCGGCCGGTATCTGCCGATCTGGAGAACTGCTTCGCTGACGATCCATCCGGTGTTGCTGAGACCGTCTCCGCTGCGGCTGAGACAGGAATCGTCGGCTGCTCGATTGAAGATGCAACCGGGCACCCCGATGCTCCCATCTACGAGTTCGGATTGGCTGTGGAGCGGGTGGCGGCTGCGGTTGAGTCTGCGCAGAGCGCGGATTTCCCGTTCACGCTGACCGCCAGGGCGGAGAACTTCTTGCATGACCGCCCCGATCTCGAAGATACGATCAGGCGATTACAGGCTTACGCCGCTGCAGGTGCCGACGTGGTCTACGCCCCAGGTATTGCCAACCCGACTGCGATAGGTGAAGCCGTTGCCGCGGTCGAGGTCCCGGTGAATGTGTTGGCCCTTCCTGGCATGACCGTTGGTGGTCTCCAGGACCTCGGCGTGGCCAGGGTCAGCGTAGGTAGCGGCTTGTCGCGTGCCGCGTTCAGCGCCTTTTATGCGGGCGCTCGCGAACTGTTTGAGGATGGCACGTTTGGATACGACTGGCAGGAGCGACCTCCTGTCGACCTCAACGGCATCTTTGGCAAGTGGCCTACCTGACAAGACCAGGTCCCGGCAACTCGACCGCGTTCTAGCGTCTCCTCAATGCATCGCTGAGTACTGCTACCCGGTCGGACTCGACCCGAAACCACGCCCATTTGCCGCGCTGCTCCCGCGACAACAGTCCGGCCCCGGTGAGCAGCGACAGGTGGTGGCTGATCGTGGGCTGACTTCTGCCGATGATGGCGGGAAGGTCACAGGCGCACATCTGGCTGTCGGCCGAATT
>CAXMRC010000177.1:0-4608 GCA_964195945.1 uncultured Gemmatimonadales bacterium
CCACAGCATCACCCAGAGGATTATCCCAACCCAACCCAGTCTGGCCAGAATCCCGACATGGGAATTGTGCGGATTGCGCAGCGGCTGGTTCGGATCAGTCGATATGTCATATCGCTCCCCAAGATCGGGGCCGGGCCCGAAGCCCGTGATTGGAGTCTCGTCGGTCACATCGTTTAGAACTTGGGTCCAGATATTGAGCCGCCAGGCCGTCGTCGATGACTGACGCTCGCCTCCCGCTTCCGGATCGAAGATGCTGGTGATGTTGGTTGTGAACTGTTCTACCGAGATCTCGCGATCGCCGAAGAGCTCGATTTTCACATCGAAGACGACAGCGACCGAAGCGGTGACAACCAGCGCTGCGATCATCAGCATGATGAGCTCACTACGCCGCGTGCTGAGCAGGAACAAGAGTCCGGCCATGAGCACCGCACTCGACACCATTCCGCCACGATTCTGGAGACCCGTAAACACGATCATCAACGTTGCCAGCGACGTCAACCAGATTCGCTGGCGTCGTGTGAACAGACGATTGTCTCCGTCGGCCATCCACAAGAAGGCAATCGCAATCGACGCAAGAACTGCCATGTTGCCACTCTTGTGGTTGAAGACCGAGATCGTCGAATCCGGGACTCTGATGGATGTCGGTCCTGCCGAAGCCAGGACGACGGCGATCGGGAACCAGATCAGATATCTGGGAAGCAGCCACGCAAAATGGTCGGTCCACTCAATCACCCGTTCGGGTCGAGCCGAGAAGAGGATCACGACAAAGATCGAGATGATTCCGTAATACCAGAGTGCTGAATCGCGGATTGCGTCCAAGCCATAGGGGAGCAAATTGAGCGCCAGGAGCGCTGCTCCCCAAAGCATGAAGTTCCGTAAAGCCTTCATCGACGAGCTGTGGCGCAGTAGCTGCGCCACCGAGGTCTTTGTTGTGAGCAGCACGACCACGCCGATCCCGATCACCATCTCTCCGACGAACAAAGGAGTGCCGGGGAGATGGATCCACGCAAACGGACGATCAAACATGATGTAGCCGGCCAGAATGATGAGCAGACCCCGCTCCAGCCATCGTGTCTGCACCGCCTCCGGCGCGTGACCCCTAAGTGGCTCCGGGATCGCGTCGTATCTCTGCGGCCGGGGGCTCGCCGCGACCTTGGGACGAATAGCCGAGACCGCTGCACCAATCAGCGCCAGAACCGTTATGGCGGGCACCAGCCAATCAGCAGCGTGAACCGCAGCTACGAGTGGCTGCGTCATAGCGCGATCTCCCGGTACGGGTGGCTCCCGCGTGGTCGAGTCATTGTGTGGTTAGGCCTCATCCATGCCGTTATACCCAAAGGAGCCGCCTCTTGTGAGCATTTCTCGCCTGAGGGGAGCAAAGTTATACACGTAGCCCAACACCGGAACGCCGACTACGGCGAGATACCGTTCCAGCTCCTCGGCGAGCACGATATCGCTCTTGTGGGCGACGACGACTAACACCCGATGTGCCAAACGGACCACCGAGCCACCGTGCGCAAGGCGGAGGACCGGCGGAGAGTCGACAACAACTAGGTCGAAGTGCTCTTCCAGTTGTTTGAGCATCACACTTGCATCGTTTGTGGAAAAGAAGTCGGGGATCGCTTCTGTCATCGTGCCCCTGGTAAACAGAGCGACGCTTTCGCCTCCGACGCCGATTGCTTCGAGCGCCACGTCCTCCAGGGTCACATCGCTGCGCGCGACATCGGTCAGACCGGGCGCCGTCAGAGCGGCTGGCATGAGGAGGCTGGTCAGAGCCGGGTTCACAAAATCGGCATCCACGATCGCGACTCGACTTCCGTCGCGGGCAGCGGCGAACGCGGTGTTGGCCGCAACAGTTGTCTTGCCATCGGCGAGAGTCGCGGAAGCAACTACCACCGTCTTGAACTGTGGGGTGCCGTCCCCGGCGCGCTGTCTGAGTCGGATGCCGGTCGCTACGAATCTGAACGATTCTGCGGCCGCGGAGCTTGGAGCATCACGGGTTGGTAGGGCTGTCGCGAGACGTTCGTCACCAAAGATCGGAATATCGGATATCAAGTTTGCATTGAGGACATCTTGTGGTTCCCGGCGATGGCGGAAGTTCCGGCGGCGACGAGTCAGCGATTGGGCAATGGCCGCCCCGATGACCAAGCCGGTCAGGACTCCGAGGACAAGAAGGATCGTTGAGCCCGACTGGGTAGCAGTCACGGCGGGGTTGTTAAAGATCACACCGTTTCCCGCCAGTTCGGCATCGACTGCCAACTGATCGCGGCGCAGTTGCAGGGCACTCAGTCGCGAGCGGACATCGCCCAGTTCGTTCTCGAGCTGGCCGGCCAATTCCTCTTCTCCGAACCCAGCAAGGGCTAGTTGCAGAATTTCGACGCGCTGCCGCAACTGGTCGAGTTGAGCCGACCCCGCGGCGAGTTCTTCAGGGCTGGCGTCTGCTGCGGGGAGGACGAATCCGAGCACCTCGCCGAGTGCACCTTGGAGGCTGGTTTCGAGGGCAAGACGATCCGCCTCGGGCTCGCGGAGAGCGTCGATCTGGGTGCGAATGGCTTCCAGCTCCAACTCCCGTTCGGCTATTGACACGTCCAGTTCGGTGAGCGCATCTGCAAAGGTCGCCTCGGCTGAGCTCTGACTTGTTGACTGATAGGCATCGGCAATCGCATTGGCGACTGCGATGGTCACGCCAGGGGCCGGATCTGAGAAAGTGATCGAAATGAGGTCGGTCGAATCAGCCGCGCTTACGCTGATGTTCGCGACAAGCTGTGCGACGTCGATGTTGACCGGGGGGTCGACTGGAGCGAGCAGCGACACCGCTTCCTGTGCGACGGCTCGCGACTTAATGATTTCGATTTGGTTGGCGACATACCTTGCTGGGTCTAGTCGCAGGGCCTGGTCGAAGACGATTGAAGACCGAGGATCTTGAACTTCTAGTGTCGATGTTGCCGTCCAGGTCTCGGAGTTGTCCGCGTACCACCATCCGAGCAGGCCAAAAAGGAGGGTGCTGGCAATAACTATCCAGCGATATCTCCAGGCTGCAGCCAACGGCGTCGGCTCAATATTCGTGTTGGTGGTGGTTGGCATCGTCCCCTCGCGGCGTCGCCGGGCGAGCGTACTACACGCTCTCACTATGCATCCCGTCGCTACCCGTAGCTGGCTACATTGCAGCTATCGATCCGGTCGGTTCGGGGGGATGCCGGTGAGCCAGGCCCGTTCGTAGGTCAGTGCATAGCCAAGGTTGGGGCGCGCATCCACCTGGCACTACTCCGTCGCTCCTGCGTACGCTTAGGATTGCAGTTGCTGCGGGGTTTGATCTCCGGGTGCTGCACAAGATCACGTAAGGGGGCGGGGGATGTATCCCGTCTCGGTAGAGAGGTAGGAACAGGTGAAGCTACTTATTTTTGGCGCCGGTGGATTCGTTGGATCGAATCTGGTCGAGCACCTTATCGAGCAGGGTGAGCATGAGCTTGTCGGTCTTGATATTTCCAGCGAGAAGCTGAAAGGCATCGAGGGCCCGAATTTCAAGTTCATCGAAGGCAATATCAGCGACGTGGATCTTGTCGACCAGCTCGTCGCAGACACCGACGTGGTCGTTGACCTCATCGCATACGCCAATCCCAGCATCTACGTTGAGACGCCGCTTGACGTTGTCAATCTGAATTTCTTCGAGAACATGAAGATCCTCGAATACTGCCTGCGCCATAAGAAGCGTCTCGTGCAGTTCTCGACATCAGAGGTCTATGGCAAGAGGAGCCGTGACGATCAATACAGCGACGACACTTCGGACCTCGTCATGGGCCCGGTGCAGAAGCAGCGTTGGATCTATGCGTCATCCAAGCAACTGCTCGAGCGGATCATCTACGCCCACGGGTTGCGCGGCGATCTCGATTACTCGATCATCCGTCCGTTCAACTTTGTTGGCCCCCGGTTCGACTATTTGGTGCCTGCCGGAACCAAGGGTGGCCCGCGAGTGTTCTCGCACTTCCTGTCGGCGCTGTTGACAGGCGGACCGATCCACCTGGTTGACGGTGGTGGGCAGCACCGCTGCTTCACCCACATCGACGATGCATCTACCGCATTCTCCGCGATTCTGGAGAATCCGGCCGGCCACAACGAGATCTTCAACATCGGAAATCCCGACACGAATATCACGATGAAGGGCCTTGCGGAACTCATGCAAGACATTTACGCGGAGTTGACCGGCACGAAGCCGCAAAACGAGTTCATCGTCATCGATGGTGAGGATTTCTACGGTAAGGGCTACGAGGACATGGATCGGGTACCACCCAACGTCGACAAGCTGTCGGCACTTGGCTGGAAGCCGACTCGTGACCTGGACACGATCTTCCGTGAGGCGATCAAGTACTACATCGATCGACCGGAGTTGACTGCTTCGATTCTGGCGTAAGCAGCTTGTAGGAAGGCTGTTCGGTGGGAAGGCAAGGGGATCTGAATATGGGCGCAAGCATGGAGCGGAGATGGTGGATTCTGTGGGCAGTGGTGGCCACCACCGCTCTTATGCTTGTCCCGATCAGCGCAACGGAAGCAACTGAGGTCCCGACCGGCAGCATTCTGGTGGTGGCTGCACACCCGGACGATGACATCATC
>CAXMRC010000178.1:0-6958 GCA_964195945.1 uncultured Gemmatimonadales bacterium
GTGACGCTGGCGAGCAGACCGGCGAACTCGGGGTCGTCAAAGAATCCCGAGTCCAAGCCATCGATCGCCGGTGCATAACGAGAGATCGCCGCGGCGAATATCGGCGCACCGGGGCGGGCGACGCGGATCGCCTCTCGCAGCGCCTTGATCCTGTCCTCCCGTTTCTGAAGGTGATAGAGCGGTCCTAGCAAGAGGACGGCATCCTGGCTGTCGTCCGGAAGCGGTAACTCCCTGGCATCGCCGACCCGCGCCTGGATGCCGCGCTCGGTCGCCTTGGCAATGTGTCTCGGCACGATATCGATCAACTCGACCTCGTACCCGGCAGCATCGAGCGAATAGGCGTACACCCCTGGGCCCCCGCCCACATCCAGAATCGCTGCCGGCGGCTCAGGCAGATGGCGTTGCAGGATCAGCTGGGTGCGGATGAGCTCGAGTTGGCCAAGTCCGTCCTTTGACAGTCGAACGTCCTCGTCGTAACGATCCTCGTAGTGGAGAAGAATGTCTTCTTCAAAGCCCACGATGTCAGTCCTTGCGCATGTCAGGATCGTTGGCGATCCGATCCTTGTCGGCCTTGCGGCGAGCCCAATACTCATCGGTCGCTTTCTGACGCGCCGACTTCATCAAGAAGTACAGACCAAGGATTACGACTGCGATCACGGCCCAGACGACTCTGGCGGAGGTTTCCTCCGGCAGGATGGAACTCGACTCGGTGAAGGCGATCAGCATGCGCAGCATGACGCCTAGCCTACGCAGTCACCAACGCGGAGTTGTAGTTGTCAGTTGAGATCACGTTCATTCGTCACGGCCAGACGGCAGGAAATGCCGCAGGGCGCTGGCAAGGCCACACGAACTCCTCTCTAACCGACCTGGGGCAAGAGCAAGCGGCCCGCCTAGGGAAACGTCTCGCCGACAAGCACTTCGATCTAGTGGTAGCCAGCGATCTCGACCGCACCGTTGAGACAGCCTCTGCGCTCCAGCGCCCCATGGAGACCGACGAGCGTTGGAGAGAACCATTCTTTGGCGAATGGGAGGACCTCGACACCAACGAAATCATGAGCCGTTCCGCCGCAGACCTCGCCGCGTTGTTTGCGGGCGAAGACATCTCCCTTGGTGGAGGGGAACGCCTTTCTGAGGTGATGCGACGGGCGGACGCGGCCCTCCAGGATGTGGTTGGCAGGGTCGGTGAAGGGTCCGTTGCAATAGTGAGTCACGGTATGGCGTTGCTCACGTTGTTCAGCGGTTTGCTCGGGACCAAACGGCCCAGCCCACTCCGACTGCTTGGCAATACGGCGATCGCCACCCTGGTAGTCGATGACGGCGATATCGCCGTTCCTCGCTATAACGACGACACCCATCTTGCCCAGACCGCGGTGCCCCGTTTTGGTCACGATCCCTCCGCTACCGATGTTCTCCTCATCCGCCATGGCGAGACAGTGGCCAATGAGGAAGGTCGCTGGCAGGGGCATCAAGACGGGTTGCTAAACGCCGCAGGTCGCGAGCAGGCGGCGCGGCTTGGAGGATTGCTGCCGACCATCGATGCGCTGTATTCGTCTCCACTGTCGCGGGCAGCCGACACCGCCGCCGCGATCGCCGATAACCAGGGTTTGGAGGTCCGGCTAGAGCCAGGGCTGAAGGAGATCGGTTTTGGGGCCTGGGAGGGAATGACAAAGCCAGAGATTGCTGCCGCGTTCCCCGACGACTACATGGCGTTCCGCAACGGAAGTGACAGGGAGCGTGGCGGAAACGGAGAGACGTTTGAGGGAGTTCGACGCCGTATGGCGGTATCGCTTGGCAACATCGCCAAACGCCATCCAGGCGAGCAGGTCGGAGTGGTTTCTCACGGTGGCGCCACCCGAGCCTGGGTCACCGATGTCCTTGGCATCCCGTATGAGAACAGGAATCGACTCCGAATTCTCGGAAACACCGGCTATGCCCGGATCGCCTTCAGCGGACAGGGCACGAGCATCGTCAGCTGGAATCTAGCTCCCCACCTCGCATGAGACTTCTCGTAATCACTAACGACTTTCCACCCAAACCGGGAGGAATCCAGACGTATCTGGGCAGCCTCACCGATGCCTATCCGGGGCCGGTTCGGGTGCTTGCACCCGCCGACGGGCCCGCGGTTGGAACCAGCCGTGGCGAAGAAATCGTTCGTCGTGGTAGTCGCCGATTCATGTGGCCGACCAAGAGCGTTGTCGACTGGTTCATCGAAGAGGCCAGGGACTTCGAGGCCGAAGCCATCTTCTTCGGGGCACCTCACCCTCTAACACGGGCCACCTCTCGAATCAAAGCTGAATTGGGGATACCTGTCGGAATTCTTTGTCACGGGGCTGAGGTCACCATCCCGGCAGCCATCCCTGGTCTGCGTTCGTGGTTAAGAAGGACGCTGCGATCTGCCGATGTCTTGTTCGCGGTGAGCCGGTTCACGCAAGGCAAGGTGAGCAAACTAACCGGTCGCGATGTTGTGGCCATAGGCGCAGGAGTCGAGGTAGAGACATTCACCCCTGCCGCACCGCCGCCAAGCAACGACCCGCCTGTTGTCGGTTGTGTCAGTAGGTTCGTTCCTCGCAAAGGTCAAGACCGGGTGATTGCGGCGGCCACAGAACTCAAACGACGTGGAGTCGATGTTGAGGTGCTCATCGTCGGCAAGGGTCGAAATGAGTCGAAACTCCGCAAGCTTGCTGACAATTCCGGTGTGTCCGTACGATTCGAAATCGACGTGCCATGGAAGCAACTCGCCGACCTTTACCGGTCGATGGATGTGTTCTGTATGCCGTGCCGTAGCCGATGGGGAGGTCTCGAAGTTGAGGGCCTGGGGCTGGTCTTTCTCGAGGCGGCTGCCGCCGGTCTCCCGGTGTTGGTCGGGTCGTCGGGTGGCTCTCCTGAAACGGTTGTCCCAGGGGAAACAGGATTTGTAGTTGACTCGGTCGAGGACATCGTCGAAGGTCTCGAGATAATGGTCTCGGATCGGGACAGAGCCAGGACTATGGGGGCTAAAGGCAGGCTGCGAGTCGTCGACGAATACGTGTGGGATCGAGTCGTCGCGAACCTGGAAGGCGGCTTCCGGTCTTGACATATGGCGGGAGGTAACGCAATATCGTCCCCGCTCCACGTTTTCTAGACGGCCCGCGGGACCGCGTCCCGCCCACGAATGTCACCAAAACTTGTAATTGTCGAATCTCCGGCGAAAGCCAAGATCATTTCCGGATACCTCGGAAAGGACTACGTTGTCGAGTCGTCCATCGGGCACATCCGTGATATTCCCGCCAAAGCCGCAGATGCGCCCAAGAGTCTTCAAGAGGAGTGGCGAAGAACCCGCTATGGCGTCGACGTCGACAATGACTTCAAACCGCTCTACGTTGTTACCCCTGACAAAAAGCAGCAGGTGACCAAACTCAAGCGACTCCTCAAAGACGCTGAAGAGCTCTTGCTGGCAACTGATGAAGATCGCGAGGGAGAAGCGATTGCGTGGCATCTGATCGAGACGCTCAATCCGCGAGTTCCTGTCCGCCGCATGGTCTTCCACGAGATCACTCCAGCGGCTATTGCAGAAGCTGCTTCGAACCCACGCGAACTCGACCGGCGGCTGGTGGACGCCCAGGAAGCGCGACGGATACTCGATCGTCTCTATGGATACGAGGTATCTCCGGTCCTGTGGCGCAAGATCAAGCGAGGTTTGTCGGCCGGTCGTGTGCAGTCGCCGGCGACGCGGGTCACAGTCGATCGCGAGCGGGAACGCATGGCTTTTGTCACCGCTGGCTATTGGGACCTTGTCGGTACCTTCGACGCCGACAACAGAGTGTTCGAAGCGACACTTGTCGCGATCGACGGCAAAGCGGTCGCCACCGGTCGTGATTTCGACGAGCAAGGCCAGCCCAAGAAGGGCAACAAGCTCATCCTCAACGAGAAGCAAGCCGTGGATCTCGCGTCGCAGCTCGCCTCCGCTCCCGCGGAGATCGCGTCGGTCGAAGCAAAGCCGTATACCCGGCGTCCTTACCCGCCGTTCCGCACCTCGACGCTCCAGCAGGAAGCTGGCCGCAAGCTCAGGTTCGGTGCTCGGCGCACCATGTCGGCTGCCCAGCGTCTCTACGAGGGCGGTTTTATCACCTACATGAGAACCGACTCGCTGACGCTTTCGGCAGCGGCCGTCGACGCCGCGCGGAGTCTCGTTGCCGGCAAGTACGGCAGCGAGTATCTGCCGGACAAAGCCAGGGTGTACACCTCGAAGGTCAAGAACGCCCAGGAGGCCCACGAGGCCATCAGGCCCGCCGGCGAAAGCTTCAAGTCGCCAAAGACGATTGCCGGTCAGTTCGGAGCAAAATCCGACGAAGCGCGGCTCTACGACCTTGTCTGGAAGCGCACCGTCGCATCGCAGATGAAGGACGCAAAGGGCGAGAGTGTCAAGGTTGTTGTTGCCGCTACGCCACCGGGAGAGGCGACTAGCGAATTCGCCGCATCCGGTACAACCATCCTTTTCCCCGGCTTTCTTCGTGCGTACGTCGAAGGAAGCGATGATCCTGAAGCCGCACTGGACGACCAGGAACGCCACCTGCCTGCAGTTTCTCGAGGTGACACCGTCACCCCGGTTGGGATCGAGCCAAAAGGTCACGAGACAAAGCCACCGGCCCGCTACACCGAAGCATCGCTGATCAAGAAGCTCGAAGAGCTCGGTATCGGACGCCCCTCGACCTATGCATCGATCATCAGCACGATCCAGGACCGTGGCTATGTGTACAAGAAGGGCTCGGCCCTGGTGCCAACGTTCACTGCGTTCGCTGCAGTCGCCCTCATGGAGCAACACTTCTCCGACCTTGTCGACTACGCCTTTACGGCCCGAATGGAAGATGACCTCGACAAGATCGCCAACGGCGATATGGAGGCAATCCCGTGGCTGAAGAACTTCTACTTTGGGAACGGCCATCCCGGGTTGAAGACGCTGGTCTCGACCAATATCGAAGAGATCGACGCCCGTCTGATCAACTCGATTCCAATCGGCGAAGACGGTGACGGCAATGCCGTCGTCGCTCGTTCTGGGAAGTTCGGCCCCTATGTGCAACGTGGTGAAGAGACTGCCAGCATTCCGCTTGACCTGCCCCCGGACGAGCTTTCTGTCGAGAAGGCAATCGAGTTTCTTGAAGCGCCAAACGGTGATCGGGTTCTTGGTGCGGATCCGGAGACCGGTCTTGACGTGTCAGTGCGCAACGGTCGCTTTGGCCCGTACATCCAATTGGGTGAGCAAGAGCCGGACAGCAAGACCAAGCCCAAGCGATCTTCGCTCTTTAAAGACATGAGCGAAGAGTCTGTGACGCTCGAAGACGCTCTGAAGCTATTGAGCATTCCCCGCGTGGTCGGCAAGCATCCTGAGGATGATGTCGAAATCGTGGCACTGAACGGTCGCTACGGGCCCTACATCAGCTGGGGCAAAGAGAGCCGCAGCCTCGAGGCCGAAGGCCAGCTCTTCACAGTGGACGTCGAAGATGCGGTCCGCCGCTTCAAGGAACCCAAGAAGCGTGGCCGCGGTGCCGCCGCCCCACCCCTCAAGGAAGTCGGCGAAGACCCCAACTCAGGCAAACCGGTTGTTGTCAAAGAAGGCCGTTTCGGACCCTACGTGACCGACGGAGAGACCAACGCTTCGTTGCGGGTAGCCGATTCGATCGAAGGCATGACCATTGAGCGCGCCGCTGAACTGCTGCAGCTTCGTCGAGAGCGGGTGGCTGCTCAGGGTGGCACGAAGAAGAAAGTCACTAAGAAGAAGGCGCCGACCAAGAAGGCGTCGACCAAGAAGGCGTAGGCGCCTGCCCTGCGGGCAGGCTCAACCTGTTGTGGCGTTTGGCTCCCGGTCTGAGTTCCGTTGCGCGGAACTCAGACCTGCCCTGCGGGCAGGCCGGCACTAGGGTTCTCTTCGATGACCTCAGAGGACACCGCCCCCCGTACAACAAGAGCATTGATGACCTCCGGGTCATTCGCCCGCTTCTTCTGGGCTGCAGTTATCGGGTCTACCGGCGACTGGGTCACCGTGTTCGCCATTCTGACGTTGGCGAACCGGATCGGCTCGCAGGAGGGCATCCTCATCGCGTTGATGTCACGCATCCTGCCAGGGCTTCTCCTTGGAGGTCTGGTCGGTGTCATTTCCGATCGCATGGATCGTCGCAAGCTGGTGGTGTTTGCCGACATCGGACGAGGGTTGGTGGTGCCGTTCCTGATATTTGTCGACTCGCTGCCCGCGCTTGTTGGGCTAACTCTTATTCTCGAACTCCTAAGCCTCCTTGGTCAGCCGCCGCGAACGGCCATGGTCCCCCGTCTCGTTCGCTCCGAGAACCTGGTGAGTGCCAACAGCCTGATGCTCGCTGCGGCGTACGGCACGGTGCCGGTCGGCTCTCTGGTTCTTCTGCTGCTGCGCGGGTTACCAGATGTGTCGCTTGGTGGAATCGTCCCGGTAGGCAATGAGGGTCTTGTACTCGCATTCGGGCTCGATGCGCTCACTTTCCTCGGATCAGGGCTGCTGATCGCCTCGCTACCGCGGATCGTCTCGCCTCTGGCACAGGACAACGGCGATAACGGCGTTGATTTGAAGAGCACCTGGCAAGATTTTGTTGAGGGTGTGAAGTTTTTGGCCGGCGATTCGTCCGTGCGTCGTGTCATCATTGGTATGACGACAGCTCTGTTTGGCGGCGGCACCATCATTGTGCTCGGACCGGACTTCGTGGAGAACGTGCTCAGAGCGGACGATGCGGGGTTCTATGCCATTATCACGATGCTGGGGATAGGTGCGGTGATCGGGCTTGTTGTGTTCTCGAACAACGAGTATCGATTGGCGAGCCGCGATATCGCGTTTGGGATTGCCACGACAGCAACAGGTCTCGGGCTTGCTGCAGCCGCCATGGTGACGACCGTCCCCGGTGCGGCAGCCTGGATGACTGTCATGGGGTTTGGGGCAGGTGGTGCCTACCTCATGGGG
>CAXMRC010000179.1:0-10885 GCA_964195945.1 uncultured Gemmatimonadales bacterium
GCGTCAAGCTGCATCAGCGAGTCGTACTGCAGCATCAGAAGGTTCCAGCCGGGGAATCCGCTGATGTAGCTGAACGGGTTGATCGTGTCTTCGCCGCCGGTAATGGCAGCTCGGACCCTGATCGGTTCCGCCGGTGGCGCAGCCGTGGTGGCAGTAGTTTCGCCACCGGTCTCGGCCGGAGCAGTTGTTTCTGTTGCGCCGCCCGCTGCTGCTGTCGTCGTCGTCTCTTCATCGTCCGAACTGCCGCACGCCCCAGCTAGCAGGGCTAGACAAACCAACAGGATCGGTAACGTCCATCGCTTAGTCATTGGTCTCCTCCTCGTGTGTACTCATGGTCTTTGTCGTTTCGGAAGGTCGCACAGTTCCCGATGCTGAAAACACGGGGTTCTGGATCTCACTTGTAGAAGAAGCGGTAACGAGGTGACAGGCCACCCAGCGGTCAGCGGCCACCATCCGCAGCTCTGGCACATCAACAGCGCAACCCGCGACCGCAACCGGGCACCGGGTGTGGAACCGACACCCCGATGGGGGGTCGGCCGGGTCCGGCAGGTCACCCTCAAGCGGCGGTGAGATCACCGCAGCCTCGTTTGGGTTGGGCACTGGGACCGCAGCAAGAAGCGCTTTGGTGTACGGGTGCAGTGGCTCCTCGTAAATCTCGTCCCGAGGAGCCCGTTCGACGATCTGGCCAAGATACATGACTGCGATCTCGTGCGAGATATGGCGGACCACGGCGAGATCGTGGGCGATAAAGATGAGCGAGACGCCAAACTCCTGCTGGGTCTCGTGGAGGAGGTTCACGATCTGCGCCTGCACCGAAACATCAAGTGCGGAGACGGGCTCGTCGCACACGATGACTTCCGGATTGGCGGCGAGAGCTCTGGCAATCGCGATTCTTTGGCGCTGCCCTCCGCTGAACTCATGGGGATGACGGATGACCGCGTCACGGGACAACCCGACCTGTTCCAGGAGACCGCCGACTCTCTCCGCACGCTCCTCCGCACTGCCGATCCTGTGGATCCGCAACGGTTCGGCAACGATGTCGCCAACCCGCATGCCAGGATTCATCGAAGAGAACGGATCCTGGAAAATCATCTGAATGGTGCGCCTATGGGGTCCGCTGCGGGAGTTGAGGGGT
Source organism: uncultured Gemmatimonadales bacterium (assembly GCA_964195945.1). GTDB lineage: Bacteria > Actinomycetota > Acidimicrobiia > Spongiisociales > UBA5794 > JAAETI01. The sequence goes on from CAXMRC010000179.1 coordinate 1,136, forward strand.
TCGCCCTTCACTCGGATGTCACCCGCAGTTGGTTCGACCAACCCGACGAGAGTACGCCCCAGCGTGCTCTTGCCGCACCCACTTTCGCCAACGACACCCAGAGTCTTTGCATGGCGAACGTTCAGGTCAACACCATCGAGGGCCCGCACCATGGTACGTCGACGATCTTTGCCACCACGATGCACGGGAAAGTGCACCTTGAGGTCCTTGATACTTACAACCACTTCGTCGCTACCAGCAGTGTCACTAGCCCGAGCCGCCTCGTCGACCGGCCACAGCTCGCGCCCATCGCCAACCTTGGCTAGATGCAGACACGCTGAGAGGTGGTCGTTGGCTCCCGCTGTCTCGAGGTCCGGCAGACCTCCGGTGCAGTCGTTCTCTCCCATCGGACACCGTGTGTGGAATGGGCACGACTCGAGACGTTCGAGAATTGCGCTTGGTGTGCCGGGGATCTCTGGTAGCCATGCAGACGTAGGGGTATCGATCCGGGGAATCGATCGGAGCAATCCGCTCGTGTAAGGGTGGGTGGCTGTCCCATAGACGTCCTTGGACCGACCAGACTCCATGATTCGACCGCCGTACATCACAGCAACTCGGTCGGCGATCTCAGCCACAACCCCGAGGTCATGCGTGATCCACACAACAGCCATGCCCAGCTCGCTCTGCAGTTCCTTGACGAGGGCAACAATCTGCCGCTGTACGGTCACATCGAGAGCGGTAGTGGGTTCGTCGGCTATGAGGAGCTTCGGGCTGCACGCAAGGGCGATTGCGATCATCACTCGTTGCCGCATTCCCCCCGAAAACTCGTGCGGATAGTCACGGACTCGGCCGCGTGCGTTTGGGATACCGACACGTTCAAGGAGATGAATCGCCCGGTCCATGGCCTCCGATCGCGACACGTCGCGGTGGAGCCGTAGCGCCTCCGCGATCTGGCGACCGACCGGGTGAACGGGATTGAGCGACGACATCGGATCTTGAAAGATCATTCCGATGTGGGCGCCACGGATCTTGTTCATCTGGCGCCGACTGAGACCGGTGAGTTCCCGCCCCTCAAAGCGGATCGATCCCTCGACGATGCCGGGAGGGCTGGGTACGAGGCCCATCACGCTGAGCATGGAGACGCTCTTGCCAGACCCCGACTCGCCGACCAGTGCAAACACCTCGCCGGCATGGACGTTGATATCAACACCGTTGACCGCGTAGACGGTGCGGTCAGGGAGTGCGAAGCGAACCGTGAGGTCGGTAATGGACAACAACGCACTGTCGTCAGTTGTATCCACCATGCGGCGATCCAAGCTTGACGTCGGTGCGCTACCGGTCACGAGGGTGGCGACTCCTGATGGGTGTGGACGGGGGACGCAGAGGCATGTTCATGCCCACCGGTTACGTTTGGCTCTATGTGGACAACAAGGTTTTCGAGATTGGGCATGGCCTGCTCCAGGGCATGTTCGACCTCATGCGCGATACCGTGCCCCTCCACAAGAGACAGGCTCTCGTCAACGACAATCTGTACGCTCGCATCGAGGCGATGTCCGATCCAGCGTACCCTTACGTCATCAACGCCCAGCACGCCACTTACGGCCGCTGCCTTTCTCTCGAGCTCGTTAACCAAGTGCGGATCAACCCCGTCCATCAGACGACGAAAGATCTGCTTTGTGGCGTCGCGGAGGATGAACAGGATGGCCACTGTGATAAGCAGACCGACGATGGGGTCTGCGGAAGGAAAACCAACGGCGACGCCTGCGGCTCCGAACAGGACAGCTAGAGACGTGAGACCGTCGGTGCGGGCGTGATAGCCGTCTGCGACTAGTGCGGCAGACCCTATTTCACGACCGACCCTGATTCGGTAGATAGCGACAAATTCATTCCCGATAAACCCAACGATCCCCGCCGCCGCTACTAGACCTAGGTACTCAACATCGCGAGGGTTGAAGAGCCTGTCGATAGATTCCCATGCAGCCAGCACAGCAGACAGGGCAATCATGCCGACGATGAACAGCCCGGCGATGTCTTCGGCTCTCCGGTAACCGTACGTATAGGACCGGGTCGCCGCCCGGCGTCCCAGGATGAACGCGATCCACAGCGGGATCGAAGTGAGGGCGTCCGAGAAGTTGTGGATTGTGTCGGCGAGCAGCGCCACCGATCCGGTAATCAGAACGATCAGTACTTGCAAGATGGCGGTCACCATCAGGGCCACCAGCGAGATCTTGACGGCACGAATCCCCTTGGCAGAGGACTCGAGGGCGTTGTCTATGGAGTCAGCAGCGTCGTGGCTGTGTGGGACATAGATTGATTTGATCCGACCCCACAAACCGTGGTCATGAGTGTGCCCGTCGTCATCATGACCGTGATCGTCGTCGTGGTCAACCACCACGGTGTCGGCTTCACCGTGGGCATGGGCCACCGCTTCTTCTACCGATGAGGGTGTACTGTCGTTAGATTTCAGGGCGCTATCCTTTATCCGGGTGAGGTCTCAGCGAACGAGGTATTAGACCTTGTGAGACTTCACCACCGTAGAGCAGAGATACCACAGGCGTCAAACTGAAATGTCAAGCTTCCGCACAATTGTCGAACAACCTGGCTCCGGCACGCCGAGCGCGACGGACAAGGCCTATGCCGTTCTGAGGGCCGAGGTCCTGTCCTGCGAGCTGGCTCCCGGCTCTCGAATCGTGGAAGGTGAGATAGCCGAGCGGCTCGGGATGAGCAAGACTCCAGTCAAGACGGCCCTGGGAATGCTCATTCACGAGGGCTTTGTAGAAGTGCAACCGAGACATGGCTATCGGGTGACCGAAATCACGCTGGCCGATGTCAAAGAGGTCTATCAGCTACGGCAGATCATCGAACCGGCCGCCGCTGAACTGGCGGCAACCAATGCCACGCCAGAACAGTTGCAGAGCCTGCGCGCCCTGGTCGACGGCGGCACAGATGACACCTACGAAGACCAGGCGGCCAAGGTCATCCGCTTCCACGAAATCCTGGCTGAAGCTTCCGGCAACGTCCGATTGGCTGCGGCACTCAGAAACCTGCTTGATGAGATGAGACGGTTGCTTTCGCTTGGCCTCGACATTACGGACAGCGTGGCGCGGCAAGCCGGCGAACACCGCGAGCTGCTGGATGCACTCCTCATGGGCAACCATCACCTGGCGCGACAAATAGCAGAACAGCAGGTCGAGACCGGAAGAATGCGGATGTTCGAAGCGATACTTGCCTCACTCACCAGCGCCGGCGGTGCCGCCGACAGCGTGATCCTCCGGCCACAGGCGCCGGGATCGCAAGCCTAAGGACTTTGCGGTCCGGGCCTACGGCCCGCCAACCTCAACATCCTCGCTACGGCACACGCGGCGCCACAATAATTGTCGACATTGGGAGGCCCGGATCGGATGCCCGGCCCACGAACGCCTCTCTCGTAGAGCGCGACCACCGTTGGCCGTAAGGTCGTAGTGGTACAACGTCATCGCCGATGGCGTCGTGTGCAGCCTGGGTGGCGCTCGTGGGCGTTTGCAGTAGTGAACTTGTGCAGGCACTTTGCATCTCCGAACTTGGCGCAAGCCAAGGGAAAGCTGAGCGTTGCCTCACGACTGCTACCGCGATGTCAACGTGCTCGTACGAGCCGCATCGACGATCCGAGCCTTCCAGGCGCAGTAGATTGCTGGCGACTCGTCGTGATACTGCCTGTTGGCGCTGGATCTGAAACGAGCAGGAAGGTTGTTCGGCAATGATTGAGAACAAACACGCTCCCAACGCACCCGTCATGGAGCAGCTATCCAACACCGTCGTTCCCGGCTACGGCGCGGTCTTCAAGGTGAACGGAACCTTCACCGCTGACTTCGCCGTCTGGTCGCCAATATACGAATCAACTGCCTGGAACATCACGCCGTTCAACGCCGATCCCGAAGCGTTCGACGTTCTCTGCGAGTACTTCAGCTAGCCCCGGGGCACGGCACTATCGGCAGCGAGTCCCCGGGCCAACGGTCCGGGGACTCGCGTTTGGGCACACCCGAGATCGGAGGCTGCCGACCGTGCGGGAAGCCAGCCTTGCCGAGTAGCCTCGGTCATCATGCCGAGCCCTCGAGAAAAGCCGAACTACCGACCCTATGTGGCGCTTCTAGTACGCCAGTGGCTTGATGCGCCCGATCCTGACGTGAACCACCGGGTCCTCGACGGCTCGATCGTATTCGCCGACATCTCCGGTTTCACCAAGTTGTCAGAACGCCTGGATCGGCTCGGCCTGGAGGGAGCCGAACGCGTGACCGACGTAATCGGCAACGCATTCAACCGCCTCCTCACACCTGCCTACGACTACGGCGGAATGCTGGTCAAGTTCGGTGGCGATGCCCTGCTCTTGTTCTATCGCGGCGCCGATCACCAGATGCGGGCGGCGAGTTCGGCGCTTGAGATGCGACGAGCGCTGCGGGCAATGGGTCCGATCGATACCCCGGCGGGCAAGGTGGTCCTTCGCATGTCCCAGGGGGTGCACAGCGGGTCGTTCGACTTCTTCCTGGTCGGATCGTCCTTCCGCGAGCTGATCCTGGCCGGCGCCGCAGCCACTCATGTCCACGAAATCGAGGGGACGGCGCGCTCCGGGCAAATCGTTGTCAGCGAGGACACCGCACATGTGCTTCCGGTCAGGAATCTGGGATCGGCGAAGGGTCTGGGTCGTCTACTGCGCGGCAGTCTGCTCCCGCTGGAGCCTTCCACGCAGACGGTCTATGAGGTCAAACACGATCTCGCACCCTTCGTACCATCGGCACTGCGTGAACCGATCGCCCGCGGAGCGGTTGTGTCGGAGCATCGTCCGGTGACAAACGCGTTCATCCGCTTCTCCGGGGTCGATGCCCTGCTCGCCAAGAGCCCTGAAACAGTCACCGAAGCCTTCGCCCAACTGATCAACGACATCCAGGCTGTGGCCGAGCCACGGCACATCGCCGTGCTCAATACCGACGTGTACCCGGACGGACTCAAGATCCATCTCAGCGCCGGCGCCCCGGTAACCACAGGCGAGGATGAGGAGAATATGCTGCTCGCGGTCGGGGAGATCGTTGGTAAGAGTCGTCCGCTTCCGCTGCATGTCGGAGTCACCAGAGGACCGGTATTTGCCGGCGATGTCGGAACCATGTTTCGCAGGGGCTACACAGTGATGGGGGATCAAGTCAACCTCGCCGCTCGTCTCATGTCACGTGCAGCACCAGGTCAGGTTCTCGCAACCGGCGCGGCACTTGAGCGCTCGCGCACAATCTTCGATACGGTCGAACTGGAGCCGTTCTATGTCAAGGGCAAAGCCAAGCCGATCACTGCCTTCGCAGTAGGGGCACCGCGCGGCACCCGAGTCGAGACCTCCGGCCGGGATGCGCCCTTCATCGGTCGCAACGGGGAAATGGACAAGTTGCTCGAGATCTGGGAGGAGACAAGGGACGGTTCAGGTTCGTTGGTCCGGGTAGGTGGCGACAACGGCTCAGGGAAGAGCCGACTGCTAGCCGAATTCGCCGACGAGATCGATGCCGATTACAGCTACAGAGCTTTGTGCCGGCGTTATCGGGAATCGACACCGTACTTCGCTGCCACGCTGCTCCTTGGAGAGGCTCTTGGGATTGACCGATATCGAACTGAAGGGCAGGAGGAGCGCCTCGCCGATCTCGTGGCACGGGTCACACCCGATCTTCTGCCATACGTGTCGCTTATCGGGACGGCACTCGGTCTGGACATACCCGATTCCCCAGAAGTCGCCGCCCTAACGCAAGAATTCCGGAAGCCCCGCCTGGAGGAATCGGTTGTTGCGTTGCTGGAAGCGGTATTCATCAGCCCAACGTTGCTCTGGATTGACGACGCCCAGTGGCTCGATGATGCTTCTCGGGAACTCTTCGCCGCGATTGCGGGTGCCAGCGCCGATCAACCATGGCTGCTCTGCCTGTCCGGACGCGGTATAGAGCAGGCCGGGAGCGCCTCCGACTCAGGGGTGGTCACAGTCATGCTGCCGCCCCTGAGCGACGCCGCGGCCACCCTGATCGTGAATCGCTGTACCGACGAAGCTCCCCTCGCTCCCCATGTTGGTAAAGCAATCGTCGATCGAGCGGCCGGGAACCCAATGTTCCTGAACCAGCTGATCGCCACAGCGAGCTCCACCGACGTCGACACGCTGCCCGAGTCCATCGAGGGTGTCATCGCGGCGAGGATTGACCGCCTCTCGCCACAAGACCGTACCGTGCTGCGCCAGCTCTCGGTACTCGGCACCGGATTTCGACCCGAGTATGCAGATGTGGTGCTTGCTGAACCCGCTTCGGCGGCAGTCTATGAACGGCTCTCGGGATTCCTCGATGTCGACGCGGAATGGGTCCAGTTCAACAGCAGCCTGGCTCATCAGGCGGCCTATTCCGGGCTTCCTTACCGTCAGCGCAGGAGTCTGCACGGCAACGTCGCCGAATCCATCGAGCGGGCACAAGGCGGCGCCGCCCTACTGTCGGTCCACTATTCGGCGGCCGCCCGCTGGCCGGAGGCATGGCGGTACGCATGCCGTGCTGGAGACCTCGCCAAGAACATCTACGCCAATCTCGAGGCTGCCAGCTTCTACGAGCGGGCGTTGGAAGCCGCCCGCTATGTCCCCGAAGCGGCGTCTGAACATCGCATCGGGGTACTGACCGCGCTCGGAGATGTGCGCTACGACGCCGGCCTTTATGACGCGGCGGGGAACGCTTTCCGCCGGGCGCGGCGGTCGGCTGATGATCCCATCCAGGTAGCCGGGCTCTGCCTCAAGGAGGCGAAGATTGCCCACAAGCGCGGGCTCTTCTCTCAAGCGCTGCGTTGGACGACCAAGGGGCGTCATGCCCTTGCCGGCATCAACACGACGGAAGCTGATACCCAACGTGCTCGGCTCAAGGTGTGGGCAGGTGTGATGAGATACGCGCAAGGTCGGTATCGGGAAGCCATGGCTGCGTACGAGCAAGCCATCGAGGAGGCGCGCCGGGCCGGGGACCAAGGTACGCAGGCACACGCCTATTACCTCCACGATGCTGCACGGGTGTGGTCGGGCCAGCCCGGCAACAACGATTTCTCGTGGCGCGCCCTCACCATCTATGAGGAGTTGGGGGATCTCAGGGAGCAAGCGGTGGTGGTGGGCAACCTGGCTGCCTTTGCCTACCTCGACGGCCGGTGGAACGAGGCGGTCGACCTCTACCAGCGAAGCCGGGAAACGCATGTCAGAACTGGCAATCCGGTCGAAGCCGCCCGCGCCGAAGAGAACCTCGGTGAGTTGTTGTGCGACCGAGGCGATCTGGCGGAGGCGGAAGCAGTACTCCGCAGCGCGTTGCGAGTGTGGAAGGCAGCCGACAACCCAGCCGAGTGCGCCTTCGTGCAATGCCAATTGGGCAGGGTCGCGAGCCGGGCGGGACGCTACGAAGAGGCCGCCTCGCTGCTCGCCGAAGCTCGACAGGGCTTCGTAGACATCGGCGCCCGTTACGACGCTCTCGACGTGCACACCCGCATTGTCGAGAACCTCGTCTTTCAGGGCAAAGGCGAGAGCGCACTCACCGAGATCGAGCAGACCATGAAAGAGGCTGAAGGATTCGGTGAGGGGATCCATCTCGCCAGACTCAGGTTGATGCTCGGCTATGCCCTCAGCCAGGCAGGCCGTCCCGAAGAGGGCCTACCCCTTGTGGAGCAGGTGCTTGCCGTTGCCCGCGATCGAGGTGCCTTGTATGAGGTGGTTCTGAGCCTCGAAGCGTGTACTCGCCTCCGCTTCCTGCTCGGTGCCGATGACTGGGCCGAGGGACTGGATGAGACCTGGTCTACGCAAGAGGCCCTTGGGATCGTGTCGATCCCAAGGGTGCCATTGCACCACCGCTAGCGCCATAGCCGGCCGAAATCAGCCAACGCCGATTCGCGGATCCTCCGCCTTCAGTTTCACCGGATAGGTGCCACCGCTCTTGCTGTAGTCCGGATGCTTGATATCGACACAGTTGAACACACGCTTCGGCGGCTGGCAGTTCTTCATCCCCTCCAGGGTGCCGTCGGTGTTTTCATACAAGATGGTTGGGTTGCGCAGACCTTCAGGAGCCTGGACGACAACGTAGAAGTAGTCATCTGCCCCCAGTCCCGTGGTGGTGTCGGCGAACCAGAGAGCTTCGCACTCCCCAGCGAACTCGCCGCCCGACTCACAGACACCTTCCAGAAAGTCGATTGCGACAACGCCGTCCTTGCCGCAGCCATCACTCGCAGCGGCGATGTCGGGTTTACATTCCGCAGTAGCGGAACCAACCGTGCCGTCGGGAGCAGTTGCGCAGTCCTGACCCTGCTCGCAGTTGGCGAACTGACCGTCGAAAGTGACCGTAATCGTCGGTGCAGGGCCCTGCAGAGTGAATTCGTTGCCGCCGCCGAAGTCGCCGTGGGCTTCCTGGTCGCCACCGGTCTCAAGCGACTTCTCATTTCCCGCAGAGAGGCTCCACGCCGGCGCGGTAGCTTCGACGTCAACCGACACCGTCTCCCCAACACCGATGCGCTCACCGCCGCCCACTGCAGAGATGATGATCAGGCCATCCACCGCGGAGACGACTTCCCAGTCACGACCATCGCTGGTCTGCGGATTGGTGGCGGACTCGGTCGCGGACACCTCGCTGAAGCCTGCCTGCCCAAAATCGACGAAAAATGAGCCGGCTCTCTGGGTGAAAGTGTTGGTGTCTTCGTTCTTGAACGTCACCGTGAAAGTCGTGGTCGACGATCCTGCGACAGAAGTCGGGGCGACTGTTGCGCTGTAGTCCTTGTCATCACCGTTGATACTGCTGGCGTTCGCCGGTGCGCTGTATCCCACAGAGGCCACTCCGGCCGCCAGTAGAAACGCCATTAAGGCGATGAGAACTTGGCGCGTCTGACTATTCGACGCATAGTTGCTGATCACAGAACCTCCCCGCTGCTGTGTCTAACCCCGGCCAACCATACGCGACAAGAACCAACCGTGGTGAAAAAAGAAATCGCACGCTAAGCGCAGCCGCCGCGAGCCGCTTCGGATGGATCAAGCGATAACTTGATCCCCCTCACCACCACCATCCCGGTAACCTTGCGGGACACAATCCTATGCAATGTGAGTTCCATGACTATCGAAGCATCCGAAGCGCCCGTCCTCGTACGTCTCTCCCGACTCGATCGGTACCTCCCGTTCTGGATCATTGCCGCGATGGCCCTGGGATTGGGTCTGGGCAGGCTCATCACCGACCTAAACGATTGGCTGGATACCGTCAAGATCGGCACCGTGTCTCTGCCCATCGCCATCGGACTCCTTGCCATGATGTACCCGGTGCTGGCCAAGGTTCGCTACTCGCAAGTCGGCGACGTCGCCGCCGACCGCAAGCTCGTGGTCACGTCGCTCGTTCTCAACTGGGTGATCGGCCCGCTGCTTATGTTCACCCTGGCGTGGCTCCTGCTGCCGGACCTCCCCGAGTACCGAACCGGTCTCATCATCGTTGGCCTGGCGCGGTGCATAGCCATGGTGCTCATCTGGAATGACCTTGCTGGCGGTGATCGGGAAGCGGCCGCGGTGTTGGTGGCACTCAACTCGCTATTCCAAATCGTCGCGTATGCGGTGCTCGGCTACTTCTATCTCGAGCTGCTGCCGACCTGGCTTGGTCTCGACACCACAACCCTCGAAGTGTCGATGTGGGAGATCGCCAAGATCGTGCTGATCTTCCTGGGCATACCCCTCGCCGCGGGATACCTCACTCGAAGTTGGGGAGAACGCACGAGGGGTATCGAGTGGTACGAAACCCG
>CAXMRC010000180.1:0-4631 GCA_964195945.1 uncultured Gemmatimonadales bacterium
CAGAACTCGATGGCCTTCCCGCTGGAACTCAACGACGGTCATATCCTCTTCCGGCTCCGCCAGGTCAAGGAGATGATGCCCGACTTGTGCCCGCATCTCTGCTGTAGCTTTTGCGGTACCGATGTCCATGCCGCGATAGACCTGCATCGAGTCCACGGAGACAACCTCGCCTCCACAACGTTTGGCGATCTCGACAGCAACAGCCGACTTCCCCGACGCGGTGGGGCCGAGTACGGCTATCGCAGTCAGGACATCACCGTACCCAGAAGATGATGAGGCGCCGCTTGGGTGATTTCCACCAGCAGATAGGACCCGGCCTCATATTCGCCGGGGGCATGCACGGTCTTGTTACCCCGGGTTCGTGCGGTCGTCACGCTGGGATCCTTCTTTGACGGGCCTTCGACGAGTACTTCTTCGACATGTCCAATCATCGCTTGGTTGCTCTCGAGCGAAATGGCGTTCTGCAATGCCACCAGTCGTTCGAACCGCTCCTGGACGACTACCTTTTCTAGCTGTCCATCGAGCGTTGCGGCTGCGGTGCCCGGTCGGGCTGAGTATTGGAAGGTGAATGCTTGGTCGAAGCGAGCTGCGGCGACGACATCCAGCGTTGCCTGAAAGTCCTCCTCGGTCTCGCCGGGAAACCCAACGATGATGTCGGTGGACACCGATAAATTCGGGATGGTCTTGCGAGCCATCTCCAGGCGAGCCAGGAACCGTTCCGCGTTGTAACCGCGATGCATCGCAGCCAGGATCCGATCGCTACCCGACTGCAGCGGTAGGTGCAGCTGTTCGCAGACAGCAGCGGTCTCTGCCATAGCCGTGGCGACGTCTTGTTTGAAGTCTTTCGGATGGGGGCTCGTATAACGAATCCGGCGGATTCCCTCGATCTCGCCAACCTGACGGAGCAGATCTGCAAAGACGGGACTGCGCCCGTTCAGGGCAAGATCGCGACCATACGAGTTGACGTTCTGCCCGAGCAACGTCACCTCAGACACACCCTCTGCAGCCAGCGACTTCACCTCACCGATTATGTCGCCGAAGCGTCTGCTGATCTCTTTGCCACGCACCGCGGGAACGATGCAGAAAGTACACGAGTTATCGCAGCCGATGGCGATTGTCACCCAGGCTGAGTGTGGTGTCTGGCGACGTGCCGGTAGATAGGAAGGGAAATCATCACCCGAGGTGGTTTCTTCCCAGATCTCAGTCACGGGACCCCATTCATCTGCCTGATCCATCAGATCAACGACGCGATGAATGTTGTGGGTGCCAAAGACCACATCGACCCAAGAGGCTCTCTCCATCACGAGATCGCCGTCCTTTTGCGCTGTGCAACCACCAACAAGGATCTTGAGATCTGGCCGCTCCATCTTGAGCGCCCGTAGCGAACCCAGGTAGCCATAGAGCTTGTCGTCGGCGTGCTCACGGATCGTGCAGGTGTTGAGCACAATGACGTCGGCCTTGTCGATCGTGACGCTTGGGATCATGCCATCGGACCCAAGTAGCCCGCCGATCCGTTCGGAGTCGTGTTCGTTCATCTGACACCCGAACGTTCGAATGTGATAGGTCAAACCGGTGCGAGCAGGTGCACGGGGCGAGCGAACACTCGGCATTCCTAGAACGGTCATCTCAGCCATGTTCCCTACCGTGCGTAGTCGGTTGCCCGGAACTCACGGATGACCGTCACCTCGATCTGGCCCGGATAGTTCAGGTCTTCTTCGAGTCGGCGTGCGATGCGTCGAGCCAGGTCACCTGCTGCGAGATCATCGATGTCCGTTGGTGACACGGCGACACGTACTTCACGTCCCGCCTGCATGGCAAATACCCGATCTACGCCGTCGAATGACGATGCGATCTCTTCGAGCCTCTCCAGCCGCTTCACGTATGATTCCAGAGCCTCACGACGGGCACCGGGGCGGGCCGCCGACACAGCATCAGCAGCCTGGACCAGCACGGCAGTGAGGGTGCGTGGCTCGACCTCATTGTGATGCGACTCGATCGCATGCACGATGGCCGCTTCCTCTCCAAAGCGGCGAGCGATCTCCGCGCCGATCATGGCGTGAGACCCGCCGACTTCATGCGATACCGCCTTGCCGATGTCATGGAGGAAGGCCGCCCGGCGAGCCTCCACAGGATCGGTGCCCAGCTCAGAGGCGAGCATCCCGGCGATGTTGGCGGCTTCCACAAGATGGTTCAAGACGTTCTGGCCATAGGAAGTGCGGTATTTGAGACGGCCGAGCAGAGTGACCAACTCGGGGTGGAGGCGAGTGACACCAACCTCGAGCATCGCCCATTCGCCGGCATCACGGACCGATTGTTCGACTTCGGCCTTCGACTTCTCATAGGCCTCTTCGATCGAAGCGGGATGGATGCGGCCATCTTCGACAAGACGCTGTAGCGCCCGGCGGGCAGTTTCCCTCCGCACCGGGTCGAAGGTGGATATCGACACCGCTTCCGGCGTGTCGTCCACAATCAGGTTCACGCCGGTCACCGATTCAAAGGTGCGGATGTTGCGACCGTCGCGCCCGATGATCCGGCCCTTCATGTCATCGGATGGGAGCGGCACAACCGAGACAGTCGATTCTGAGACAACTTCGGCGGCAAGCCGTTGCACGGCTGTGGCCAGGATACGACGCCCGCGACGATCGGCCTCCTCGCGAGACTTCATCTCGAGGTCGCGGACCAGGACCATCGCCTCACGGCGTGCCTCGTCTTCGACCTTCATCAGGAGCTCTTCTTTGGCAGCGCGCGAATCAAAGCCAGCGATGCGCTCCAGGTGGCCACGCGCTTCTTCTCTCAATACCTCGGTCTCACCACGCGCATCGCTGAGCGACCGTTCCTTATCGATCAAGAGTTCCTCGCGGTGGGCAAGATTAGTGGCACGCTGTTCGAGCGTGGCCTCTCGTTGCGCAAGTCGCTCTTCAAGCGCCTCCGCCTCCACTACGCGATGGGCGAGCGCAGCCTCTTCCCGTTCCCGATAGCTCTCTGCCAGTGCTCTCGATTCCTCTTCGGCGCGAGAGAGGATGCGTTGCGCATCCAGGCGCGCCTGCCGGAGGGCGTCCACCGCTGATGCGCCTGTTCGAGACGTATTGCGGCGTTGTAGTTCTCGACCTCCCAGGAAAGCGAGCAAGGCAACTGGTAGCCCAATCGCAAGTGCGATGAACGGTCCCATGTCGTCCCCGTTTCCCGGTACCAAAGGAAATCAACGATGCCGAGCCAAACCGGCTCGGCACACGCATGCCAAGAAACGAATCCACGACAGTGACAGCTAATCGGCCCGCTGCCCGCTGCACCTCCGTGCGATTCGTCTCATCAGACTTTCTTCCTTCAGGTTCCGTGTATTAATGGTTTTACGTGTGTCCTGAGCTGATGGTACCGCACCGAACCCACAACCGGAGGCGCGAAAAGCATATTTGTTGATTTCTCAGCCCGAATCACACTATTGAATCAACAAAACCGGGCGGGGTATCTCTTACCCACCCGGTTTTGCCAAGACCCGCCGTCACTACTTGTTGGCGTCGCCCTTGCTCAGGATCTCGCCGGTTTCCTCGTCGACCTCGATAGTCTCCTCGGATTCAGCGTCCTCGTCCTCGGTGAGACCAACCGCCTTGAATACCCTGTCCTGAAGTTGAACGGCAATCTCAGGGTTCTCTTTCAAGAACATCTTGGCCTTCTCCCGGCCTTGGCCAAGTTGATCGCCCTCGTAGGTGAACCATGCTCCGGCCTTGCGTACGATCCCCTGTTCAACGGCAACGTCTATCAAGCTGCCCTCACGCGAGATCCCCTCGCCAAACATGATGTCGAACTCGGCAAGACGGAACGGAGGAGCAACCTTGTTCTTGACGATCTTGGCCCGGACGCGGTTACCAACGTTGTCGGTGCCTTGCTTTATGGCCTCGATCCGTCGTACGTCGATACGAACGCTTGAGTAGAACTTGAGGGCACGGCCCCCGGGTGTCGTCTCGGGTGAACCGAACATCACCCCGATCTTCTCACGTAGTTGGTTGATAAACACTGCGGTGGTATCAGAGCGGTTGATCGTTCCGGCCAGCTTGCGGAGCGCCTGTGACATGAGACGAGCCTGCAAGCCGACGTGGGTATCGCCCATGTCGCCTTCGAGTTCCGCTCGGGGCACCAAAGCCGCCACGGAGTCGATAACCACCACATCGAGAGCTCCGGAACGGATCAGCATGTCGGTGATCTCCAACGCCTGCTCACCAGTATCCGGCTGCGAAATCAACAGTTCGTCAACATCGACACCAAGCGCTTTTGCATAGATCGGATCGAGGGCATGCTCAGCATCGATAAACGCGGCGACACCGCCGTTGCGCTGCGCCTCGGCGACAACATGCAAGGCCAGAGTCGTCTTTCCGCTGCTCTCCGGCCCAAAGATCTCGACGATACGGCCACGGGGAACGCCACCTATGCCAAGGGCCAGGTCGAGCGACAGAGCCCCAGTCGGAATAGCCCTAACGTTCCTCACCGCGCTGTCGCTGAGCTTCATGATGGCGCCCTTGCCAAATTGCCGCTCAATCTGCGACATCGCCATTTCGAGATTCTTATCAGACTCCACTGGAGCTCCCTTCGGTTGGTTTGTCATCGCCAACCTATTTGATACCTGTGACATAATTACA
>CAXMRC010000181.1:0-43486 GCA_964195945.1 uncultured Gemmatimonadales bacterium
GTTGTCGCCGCCGGCGAAGTCGTGGTCGTGGCGGCAATCGTGGTTGTCAGGGCTGCGGTCGTCGACGTATCCGAATTGTCTGTCCCCGAACACGCGGCAGCCAAGACCGCTATTGCCAAAACCAGTATGAATCGCATCGCGGCACAGTACCGCGAACTGCAGGTTGGTCAGTCAACAATCCCGTCCGTGTACACGTCCATCGGCGGACAGGCGCAAACGATATTTCGATCGCCATATGCCCCGTCGATCCGGCCCACCGGCGGCCAGTACTTGTCGGCCCGAAGACTGGGGACCGGGAACGCGGCTTGCTCTCGCCCGTACGGGTGGTTCCAATCGTCGGCGATCAGGTCATCGGCTGTGTGCGGCGAGTTGTGCAACGGGCTGTCTTCGAGCGGCAATTTGCCGGCTGCAATGTCGTCGACCTCAGACTTGATAGCGATCATGGCATCTACAAACCGGTCGAGTTCCTGCAGACTCTCCGACTCGGTCGGCTCCACCATCAAAGTCCCCGGTACCGGGAATGACATGGTGGGTGCGTGGAACCCATAGTCGATCAATCTCTTGGCAAAATCATCTGCGGTAACGCCGACATCATGCTTGATGTCTCGCAGGTCGAGAATGCACTCATGGGCAACAAGGCCGCTGCTTCCCTTGTACAGAACCGGGTAGTGCTCGGCGAGTTTCGTCGCGATGTAGTTGGCGGACAGGATCGCAACCTCAGTGGCTTTCTCCAGCCCATCGCCACCCATAAGAGCAATGTATGACCATGAGATCGGTAGAACACCTGCTGAACCCCAGGGAGCGGCAGACACAGCGCCGACGCCGTCACGGAATCCCGCCTGGTCGTTCACTAAGGGATGTCCTGGCAAGAACGGCTCGAGATGGGCCTTAACCCCGATCGGGCCAACACCGGGACCACCACCGCCGTGCGGAATCGCAAAGGTCTTGTGCAGATTTAGGTGCGAGACATCTCCGCCGAACTCACCTGGTTTGGCCAGGCCAAGCAGTGCATTGAGATTGGCCCCATCTATGTAAACCTGACCACCGTGTTCATGAACCAGTTCGCAGACCTCGACCACCGATTCCTCGAAAACGCCGTGGGTTGACGGGTAAGTAATCATCAACGCGGCCAGGGACGCCGAGTGCTCGTTGGCTTTCTCTTTCAAGTCGGCGAGGTCGATGTTGCCGCTCTCGTCGGTAGCGACGACGATAACTTTTAGCCCCGCCATGACCGCACTTGCAGGGTTGGTTCCGTGTGCAGACGCCGGGATGAGACAGATGTTGCGATCGCCATCGCCGCGGCTCTCGTGGTAAGCCTTGATGGCGAGTAGCCCCGAATACTCTCCCTGCGAGCCGGCGTTTGGCTGTAGTGAGACGGCGTCATAGCCGGTGGCCGTAGCCAGCCAACGCTCCAGGTCGCCGATCATTTCGAGATAGCCGGCCGCCTGCTCAAGCGGGACAAACGGATGGAGACTGGAGAACTCAGGCCAGGTGACCGCGGCCATCTCGGTCGCGGCGTTGAGCTTCATGGTGCAGGAACCCAGCGGGATCATCGAACGGTCGAGGGCGATGTCACGACCCTGCAATTTCCGCAAGTAACGCATCATCTCGGTCTCGCTGCGGTATGAGTGGAACACCTCGTGAGTCAAGAACTCGGATGATCGTCGTAGCTCGGCGGGGAGCCCGCTCCTGGCATCGCCACCGGATCCACTGACGAAGAATGACTCGGCAACCGCAGCAACAATCTCCTCGGTCGACGTCTCGTCGAGTGAGACACCGACACGATCCTGGTCGACGAGCCGCAGGTTGATCTTGCGGTTTTCGGCGGCCGCCACGACCTCATCCGCTCGTCCCGGGATCTTCACAGTCAACGTATCGAACCATGTGTCGTTGGTCAGCTCTAATCCGCCGGCGGTCAACAGGCCAGCCAGTTTCGAGGTCAGAGTGTGTACTTCGTCGGCGATTGCGGTGAGACCCTCCGGCCCATGCCAAACGGCATACATACCGGCCATCACAGCTAGCAAGGCCTGTGCGGTGCAAATATTTGAAGTTGCCTTCTCGCGCCTGATGTGCTGCTCGCGGGTTGTCAATGCCAACCGCAGGGCCATACGGTTTTTGGAATCCTTCGATACTCCTACAAGTCGGCCCGGCATGGATCTCTTGTACTTGTCCTTTGTCGCCATAAAGGCAGCGTGGGGGCCGCCAAACATCATGGGTACGCCAAAACGCTGCGACGAACCAACGGCGACATCTACGTCCATCTCCCCTGGCGGGGTTAGCAAGGTGAGAGCGAGCAGGTCTGTGGTGACAGCAACCATGACTCCTGATTCCTGCAGATCAGCGATGAGTTGGCGATCGTCTCTGACTACCCCCGTGCTGCCCGGATATTGCAGCACGACACCGAACACCTGGTCGGTATCGATATCGGCAGGATCCCCGACGATCACGTCGATGTCGAGCGGTATCGCCCTGGTTCGAACCACTTGGACCACCTGCGGATGGCATTCGGCATCCACAAAGAACGATCGTGCTTTGCTCTTGGAGACCCGCCGCAACATTGTCATCGCCTCAGCGACCGCGGTCGCCTCGTCAAGCAACGAAGCATTGGCAATATCCATACCAGTTAGATCCGTGACCATCGTCTGGAAATTGAGCATCGCTTCGAGCCGACCCTGCGAGATCTCGGGCTGGTATGGGGTGTAGGAGGTGTACCACCCCGGGTTCTCGAGAACGTTGCGCAGGATGACCGATGGCGTATGGGTGCCGTAGTAGCCCATGCCGATCAGTGATGAATAGATCGAGTTTGCCTCTCCGAGTTGCTTCATTCTGGCAAGCACACCCGGTTCACTGTCGGCCGCGGGGAGATCGAAGTCGTCACGAACCCGGATGCTCTCTGGGACCGCTTTTGCTTTCAAATCCTCGAGTGACCCCAAGCCAACGACGGCGAGCATCCTCTCGATCTCATCGTCTGTCGGCCCAATGTGGCGGTCAGCGAAACTGGCAGATCCTGTGTCAATTCGACTCATGCGTCGGTACCTCCTGAGTACGGCTGGTAAGACCGAACGGCTTCGGTCTTCACCCCGCTCTGTCATGGGTACCTGAGAGATTCACCGGATCGCACCGGCTTTCCCCTTCGGCGGAGCAAAACGCTCGCTTTCCAGAGGCGCCTGGTCTGTGCGGTTCAAGGGCCTGAGAGTTTCCCGGGGGGTTGCTCCTTCGGCGCCGGCTCGGCAACCGGTCTCTCCCGCACAGCATCAACAGCTTGCTTTACGGACTGTACACCAGGTTCGCTTCGCTCCACCACTGCTTTTCGCGCTCTCGACCGACACTGATCGTGCCCCGGTAGGTTTGAAGGCCATCGAGGAGGATCCATGACCCGACTGAGCGACGATGACCGAAAGACCTTTCTCGATACTTACCAGGGCTGGGCGGTGATCGGAGAGACCATCTCAAAAACATTTGTCCTGGCAGACTTCAACGAAACGATGGGGTTCGTCACCCGGGTCGCTCTACTCGCTGAGGTCGCCGACCATCATCCTGACATCGACATCAGGTGGAACAAGGCAACCATTGCGCTGTCTACCCATGAGGAGCGTGCTTTGACGCCCAAAGACACCTCACTGGCCGAGGCCATCGAAGCTCTCTGACAAATCGGGCCGCGCCGACCAGCCTGTCCACTTCTTGATGGACACCTCGATCAGTGGTCCGTCGGGGCGAGCGGTTCGGTAATGGTCGTATCGGTTGACCAGTAGGTCGACGCCAGGACGCATCGCGTCGTTGTCTTCGATCACCCTGGCTACTCCGTCCGCACGGACCCACCACAGTTGCTCCCAATCCTCGTTGTAATGATCCACAAGCAGGGCGACGAATGGGTTGTTCACTATGTTCGCCAGACGGCGCAATCGGACAGTGCGCTTCGGCTTATGGTCCACCACAGTGAAGAGTTGGTCTGCATCCAGCGCAAAAACCACCGGCACCAGGTGAGGGCCCGCCGTTCCCACCGTGGCCAGAGTGGCGACGCGAGCAGAGCCAAAACGGGTACGGCATTCGACCTGATTCATGTTGGCGACAGTATCAGTGATCGTCTGCGGCAGACGACCACCGACCTCGATTCTCAATAGCTTCGACAAACCGCCGATAATCGAGATCATGAAGCGAATCCCCCCAACAGGTCTGATCCTGACCTTACTTCTGGCGTCTTGTGGTGGCGGTGCCACAACGACCACAACGGTCCAAGCCGCTGTAGCCACAACAACAACAAGCACGACAACTACTCAACCGACGACAACTACCGCTCCACCCTCCACGACAACAGCACCGCCTACTACTACCACCACCACAACAACAACAACGACGACAGCACCAACCACGGCAACAACTACAAGCACCACCGCGGCGCCAACCACGACCGTCGCTTTTGATTATGTGGCTTTGGGCCGCGAGCGCGCCACCAGTCTCGGTTGCCAAAACTGCCACTCCACGAACGGTTCCGTTGGCCTCGGCCCATCGTGGTCGGGGTTGGCTGGTTCGACTGTGACGTTGGCGGATGGCGCCACCGTGACTGCTTCTTCCGCCTACATCGAAGAATCCATCCGCTTTCCCGACAACAAGATCGTCGAAGGATTCAGTGCCGGCGTAATGCAGATCGGCTACGACAGCCTCTCCAACGACGAGATCAGAGCACTGGTCGCATACATCTCATCGCGGTAGATTCCGCGTCTGTCGTCCGTGAGCGCCGTATACCGTGCTCAGGGACGCCAGACGTGGAGTTCTAGGCAGGTTCGTTGTATTTCTTGGTGTGCTGTTCGGCGGCGGAGCTCATCCAGTCGTCACGCTCGATCCGACCCTTGAACGCATCGAGGGCAGCTGTGACAAAAGCAACGTCCTCGGTTTGGAGGCTGGCGATCTGACGGAAGCTCGTGATCCCAAGACCCTTCAACGTCTGTTCGAGCTTGGGACCGATACCGTGAACCTTCTTGAGATCGTCGTCTGCGGCCGGGCCGCCCCCTACGGTGCGCGCTGCGATCTCGACAATCTTGGCCAGTCCCTCTTCTTTCGTTGGTTCGGATTTCGCCCCGCCGGCAGCAACCGCTTGAACCGCGGCAGCAGATGGAGTCACACCAACGGGCTCAACGACAGGCTCGGAAACGGCGCTTAGCTCCGCCTCGAGCCGTGAGATCTTCTCGTCCCGACTCCCAATGATGCCTTCGAGCTGAGCCAGCCGATCCGCCAGGCCGTCACGCTCTGTCCCGCACGCAGCAAGGTCGCCGCGCAGCTTGCTCAGTTCTGCGTCCAAGTCGCCGGTTGCAGACAGCTTCGCTTCTTGGCCTCCGGCCGCGACCGCGGCCACCTCGACCGCGGATGCAAGATCACCGACCTTGGCCCGCTCACCTTTGAGGTCAAGGTGGACCTTGTCGAGATTCTTGTTGCTCTCACTGAGACGGCTCTCGGCCTTCTTCGTAAGTTCGCGCTGTGCGGCGAGCTCGGCTTCATACCCCTCTGCAATGGTGCCCTTCTGCAGCCAGCGACCGAAGATCCACCCGATACCAAGCCCAATGAGTGTGGCGATCAGCATGAAGATCACAATCTCTGCGGCGGCCCAACCAACTCCGTCCAACATCTATCCGTCTCCTTCTAGGATCACAAACTCTATCCGTCGATTCTGTGCACGACCCTCGTCTGTCGAGTTGTCGGCAATGGGGTTCTCTTCGCCATAGCCAACGGCAGCCAGCCTCTCGGGCTCGATACCCCCGGCGACCAAATACGCCACAACCGCCTCAGCGCGCTCCTGTGACAGCACAAGGTTTGTCTCCGCATCGCCTTGATCGTCGGTGTATCCCGCAACGGTCACCCGAACTGTCGGGTGCGCTTCGAGAATCGCTAATGCCTCAGCCAGCAGACCAATTCCGTCGGTCGATAGCTCAATGCCGTTCGAAACGAACGTGGTGCTGCCCTGGAGCAGATTTGTGAGCTGGATGGCGACTGCCGCCGGGTGGAGCTGCACATCGGTAACTACGGCAAGTTGTCCTGCTGTCACTTCCTGAGCCAGAACAGCGACGGCTGCCGCGAGGTCCTCGTCTAGAGCAAGACCCGTGATCGTTACGTTGCCCTCCGCGATCTCGAGCGTCCAGGGATCAAGTCTGGTGACAACATCAAGCAGCCCGTCGATAGATTCAAGCCACATTGGTCCGGCGACTTCACCAACAGCCAGTCCGTTGATAATCGTTGTACCGCCATGGAGTCGCCGCGCCGCCTCCACAATCTGGTCGACTGTCTCCTGGTTCGGCATAACGCCGTCGAGAGTGACCAATCCATCGGACCTGGTAGCGGCAAACGAAGGCGTCGGGAGCACGGCGATCGTCAAATCCGACGACACCAGGATCGTCTCATCGAGAATCAGTGTGATCTCTTGAAGCATCTCGGTGCGAACGGTCTCTGAAACCACCTCACCGCTGATTTCGAATCCCGCGTCGGTTGCAGTGAACCCACCGGAGCGGAGTTCTCCGATGTGGGGGAACACGTCGCGAATCCGGCCCAGCCACGGTGGTAACTCGACGTCCTCGGAAACGACAAGTGCGTTGACCACGCGCCCACCGCCAAACTGGGCTTCCGCAGCCTCAATGAGGTCGGTTTCTATGTCGGTATCCGGAACGGCGCCCCGCACCGAGACGGCACTACCGATGATCCGGACCGAGACCTCCGGATTGCGAACAACAGGAGGCGGCGGCTCGATAACCTCCAACTCGCTGTCGACGTTCCTCACGCCCGGCACCGCATCGATGGACTCGACGATCTCGGCGGCGAGTTCCTCCGAGTCAACCGACCCGACGAGCCGAGCGTCGCGACCCGAGAAGTCGACAACGATATTGTGGCCATCTTGGGCGAGGTTGGACCGGGCATCTTCGCGGAGGGTAGTTTCAGCATTGTCGACGCCCCAAACCAGGGCGAGAAGCACCAGGACAACCCAGGTCGCCAATAGCCAGAAGATCAACGGCGGAATGCCCGTGTAGTCAGTGTTGTCGTCCTGTACCAATTCCCACTCCTACCAAATCAGGTTGGCCCACGAAAAATAGTCGTGAGACACCATCACCGCCACCCAGAGTATCGACCAGGCCACAATAATCGGAATATGACACGCCTAGACTCAGGTTATACATTCTGTGTATACTCAACCTATTCCATTTACAAGCTTTGAGCCCCGATGTGGGGTAATACAGATAGAGGAGAAACGACAATGGCAAGAGCGGTAGGTATCGATCTTGGTACAACCAATTCCGTAGTCGCAGTGCTCGACGGCAGCGACCCCCAGGTAATAGCCAACGCCGAGGGGCAGCGAACCACCCCATCGGTCGTGGCATTCGCCAAGAACGGCGATGTGCTGGTCGGCGAGCAAGCCAAGCGACAGGCAATCACCAACCCCGGCCGCACCGTGCGCTCGGTAAAACGCCACATGGGGACCGACTGGTCCGTCGACGTTGACGGCAAGGCATACACCTCACAAGAGATTTCTGCCCGCATCTTGATGAAACTCAAGCGCGATGCTGAGACATATCTGGGCGAGACCGTCACCGAGGCAGTCATCACCGTCCCCGCGTACTTCGGCGACGCCCAGCGTCAAGCAACCAAAGAAGCGGGCCAGATCGCCGGTCTTGAGGTTCTACGCATCGTCAACGAGCCAACAGCCGCATCACTTGCATATGGCATGGACAAAAACGACGACCATCTGATCCTCGTCTATGACCTCGGTGGTGGCACATTTGACGTATCCGTGCTGGAAATCGGCGAAGGCGTCTTCGAAGTCAAATCAACGAGCGGCGACACCACCCTGGGTGGCGACGATTGGGATGACCGAGTCATGGACTGGCTCGTCACCGAATTCAAGAACGATCACGGCGTCGACCTATCGACCGATCCGATGGCACTCACCCGCCTGAAGGAAGCCGCTGAGAAGGCCAAGATCGAGTTGTCTTCCGTCTCGGAAACAGAGGTCAATCTCCCTTTTATCACAGCAACTGATGCTGGCCCGATTCACCTTCTCAAGACCCTGTCGCGGTCCGAGTTCCGCAAACTGACCGACGACCTGGCCGAGCGCACCCGCGCTCCCTTCCTGTCGGCGGTTAAGGATGCAGGCGTGACCATCGACGAGATCGCCCACGTCATCCTCGTCGGCGGATCGACCCGCATGCCCGCGGTGCAGGAACTCGTCAAAGAACTCGCCGGCAAAGACCCCCACCAGGGAGTCAACCCCGATGAGGTGGTTGCCCTGGGTGCTGCCATTCAAGCCGGCGTCCTCAAAGGCGACGTCAGCGGCATCCTCCTCCTCGATGTGACCCCCCTCACCCTCGGTGTTGAGACCGAAGGCGGTGTGTTCACCAAGATGATCGAGCGGAACACCACGATCCCGACGCGTCGCAGCGAGATCTTCACAACTGCAGCGGACAACCAGCCCGAGGTCGAGATTCACGTTATGCAAGGCGAGCGAGCCATGGCATCTGACAACAAGTCGCTTGGCCGTTTCAAGCTGCCAGGGATCGCTCCCGCGCCGCGTGGCCTCCCCCAAATCGAGGTCACATTCGATATCGACGCCAACGGCATCGTTTCTGTTTCGGCGAAGGATCTCGGAACAGGCAAGAGCCAGCAGGTCACCATTACTGGTGGCACCGCCCTTGCTCAGGATGAAATCGACCGTATGGTCGGTGACGCCGAAGAGCACGCCAACGACGACACCGAACGGCGCGATCTCGCTGAGGCACGCAACCAAGCAGACCACACCGCCTATCAGACGGACAAGATGCTCGAGGAGCACGGCGACAAGTTGACCGACGATGAGAAAGCTCCCATCGCGGATAAGGTCGCTGAGTTGCGTAAGCTCCTCGCCGGCCAAGCCAGTTCCGAGGACCTCAACAGGGTCCGCGAAGAGGTTCTCAAAACATCGCAGGTACTCGGCCAGAAGATCTACGAAGCATCGGCGGCGGAGAGTGCAGAGAACGCTGCAGACGATGCGGCGCCAGACGCCGATGAGGTCGTCGAGGCCGAGATCGTTGACGAAGGCGAAGAGGCATAGTGAACAATCAGGTCAATCCGGGCGATGAATCCTCCGTGGACCTCACGGTCCCGGAGCTCGTCGACATCGACGACGAATCCATCGAGGTGCTCGACGCTGAGCCGGTGGAAGACGAAGTCGCAAGGACAGAGGTTATCGAACTCCCCGAAGACCCGGCCGAAGCCGTGCCGGTGTTGCTGACAGCACTAGGGCAAGCCCAAGCCGATGCCTATGGGTATCTCGAATCTCTGCAGCGAGTTGCCGCCGAGTTTGACAACTTCCGCAAGAGATCGGCGCGTGAGCGCGACGACATCGTCGACCGGGCCGCGCAACGACTCATCGAGAGGTTGCTACCGATGCTCGATGGGTTTGACGCGGCGCTCGGCTATCAACCACAGACCGAGGCTGAAGAGAAGATCCTGGCGGGGATGAAGGACACGCACCGGCTGATGATGGAGGCTCTTGCCGTCGATGGCTTCGAGCCGATCGCCGCGGCCGGAGTTCCCTTCGATCCAGCCGTACACGAGGCCGTAACCGGCCCGGGCGGCGACGGCGACGGCGACCTCACCGTCAGCGAAATGCGTCGTGGCTACACGCTGCGCGGTCGGGTAATCAGAGCGGCGCTGGTCGCAGTGGAGCATGCTTGAAGACAATGCGTAAAGAATGGCTTGAATCAGATTATTACGCCATTCTCGGCGTTGGCTCCGACGCGTCCGCCAAGGACATCAAACAGGCGTATCGCAAGCTTGCCCAGCAATACCATCCCGACAAAACCGCTGGTGATCCTGCCGCAGAGAACCGATTCAAGGAAGCCAACGAGGCGTACGAGGTGCTTGGCGACCCGGAGACGCGCAAAGAGTACGACCATGCTCGCGAGATGGGTTACTTCGTCGGAGGTCCCGGTGGCGCCCAGCAGTACGTCCGCGTCGAGGACCTCATGGGCGGGGCCCGTGGCGGCTCTCCGTTTGACCTTCTGGGCGGTATCGGAGATCTGTTCGGCCGTCAGGGTGGAACTCGACCCCGCGGCGGCGATGACCTCACCGCTGAGATGAACCTGAGCTTCCACGATGCTATCTCTGGCACCACTCGCCAGCTCAACGTCAATGGCAACACGGTCAAAGTGAAGATACCGAAGGGAGTGTCCGACGGTGCCCGGATTCGGGTGCGTGGCCGAGGCGGCCCCGGGCGTAGCGGCGGCACCGCGGGTGACTTGTACGTGACCGTCCGCGTGGCCGATCACCCGGTTTTCGGACGCAGTGGCAAAAACCTCACCATCGCTGTTCCCATTGCGTTCGTCGAAGCCGCCCTCGGTGCAGAAATCGATGTCCCGACCCTCGAAGGCAAGGTTCGCCTTCGCATACCCGCAGGCACCCAGACCAGCAAGACTTTCCGAGTCCGCGACCGAGGGGTCGAGGATTCCAAGGGCAATCGAGGTGACCTACTGGTCACCGTATCGGTTACCGTTCCTGAGGAACTGACAGACGAGGGCAAGGAATTGCTCCAGCAATTCCGGTTGAAGAACCCTCATGACGATCCACGATCGCACCTGGGGGTGTGACCATGACAAAGAGAAACAGCGCTGTCTACATAATCTCGGTGGCCGCCGAACTCGCAGGAGTTCACCCCCAGACGCTTCGCATCTACGAGCGCAAAGGGTTGATCGAGCCTTTCCGTACCCCGGGTGGAACCCGTCGCTACTCCGACGAAGATCTGGAGCGCCTCGGTCTAATCCAGGAATTGACCGCCGATGGCGTCAACCTGGAGGGCGTGCGCCGCATCATGACACTGCAATCGGAGAACTCACGGCTACGCGCCCAGGTCGATCGACTCCGCCGCCTGCTTGGAGAGGCTCAGTCCCGAACCGGCACAGAGCCCCTGCGCGGTACTCCAGTCTTCAAGGTGAACGTGACTCGTCGTCGCAACCTGCCCGATATCGTCCGCAAAGGGCCATTCGGGCAGGCGTAGCTCGGGTAGGCGCTGCGGAAGTTCGGGCCAAACCGTCAGAACGCGTCGTATGATCGACACATGGCCCTATGGCAGCGTCCGCTTCTTCGACGCCCCATCATGTTTATCGCAGGACTGGGAGCGGCAGCCGGCGCCGGGTTGGTTTTCCAGCCGAATTGGCTGGACCTGTGCAACCGAATCAACTCACGCCCCTATGTAGGGATGAACGGCCAGATCCTGCGCGGCGACGAGTGCTCTCCGGTGAGTCCGATGACAATGAGTGGCAATTTCCTCATCGGTTTTGGCCTTTTCATGCTGGTGATTGGCCCGATCATCTTCTCGCTGGCTCACGTTCTCCGCAACGGATACAACTGGGAGTCGACACGGGTTGAAACAGCGGTGTCGAACCTGCCGATGCTCGCCGGCGCCCTGTATATCGCCACGGGTGCCGGTCTGGCAATCGCAGGGACCGCCTGAGCGATTGGGTTAGGCGACGAAAGACTCGCCATCGGGTTGCTGGATTAGCAGAGCCGCCACCAGGGTCGGACGCGACGGCCACGCTTCTAAGGCGGCACGTACCTGCGCATTTGCCGCGGCCGCTCGCACTCCCCAACCGATTTCGGCCGGAGCGGCGATGACAATCCCGAGCTCGGCACGGGGAATCAACACAGCTCCCTCGAGATCAAACCCATCCACCTCAATAACGGCAAGACCGAGCTGTTCGCAACGCTCCACGATTTCGATGGCGGTGTCACGACCGAAGAACCCTTCGCCATCTTCAGAGCGGAACACGACCCGCGTGTCGAATTCGGTCGTCAACGCACGCGTGGCAGGATCTTCGTTGTCCCACTCACCGTCCGGGATGGTTTCGTTTAAGGCCTGCAGGTAATCGCCGCCTTCATCCTCTGGGAGTTGATCCAGCGGAGTGACAATCCGCGCGGCCAAGTCGAGCACCCGCATCAGATCGCCCATCTCGATGTCGTGGACGTCACCGACACCATCTGGGTAAATTTGGACGATCGATTCTTCTCCGTCCCAAAAGACCATGCCTACGAATTCGTCTTCGCGCCACAGTTCGACAACGGGTTCATCGAATTCCGGTCGTTCGGTTTCAACTATACGTAAAGGGAGCATGACCAGGACGTTACCCGATGCGACGGTTCACACGAGATACGTTGCCAGATTCGGCGCGGGCACGGGCAGCAGCAGCCTTCGAATAGTGGACAAGGAGGATGCCACCGAGGACTACCACCGACCCGATGAAGCGCCCCACAGTGAGTGCCTCGCCCAGGATGATGAAAGCAAGAATTGGAACCTCGACAACCTGGCCTGAAGCAACGATGCCGGCGTGCAACGCGTTGAGGGTCCGCATGGCATGGTGCCAGAGAGTGAAGGCAAGCGCGGTGTTTACCACACCGAGGAAGAGGATCAGCAGAACGTCCATATGACCCAACTCGGGAAGAGGCTCCACGATCATCGCCACGATGAAGAGGCCGACACTGCCCAACGTCATCGGGATGACTGTCGCATCGAGAGCTGAAATCTCACGGCTACGCATCACCAAGCGCTGCAGCAGATTCGATCCGCCGATACCAACCGCGGCGACAAGAGCGAGGAGGATGCCGAGCGCCTCATCGCCTCGCGGCACCGCCGGGTAGAACATAAAGACGCCAGCGATCACGATGCCGACCCCAAGCCACTCCCAGCGTGATGTTGCCTCTTTGAGAACAAGACCGGCCAAAAGTGCAAGGACCAGGGGTATCCCTGCCTGGAAGACGAAGTTGAACGTAACCGCCTCAACCAAATCCAACGAGACGAACTGAGCCGCAGGAACGATCCCGTACAGCAGCACCCCGAGCGCTACCAGCCATCGCCAAACCGACGCGGGGATGCTTGGCCCGTCAGAACCGACGGTCACCATTCTCCACACCAACAGAGTGAGCGCACCAACCACATATCGCAACGAAGCAAAAGTGAGGCGAGGAATGTCTTCGAGACCGATCTTGACCAGGACTATCGCCACCGCCCACAAAAGCGAGGCAGCCACTGCGTAACCAACTGCCATGGCTACGGAAGGAGCGGCGGAGTCCTGTTGCTGGGTCATGAATTGATTCTGACTCCGGTCAGAGCCATGTTGATGCGCCGCATAGCCTCGGCCACATCTTCTGGCCTATTCACAAAGTCGAGTTCAACGGTATCGATCTCAACCAGCGGAATACGTGACTGAGTCGAAGCCCAATGCCCATAGCGGTCATAGATCAATCTGAGTAGCGAAGGGTCGATGGCGCTCTCGCCGAGACGATCCCTCTGCCTGATCCGCTCCACAGTTACCTCGAACGGTGCCGACAGATATACGACCAGGTCAGGGACCGGAGTCTGAACCATTAACCCCCGATAGAGCGTGACCAGTGTTTCAAGATCATTGTCGTCGTATGCGCCGTGGTCTCGCAGTGCCGGGGTAAAGACCTCACCATCCTCGCTGAGACACCGCTCTTGGACGATGGGCCCAGTGATCAGCCTTGCCGACTGATGGTGCCGGGCGCGTTGACCGAGGTAGAACGTCTGCATGCGAAAGCTCAGATCAGAAAGGTTCGAGTAGGCATCCGCGAGGTACGGATTCTCTGTTATCGGTTCCGGGAGGATCGTCCAATTGCCCACCCGCCCCATCAGCTCGATCAGCGTTGTCTTCCCAACCCCCAGGGGACCGGATATGACGACGTAGGGGTTCTCGACCCTGCGCAGATCAACGGTGACAGCGCCGTCGCTGCTCGTGCGCAGGTCCACCACCGTGTGCTCTTCCTCCAGCAGGGCGCGCAGGCCGTCAAGATCGACGGCGACACGGTATTCGAGAACACCGTCGATCATCATGTTGACACCACTGGCACCGACGTTGTCACGGCCCGTCTGGAGACCAATGCACCGAATCCCATGGCTATAGGCGATGCCGGCCTCAACACAGGCACCCTCGTCGGCAGTGCGCCCATCCAATCGGAAGAGCAACACGTCGGAGCTCTTTATGGCGTCGAGATTCCGCTCGAATATTCGTTGTCGCGCTCGAGCCAGGGTCATTCCCTGCTTTGTGTAGTGCTCGAGAAGGCGAGCGTCGTCCTGGGGATGCGAGGTTTCGTAGCCGAGTTCATCGAGAACGGCTTTGACCTCCAGACTGAAGGCCGGCTCCGTCCGATCGGATGGTCCACCGGCGCAGTACGCCCGGAGACGACGGTTCCCTTCCATAACTCTCACCACTTCTGTTGGCCCGCACCGGCCAAGGCAACTTCACAGAGAGTAGCCAATTCTGGGTCACTGACCGAACCGGAATGTACCAGCCCCCGCAAACCGGCAATCGCGTCAGCGCTCAAGCCTGACTATGGGCACCGGCCTCATGATTATGGTGACGCTTATGGCCATCGATATCCTGCTTCTTCTTGCTCTCCCCGCATCCGGCAAATCTGAGCTGCGTCGGTACATGGAAACCTTGTCTCCGGATGCCTCGCTCGACGATCTTCACATCGGACCGACGGTCCAACTCGATGACTACCCCTATGTACACATGATGCGCCGGATTGGTGAGGAAGTAAGGGAAGCTGGTGATACGCCGCTCTTCTTCCGTTCGAACGACGAGCCGTTCCTCGATCCGGGTGATTGGGCCACATTGACGCATCTTCTCAACGCTGACTTTGCGGAACTCGCCGATCCTCCCGACGAAATCGTCACCGGCACGGCGGCGCAGTGGCTCTTCTCTCGGATCGATAACGCTCGCGGCCTCGCTGGTCTCCCAACAGCCATCGGCGGTCTCAAACCGATGACTCAGAAACGGCTCTTCGGCGCGCTCGAGCACGAAGCACGCGAGTTCTTCGACAACAAGAAGGCAGCCATTCCTGGTGACCTAGCGGGGAAGACGGTCGTCATTGAGTTTGCCAGAGGCGGCCCGGAGGATTCGCAGTTACCGTTGCCGGTACCGTATGGATACCAACACGCCCTGTCGCAACTCAGTGACGAGATCCTGCGGCGTGCCGCCATCCTTTATGTCTGGGTGGAGCCTGAGGAGAGCAGACAGAAGAATCGTGACCGGGCGGTACCGGGACGAGATGGAGATGCGTCAATCTTGCACCACGGAGTTCCCGAGGCCGTGATGCGCAATGACTATGGGACCGACGATCTGATGTGGCTATTGGCCCAAGGCGGTGGGAGTTTCGTCTTTGTCGAGAAGGGCCAAGATAGGTTCGCGATCCCGACTGGAGTGTTTGACAATCGGGCCGACCTGACTTCTTTCCTCCGCGCCGATTCGTCTGAGTGGTCTCACTACAAGACTCGGCAGCTGCATCGTGAGTTGGTCAACGCAACAGCGAATCTGCGGGCATGACCTCAGTCAATTAGCCCTCGACCGACACTCCCCGCCAGAACGCCACATGGTCCTTGATATCGGCAGCCGCCGGCTTTGGCTCCGGGTAGTACCAGGCTGCCCCTGAATTTGTCTCGCCATCTACGACAACGTCGAAATAGCTGGCTTTCCCCTTCCACGGACACCGACTGTGCTTGGAGTTCTCCGCAAGGTACTGGGTTACGACGCTGTCTCTGGGAAAGTAGTGGTTTCCCTCTACAACGATCGTCTCATCACTCTCGGCGATGACTACACCGTTCCATATTGCTCTGGCCATTTGTTGCTCCTGTCGGCGTGCAGTGCTTCAACGACACTCACCAACCGATTCATTCCACAAAAGAAGTGACCCCCGACAAACGGGGGTCACTGCAACGGGGTTGGCGGACACTACTTGTGAAGGGCGTCCCGGATCTCGGTCAACAGCTTGATGTCGGCAGCCGGCTCGGCGACGCCCTCTGTCTCTCCGGAAGCGACGCGGGCTTCGTGCGCGGTGTACGGCTTGACGACGAAGAAGAACACACCAGCCGCCACAGCAGCGAACTTCACCAGCGCCGTCAGGAACGCTCCGTAGAATATGACCGACTCGTTGAGGGTGAAGGTGAGGCCGTTAAAGCTCGGCTCACCGAAGATGATCCCAACTATGGGCATCACAATCTCCTCAACCAGAGCATTCACGAGCGCACCGAACGCAGCTGCCATCACGAAGGCAACGGCCAACCCGATGATTCCTCCGCCGAACGCAAAATCCTTGAATTCCTGTACAAGCTTCTTCAATTTCCCACTCCTTCTCTTGACGCTTTCCCAATCTACTCCGAGATATGACCCAGAAACTAGCTGGAAGGTTTCAACAGAAATTGAGAGACTGTGGCGGTCTAGAGAATCCAGGGGAGGACGCGGTACCGGACTCGGTCGCAATAGGAGTCGTACTCGGGGAACCGTGCGACGAGAAGCTTCTCCTCGTAGCGGGTCTTTGCATAAAAGAACGGAATGAGGAGGAGCGACAGCAGGAATGCAACGAGATTACCGCCCTTGGCCGAAAGACCGATGAATCCGAGGATGACCGCGCTGTAGATGGGGTGGCGAACAAACGCATAGGGTCCGCTCTCGTGGAGGACCGACCCATCCACCGGAGCGGGCATAGCGGTGATCTTGCTCCGGATCATCCACAAACCGCTGCCACCGACGAGCAGAGCGAAAGCAACGGCAGCCCACCCGATGACCTGAAGCACAACCTGCGGGTCGCGGTTGTTATTGAGAGCCAACAAGATCAGTCCGAACCAGGCGAACTGGGCGACAACCCACCATCCGCCTCGTTCGCCAAAGTCTTTCCCAAACTTGATAGTCATGCACTTAGATTTCTTGTATGGATGTGATAGTATCTGTGTTGTAGATAACAACATCGCCAGGGGAATCATTCTTCCATGGATATCAACGCCCTTACCCAAAAATCTCAACAAGCGGTCCTCAACGCCAGGCAAAGCGCCGCGACAAACAACCATCAGGCCGTTCACCCGTTCCATCTACTCGATGCGCTTCTCGGGCAAACCGACACGATCCTGTACCCGCTGCTGGGTCATCTCAACATCAACCCTGCGACGCTACGCAACGCCGTCGATGCCGGCCTGGCCACCATCCCCCAGGTATACGGAGACGCAGGGGAAATCGCCTTTGCCCCGGCGACCCTCACCACACTCAATACCGCCGAAGCGATCAAGACCGGCATGGGCGACCAGTACGTATCCATCGAGCATCTGCTCCTGGCCCTGGCCACTGCAGCCGACCCAGTAGGCGACACCATGCGCACGGCGGGCCTGACCCGCGACGTCATCATGGCGGCGCTTGAAACTATTCGCGGGTCACAACGTGTAACCAGCCAGAACCCAGAGGACACTCTTGACCCACTCGAGAAGTTCGGGCGCGATCTGGTCAAACTCGCCGCAGACGGCAAACTGGACCCCGTAATCGGTCGCGATGAAGAGATCCGTCGGGTCATCCAGGTGCTGAATCGACGCACCAAGAACAACCCTGTCCTGATCGGCGAACCCGGCGTTGGCAAGACCGCGATCGCAGAGGGACTTGCGCAACGCATCGTTGACGGGGACGTTCCAGAAGGTCTGAAGGACAAGCGGATCATCGCCCTTGACCTCGGGGCAATGGTCGCCGGGGCCAAATACCGCGGAGAGTTCGAGGAGCGACTCAAAGCAACTCTCGACGAGATCAAGGCAGCAGAAGGCCGCGTCATCACGTTTATCGACGAGATGCACACCATCGTCGGAGCGGGTGCCGCAGAAGGCTCGATGGATGCATCGAACATGCTCAAGCCGATGCTGGCTAGGGGTGAGCTCCACCTGATCGGAGCCACCACTCTCGACGAATACCGCAAGTACGTCGAGAAGGACCCTGCCCTGGAACGCCGCTTTGCCCCGGTTGTGGTCGAGCCACCATCCACGGAGGACACGATTGGAATCTTGCGCGGGCTCAAAGAGCGCTACGAGGTTCACCATGGTGTCCGCATCACCGATTCAGCGATCGTCGCTGCCGCCGTGCTTTCGGATCGATACATCACCGCCCGCCATCTCCCTGACAAGGCGATCGATCTAATCGACGAATCAGCATCACGACTCCGCATCGAGATCGACTCAATGCCAGAAGAGATCGATGAACTCGAGCGCCGGCGACGCCAGCTCGAGATCGAGCGCAACGCTCTGCACAAAGAAGCCGACGATGCATCCAAGGTTCGGCTCGTCGGGATCGAAGAGGAGTTGGCGGGACTCGGCGAGGAACTCGACCGTCTCACCGCTCATTGGCAGCTCGAAAAGGACAACATCGAGGCAATCCAACACGCCAAGCAGGACATCGAGGAAGCTCGCGCCCAAGCCGAACGCACCGAGCGAATTGGCGACCTGCAAGCGGCTGCAGAGCTGCGCTACGGCAAGCTTCCCGAACTGGAGCGTTTCCTGGAAAGTCGCCAGAATGAACTCGCCAAACTTCAATCGAATCTGCGCATGCTCAAAGAGGAAGTCGACGAAGAAGACGTTGCCGAGGTGGTGAGCCGGTGGACCGGCGTGCCGGTGACCCGCTTGATGGAAGGCGAGATCGAGAAGCTAATTCGTCTCGAGGAGCATCTCCATCAACGTGTTGTCGGCCAGGACGAGGCCGTTACGGTCGTCGCCAACGCGATCCGGCGGGGCCGGGCCGGCCTGTCAGACCCAAATCGTCCGATCGGCTCGTTCATCTTCTTGGGTCCGACGGGTGTCGGCAAGACCGAACTCGCCAGGGCCCTTGCCGACTTCCTCTTCGACGACGAACGAGCAATGGTCCGCATCGACATGTCGGAGTACATGGAAAAGCATTCGGTGAGCCGTCTCATCGGGGCACCTCCCGGATATGTGGGATACGACGAGGGCGGCCAACTCACCGAGGCGGTGCGCCGACGCCCCTACGCTGTCGTCCTCCTCGACGAGGTCGAGAAGGCTCATCCGGACGTGTTCAACACCCTCTTGCAGCTGATGGATGATGGCCGACTCACCGACGGCCAAGGTCGCACGGTTGACTTCACAAACACCGTGTTGATCATGACGTCGAACCTTGGATCCGAGTTGATCGACCCCAACCTTCCGGACGAGTCCGTGGAGGAGCGCGTCCTCGATGTGGTGCGAAGCCACTTCCGGCCCGAGTTTCTCAATCGTGTCGACGACATTGTTGTGTTCTCCCGGCTATCAAGAGACGACCTGCGCCAGATCGTGGACATCCAATTCGAGATTCTGGGGCGCCGCCTGTCGGCACGACGCATGCGGCTCGAGCTATCCGACGAGGCCGCGACCTGGCTCTCCGACCACGGATACGACCCGAGCTTTGGAGCCCGACCGCTCAAGCGTCTGATGCAGAAGGAGATCGCCGACAAACTGGCACTGCAACTGCTCGAAGGCCACTTCAGCGATGGTGACACCATCCGCATCGGTGTGGACGACAACAGCCTCGAGTTCGCCGCCGTCTAGGGACGCTACGCTCCCCGCCATGCCTGACACCGCATCGCTAACTGTCTTTGTACTCGCCGCGTTGGCGCTGCTGCTCGTGCCAGGGCCCGCGGTCTTGTACATCATCGCCCGTAGCGCCGATCAGGGCCGCACCGCCGGACTCGTTTCGGTCGTGGGTGTCGGGACGGGATCCATGGTCCACGTTGCGGCGGCGGCTCTTGGGTTATCGGCCCTGCTTGTCCAGTCGGCGACAGCATTCAAGACGGTCAAGTATCTCGGGGCCGTCTACCTCATCTACCTGGGCGTGCAGCGGTTGAGAGGCAAGAGCGACATCGCCCCTGACGATACGCCCGGTGGTCGTACGATGCGTCGCGTGTTCTTCCAGGGGGTGTGGGTCAACATTCTGAATCCGAAGACGACCCTGTTCTTTCTGGCGTTCCTGCCTCAGTTTGTGAATGTCGACGGTGGGTCAGTTGCGATTCAGGTCCTCTTCCTTGGCGGGCTGTTGGTGACGATGGGGGTAGTCACGGATGGTATCTACGCCATCGCCGCCGGGACACTGGGCGGCTGGCTGAAGGATCGCCCCGGTGTCATCAATGCACAGCGGTGGTTTGCCGGCGGCGTGTTCCTCTCTCTCGGTCTAGCGACCGCCTTCGCCGGATCCAATGACTAGCTGGATGCGACAAAGCTGACTTCCGTATAGCCGACACCCATTAGGAACCCGGAGATCGTCGCCTCGGCGTTGGTCCGGGCCCGGTCCAAAATCCCGCGGGCTAGAGCGGCATTGACTAGCACCTCTTCAGCAACCTGACGGGCGTCCGATTCCAGCTGGGAATCACCTTTGGTGAAGAGCCCTGTATCGCGGTCGTAGACCTGGGTAGCTTCGCTGTCGACCTCGATGAAGATGATTTCGGCAGGTGGCAACTGAACGATGACCGAGCCGGTCTCTTCGTTTACCTCAAAGCTCGACGTGGTAACTCGTTCCATATCGACCCCTGCGCCGATCCTGGCGACTGCGAACAAGAAGATGCGATCACCGCGCGCCCAGTTCAACCATCCAAAGTCGTTGCCCTTCTCGACAGTCGTGTATTCGACCATCTCGACGGTCGTGAGCTTGGCGACGTCCCTGACGCTATCGACCACAGTTGGACCGACCTGGGTATATGGTTCTCCCCCAAGGCCTTTCAGCGGTGACCAACCGGCAAGGTTGGCACCGAGGAAGAACAGTCCAGCGATAAGCACCGCTGCGATGATGATGGATCCGGTTCTCTTGGATGATTCAGCCACGGCCCTCTCATTTCTCAAGTCGTGCTTCGTTTTGACCCGCAACAACCATAAAGGTTTCGAAGGAATCCTATTGAATTACCCTGCTTTCCATGGTAGTGTGTTACACAAGGTACCCTGGAAAGCAGGGTAATTGGTACAGCAAGATAGTAAGACAGACTCGGAGGAAGCGAGTGGGGCACAGCTCCCAGCTACTCAAAGGTGTTCTCGACATGTGCCTGCTGGCATTGATAGATCAAGAACCAAGCTACGGCTACGAAATGGTCGACAAGCTGCAAAGCAACGGCCTCGAGCTCGTAAGCGAGGGAAGCATCTATCCATTGCTCAGTCGGCTGCAGAAGCAGGGGTACATCGAGGGCTATTTCGTAGAGTCGACCGGGGGTCCCCCCCGGAAGTACTACCGGATGGCGGAGAAAGGCAGAGACCAGCTAATCGACTGGGAAGCCGAATGGAGGCGATTGTCAGTCGGGGTGGAAGAGGTGTTGAATGGAGACTCGAGTGAGTGAACGCCTGAGCATCAACCAGATAACGTCCGATTGTGAGCGCTATTGGCTTGAGACCAAAGTGCCTCGTTCGGTATCGATTGCAATGAGGCTCGAACTCGAATCACACCTCCACGAAGCCGCCGCTGCCGGCAAAGACCCCGCAGCTGTTGTTGGTCCCGACCTTGCTTCATTTGCCGAAAGTTGGGCATCGGAATTCCGGTCACCGGCAGCCGCAGAGTCCTGGCAGCGGATCCAACGCCGCCAGAGCCAGACCAGAAGTCGGCTTGTCGCGGCGGGTCTCGTAGCAACAGGTTTGGCCACAATCGCAATAGGTTTCATGACAAAGGAGGAAGCAGTGGACGATATTGAATTCTGGCTCTGGCTCTGGGTAGGCGCAGCCGTGGTGCTGGGCATCGGTGAGATGATGACGGCGGGTTTCTTCCTGCTTCCATTCGCAATGGCAGCCGTGGTTGCCGCCATCTTGGCGTTGGCCGGGGTTCATCCCATCATCCAATTGGTGGCCTTTGCGGTGTTCAGCATTATCGCTCTAGTGGGTCTACGGCGCTTCGCCAAAAGGGACCAGGAGATACTCCACCCGGTGGGCGCCAAGAGATACCTGGACGCCCGCGGCACCGTCACTGAGGACATCGATCGCGACTCCGGCTCCGGCAGGGTGCGAGTCGAGACCGAGCAGTGGCGGGCGACAACGGACCTCGACGAGTTGATTGAGGCCGGCACGACGGTGACAGTGATCGACGTACGCGGTGCCCGGCTGGTCGTTGAACCCACACAGATCTGATTACGAAACAACAGAAAGGGGAAACCCATGCAAGCACTTGGCTTCATTGTCATCGCAATAATCGCGCTGATCATCGCCTACGTGGTGATGGGCCTCAAGATTGTGCGTCAGCACGAACAGGGGCTTGTCGAGAGGTTCGGTAAGTACAAGGAGACGCTCGATCCGGGCCTCCAGCTGATCGTGCCATTCGTCGAGAGAATCCGGCGGGTCGACATGCGAGAGATCGTCGTAGACGTTCCCCCGCAAGAGGTCATCACCAAGGACAACGTCGTCGTCACCGTCGACGCCGTGGTGTACTACCAGGCGACCGACCCGGTGAAGCTGGTGTACAACGTCCAGAACTTCGTCCTGGCGGCGACCAAGTTGGCGCAGACCAACCTGCGTAACGTCGTCGGCGACCTCGACCTGGACAGTGCCCTCACCTCGCGGGATCTCATCAACTCCCAGTTGCGCGACATCCTCGATGAGGCGACCGACGTTTGGGGTACCAAGGTCGTTCGTGTGGAGATCCAGCGGATCGACCCACCGGCCGACGTGACCCAGTCCATGCACCGGCAGATGAAGGCCGAACGGGAGCGTCGTGCAGTCGTTACCGAGGCCGAGGGTGACAAGCGTTCCAAGATCCTTCAGGCTGAAGGTGTCAAGCAGTCGCGGATCCTCGAGGCTGAGGGTCAGGCCGAGGCGATCAAGCAGGTCGCCACAGCCGAGAAGTTCCAGAAGCTGACCGTAGCTGAGGGTGAAGGCCAGGCCATCGAGCGTGTCTTCCAGGCTATTCACAATGGAAACCCGACTGACGATCTCATCGCCATCAAGTACCTGGAAGCCCTGCAAGGTGTCGCCAATGGCAACGCCACAAAGATCTTCCTCCCGATGGAAATGAGCGGAATCCTCGGATCAATTGGGGCCATCGGCGAAATGTTCAACAAGGATGGCGAAAACCAGGCCTCCTAGAGCCAACCATTCGAACCTCGAGAGGCGGCGCCGCTGGCGTCGCCTCTCTTGTGTCTACACCTCGATAGTGACTTCGCCCAGGTCTCGACTCGCGGCACGCTTCTGTATGACGTACAACAGCACCGCTCCCCCGATGATTGCCCCAAGCGACACGTAACCGTTGCGGGAAATCCCCAGCAGACGGAAGGTTGTGTCGGTTCTCAACAACTCGGTGACGAACCGGATGGTGCCGTACACAATCATGTAGACGGGGAATCTGGCCCCTCTGGCGAGTTTGTCCTTCTTCTCCAGATACAGAATCACCGGCACAGTGATCAGCACATTCCACAGGGCCTCATAGAGAAACGTTGGGTGGAAGGTCTCAAAATCGACGTACTCAGCGGGTCGGTTCGACGGATCGATCTCCAAGCCCCACGGCAGAGACAACGGCGTTCCGAATAGCTCTTGATTGAAGTAGTTGCCAAAACGCCCGATCGCTTGTGCCAGAGGAAGCCCAACTGCGACCGCATCTGTGAACATCGGGAAACTCCCGTTGTGTCTACGCAGCATGTAGACAGCGGCTAGCGCCCCGGCGGTCAAACCACCGAACAGAGCGAGACCCCCCTCCCAGACAAAGAACACGGCGTACCAACGTCCGGTAAAACGTGCGCTGTGCGTAGATACGTAGGCGAGACGAGCTCCCGCAAAGCCAATAAGCACCGTCCACAGGATCACGCTGTCCAGGATGGTTGGATCGCCACCGAACCGCGCATAGCGACGTTGCGTGACGATGGCAGCCACAACGACACCAATCCCAATGAGGATCCCGTAGAAATGGATAGTCAGCGGACCCAACTCGATCGTGTTGGCAGGGGGTGACGGGATCGATGCCCACACCATCATGATGAAACCTCTTCGACTCGTCGCGGCAATGTGGCCCCGTATTCGACGTCACGCGCAACGCTGACAACATCAGTTCTATTACGGAACCACAGAAACAACACAATACCGAATAGCCCGGCCGCCAAAGCACCCCACTGGCTGCCTGTAAACGGACCCATCACTGCATCGGCGACGGTCCCATTCCGGGCCGCGTCGAGCCTGGCGAAATCGATGAGGAATCTCTGGAATCCGTACCAGATGACCCAGATCGAAAACATCTGGCCGTAGTGAGGCGTTGTCCAGTTCTTGCGGACATAGAACAAGAAACCGAGCAGAATCGCCGCACCGATCATGTCGTACAAGCCGGTGTGGTGATACGTGCCACACACACCTTCCAGGTCGCAGAGTCGCTCCAAGACATCATGTTGCGGCGAGATGTCGTAGCCGGGCTTGAGTGTGTAGCCGAGAAAAAAAGAGGTCTCGCTGCCGAGATGCTCGACAATCGCCAGGTCACCGATCCGGCCGACCACAGCCCCGATCGCAAGCCCAGGGGCGGCGGCATCGAGTAGCGCAAGTGAAGGCATCCCCAGCAACCTCATGCGCAGGAGGCCTCCAAGAATGCCGCCTGCATATCCACCAAGAATCGAGTAGTCGCCTGCGATGTTGATCGCGTCGGAAAATCCATATCCCGCCTCAAAGATGTGAGCCGGAATCGTAAAGACCCTGGCACCGAGCATCGAGGCAACCAACGCCCACGTTAGGACCGACATCACTTTGTCCGCATCGAAACCGCGTCTAGCCACCTCCCGCAACATCAGCCAGGCGCCCACCACAAACCCGACCCCTGCAAACAAGCCGTGCAGAGAAAGGTTGAGTGGTCCCAACTCGAAGATGGGAATCGGGGGGTAACTGATGGAGGCGATCACGGTGCCACAGCCTACCGAGCGCTCACGGTTAGTCTGCCGCTGTGACCGGGTCCCGTCGTTTGAACCGAGAATGGAGTGGGCATCGCGCCGCCTTTGCGACGATCGTCGCAGTTGGTGCGCTCTATGCGACGCTGGCCCTGCTGCGTCTTATCCAGTTCGACGCTACGGCGTTCGATGCCGGACTCTTTGACAATGTCCTGTGGCGGCTCGGAAACGGCTACAACGATGTCACCGACCTAACTGGTTCGCACCACTTCTCAGACCATATGTCATTGCTCATGCTGGCGGCTGCACCGATCTACGCAATCGCTCCCCAACTGGGCTTGCCGGCACTAATCGTTGCCCAAGCGGCATCCGTTGCCCTCGTGTCGGCGGCGGCGTGGCTTCTGGCTGACCACGTCAACCTCGATGACCGCACCAAGCGTGCGGTGCTAGTCGTAACGTTGATTGGCGCCGGGACATACAACGCGGCCCTCATCGATATCCACGAGGTTGGCCTAGCCGTCGGACCACTGGCCATGACGGCTGCGATGGGGTTGCGCGGCGCCCGCCTCCGTACCTACTGGATCTGGCCCGTCCTGGCTGCGGCCGCTCGATTCGATATTGCGGTCAGCGTTCTGGTGATCGGATTCCTCTTGAGAAGAGAGAGACACGATCACAGCCGCATCGCCATCGGAGTCGGTGCGGGCTTCGCTGGGGCGATGCTGGTGTGGCTACTGGCCAATCCCTGGGAAGGGACGAGTTTTGCCTTTCATTTCGCACATCTCGGCATCGACTCAGCGGCACAGTTGCCGGCAGCCATACTCCGCGACCCGATTGCGGCCATCGAGCCGCTGTTTGATCCCGTGATGTGGGCAACCATCGCGATCTGGCTAATGGGGTTCACTGCTCTGGCTCCACTGCGCGCGGCCAAGTGGATTCTCCCTGCGCTGCCGACAGTGATCATCCCTGCGCTGGGAAGCTGGCCGTCTGCAGACAGGCCGGAGACCCAGTACTGGCATGTGCTTTTGCCAATGCTTGCGATCGCCATGGTGCTTGGCTACTCCAAGGCGTCTGCCCTGCGGGAAAGGGCCACCTACCTGGCCGTTGCCGCGGTGGCGGTCACGTGGATATTTACGCCGATCTTCAAGCCATCATTTGGGCAGGATCTGTCAGACGAACGCGCAGTTGTTGCATATCTCGCGCTGCAACCAAATGCATCGGTCGCGGTCCTCGGCAATCTGGTGCCCCACGTAAGCCAACGGCCGTCCGTCATGCAACTGCCAACTCCGTTCGCCTGTCCGACGATACCAATCGCTAGCTTCAGGGGTCCCGACAATCCACCGGACCTGGTAGCGGTCTCGACCGTGTTGCTCGAGCAAAAAGCGACCGCCGCCGCGGCAGACGTCGCAGCTGCACTCGACAAGTACTACGAGCGGGTTGAAATCTTCGGCGAGATCGAGATATGGCGTGTCGTGGGGTCGGTACCCGCCCCGATCTACTCGGGCTTCTGCGCGGTCGCGGGCTCGGAGAACTCCTGAAACGCATCCCATGCGTGTGATGCGTAGATGGAGGACGGACCGCCGCCCATTTGGATAGCAACACCAATCGTCTCGGCCATCTCCTCTGCATTTGCACCCTTACGAACGGCACTCCGAACGTGGGATGCGATGCATCCGTCGCAACCCTCGCGGACCGCGATGCCAACAGCTATCAGTTCCTTAGTCTTCGCAAGAAGCGCACCGTCGCTGTAAGTAGCTTTGTACATGGCGCCGAATCCCTCATAGACAGCCGGTATCTGCGATCGCACACCGGCTGTTCCCGCGTTGAGAGACTTGAGAATGTCCTTGTACTTGCCCATTTCATGCTCCCGGAGATCGCTAGATATTTACGTATGTTACGGCCGATTACCCTGGCTCCATATTCGAACAACCGGAGGTTGAACGTGGATCTCAAGCAGGCTGCCAGCGATCGATTCGCCGCTGTGGAAACCGAACTACAAGAGATATCCCATTGGATGTATCACAACCCCGAGATCGCCTTCGAGGAGCGCAATACCTCAGCCCGACTCGTTGCATTCCTCCGCAACAACGGTTTCGAAGTCGAATACCCATCATTTGATTTGGAGACAGCCTTCGCCGCCAGGATTGGTACTGAAGGCCCCGAGGTTGTCATCTGTGCCGAGTACGACGCACTGCCCGAGGTCGGCCACGCCTGCGGCCACAACATCATCGCAACCGCGGCTCTCGGTGCCGGTGTGGCATTGGCCGACGCCGCCGCCACACTTGGTTTCCGAGTTCGGGTGCAGGGGACACCCGCCGAGGAGGCATACGGTGGGAAAGTTGACCTCATCAACAATGGAGCCTTTGCGGGCGCCGCCCTCTCGATGATGATCCATCCCTCGCCAGCCGATGTGGTCGACCCATCTTTCCTGGGTGTCGCCCACATCGATGTCGAATTCCACGGCAAAGAATCTCACGCAGCCTTTGCCCCCCAGTTGGGAACCAACGCGCTCGATGCGGCTGTTCAGGCCTACGTGAACGTGTCAACGCTGCGCCAGGCCCTTTACCCGACCGACAAGGTCCATGGCGTCATCAACTACGGCGGTGGTGCCCCTAACGTCATCCCGGCATTCACCTCGATGTCCTGGTACGTCCGAGCTGGCACCAAGGAGCGTCTGGCAGAGTTGTACGACAAGGTGGTTGCCTGTTTCGATGGTGCCGCCACCGCAACCGGATGCACGTACGAGCTAAAGCAGCTCGGTCACACCTATACAGACCTCATTTCCGATCCACTCTTGGTAGACCTCTACCTCGCCAATTCTTTGGCGATTGGTCGGCCGATGGGTCGCGGTGCTGACCGGGATCCTGGAGCGTCAGGTTCGACAGACATGGGCAACGTGAGCCATGAGGTTCCGGCCATTCACCCGATGATCGGTATCGACTGTGACCCGTGGGTCAACCATCAAAAGGAGTTTGCCGCAGCCACGATCCTCCCTCCCGGCGATGCCGCCATCCGGGATGGAGCTCTCGCCATGGCGCATACGGTGATCGACGTCGCCGCCGGCGACCGCTGGGACGACCTCCGCACCATCGAGAAATCGTAAATGGACGGGAAAACCAACGCCCTTCGCCTCATTGAGCAGGCCGGTATCGACTTTGAGGTGCGCGAATACTCGTTATCGATGGAGGAGTTCACTGCAGAGCGGGTCGCTGACCTGGTCGGGATGCCATCCGACCAGGTGTTCAAGACACTCGTAGCCGTCGGAGAGCGCAACGGTCCATGCTTTGCGGTGATTCCCGCCAATACCGAACTCGATTTGAAGGCATTGGCGACCGCACATGGGGAGCGGAGAATCCGTCTCGCTTCACTGAAAGAGGTGCTCCCCCTCACCGGATATCAGAGAGGCGCGGTCACCGCCGTTGGAGCAAAGAAGCCATACCCCGTATACCTGGATGAGATCGCCGAGCTCTTCGACGAGATCGCGGTATCCGCAGGGACTCAAGGGGTCCAGGTGGTACTGGACACTACAAGGTACATCGAACTGACGCTCGCCAAGATCGCACCGATTGGGATTCCTGTGTAGCGCGCTGGTTGCTACAGGATCTGGCTGAGGAAGAGCTTGGTGCGATCGTGCTGCGGGTTGGTGAAGAAATGCTCAGGGGTGCCGTCTTCAACGATGATCCCATAGTCAAAGAACAGAACCCGATCGGCGACCTCACGAGCAAACCCCATCTCGTGGGTGACAACAATCATCGTCATACCCGACAGAGCAAGCTCT
The DNA here is from genome assembly GCA_964195945.1 of uncultured Gemmatimonadales bacterium. Lineage (GTDB taxonomy): Bacteria > Actinomycetota > Acidimicrobiia > Spongiisociales > UBA5794 > JAAETI01. Next base: position 28,412 of record CAXMRC010000181.1, read on the forward strand.
TTCATGACGTCGAGTACTTCTTTAATCATCTCGGGATCGAGAGCCGACGTCGGCTCGTCGAACAGCATCACCTTTGGCTTCATTGCAAGTGCACGTGCGATCGCAACGCGTTGCTGCTGGCCACCGGATAACTGCCCTGGGTATTTGTTGGCTTGCTCGGGGATTCCGACCCGCTCCAGCAATTCCATACCAACCTGCTCGGCTTCAGCCCGTGGGTTCTTACGCACCCAGAGAGGGGCCAACGTGATGTTGTCGAGCACAGTCAGGTGGGGAAAGAGGTTGAACTGCTGGAACACCATCCCGACCTCGGAACGGATCTTCTCGACGTTGCGAACATCATTCGAGAGTTCGATGCCATCCACGATGATCGTTCCCTCTTGATGTGCCTCAAGACGGTTGATGCAGCGGATAAGGGTGGACTTGCCAGAGCCCGATGGCCCGATCACGACCACAACTTCTTGTTCCTTGACCGTCGTCGTCACACCTTTAAGGGCCTGGAAGTCGCCGAACCACTTCTTGACGCCGTCGCAGACGATGATGTCCTTTGCGTTCTCAGTTTGCATGAGGCCTCCATGACTCAAGTCTCATCGCGTGCCAACACCTAGCTTCTCCTCGAGCCGCAGGCTCAACCTGGAGAACGTAAACGTGAAAATCCAGTAGATGATGGCAACCGCCAACAATGCTTCCCGCATCGAGCCAAGGAAGTTGAATGGCTGGGTCTGGGTTGGGATAATGTCGCGGCCGATCTTGAGAATGTCGAAAAGTCCCACGATTGCCACAAGCGAGGTGTCCTTGAAGATGGCGATCACCTGGCCAACCAGCGCGGGAATGACCGCCCGCAGAGCCTGCGGCAATGTGATGAACACCGTACGCTGCAAGGTCGTCATACCCAGCGCACTCGCCGCTTCGGTCTGGCCCTTGGAAATGGATTGCAGCCCGCCCCGCACGTTCTCCGCAAGATATGCCGCCGAGAAAAACGCGATAAAGAGAGTCACCTTTACCGGAGCTACGAAGGACACGTCAAGCGGGAAGAAGATCGGGAACACGACCACCGAAACCAACAGCCATGTGATCAGCGGCACGCCACGGATAACTTCGATGTAGAGGGTCGAGAGAAGACGGAAGATCGGCATCGTCGACGTCCGCCCCAAGGCGAGGACAACCCCGAGTGGGAAAGAAAGGGCTATGCCCGCGATCGCCAGAATCCAGGTGAGGAAAAAGCCGCCAAAGACGGTCTCGTTCGAGGTCGCCACGACGCTGACACCTGTCGACAGCAGCATGAGGTACACAGTTATGACGACTGCACCGGCCCAGAGCAATACATAGCGCGTCCGCGTCTCCCTTGCCCCACCGGCAAAGGTCGGGCCGCCGAGAGCGAACATGGCGAGGAGCAACAACAGCAGACGGACAAGGATGAGCGCCGAAACGGCCCAGGACACAATGGCCAGGACGAGCAACAAGCCAGCGAGGCCACGACCCAATTCGCCACGGACGGGGTCTGCCAGGGTCCAGATGATTGCTCCCCCAACGATCGCAAACCCGAGCCCGACGAGGGCGTACTGGCCAACTCCGTGGAACTCAACGCCGCGGGATAGGTGTAGCACGATCACTGGAAAGGACAACGCCCACGACACCATCAGGGCAAGACGACCGGTCCGCTCCGGGATCACTCGGCGCAGCACTGTTCCCAGGAAGTAGGCAGCAATCGTTGCCAGGTAGAGGAGAGTCCAAGGACCAGTGGTGGTTGCAGCTATGGATTGCAACCGGGACTGCCCGGCGCCAGCCTCAGGATCGGGAATGGGCACCTTCAGGACCCACAGTGCAGCAATAACGAGCCCAGCCACAATGGCGATGATGACCAGGGTTGGGATAGTGCTTTCTTTCGCTCGTTCTCCGAGCAGCCGCACAACTCCAAGACCCGCCGTCACCATGACTGCACCGACCACGAGCCCGATCACACGGCCCGAGATAGAGAACGGCGCCACAACGACGACCAGCGCTACAACGCCACCGAAACCAGCCAGCGACCGACCGACTTTGCGCGGCTCGGTCTTGCCTCCGGCATGCCAGAACGCCAAAGACAATCCCAGCAACACCAAAACGGCACCCAGTGATAGCCAGATCCGCCAGGTCGCTTCCTGGGGATACGCCTGGATCATGAGCAGGCGGAGATTGGTGGTTATTGCCTCCCATTTCCGCTCGGGAGCGAGAATGAAACCGACCATACCGCCGACAAAGACGATGGCAATGGCTGCACCAACAACGGTGAGGATGGTGCTGGCGATGGAGTAGAACAGGTTGTCCTTCGCCCATACCACCGGCCCCTTGGGCGGCGGCTCCGGCGCATACTCCTCTATATCTGGGAGGATGATTTTGCTCTTGTCAGCCACTTAGCGCTCCACCAGTTCGAGTCTTCGGTTGAAGTAATTGACGATGTAAGACAAGACAAGGCTTCCCGCGAGGAAGAACGCCATCCATGTGATGACCACAGGGAATGTTTGCCCGGTTTGGTTGTACAAGGTTTGACCAACCTGAACGATGTCAGGGAAGGCAACGGCGATACCGAGCGACGTGTTCTTGAAGAGGTTCAGATACTGGTTACCGATCGGTGGCAAGACAATCCGAAACGCTTGCGGCAGGACGATGAACTGAAGGAGTTGGCTTCGGCTGAGACCCAAGGCAAGCCCGGCCTCAGATTGGCCTTTGGCGACGGCCATGATCCCGCCGCGCACGATCTCTGCGATAAATGCCGCGGTATAGAGCGTGACGCCAATCCACAGGGCAAAGAACCCGGGTGTGATGACAAGCGCCTGATCTGACAGCTGCGCAAATCCGCCAGTACCGCGCAACTCGATCGCGGGAGTGGTGTAATTCAGGGGTGCCGCGGTACGGGATGAGTCGAACTTGTCGCCGAGGAAGTTGAAGAACGCCTCGAGCAACCTGAGTATCCCCTCGGAGATCGCAGGCACAAACGCAAACAGCGCCGCGCCAACCAGGCCGATTAGCCCGACAAAGATCATACGGAACCAGTGATCGTCTGTCAGCTTCGCCAGACCCGCCGGAGTCCGCATCTGATCCAGGAATCGGCGGACCCACATCACCGCAGCGAGTATTGCGCCCCCGGCAAGCAGAATCTGAAGCAGGACCGACGGGATGGCACCGAAGAAGCTCGACACCCCGTCCCACACCGGACCCCAGAACGCCATGATCGGGTGAATGAACCAGCCGATGGCTGCAATGACTGCAAAGGTGACGACGGACCAGACAAAGGCGTGAGTCTCCCCGCCCCTGTCTTCTTTCAGTTTCGCCAGACGATGGTGAACAAGGCCGGCAACCACGGCACCGACAATCAGGAAGGCGAGCCATTGGTAGAAGCCGTCATGGGGGAACAACCAAGGGATGGACAATCCCTTTGCCGACGCAATGAACAATCGCTCACCTACATCGTCTCCGGTGAGGGCCGGGAAGATCTGAACGACCACAAGCCAGAAGATGATTTGAACTAGCAGCGGAATGTTGCGAATCGTCTCTATGTAGACGGTGGCGATCTTGTTGACGATCCAGTTGTGGGACAGTCGAGCAATACCGACAATGGTCCCGAGAATCGACGCGGCGATGATTCCCGAGATCGACACGCGCAGAGTGTTGATGATCCCGGCGTAGATGGCCCTGGCACCGCTATCGGGTTGGAGATCGATCCCTTCCCGAATCGCAAACAGGGGCGGGTCGCTCAACCACTTGGTGCCAAAGGTGATACCGCGGGCGTCGATATTGCCGGACGCCTGAGTTCTCAGGGTGAGAATGGCGACAACGATGAATGCGACCAGAACCAGCTGTGCGGTCCATTTAAGGACGGTGGCATTTCGCCAAATTGGGGGTCGTTCCTGCTTAGAAACGGTAACGGCCACCGTGCTGATCTCCCTCTTCCGCACGCATCGTGAACGGAACCCTAGCCGCGGGTGCCTCAGAATTGCCACCGGTCCCCGGCTGTGGCTGTAGGCCAAAGGAAGAGGGGCGCCATACGGCGCCCCTCTTCACTATCAAGTACCCGTCGGTTCTAGCGAGCCGGCGGAGCGTAGATCATGCCACCCTCATTGAACGGAGCGTTGAGGCTTCCCGCACGGAAGATATCCAACGGATTCAAGTTACGAGCGAAGATCTCGTCGTAGTTGCCAACCTGCTTGACCATGTTGTAGAACGCTTCTGCGTCCAGGCCCAACGCGGTCTGCACCTCGCCGTCGCCACCGAAGAGGCGTGAGGACTCAGGATCAACATCCCTCGTCTCATCGATGTTCTGGGAAGTGACGCCCTTCTCATCAGCGATGATCGTCGCATAGACAACCCATGTGATGATGTCGCCCCACTGGGAGTCGTTCTGACGGAATGCTGGGCCGAGGGGCTCCTTGGAGATCGGGGCGGTCGGGAAGACAACCCATTCACCCACGGCGATTTCACCCTCGCGCTCCTTCGTAACCTTGTTGGCTACGAGACCGGAGCCGTCAGTAGTCACGAGGTCGCACTGGCCGGCAATGAACTTCTCGAGAGCCTCGGGGAACTGCTCAACGGTCTCAACAGAAATCGTTGCGCCACCGATGTTGGCCCATTCCGTGATGTTCTTCTCGGTTGTGGTACCAGCGTTGGTGCACAAAATGGCTCCGTCGACCTCTGCCGGACCGGATTCAGCGGTGAACCTGTCGGCGCGGCCCATCAATTGCTGGCCGTCGTAATACGTGGTCGGGGCGAAATCGATGCTCACGCCACCCTCACCGGAAGCATCCCGGCTCTGGGTATAGGTGGTGTTACGGACGAGGACGTCGATTTCACCAGCCTTCAGCACATCGAACCGCTCGGCTGCGGTAAGGGGCCGAAACTCGACGGCTTCGGAGTCGCCAAGGACCGCCGCGGCAATGGCACGGCAATAGTCGGCATCAAACCCGATGGCTGTACCGTCGGGCTGCGTCTCTGAGAACCCGGGCAGCGAGCCGCTGACACCGCACTTCAGAACACCGCGGGCCTGTACGGCGGCAAGGGTGCCGTCTTCAGTGCCTTGACCGGCGTCGCCGCCGCCATCGTCTGTAGGGGTGGCAGTAGTTTCTGTTGTTCCATCGGCCGCAGTTGTCGTGGTGGTGTCTTCCGAATCGGATGTCCCGCCACAAGCAGCCGCAACCATGGCTAGTACTGCTAGCAGTACTAATAGTCGCTTGATCATGAGGATTTCCCTCCCTCTAGTTTTCTTTGCGAAGCGCACTCGGGGGGAGTGCGTGTGAGCGAATGTAGCCGGGCCAATCGCTGCGCGCCACCGGCTTGAACCAATAACACCCATACGAATAGATGCAGACTCAACGTCTATGCAATAGCGGAGTGACGAGAACGCCGTTAAACACCTTGAGCGTGGAAGAACACCCGTCGGTCGCGGGCCTGATCCAGCTCACCAAAAAGAACACGCTGCCATTGACCGAGCAACACTTCTCCATCAACAACCGGTACGGTCACCGACGGCTGGCCGACCATCATCTGGCGGCAATGAGCGTGCCCGTTGATGAACTCGTCCTCTTGTAGGTTCTCGGTACGAACGGCGTGGTCATCATGTTCGTAATAGACGTCCTCGGGGACGAGGTTTCCCAACAGGCGTCTGAAGTCGTTGAGGAACCCGGTCTCCGACTCATTGATAACAATGGTGGTAGTTGTGTGCGGGCTGTACACCGTAACTTGGCCGTGCCGGACACCCGCACGCGCCACAACATCACGCGTCAGGTCGGTCACGTCCCAGAACTCCATAGGTTCGGTAGACGTGAAATGAAGAGCCTCGGTTCGAATGGCGGGCTCTTTGGATTCGGCAAGGACCGTTAGCGCACCCGTGGGCTGGCGGGTTGCTTTTCGTACTGGGATTTGTTCCTTCAAAAGTGATCCGCCCCCGGGACTATGAGCGATTGAAACATACTCGGCGTGCGAGGTTAACGGATGCAGCCTACCAATGGCTACTCGATTGAACCGAGACCGTTTCTCAGAAACTCAATTCTTGACTCAACAATTATTTCGGCGTCCTCCGCACCTCTTGCAGATAACTCATCAATACCACCAACGAAATGGTCGGCCACGATGGTTCCCAGCGACCACGGGTCCATCCCGGAGAACTCACCAGACTCGATCCCCTCCATGCACAGCCTGATCATCTCCGACCGGACTCCATCGAAGACCGACCAAGCCTGGTCTCGCTCTGGTTTTGGCAATTCCCGACTCACTCGAAACAGCAGAGCCGTCTCGACAGGGAAGTCGCCGACAAGCTTGAAGCCGCGACGCAAGATCTCAGCGAGACGTTGCGCTGGTCCCTCGTCTGGCAGATCGGCAATGGTCTGATCGATGACCGGAGGAAGACGCTCTTCTATGAGAGCAGCGAGCACTGCTTCCTTGTTGGGAAAGTACTCGTAAACAGTGGTCCGGGCGATGCCAGCGTCATCGGCGAGCGTTCCGATCGACGTGCTGGCGAGACCAAACTGAACAAATGCGGCGGCGCCGGATTCAAGTAGCGCGGCGCGCGTGAGTTCCTTGTGCTCGTGAATCGTCGCGGCGTTGATCTTCGGCATAACGATCGATTGTATCGCCTGACGGTGCTGCCGGTTTCTCCCTGACCTGGCGCAGGTGATGCTCAACCGAATAGTTGGTCGGAAGTGCCGGTACAATCCGCCCGACCGGTCACTGCAGCTTTGGAGGGATCCTGTGTCTACAACCGTTCTAATTGGTGCCCAGTGGGGTGACGAGGGCAAAGGGAAGGTGACTGACCACCTATCCGAACACGCTGATGTTGTTGTGCGCTATCAAGGCGGCAACAACGCCGGCCACACCATCGTCGTCGGCACCGAGCGCTTCGCACTGACTCTTATTCCAAGCGGGGTGCTTTACCCACAGGTCACCCCGGTGATCGGCAACGGGTGCGTGATCGACCCCTCGGTACTGGTTACCGAAATGGCGGAGCTCGCCTCCCGCGATATCGATCCAACCCGACTGCGCATCTCCGCAAACGCCCACCTGATCATGCCCTACCACCGCAAACTCGACGCAGTGATGGAACGCTATTTAGGTCAGCAGCAGATCGGAACCACCAAACGTGGCATCGGTCCGGCATACATGGACAAGTTCTCGAGACATGGGATCAGAGTCCAGGACATATTCGATCCGAAGATCTTCCGGCAGAAACTCGAGACAACCCTCAAGGACAAGAACAAGATACTGACCAAGGTCTACAACTCGCTGCCAATGGATCTTGAGCCAATCGCCGAGGAATACTTGAGCTATGCCGAAAGCCTCGGCGACTATGTAACCGACACGTCACTGCTGCTGTGGGAGTCACAGCAGGCAGGCAAGAACATCATTTTTGAAGGCGCTCAGGGCACACTGCTCGACATCGACCACGGGACATACCCGTTTGTCACCTCCTCGAACCCGACGGCGGGAGGAGCCAGCACAGGCAGCGGAATCGGACCGACAACCATCGACCGGATAGTGGGCGTAGCCAAGGCATACATCACCCGTGTCGGCACCGGTCCTTTCCCAACCGAACTCAACGACGAAACAGGGGCCAAGATGGTCGACCTCGGTGGCGAGTTCGGTACCGTCACCGGACGACGTCGTCGCTGCGGGTGGCTCGACCTGGTCGCCCTCAGGTATGCAGTGCGCGTAAATGGGCTAACAGAGTTGGCGATGACGAAGCTCGACATCCTGTCTCACTTCGAAACCTTGAAAGTGGCGGTCGGATACGATTCGCTTGGCGACAGGTTCACCGAGTTCCCCCGTCAACAACGGGTGCTCTACAACTGCCATCCTGTCTATGAAGAGCTCCCCGGCTGGAACACCGACATATCCAAAGTCCGCGACTACCACGACCTACCCAAGGAAGCGCAGATGTACGTTGAGTATGTGGAGGACGCAATCGGCATCCCGATCTCGATGATCGGGGTAGGTCCGGAGCGTGACGCGACCGTTATCAGGGCCACATGAGGGTTCTACTCGTCGGCGGTGGTGGACGCGAGCATGCCCTGGGATGGAAGCTTGCCCAAAGCCACACAATCACAGATCTAATCGCTGTTCCCGGCAATCCCGGATTTGCACAGTTGGGAGCGTGTATCCCTGGCATCGACGTGACCGACTCGCAGGCGATCGTGGACCTCGCGCTGGCCAACGCCATTGACCTCGTTGTCATTGGCCCGGAGGCGCCGCTGGCGGCCGGGGTAGTCGATGCGCTCGCCGCAGCGGGCATTCGAGCTTTCGGACCGACCAAAGCGGGTGCCCAACTCGAATCATCAAAGGCTTTCGCCAAAGAGATCATGCGACGCGCCGGCGTGCCAACCGCCAATTCGCGAGCGTTCACCGAGGTCGACGAAGCCATCGACTATCTCGAAACTGTGAGCCCACCGTACGTCGTCAAGGCAGACGGTCTCGCATACGGCAAGGGCGTTCTCGTCACCGAGGACCTGATCGCAGCCCAGGGCTGGGCCCGACTGTGCATCAGTGGAGAATTCGGAGACGCAGGATCAACGGTTGTCATCGAGGATCACCTGGCAGGACGCGAGGTATCAGTCTTCGCTATCTGTGACGGCACCCGAGCCGTGGCGCTCGAACCGGCTCGCGACTACAAGCGCCATCTCGATGGGGGTCGCGGCCCGAACACGGGAGGGATGGGGTGTTACTCCCCCGTTACCGACCTCCCAGAGGACCTGGTCGACCGAACTATCAGCGAGGTCATCGACCCTGTACTCGCCACGTTGGCTGAGGACGGTATCGAGTACCGCGGGTTCTTGTATGCCGGTCTTGTCCTCACGGAAGAGGGACCAAAAGTTCTCGAATTCAACTGCCGTCTTGGCGATCCGGAGACTCAGGTTCTTCTCTCCCGACTCGACGAGGATCTGCTGGAGCTTCTCGTCTCGGCGGCTGAAGGGTATCTCCCAGACGGTCCCCTGCAATGGCACGATCGGGCCGCCGTCGACGTGGTACTAACCGCCGCTGGTTACCCCGATAATCCGGAGGTGGGCAGGGCCATCAGCGGTGTCGACGAGGTCAACGCCATACCTAATGTTCGTGTGTTCCATGCCAACACCAAACGAACAGCCGACGGACTTGTAACCGCGGGTGGGCGTGTCCTCAACATCGTTGCCATGGGCCAGACCGTTGCCGAGGCCAGGGCCCTTGCCTATGAGGCCGCCTCTCACATCCACTTCGGCGGAATCCACTATCGCCGCGACGTAGCGCAGTCATGATCCCGCGGTACACACTGCCGGAAATGTCCCGCATTTGGAGCGAAGAGCACAAGCTCGAGGTGTGGAAAGAGATGGAGACGCTGGTCGTCGAGGCGTGGGTCCAAGAAGGGATTGCCCCCGCCGCAGCGGCAACTGCCGTGCGGGCCGCCCCCGCCGTCAACGTCGACAAATGGAAGGCGCGCGAGGAGACCACGAGCCACGACGTTGCCGCCTTTGTCGATGTGCTCTCCGAATCCGTCGCAACAGGCGGCGAGTGGGTTCACTACGGTCTGACTTCGTCTGACATGCTCGATACCTCACAAGGTCTCATCCTCAAAGAGGCAGCAACCCTGCTCCGACAGCGTCTCGATGACCTTTTCGATGTCGTCACCAACAAGGCACTCGAACACCGCAACACCGTCATGATCGGACGCACCCACGGCATCTGGGCTGAGCCAACGACGTTCGGGCTGAAGCTGGCAACGTGGGCTTTCGAAATCGACAGGGACCGCACTCGTCTCGCCGCCGCAGCGGCGACGATCGCTGTTGGCAAGATCTCTGGGGCCGTCGGCACCTATGCACACACCCCGCCGTCCATTGAGGCGTTCGTGTGTAAACGTATGGGACTAGGCATCGAACCGGCATCGTCTCAGATAACCCATCGTGACCGTCATGCCGAATTCCTGGCGATGCTGGCGTTGGTCGGTGCATCGCTGGAACGCTTTGCCACCGAGATCCGGCACCTGCAACGATCGGAGGTGGGAGAAGCCCGTGAGTCGTTTGGCAAGGGTCAGAAGGGTTCGTCGGCGATGCCGCACAAACGCAACCCAATCGCTTCTGAGAACATCACAGGTCTCGCCAGGCTGCTCCGGTCGTATGCATCGGTGGGTTTCGAGAATGTTGCCCTGTGGCACGAACGGGATATCTCGCACTCGTCGGCCGAGCGGGTGGCCCTACCCGACGCTTGCCTCATTCTCGACTTCGCCCTGGCCAGAATGACGAGACTGATCGACAACCTCGTTGTTGACGACAAGCGGATGTTGCAGAACCTCGAATCGACCAGGGGCCTGGTGTTCTCCCAAGCCGTGCTGCTGGCTCTCATCGAAGAGCAGGGGCTGAGCCGTGACGAGGCCTATCGAATCGTGCAGCGCAACGCGATGCGTGCTTGGGATGATGGGTTGGCTCTTCGTGACCTGCTCGGCGAAGACCCCGACGTGGAGTTGAATCCAGAGGTGGTTGACCGATGCTTCAGCGCCGAGTACTTCCTTCGCAACAGCGGGATCGTTTTCGAACGGCTGGCAACGATCACGTAGCCATCGGAGTCATGTTCCACCCCGCAGCGCGTCCACCGGCTCGAGAGAACTGGCCCGCCACGAGGGATACAGCCCTGCTACCAGCCCGATCAGGGCCCCACCGGGTACTGCGAGCAGCGGCACATACAGGTCGAGTACGGGCGTCCACTGACGTTGTGCCGACACGCCGACAATCACAAGCACACCGAGACTCGCTCCCACAATTCCGCCAACCAAACCCATGGCCGCCGACTCGGTGAGGAACTGTGCAGCAATATGCCGGCGCCGTGCCCCGGTTGCTCTGCGCAGCCCGATCTCGCCAACACGCTCTAACACCGAAACCAGAGTCACATTGGCGATACCGATCGCGCCAACCAGGAGCGCAATCCCCCCGAGAATGAGGAATTGCGAGTTGAGATCCTCCTCGATCCCGGATCGCACCGCTCTTGGTTCGGGGGGTACGCTCACCCGCAGCAGCTCTGGATCGTTTGGAGCAAGGGCGATGGCTGCTTGTTCACCGATGAGCTGCGCCGCACCCAGTTCGGTGAGTATGTGAACTTCCGCCGGGGCCTGCGTACCGAATAACTCGTGGGCGGTGCCATTGGGAATGATGATGCTGTTGAGCAGCGAAGGCTCCCTGGCAACGTCGTCCAAGATCCCAACAACGACCAGGGTCGTATCGCCCACAAATATGGCCGGCTGCTGATCAACCCGCGTGACGTTGAGTCGGCGCGCCGCTCCGGAACCGAGAACGGCAACCGGTTCGTTGCGAGTGCTGTGACCTTCATCAAAGAAGCGCCCTGTTGCAAGATCAGCGATTACCGCCCCAAACAGCCCTGGCGAGATGGCCACAACGTCCATGGCGAATTCGCTTTGTCCGAGGGGATCATTGATCGGGACGGAGCTGACGAGCGATCCTTGCGTGTCGACACGAGTGAGCGTTCCTGCAGCGACAACACCGTTGAGGCGGGTCAGCCGGTCCTCTGCGTCCCATGGGATCGAGGAGATGCTGTTGTTCGGCGAGCGGAAGCCACCCTCGGTTCGATTGGTCACAGACACCGATGTGGCCGTCAGGGTGTCGATGCGGCTGACGATCTGATTGCCAGATGTTTTGGCAAGGCCAAGCGTCGCCACAACTGCCACGACGCCAAGCACCGTTCCCAGGATGGTCAGCATCGAGCGGCCGGGCCTTGCCAGCATCCCTGAGACAGCCTCAGCAGTCAGGTCTCGCAGCGAGAGCCGCGACTTCACAATCTTGTGCCCGACAGGTCGCACGCTCGGTGCGTTCATGAGGCAACCTGTTCAGTAAGCACACCATCAATCATCTCGATGCGGCGATCAGCCCTCTGGCTTACCCGCTCTTCATGGGTGATCACCATCAAGGTCAACCCATCGGTGCGGAGTTGATCGAATAGATCCAAGATCGACACGGTGGTTTTGGTATCGAGATTGCCCGTCGGCTCATCACAGAGCAAGAGGCTTGGTTCGGCAGCGATGGCTCGAGCGATCGCGACTCGCTGCCTTTCCCCGCCAGATAGCTGGCGCGGTGTGAAATCGATCCGGTGACCAAGCCCGACGCGCTCCAACGCCTCACGCGAACGCTCCCGGCGTACCTTGCGGGGCGTTCGGTTGTAGACCAAACCGGTCATGACGTTTTCAATAACGGACCGGTACGGCAGCAAATGAAATGCCTGGAAGACAAACCCGACTTCACTGCCGCGCAGTGAAGTCCTAGCCCCGTCGCTGAGCGACCCAACATCAATGCCACGAAGGCTATAAGAGCCCGCCGTCGGCGTGTCGAGACATCCGAGAATGTGGAGCAGCGTCGACTTGCCCGATCCCGAAGGGCCGACAATCGCAACGTAACCGCCCTCGGCAACGACCAGATCGACGCCCTTTACCGCCTCAACCGGTGGGGACCCGGCAAAGGTACGGGTCACTCCTGCAAGCTCGACAACGGATCTCATTCGTCTTGCGATTCGCTGACGGCAGCTTCCGCCTGCGTTCCCTGCTGGAGTCCGACGACGACACGATCTCCTTCGGAGAGATCACCATCGAGCGGAGTGATTTCGACCATGCCCCCCGGTGCCGAAAGACCGGGGGTGACAGTTACGACTCTGGTGGTTCCGTCCTCCATCTCAACAGTAACGATCGTGTCCCCGGCACCGGTGGCAGACAGCGCTGCGGCGGGCACCGCCAGTACGTCACCCTCCGACGCACGTGTCGCAACAGGGATCGTGATCTTGACATTGGTGTTGTTCAGCTCCGCCCGTACCTCGTCGGGGAGGATCTCCAGATAGATCTCGTCGATAGCAACACCGTTCGTGCCGGGGCGGGCGGCTTTGACAGAGACGGTGCCTCCGAGCTCTATTCCGAGACGGCTCAACTCGATCGTTACGCGATCACCTTCCTCGATGAAGTCGCTCTCCTCGATGGAAACCGATGAATCGATAGCAAGACGTGAACCGGACACCTGCATGATCTCACCCCCGGCAATGTCGCCCCGCTGTGCTCCCACACCGTCGATCCTGATCGGAAAGACCTTGAAGAACATGAACTCTCCATCGGGCACAGGCGAGCCCAACAATGCCCGAACCTCAGCGAGGTCCTCCAAGGCAGCGTTCAGCTCCCTGAGCTCTGCGCTGATGTCCTGCGGAGAACCGATAGCGTCGGCCGCGGCAAGCGCCTCCTGCAAATCCTCTTCGCTCATCGCTACCCACTTCTCGCCTTCGCCAACTGCGTCTTGCAGGGCCGTCAGTTCGTCCTCAGTCGGGGGTAGCCCGGTATCAGGGTGGGTCCCGGCCTGGGCTTGGGCCAACCTGGACTCGGCAAGTTCAAGCTCATCTTCAGAATCAGACAGAGCAGCCGCGACAACGGTCACCGCCCGCTGCGCATCCTCAGCAGCCGTCCGCTGCGCCTTGGCATCGTTGTAGAAGTCGCGGGCGCCGTCGACCACCGATTGTGCCGACTCAACCTGGTCGAGGAGAGCGGGATCAGTGCCGATCGGGTCATATCCCCTTGCCTGATAGAAGGCACGCACCGCGCTCTTTGTTTCCGGGCCGTAGACCCCGTCGACAATGCCGGGATCGAAGCCAAGCCGGGTCAACGCGGTTTGGAGTTGGGCGATATCTTCACCTTTGTCCCCCGGCCTAACCGTGCGGAATAGCGGAAGATCGCCTTGGAGAGCGAAAGTGGGACGCCCGGCCAGTTCGAACAGGACAGCGCCTTCCTCGAGTTCGTCGCCGACTGCTGGCACCCAGGTGACAACGGGCGCCAGTTCCGGCACGGCGAGCGCTGGGGCAAACACAGCTTCAGGTTCGTCGAAGCGAACCGTGCCCCTGGTAACGACGTCGTTGGCGATAACCATACGGGCGACGGGAACGGAGATCAGCGACGGTTCCGGTGGCTCGGCCTCAGACGCAATCTGCTCCGGCGATTTGATGCGGGTCCCGGCTACCCAACCCACCCCCGCCGCCGCGACGACGGCGAGCAGGGTGAGAACTAGAAGGATGCGACGGCTCAAGATCTCACCTCGGTGACGTATTCGATCGCTTATCGCCCTCTACGAGTTGGCCTCCAAGAATGCGAGGAGTCGATCCATGTTCTCGTCGAGGAACTGTTGTTGAAGATCGTCGTATACCTCAATCCATAGCTCCTGGCTGTCTGTGGAGCACTCATAGTCCGCTGTCGCAACGGCGATTTCTTCGTCGATGTATGGCTGGAGCGCCTCGAGGTCGAACTGCGGCATCCACAAGTTGGGATCGTTCAGCTCTTCTTCGGTGAGCGCGGCATACGACTCCTCGTCATAATCCGGATAGGTGATCAGCTCATTCACCTGCCTGCTGAAATCACCCTCACCGAACTCGTCTCCCCAGAAGTACTCGTACATGTCTTGCTGGGTGGCATAGTCGTGACCCTTGTCGGCCATGCAACCTGACCAATCCGCCTGGGCAGCAACAATACGTGGGTCGGATTCGACACGGGAGTAGACATCATCGAGGTCGTCGCTGAACTCCTCGTAGAACGCCTCCGCTGATTCCTGGTTATAGGATTCGGCCCATGCTTCGTTGTAGCAACCGTCCTGCTCCCAGTCGGCATACGCCTCGTTGTAGAAAGCCTCTTGTTCCTCCTGGGACATTGCCTCAATCTCTTCCCAGGGGGTGTTCTCGATGATCGCCGGTTCACCGCCGTGGAGAATTCGGTAGTACTCGTCGCGCTCGAACTCATCCATCGCTTCCACGATTGCCTGGTTGGGGTCGTTGGCGTATGGGTCTTCGAAATCACCCTCGTCGGTGACCCCGAAATTGCGTTCGTCGGTGACCCAGGTGGCAACACCAAAGCCGTACTCTTTTACGTAAGTCTCTTGGTCATACTCTTCGTAGCCAAAACCGCCATCAATATCGGAAGGCACGAAGGGGACGTACTCGAAACCCTCGGCAGCCATGCACGTGGCGACGGTCTGTTGGACAGCTAGTTCCTCCGTACGCCAGTCGATCTCTTCGTAGTTGGTGTTGGCGCCAGGGATGAAGTCGTCGAGGGTGAGCACACCGTCT
>CAXMRC010000182.1:0-33872 GCA_964195945.1 uncultured Gemmatimonadales bacterium
AGCGGGCCGGCAACACGGAGCCTCATCGACTCATCGCGTAGCTCGATGACCGGCCGGCCTGTCATCAACCCACCAAGACCCACAACCACAAGAGCACCGCCGACGACTACAAATAGTGTCCCCCACACCAAATCGGTACGACGCTCCGTCTGACCCTTCGAAGTCAACAACCCATCATCACTGACGGACGGGGGGTCAGAGAGCTTGTGTAACGAAACGATGTCGAGAGCCGCCAGCAATAGCAACATGCCAGCCGCAGCCATAAGGAGCTGTCGAATCGGTGAGCGGGACGCAGAGAACCGAGCCGTCATGAGGTCACCCCGAGATCCGCAGGGGTGAGCAGGGAAACCAGCGGAACACCCATAGCTCCGAGCAACCTTCCCGCAGCCCCACCACTGCGGTCCACCAGCACGATCGCTTGGATCACCTCTACTCCTTCTTCCTTCAAGGCCTCAATCGCAGACGCCATCGAACCACCAGTTGTCACAGTGTCCTCAACCACAACAGCACGGTCGCCAGCGTCGATTGGGCCGACCAGCCGTCCCCCGGTGCCATGCACCTTGGCCTCTTTGCGGACGCTAAATGCTCGCAATGGGGAAGAAGAGACCATTGCAGTGGCCACCGCAATCGGATCCGCCCCCATGGTCATCCCTCCCACTGCGGTGGCCGTCGGGTCCATAACCTCGAGAAGGCAGCTGC
This sequence comes from uncultured Gemmatimonadales bacterium, assembly GCA_964195945.1. Lineage (GTDB taxonomy): Bacteria > Actinomycetota > Acidimicrobiia > Spongiisociales > UBA5794 > JAAETI01. The sequence goes on from CAXMRC010000182.1 coordinate 700, forward strand.
CAACGATGCGGGCCCCTGCACCGTCGAAAGTTGTCTGCCGACCGTCGAGATACCAGTCGGATTCGATACCAGAGCTCAGCTTGTATGGCCCCTCTGTGTAGAGCGCGTTGGCCCGCAGATGCTCGACTAGCTCAATTTGGTTTGGGGTGAGACTCATCAGGAAAATAACCCCTAAAGGTTTCTGGGAGTGGGACCGATATGGTAATCAGACTGGATGCCTTCCTACCTCCCGTCTAAATAGCCCGGATCGAGGCCACCATTTTGGTGGCCTCGATTCTTTTAGCGGCGAGATCCTTCGACTGGTGGCAGTAGCGCCCCCTTGGCGACGGTCTGCCTCTAACGTACGGGCAAATCTCCCAACCCTCCGCGACAAATGACAAACAAACCCAACCGGATCACCCAGGCACTCCTCTTTTCAATGCTGACGACAGCTGGAGCCATCTATGCAGCGCCGCGCCTGGTCAAAAAGGCGTTCGCACCACCACAACGGGACAGCGCCAATTCTCCACGCGATCTCGGACTGCCTGAAGAACAAGTGTGGCTCCGCAGCGCCACCGGAACCGGTCTCCATGCATGGTTCATCCCGGTGGGCAAACCAGCTCCCCTCGTGATCGTTCTCCACGGCTGGGGTGGCAACGCCTCGCTGATGCTTCCCCTGGCTCCACACATCCACACGGCCGGATTCCACTCTCTGTTCCTCGATGCTCGTAACCACGGTCACTCCGAGCACGCCAGTTTCTCCTCAATGCCCCGGTTCGCTGAAGACCTCGAAGCTGCCGCCGATTGGGCAAGCGAACAAGCTCAAGTCACCACGACCGGAGTCATCGGACATTCGGTTGGCGCCGGTGCTGCCATCCTCAGCGCTTCGAGATCGGACCGCTACTCCGCGGTTGTCTCGGTATCCTCCTTTGCCCACCCTGGCGAGATGATGCGCGAGCAGATGGACCGTATCCCCGGGCCCGTGTTGAACATCATCCTCGAGATTGTCCAGCGCACCATCGGGTATCGATTTGAGACATTCGCACCGCGGTACCGGCTCCCCAAGGTGCAAGCCCCGGTGTTGTTGGTACATGGCGACAAGGACCCGGTTGTCCCCATCTCAGATCTCCACGAGCTCAGCTCGATCAGACCCGATGCTGAGGTACTGGTCGTGCCAGATGGCGGGCACAGTGATCTTGCTCCATTCGAGCCGTATGTGGAACGCATCACCGCGTTCCTCAAGCGACACCTCAATCAATAGGCAACGGTCCTTGTCGAGAGTCAGAAATTCTTTCTCTTAAGTTCTAACCCAGCTAGCCGAAATCAGTTATGAGGGAAGACTCCTTCTCCTTCCGTACTCACACCGGAGGCCGCCAGTAGGCGGCCTCTAGTGTGTCTGGGTTGGTACGGACAGATCAGCCGGTTCGCTCGATGGTTACCTTGATGACAGAGCCCTCCCAACCATGTATCGACGGATCGAGATCCGCACCACCGACGATCCCGCCGTGTAGATGGACCACGCCGTTCTCCACAAGAGCTGGATCCGACGCACCAGACTGCCCGAGTCCGTCGCACGGCGGCACCAGATCGACATATGCCTCAGTGTTGATCTCGGTCCCTGCATCGTATGCAGAGCCGTACACCTCGACGTGCTCACCTACCCGCCGTGGCAGCCGCAGCGAGTCGACCCCGCCAAAGCCATCATTTGTGCAGATCAGCATGCCCGCCAGCGACGCCCGTCGATAGCGGTCATCGACGACAACATCGACGGTGGCGTTCTCACCAGGGAGAATCGGCCCGACCCCCACAACGGCAACAGTCCCGGGCCGGTAGGTTGAGGTCAACTCATCGACCAACACAGGAACGCCACCGTTCTCAGCGAGCTGCTGCACACCGTTGCTGGCGGCCTCGCCCTCACCGAAGATGCCCCGGCGACCGTGATGGGTAGCAAAGACGGTTGGTGTAATCGGCTGCCCCTCAGTCAGATTTGTGACAGTGATCTGATAGGTGCGCACCCGTTTCACGGTTACCCGCAGTACCGGCCCTTCCCAGCCGTGGTCGGCAACAGTCAGGTCACCGATTCCGCCGACAATGCCCGCGTGGCGACGAACGACACCATTCTCCGCAAGAGCAGGATCCGACGCGCCAGACTGCCCGCGTCCGTCACACGGCGGCACCAGATCGACATATGCCTCAGTGTTGATCTCGGTCCCGGCGTCATAAGCCCTGGCAAGGAACGTCCGCTCACTTCCAACACCGCTAGGTAGCCGCACCGAGCTTCTCCCGGTAAAGCCATCATTCGTGCAGATAAGCATCGCAGCCACCGACAGCCGCCGATGATTCCTGTCGGTACTGATCAGCGATGTCGCCGTCTCGCCAGGAGCTAGCGGAGCAGATCCAATGACTGCAACGGATTCGACCTTGCTGTTGGCACCGAGTTCATCGGCGAGCACCGGCACTCCACCGTTCTCGGCAAGTTGTTGGAGACCGTCCGATGCCGCACGGCCGGTCTTGAACAGTCGGAATGACGAATTGTGGGTCGCCGCAACAACAGGTGTGAGCGTCTGATTTCCACTCAGGTTCTCAACCGTGACCTCGTATGTGTAGTTGTTCGTGTCTCCGGTTGCGGCTGCCGGAACAACCGCAATCGCCAACGATGACACCAGCGCAAGGGCTAGGACAAGTGTCGCACTTCTCTTTCGGTGCATGACTCCCTCCTCGGGATCGACTACGACCGAGTCTGCAAGTCAGATCTTGCGCACCGATGAACAAGCGCTGAACAAACGAACAACTGTGGGAGACCTGCCGAGGCGAGACTGCGCAGGCAACAACCGAGCCGTGATCCCCCCAGTTGTTGGGGGGATCACTTCATCGGTCAGGCTGTTTCGAAACGGCGGCGTCGGCGTGTTGGCAGGACAAGAACCGCGCCCAGCAGGAGCAATATGCCGCCCAGCATCGCCAGGGTTCCAACCTCAAAGCCGGTTACAGGCAGTCCGACCTGGAAACCGAAGTTGGCGTCCAGGATTGACGTACCGAGGGTGAGATGAACCAGAGTGTTGAGATCGGGGCTTCCGTCACGGTCAAACGTTGCACGAATTTCCTCGGGCAACGAGGTCGGATTCAACGAGACCAGATAGGTTCCTGGGAGGAGATCGGTAAACAGGTAGTTCCCGTTGGCATCGGTCTCGACGATTGCAACCAGCAAGCCGTTCTCGTCGTACAGATTGACCAGTACGTTCGGGATTCCCTCTTCGTCCGGGTCAACCACACCATCGCCATCGGTGTCGATCCACACGGTGCTCCCGAGGTCAAGAACCTCGGCAAGACCGAAGTCGACGACGCCATGGCCGCCAACCGGCAGAGTTACCGCCTCGTCGGTTCCGGTCGTGGGTGTCATTCCATCGGGAACAGTGGTCAAATCCAGTTCGACCGTGTAGTCACCCGGAGGCAGGATCGGCAGGTCCCAGGTCCCATCGGGTCCGCTAATGACCTCAATCACCACAGGTCCGGCCGGTCCGGCCCAAGTCACAATCACAGTGACCCCTGGGATACCGGATTCGGTTAGGTCGATGATCTGATCGCCGTCCACGTCATTCCACACGGTGCCGCTCAACGAGGCGTCACCAACGACCGGATAGTCAATGTCGGTCTTGGCTTCGGCAGCACCAAGGGTGAACAGTGTCACCAACGGATCGCCTCCATCAAGATCACCGGTGACGGTAAGGCCAATCGGCAGAGTCCCGGCATCGATCACTGCGGAGTAGAAACCAGATGGCAGACCGGGCACTGTGTAGTTCCCGGCGGCATCGGTAGCAGTCGTGAAGACAACATCATCACCGCCACCGGCCACGCCGTCGGCTCCGAAGTAGGTAACGGTCACCGTCACTCCGGCAACACCAGGTTCGTCCGGATCCTGAATCCCGTCGTTGTTGATGTCGTACCAGATGAAGTCGCCGACGGACCCGTCACCCCGGTAACCGAAGTCCTGGTCGAGGTTCGCCTCACCGACTCCGAGTACTAGTGCGGACTGGCCGTCAAGAGTTCCATCAGGGTCGGCCGATTGGGTCAGCCCGGCAGGCAGACCCGTCTCGCCAACAACAACCTGATAGTCGCCCGGGGGTAGGTTCTCAACGAGATACATGCCGTCAGCATCGGTTGTGGTTGTGAACACGGCGTCATCGCCGTTGCCAAAGATCCCATCAAGGCCGGCCCAGGTCAGCGTGACATCGATACCGGAGAGACCGGGCTCGTCGGCGCCCTGCGCAGCGTCACCATCAAGGTCCCACCAGATGGTGTCCCCGATGCTTCCCGCTCCGGCATACCCAAAGTCCGCGGTCAGATGACTGGCACCGGCCAGCAGCGCGGAAACGTCGGTCTGATCATCCAGGTCGCCATCCTCGTCTGCACTGTTAACCAGTCCGATCGGCACCCCAGCCGTAACCGCAACTCCGTAGTTGCCATCAGGGAGACCGGTAGCCAGATAGTTGCCAGCAGCGTCGGTTACATAGGCCGGAAGCGTGACATCGTCGCCGCCGCCGGCAACGCCATCGTCGCCGTACCAGGTGACAGTCACGTCAACACCGGCGAGACCGGGTTCGGTCAAGTCGGCCACGCCGTCACCGTTGAGATCCAGCCACACCAGGTCACCGAGTTCGGCAGACCCGACATAACCAAAGTCGGCCGTCAGGTGGCTGGCACCATCGCCAAGGGTGACCAGGGTGTGTGAGTCAAGATCGCCATCTTCATCATCCGTATTGACCGCAGCAGCGACAATCGGGCCCGTGACCTCGACCTCGTAATCACCAGGAGGAAGGCTGTCGAACAGGTAGTTGCCGGAGGCGTCGGTCACCGTGGTGTAGACCTGATCGTCGGCGTTCCCGAGCGTTCCGTCTGGTCCCGCCCAGGTCAGTTCGACCGTCTGTACGGGGATACCGGGTTCACCCGTATCGGCAACACCGTTGCCATCGAGATCGAGCCAGACGAGATCACCGATCTCGCCGGAACCGTTGTACCCAAAGTCGGCTGTCAGGTGGTCTTCCCCGTCTGCAAGGCTGAAGACGGTCTGGTCATCCAGAGTCGCGTCTTCATCGAACGTCGGGGCCATACCCGCTGGCAGGGTCGCAATATCAACAACTACGGAATAGTTGCCTGCGGGAAGGTTCGTGACCAGGTAGTTACCGTCGACATCGGTCGTCGTCGTGAAGACCTCATCATCACCGTTTCCGAGCACACCGTCCGCACCGGCCCAGGTGACATCAACATCGACACCGCCGATGCCGTATTCGTCAGCATCGAGCACACCGTCGGCGTTGCGGTCAAACCAGACCGTGTCGCCTACGGAACCTCCGCCGGTGTAGCCAAAGTCGTGGCCGAGGTCATCCGCGCCATCGCCAAGCACGAGCGAGGAGATATTGGGTGTACCAATTCCGTCGGCATCACCAGTGGGTGTTACCCCTGCGGGCAGCGTCCCGGTAAGGATCTCTACGTCGTAGCCCCCGGCGGGAAGATTCGGGAGTAGGTAGTTGCCAACCACGTCGGTCGTGGTGGTCAGGACGACATCGTCTGCCGTCCCTGCAATGCCGTCTACGCCGTACCAAGTCAGTTCGACATCGACACCAGGGAGCCCCGGCTCGCCCGCATCCTGAACGCCATCAGCGCTGCCATCGAGCCAAACGAAGTCGCCGATCGAGCCGGTGCCGTTGTACCCAAAGTCGGCTGTCAGGTGGATCTCTCCAACTGTGAGGCCGGTGACCAGACTTGTCTCGTTAAGACCTCCGTCCTCGTCATAGGTAGGAGCAAAGCCCGCGGGAACGCCGCTGTTGACTGTCACGGAGTAGTTGCCCTGCGGTAGGTCGGTGAACAGATAGTTGCCGCTGGCATCGGTCGTGGTCGTGAACAACAAGTCATCGCCGTTGCCGATGACACCGTCGAGACCCGCGTAAACAAGGACAACCTCGACGCCTTCGATACCGGGTTCGCCCGCATCGATGACACCGTCGCCGTTCATGTCCCACCAAACCGTGTCACCGATGGATGCGGTGCCCTGATAGCCAAAGTCGGTTGTCAGGTGGTTGACCCCGTTGCCGAGGTTGACGATGGTCGAAGAGTCGGCACCACCGTCCTCGTCGTAGGTGTTGGTGGCGGCTCCGGGCAGACCTCCGATAACTTCAACCTGGTATTCGCCAGGAGGAAGGTTGTCGAACAGATAGCCACCGGATCCGTCGGTGGTGGTGAGGAAGATTTCATCATCCCCGCCACCGAGCACTCCATCTTCGCCGGGCCAGGTCAGCTGTACCGGGGCCCCGATGAGACCGGGTTCGCCCGGGTCCTGGACACCATCGCCGTTGCTGTCCAGCCACACGAAGTCGCCAATCGATCCGGTGCCTGCATAGCCAAAGTCCTGATCGACGTTGTCTTCTGCGGCACCCAGGGTGTGCTCACTCACGTTGGCGGTACCGGTGCCGTCTGCGTCATAAGTGGCCGTCATCCCAGCTGGGAGCGTTGCGGTGTCGACCGCAACCGAATAGTTGCCCGCAGGGAGATTGGGTACGAGGTAGTTGCCAGCGACGTCGGTCGTTGCGCTGTAGACGATGTCATCGCCGCCACCGGCAACACCGTCGAATCCGTACCAGGTGACATCAACATCGACACCTTCGAGACCGAACTCTGCGCCATCGAGCACACCATCGAGATCGACGTCGAACCACACGGTGTCGCCAATCGACCCGGTTCCGGTGTAGCCAAAGTCAACGTCCTCTTTGTCCTCGTTCTCTGCGAGTGCCCCTGCCCAGGCATGGTCGAGGGTGGCGTCGAGGTTGTAACTGGGAGTCATCCCGGCCGGCAGATCTGCACTGTCGACAACGACGGTGTACTGGCCGCCGGGAAGCTCATCGACCAGATATAGGCCGTTGGCATCAGTAGTTGCGACATGAACCTCGTCGTCACCGCCGCCGACCACACCATCAAGACCCAGATACGTGACGGTGACATCGATACCCGCGAGAGCAGGCTCGCCAGCATCCTGGACACCGTCTGCATCGACATCGAACCAGACGTAGTTGCCGATGGAAGCGAGGTCGAGTTCGACCTGGACAACGTCGGCGGTCACATCGTCGTATTCGATGAACGTGAATGTCGCGTTGGTAGCCCGGTCCACAGAAGAGACTCCAAAGTAGGAGGGAACATCTGCGGTGTTGACCAGTTCGGCACCAGCCACGTTCTCGACACCGACACCTAGGGGGGTGTCAAGGGTTACGTCGTAGGTGAACGAGACCGAAGCGGCTGGCGCCAGAGGCCCGGTAACGGTCCAGGTGATCGTGTCGGCAGCAGCGTCATAGACACCACCGCCGGACACTGCCGCGACCGTGACATATGCCAGGTCCGGCAAGGTGTCGACCACGGTCAGGTCGTGGGCGTCCGACAGGTTGCCCGCACCGTTGTTAGTGACGGTGACCGTGTACGTCATCGTCTCGCCTGGCAGGGCACGACGATAATCAGTGTCGGCGACCTGTCCGGATACATCCTTATCGATCGTCAGGGACGGCTCGAGGATCGTCACCGTGGCAATGGCCGGACCAGCGTTCACGTCGAAGCCACCGATTGCCGGTGGTGTCGATGGGTCAACAAGAATCCTGTCTGTCTGGTTTCCGTAGACACTCGCCGCGTTGTCCGGGGTGTCACCGGCACTTGCGGTCGGAAGCACATGAGCTTCATAGGTAATGGTCACAACACGGGTTTCACCGGTGACGCTGGCCACGTCGAGGTCGTTGAGCCAGAACCCGACGGCCTGGGAGCCGGTGACTCCAATATCGGTAGCAGTGATCAACGGGTTACACGCTGAGCCTGCCATGTCACATGTCTGTGACACCATGCCGTCGTATGACAGACCCGAGGGGAGGGTGTCGATGACGGTGGCGTCATACATGATGGTGCCGGGGGGAATGGTGACATCGATGGTGTAGGTGACAACGTCGCCGATGGTTGCGGTCAGCGGTGACACCGTCTTGGCGATAGAAGCGAACGGGGTGTTCTGGGTGTCGCTGGCGGTGGCCTGATAGCGAGTACCGGCGGTCCGCTCGCCTGTCGACGGCTCGGCCATTGAGGTGGCGTCAACGACAACGTTGTTAGTGATGGCAGTGCTGACCACGACCGGGTCATCAACGGTGACCGTGTAGGTCCTGGGAACAGATGTATTGGAGGGCAGCGAGGTGATGCTCCACGTGATAGTGCGACCAGGGGCAGCCCACACACCGGCATCGGAGATCGATGCAAGAATCGGGGTGACCCCGATAGGCAGCGTGTCGACGACGACCAGATCGTGAGCCATTGCGGCGCCGGATCCGTTGGTGACAGTCACCGTGTAGTCGACTGTCTCGCCGCCGACAACGATGCCATCGTTGCTAAGGCTGTCGACGCTGGACTTGGCAATGCCCATGTCTGGCTCAACAACGGTCGTGTTTACCGAGTCGTTGATGTTCCTGGCCACAGAATCCTGGCTCGTCCAGTCAAAGTCGGCCCTATTGGTGATAGTCCCGCCGTGAGCGTTCTGTGGAACGTCAAGGACCTTGGCCACCATCTCCACAACCAGGGTGCCGCCACCGGCGGCAGGCGCATTGTTGTAGGGATCGGGGAAGGTAAGGGTCACGCTTCCATTCGGGACGTCAATCGTTTCGGTGAGAACCGGGCCACCGACAAACGTGTAGCTCCACGATGCCATCGAAAGATTGATCGGGAGGTCATCGGTGAACTCGGCGCCGTAAACGGTTGTGCCTTCTGGAATGACCACCGTCGAGGTGTAGGTGATTAGCTCACCGATCGTCGCTTGATCGGCCAGCGCGTTGCCCGACTCGTCGACACCCGTAGTCCGGGTCTTGACAATGGTCGTCGCCGCGGTCACCACCGAAGACGGATCATCGGCGACCGTGGTGTTGGCGGCAGGGGCGGCAGGGTCGATATTGCTCGCCGGGTAGTAAGTGAAGATCCCGGTGCCGTTGTTCGTCTCGGAGGTGTAACTGCGGACACCGGCATCGTTGGGGATGGTCTCGTTCGGCGATATGCCGGTCGGGATGGTGACGTCATAGGTGACGGTGATCGAGCTATTTGCAGGAACGGTCAGACCGGTCCACTCGATCCGCTGCACAGCAGCACACACTCCGCCATCGCTGATTGCGCTTACGTTGGCGGCACAAGCGCTGTATTCGGCGGGTAGGAGATCCCACGCCTCGACATCGTTCGCGGCAAGGTCACCGGCGTTGGTGATGGTGAGTTGGTAAGTAACGACGTCGGCTTCCATCACGGCGACGCCATCAACGTTGTTGCCACCGGTAGGCGTCCCGTTTACCTCGAGCACGCCCTTGATCAGATCGAGTTCTGCTTCGATGACCTGGACGTCAGCCATGTCGCGCAGGTTGAATGGCGTCCCGGCCGAATTGGCGTACGAGTACTTCATCAGGTTCTCGACGATGGTCCCAGACGAGGTTGCACTCGGGTCGGTGATGGTGGATGAGAAGACCACCTCGAACACGAGGCTCTCGGCGACGAAGCCGCCACCGTCACCGACGGTCCAGGTGAGGATCCCATCGCCCGCTTGCAGATCACTGAATGCAATGTCGGCACCGGGAACACTGTTGCCGGCACCGAGCGCCCACGAATCAGACGCGGTGTAGCTGTGACCGGGCGGGATGTAGTCCTGGATATCGGAGTCGAAGGTGTCAAGGTTGACCGGGAAGTTGACGGTGAGACGCCAGCAGACCTGGTCGCCAATGTGATAGTTCAGTGCCGGGTCTGTTGACCAGTCGAGCCCGGAGCCGTCGCCACAGCTAGCTGCTAGCTGACGCACCGCTACGTCTTTGGCGATCGATACAGGAGCGGCGGACTGTCCCTCAGAGGAGATGTCGACGACGGCGCGGCCATCAACATTGCCTGCAATATGAACAGAGTTGGTCCAGAAGTCGTTGGCGACGATCGGGGTGTCGTCGAGGAAATTCTCCTGGTAGTGGGTGCGGGTAGTTGTGGAGAAGGTGATGGTCGTCTGATCACTACGACCCATGTCGGCCAGGTTCCACACCAAAGTCCACGTTCCGTCAACATTCTCGGTGGCGGAGGTGTAGGCCGGTGATGGTGCGGGGGTGGCCGCACACTCGGGGCCGGCACCGGCGGGACAGAGTCCATCTGGGACGGTATCGGTCACTACAAGATTGGTGGCGGTGCCGGTGTACTCGCTGGTCTCCACCAGGAGCGTCCAACCACTTGTCGCACCGTGGGTGATCGCGGAGTTGTCGACATTCTTGTGGATCGACAGGTCCTCGGAACTCACAGTCTTCTCGTAGCTGTCGCTGTAGACAACGCTGTCACCCGAGTAGGTACCGGTGGCCCGCGCAGTGTTTGTCATCTGCTGCTCGCTGCCAGTCTCCTCAGTGAGCGGGCCGTTGTTGTTGTCGATGTTGGAGGCCTGGGGGCCATCTGTGGTTGGGGTGGCGGCGGCCCAGGTCGTGGTGTTCTCCTGCATCGGGATTGCAGCGATGTAGTCAAAACGGGCGACACCGGATGCGGCGAGATTGGTAGCCAGGGTCGCGGAATTCCACACGATGTGGGTGTAGACATCGCTCGGCAGCGGTCCCGGGGGATCGGTGACGATGGTCTCAACGACATCAGGGGCGATACAGGGGTTGGTCATCGTTGGTTCGTTGCCGGGGTTGATCGCACCCGATCCCGGGTACTCATCGCCAACCGTGGAGTTGTCGACCCCGCCACAACCAAGGAATTCCATCCCGGCTGGGATCCAGTCCTCGATCGCAAAAGTGTTGGTGGCACCAAGATGATTGTTCTCGATTTCGAGGGTGTATACGGTCTGGTGATCGTGGAGGCCACGGAGCAGCTCGGCCTCGGTGTTTGGCTCTGTCTTGGTGAGGAGGAATGGTACGAGATCGGTGGTGGCAGACACGTTCTCGTGACGTCCGAAAGAGGTGGGGTTATCGACGCCGTCGATGGCCGGGTTGTAGGTGGGGACAATCCGTGGATCCTGGCTGACGTAGGCACTGGCCCGGTTGGTGAACGAGTCCCCAACATCCAGTGCCGCGGTGTGGGTGACGGTGTACGAGATGGACTCGGTGACACCGGCCTGCAGATCAGCAACGTTGCTCCACACCAGCGTGGTCTGGCCCGCTGCCGGCTCGTTGTTGAGGACCTGCGCAGGAGCCGGAGTGCCGCTCACAAAGACAACACCAACAGGCAGAACATCCACGAAGGTCAGGTTGAATCCATCGGTACCCGTGGGGTTAGTTGCAGAGAGGGTGACCGGGATAGCGGGGTCACCAGCAAGAGCCTCAGATGGCATCGACTTGCTCAGAGAAATGTCGGGCGTACCCGCCGCGTCTGCGGTCTCCGAACCGGGAATAAGTACGAGAGCACTGATAAGAACGAGGAACGCAGCAACTGCGCGCAGAACGCGAGTACTTGCTAGAGACGCAAGCGTCATTGAAATACCACCTAGTGAGCTGTTTAGTTTTCCGACCCCACCGACAAGTACCCCTATCGGCATCTCGATAACGAACTAAACGCTCCGCCCTACACTTATCGCTTCCAGCGATTCCCAGGGTCTCGCGACGCGGCGCCGCATCGGGTATTTCCACCGCGTCTGGCGTAGCTCAGCGCCATATATGGCGCTGGCGTACGCAGACTCGTTTGCGGGTCAGTCGGTGGAGAGGCCCCGGATGAGGAAGTCAACGGCGATCTCGGCTGTCTCGTGAACCTGCTGTTTTGGCTCCGCAGAATCCATGATTGATCGGCCGGCTCCCATCACCGTTTGGAACATCAGTTGGCCGACGACCCTAACCGGCAAATCACGAAAGGCTCCTGTGACTACCCCTGAGGTGTAGACCTCAGCAAAGGCCCCTACAAGACCCGCATGGGCAACTGAGATGCGGCGCTGCGATTCGTCGGACATCCGCATCGCCTCGGTATGAAGGATCAAACCAAGGTGGTCAAGACCGACGAATTCAACAGTACGGATGCCAAGTTCGCGCATCCTTTCGACCGGTGAGGCCTCGGTCGCTATCGCCTCGATTATCTCCGCAACGACGACCGGCATTCTCTCTTCAACGAGTTGCACCAACATGTCCTCAGTACTCTCGAAGTACTCGTAGAAAGTGGTTCTCCCAATACCAACCGCGGCGGCAATGTCGGCATGGGTGGTGTTGCGAAAACCGTGTTGGGCGAACTCAACAAGCGCTGACTCGAACAGTGCGATCCGTGTCTCTTCACGCGAGGAGCGTCTCTGTGTCATAGTCTCGCTACCCCCTTCATTTGCCGTAGCGACGAGTGCTGTGCGTGAAGTCTCGTACGGCACGGAGGAAGTCAACCCGACGGAACTCCGGCCAGTACACATCAACGAACGAGAATTCGGCATACGCCGCTTGCCAGAGCAGGAACCCCGACAACCGGATCTCTCCGCTGGTACGAATGACAAGGTCGGGATCGGGAAGGTCTGCCGAGTACATGAACGATCCGAGTGATTCGGCATCGATCCGTTCCGCCATAGCGTCGGCAGGGACACCTGCTTCGGCGAGACTGCCAACAAGTTCTCGTGCGGCGTCAACTATCTCCTGACGTCCGCCGTAAGCCAGGGCAATAGTGACTCGCCTGTTTCCCGAACTACAGGTCGCGGCAAGTTCCTTGGCCGCGTCGGTGAGCCGTTGCGGTAGCAAGTCGAGGCTTCCCACAAAACGCACTGCAACATCATGCCCCTCTATCTTCCGCGGGATGTCACGGAAGAGATCAATTAGTACGTCGTAGTAAGGCTCGAGCTCTTCCTGTGGTCGAGATAGGTTCTCTGTCGAGAGCAGCCAACAGGTGACCGCGTGGATTTCCAGGTCATCGGCCCAGCCGAGGAACTCCACGAACTTCTTCATACCTTCGCGATAGCTGGCTTGGTAGTCTGCCAATCCTTCAGCACGGGCATAGCGACGATGCCCATCGTGAATCACACCGATGTGTCGCGGCAATTTGTCCCTGTCGAGGAACTTGAGAATCCGCGATTCATATACCCGGTAGAGGGGTTTCTTGACCAGTCTCTTGGTCTTGTTCCAATTCGCCACACTCGGAGTGTACGCCGCAATCGAATCAAGTCGGCAGGCTCTAGCTCACATCACGTTGCCACGTTGTCCCGGTGATCCTGGTGCTGAATCCCACTGATTGGTAGAGATGCTGCGCACCGGTTGGGCTGGATGCGTCTACGCCGATCATTGCAACATCCATGCCCGCGCCTTTCATGCCGGCCATGGACCGGCCCAACAGGGCGGTAGCAATACCCCTCTTGCGCCAATCACGCAGCACTCCCAAACCACCGATCCATGCCTCTGATCTCCCCGCGGCTTCCTAGTCCTCCGGGTATGCCTCGTTGGCGGCATACCCAACAACCTCGCCGTCTGCGATGGCAACGAACGAATAGGGCATTCGGAAGTTGGGACTACCGATGACAAGCTTCTGCCAGATCTCGCTATCCATCGGCGCGCTCCCCCAGTGGTCCGCAAATGCCGCGTTGTAGACGAGCCTGGCTGGTTCGGCGTGTTGATCCTCCCAGGGGACCACAACAAAGCCATCTTCCGGAGCCACCACAACCTCTTTCGCAAGAAACCGTTCCATCTCCCACCAGTGCCGCACGGCCTCGAAGCGTCTTGCGGCGAAACGCTGTGCGGCTTGTTCCTGTTTCTTGTACAGCCATCCGCATACGTACTTCTTCGTTGCGTCCGTGGCGTCCAACAGGTCAGTTCCAGTGGCCACGGCCCAGTCCATCATGGAGTCTTCGAGGCCCCGATCTCGGGAGCCGGGCGCAACGTAGACGTTGACATAGACTCGGTGCTCGTCGGCCTCGGCGGGGCGGTGAAACGCGGTGCTGTATCCAACGATCACGTCGTCTGTATCCCTGGCAACAATGGTCCTCTCCGCAAGCGGGTCGAAGTAGGCCTCCAGTTCGTGTGCCATAGAATCGGGGCTGAGTCGCTCCGGCGTTTCTTCATAAGAGGTGATGGCGTTGAACAGATCGGACAGTTCGGCAGCATCGCCCGGCACGGCGGCTGCCCAGGAGACCTCAGCTCCCTGAGGTGTGGTCGGGGTATGCATTGGCACGATTATTGCGGACGCCGCTTGTCTCAGATGCCGGGTACAGTCCGATCTATGAATTTCAACAAGAATCTGACCCGCTGGTCACTCGGGAAGATGCAGAACCCGGTGCGGGGGTTTCTCCACGGGGGCGCGGCTCTCGCCTCGATAATCGGGACCGTCTTTCTGGTGCTGCGGGCACCGAACTGGCCGGCCAGAATCGCCGCCATCGTATTTGGCCTCGGGCTCCTCGGGCTCTACACAACCAGTTCTCTCTATCACTCGATCCCTTGGCGCGGTGTGTGGAAGACCCGGATGCAACGTCTCGATCATTCGATGATCTTTGTCTTGATCGCAGCGTCCTATACCCCAATAGCGGTGCAGATTCTCGAGGGACCCTGGCGATGGATCGCACTGATTGTTGCGTGGGCCATTGCACTTACCGGCATCCTCAATCGAGCTTTTGCCCCGATGGATCGCCATGTTTTCTCGTTCAGCCTGATGCTGATACTCGGCTGGTTGTCGGTGCCGGTCATGTTCCCTCTGGCCGGCCGCGCCGGTACTGCCGCGGTGGTCCTGATGGCGATCGGGGGAGGGCTATACACCCTAGGGATGATCTTCAAAGTCACCCGCTGGCCAAAGCTATGGCCGAAGGTCTTCTCTGCACACGAGCTATTCCATGTGTTCGTAGTAGCAGCATCGGCAATCCATTGGACAGCCACCTACCGCTACATACTCACCGCAAACTAAGACTCACCTAGTCGGCTTGCTCGCGATCCCTGTTTGGTCGCTGGAGGACGAGAAGTTGCCCTGGCTCGTAGCCGCCGTTGTAGTAGGAGTACTGCTCGCCTCCGGTGAACACAAGAATGTCACCGGGGCCAACACGAGCCTTCTCACCTTCGCAAGTGAACTCGACCATTCCCTTGAGCCCTACGTAGATCTTCTCTTTGCGCTGTTCAGCGAACGGGGGATGCTCTCCGCCAATGGGTACCTCTACGACGCCGATCGAGAGTTGGGTGAACGTTGTCGGAGTCATATCTCGGACGGAAAGAGTCCCGAAGGGAAAGGGTGCTTCGCCGTCGTATGTCTTTAGTTCCACGTCACAACCTCCGGTGAGCCTGTCCCGACTCTAAGGAGTGCCCGCCGCTGTGTGAAATTGGCAAAGCCCCTGCTCCCAAGAAACGGGAGCAAGGGCTTGAGTGCCAGAGACGTTAGTTGGGCCTAGAACTGGCTGGCCGACTCGTCGTCATCGTCATCGTCATCGTCATCGTCTGAGTCGTCGTCATCGTCATCATCAAGGTCTGACGAGTCATCGTCATAGTCAGAGTCGTCAGAACCGACGTAGTCAGAGGAATCATCGTCATAGTCAGAATCGTCATCATCAAGATCTGACGAGTCATCATCATGGTCGGAATCGTCATCATCCGAGCTGGAGTCATCATCGTCGTAGTCGGACGAATCATCATCGTGTGAGCTGGACTCAGCATCGTCATAGTCAGACTCGTCATCATCATCCGAGCTGGACTCGTCATAGTCAGACGAATCATCATCGTATGAGCTGGACTCGTCATCGTCATAGTCGGAGGCATAGTCGTCATCGGCCAACGAGTCGTCGTCCATGTCAACGGCTGAGTCGTCGGCCGACGAATCCGTGTCTAGAACGGCTGATTTGGTTGTGTCGTCGCTATAGGTTCCCGAAACTGCGGAAGCAACGCCGGCAACTAGTGCAAAGGCCAGGATGCTTGCGAGGAGGAATGCGATTCGCTTTGTCATTTCAATTGTTCCTTTTTGAGAATGTGACTACAGGATGCAACAGGTTTGACTAACCGTGCATCCGATGACCGTTAAGCGATGAATAAACCTGAAGGCGCTCGCAATCGGTCTTAGGGGAGCGACCACAGCGGTTCGCCACCGTCGGTGAGCATGGCCGGCGCTGTTGATATGACGGATACCTGTGTGGGTGTTTCGAGTTCTGCGTCGGCCTCGCCAGGTATCAGGGCGCCAATCCCGGAATCGAAGAGAAGTGACGCCAGCGAGACCGTAAGGGCTGTGGCGGTTGCTGATGACATGCCCCCAACGTCGGGGAGGGGGCTTAGAGGGCGATTAGGGGTCGATTAGGCAGGGCCTAATGTCAGATAGCGCAGGCAATCAGCGGGTTCCGTGACACGACATCTAGGCTTGCAGCAACCAATGGCCAGCCTTCATCCAATCCCAAGCGGGCCTGTATGACCACCACCAAATCTCAGCGGTCGAAGGGCGACATTCCCACTCGAAGAATCGGGCTCGTCGTCGCCGTCATCGTGTTTCTAATACCGCTGCTCTTCGAATTCAGCGGGCTATCCACAGCCGGTCATCGCATGTTTGCGATCTTCCTGATTGCGATCGTCTTATGGGTAACAGAAGCGATCCCCCTGTATGCCACTGCGGTCCTGATCATCATGCTGGAGATCTTGATGGTGAGCGATCAGGCTCTTGTCGGGCTGCCTGCCGACTTTGTTCCGCAAGCCTTCCGTGACTACTTCGCAGCCCTCGCCGATCCTGTTCTCATGCTCTTCCTCGGTGGGTTCTTCTTAGCCATGGGAGCTTCGAAGTTCCGACTCGATAAGGCAATGGCCCGCGTCCTGCTGCGACCCTTCGGCACAAGCCCTGCCCGCATCATGCTTGGCCTCATGCTGATTACTGCGGGCTTCTCGATGTTCATGTCGAACACTGCAACGACAGCCACCATGATGGCGGTGGTTCTTCCCGTGGTTGCCGGCCTCGACGCAAATGACCGACTGCGAGCCGGCATGATCCTGGCGATACCTATTGCAGCAAACATCGGTGGAATCGGAACCCCTGTAGGAACCCCACCCAATGCCATTGCCATCGGGCAATTGGCCGCATCGGGGGTCTCAGTCAGTTTCGGGAAGTGGATGCTGATGGCTGTACCGGGGGCGATTGCTCTGCTCTTTGTTGCCTGGTGGCTGATTGGGCGCCTGTTCCCATCAGAGACCTCCTCGATCGCCATCAACATCGTGGCCGAGTTCGACAAATCGCGTCATGCGCGCATCTTCTACGGTGTTTTTGCCCTGACCGTGCTTTTGTGGCTGACAGAATCGTTCCACGGCATCAGTTCGAGTGTGGTTGGTTTCTTGCCAGTCGTTGTCCTGTTGGCGACCAAGGTGTTCCGTGACAAAGACATCCAGAATGTGCAATGGCATGTGCTGTGGCTGGTTGCAGGTGGCATTGCCCTCGGCAAGGGTGTTGCCGACTCAGGTCTTGACGAGTGGCTGATCGGCCTTATCTCGTGGGAATCCATCGGACCCGGCATCGTCGCGGCTGCCTTTGGCGTCGTTGCGCTCGCCCTCTCGACAGTCATCTCGAACAGCGCCAGTGCCAACCTGCTTGTCCCTATTGGCATCTCCCTGACCATGTCCGGTGCGGTGGATCTTGACCCGCTGCTCGTCGGCTTTGTGATAGCCATCGGGGCGTCCCTAGCCATGGCCCTGCCCATATCGACACCACCCAACGCCATCGCCTACAGCTCAGGTCTCGTCAAGACCGGCGATATGGCGCGAACCGGCATCATCGTCGGCGTGGTCGGCTTGCTTCTGTTTCTCGTGATATCACCGCTGCTCTGGTCGACAATGGGCATCACATGACATCGGAGCACCCCATCCTCGACATCGTGTTCTGTGCCTCCAGCGATCCGACGACCCGTACCGACCTGGAGCGGGACCTGGTTGCACTGGCCGAGGGTGCCTTCACGGTGCAGACGGTCGCCACCGCCGCTGAGTTGACCTCCGGCACAACTGCGGCTCTCCATGCGGGCGCCATGATTCCGCTGGTCTTCGTCGACGAGTTCTTGAGTGATGCCACCGGGTTGGAGACGGCGACGGCGCTCAGCGAGCGGCCGGAGCTCGAAAGCGCCCGCAGGGTGCTCCTTTCTGAGAAGACTCCGCAGCGTCTGGACGACACGGTCGACGGCACTCTCAGCGTTCCCTGGAGCCTGTCGCAACTGAAGGCGCTCGTCTCCAGGCTGGTGACCGAGTACTTCATCGAGGAGGCTCCTCAGGATGTCGACGAGGTAGCCGAGGTCGTCGACGTCGACGTGTTGTCCAAAGCATTTGTCGCAGTAGAGGGACGTGCCCAGGAAGCAACCAAGCGACTGGCCCGTTTGCAGCGATCGTTCCTCGACGACCGGGCTCTCTCTGATGACGAGGTCGAGGCCAAGATGATCGAGGAGATCGATCGGGCGCTAGATAGCCCGCCACGCACAACAGTTCCTGCAGCCACAACGCTTCTCAAAGCAGGTGAGACTGTTGACGGCATTCGGGTGGTGGTGAGCGGCCAGGTGCGCCTCACACTTGAAGTGGACGATCACACAATCGGTTTCCACGCCAGGACCGCAGGCCGAGTCATCGGACTAAACGCGATCGCCCTCTCGGAGACAAAGGCATTCTTCAACGCCGAGACGACAGAAGAGACGACGTTTATCGATCTCACGCTCGAGCAACTCGACTATGCCCTCCGCCACAGCCCCACTTTGGCTATCCACTTCGCCACCGTGCTGCTGCGATCGATGGCGCGCCGCAATCAACGATCAATCGAGCTCCGCATGATCGTTGACCGCTTAGCGCGTGACCTGGAGCGAGAAAGAGATGAGTTGGCAGGCACAATCGACCGTCTCAACCGCACCCAGGCACGTCTGATCGAATCCGAGAAACTGGCGACGCTGGGTCAACTGGCGGCCGGTATTGGCCACGAACTCAACAATCCAGCCGCGGTAGTAAGCCGCACCGCCGACTTCCTTGCCGAAGACATTGAAGCTCTTACTGCCGGCACACCGGGAGGAGAGGTCTTTGTCGACGCAGTACGCACGGCCCGGGAACGGGAGCCCGTTTCGACTCGGGTCCAACGCCAGCTCCGCAACGAACTAGCAGACGCTATCGGCGACACGGGTCTCGCCAAACGGCTGGTTCAAATCGGCATCACCTCCAAGGATGAATACGAACAACGCTTTGGTGATAGTCCCGACCCGCTAGCCCAGCTCGATCGCATGGAGCGCTTCCATCGGATCGGCACGTCGTTACGGAATGTTGACGCGGCGGCAAAGCGAATAGTGAAGCTGGTCGGATCGGTTCGGTCGTATGCCAGGGGTAGTGACGAGATAGTCGAAGAGTTCGATGTCCGCACCGGGATCGAGGAGACACTGCTGCTGCTCGGTCATGATCTCGCCCATGTCAGAGTCGAGACGACCTACGCCGAGGATATCCCCACCATCACCGGCCATCCCGGCGACTTGAACCAGGTGTGGACCAACCTCATCACCAACGCCATCCAAGCGATGGACGAAACAGATGCCCGCCTGTCGATTGAGGTCGAGACGACCAAAGCTGGAGAGGTTCGGGTGGGCGTCACCGACAACGGTCAAGGAATCCCAACCGAGAACCTGGAGCGCATCTTCGAACCGGCATTCACCACCAAGGCCGGACGAGTTGAATTCGGATTGGGTCTCGGTCTCCAGATAGTCAAAGACATTGTTGTAAGACACGGAGGGTCAATCGATGTGAAGTCGGTACCAGGCAGGACTTGTTTTGCTGTTGTGCTCCCCGCCGCCGCCATGAACGGAGAGAATCAATGAACCGTCTGGTCATCCTCTGTATCGAAGACGAGGACGAAGTACGCGACGCGGTCGTCCGCGACCTGGAGGTATTCGAGCCGACCTTCTTGGTCGAGATGGCCGAGGATGCGGACGACGCCCGGCAGGTAGTCCAAGAGGTCACCGCGGCAGGCGACGCCATCGCACTTGTCATCGCCGATCACCGTCTCCCGGGAACGCAGGGCACCGACTTCCTAATCGAACTGCACGGTCAGTCAGAGACTGCGCCAGCGCGCAAGGTTTTGCTCACCGGCCAAGCCGGTCACGAAGACACGATTCGGGCCATCAACCAAGCCGACCTGGACCACTACGTCAGTAAGCCATGGACACGCCAAGAGCTGCTTTCTGTGGTGCAGGAGCAGCTAACCGAGTTTGTGCTCCGCGAGGTGGAGGACGTGCTGCCGTTTGTTTCTGTGCTCGACGGACCACGATTGCTCAACAGACTGGCTGAGGATTCCTAGACCCAGCTGCGCGGAGTCACCCTGTTTGGCTCAAGAGCCCGCTGACCATCACATCGACGGCACGGCTGAAGCTGGTGTCTATATCGACCGGCATCCCAAACCCGCCGTTTGTCTCTAGATCCACAAAACCGTGCAGAGTGGCCCGCAATCCGCGGAGGAGGTGGATGGCATCGTCGGCGGCCACACCGAGGGAGGCCAATGCCTCAGCCAGTATCAGCACCGGGGCCGCCATGGCTTCGTACAATTCGTCGTCCTCCCCCGGCCGGGGCGCAGGTGAAAGAGCCGAATAGAGGCCGGGGTGCTCTTTGGCGAATCGGCGATAGGCGTCAGCTATCTGGCGAACGGCCTGATCCGGCGGCGCCGACGATGCCGCCGTACTGAAGACCTCGGTGAGCTCGACTGCGGCGTAAAGGGCCATCTCGCGACGTAGCCCGGCAAGACCCGCAACGTGGTTGTACATGGATGGTGTCTTGATGCCTAGCCCGTCAGCAACGGCACTCAACGATGCCGCCTCCAGACCATCGCGATCAGCAATGGTGGCGGCGGCACCGACGACGTCTTTGAGGGTGATCCCTACTTTGCGTCCCATCAGCCCCTTTCGGCTTCTCCTGCCTCGCTGCGTTCCTTGAGCGCATGGTTCATCGCTTCGAACCCTGCCCGGGTCTTACCGTCGAGCATCCTGCTGAACAGTGGCACCAGGATTCCCGTGAACTCTTCGCTCTGCAGGAACCTAGTCCCCCCACCGGTGGCTTCGAGCTTGAACTGGTGTCTGCCGTCGAATAGACCTTTGACCCCGAGGTGGCCCAGCCATTCGAGGTACCGATTCGTCTCGACGGCGGTGATCGTCGGCTTGAAGGTGGTTGCCTTTCCACCTGGTGGTTGTAGCTGCGCCCTGAGACGTGATCCCACTTCCAGATCACCTTCGATGGATACGACGAAAGGGTTCCAGTCCGGATAGGGGCCGAAATCGGCGAGTACCTCCCAGACTGCCGCTGGTGGGGCGTCGATCATGACCTCTGTACTGAGCTTCTTCATCCTGTTCTCCCTCCGTGCTTGTCACTCAGCGTGACTAACTTGTTTAGTTATTGTAACTAATCTCGTTAGTCATGTCAAGAGGGAAATCCAAGAGGGCAGATCCTTGCGAATCTGAACGCGTCATGCCGGGCCGGCTATTCCAGTTCGTAGGCCGGCTTGGAGACCACAGTGCGGAGAGCGAAACTCGAACGAAGTCGGGTAACACCAGGGAGTCGCGACAGATAACTGCGGTGAATCCGCTCATAGTCCTCGACATCGGCACACAGGATCTGAACAACGTAGTCGGCATCACCGGCCATCAGGTGACAACTCATCACGCCAGGCACCTCCTGTACGGCGGCCTCGAATGAGTCGAGAAGATCTTCCCGCTGACTCGACAGCGAGATGTCTACGAATACCGAGGTCGCCTTGCCGATCTTCGCCGGATCTATCACCGCCGTGTATCGATCAATTACCCCGCTCTCTTCGAGGCGGCGCAGACGACGCAAGCATGCCGATGGCGACAGATGCACCTTCTCCGCCAAGGCCACGTTGCTGATACGCCCATCGGTTCCCAAGGCGGCCAGAATGGCCCGGTCGGTGTGGTCGAGATGGTACGTCACAACAATTCTTCGGCTTTCTGCAGCTTGGCGCAACATTATTGTGCTATTGGTCGTCCCAGCACAGCAGGTCGCAACCAAATTCGGTGGATTTCCCGATAATCTTAACTCTATCGCTGTGACGGGAGCTACTGTCGTGATCGTTGGTGTGCCCAAGGAAATCAAAGTTGCCGAGCGACGGGTGGGTCTCAAACCACCGTCGGTGCGAGAACTGGTCAATCACGATCAGGAAGTCATCGTCGAAGCCGGGGCCGGGTTTGGTGTCGGTGCCTCCGACGCCGACTACGAGGCCGCTGGTGCCAGGATCGTCTCGTCTGCCGGCGACGTATTCAACAACGCCGATATGGTCGTGAAGGTCAAGGAGCCGCAGGCCCAGGAACGCACCATGCTGCGCAGGAATCAGATCCTGTTCACCTACCTCCACCTTGCGCCCGACCCCGAGCAGGCCAAAGACCTCGTCGATAGCGGAGCAGTTTGCATCGCTTATGAGACCGTTACCGATAACAACGGCGGCCTGCCTCTGCTCGCCCCTATGTCCCGGGTCGCCGGACGGCTTTCGGTGCAGGCTGGTGCGACCGCTCTCGAAAGTGTCCACGGCGGTTCCGGCATCCTTCTTGGTGGGATTCCAGGGGTTGCCCCCGCCAAGGTCGTGATTATCGGCGGCGGGGTTGTCGGTGAGAACGCTATTGACGTTGCGCTCGGTATGGGTGGCGACGTGACTGTGCTCGACAACAGCGTGGATGTTCTCGACAGGCTCGGCCGCCATTTTGGGCCGGCCCTCACCACTATCTACTCGACGGCTGCTTCGCTCGACGAGGAAGTAATCGATGCTGATCTCGTCATAGGTGCGGTACTGGTCAAAGGGGCCCGTGCTCCGAAGCTAGTCACCGCCGACATGGTGTCGCGGATGCGCCCCGGGTCGGTGCTCGTGGACGTTGCCATCGACCAAGGCGGCTGCTTTGAAACGTCACATGCCACGACACACACCGAGCCGACATACGTGGTCGACGAGACGGTTCATTACTGCGTTGCCAACATGCCGGGTGCAGTTCCGAAGACTGCGACGGCAGCGCTCAACACTGTGACGCTCCCCCGCGCTCTCGCTATTGCGGAGAAAGGCGTGATGCAGGCGCTGACCGACGATCCCCACCTCCGCAACGGGCTCAACGTATGCGGCGGACTTGTTACCGACAAGGCGGTCGCCCACGACCTCGGCTACGAGTACGTGGACCCCATGGACGCTCTAGCCGCACTCTGAGACAGTCTGGCGTCCGTGAGCACGGTATAAGGCGCTGGTGGACGCCAGGCCTCTGATCGGTGGCGGGTCTACCGCTGCTTGCGCTCTTGAGCACGTCGCTCGCGCGCTTCTTCGCGTTCTAGGTTCGCCTGATCATGGCCCGCTTTGCGCTCTTTAGTTGCCCGCTGGCGTGACTCGATGCGCTCCTTGGCCGCTCGCTGGCGCGACTCCTTGCGCTCCACCTCATGGACGTCGCCTTGCTCCTTGCGCAGCCGCTCTTGTGACTCCTTGCGCTCCTTGGTCTCGCGTTCGTGCGACTCCTTGCGCTCTAACTCGTAACGCTCACTGGACTCTTTGCGCTCTCGTTCATGGCGCTCTGACCGTTCCTTTTCGTTTTCCACATCAGGCCCCAGTGCTGTAATCGTTTGTTCTGTACCCGTGATCTTATGACCCAAACGCGCTGGCTGCGTCCGGCACGCTCAATCCGGCAGCGGTACGGAGATAGCGGAGGAGTGTCAATTGAAGATCGCAGAGTCTCGGCATTTCGTCGGCGCTAGGACAGGGCAAGAAAAGGGAGCCGATCGCCCCGGGCAGGGTTTCTGTCCGCAAGCTCTGAGCTAGGCGCCCAACTGGGAGCGGAGAGCCGCCAACTGTGCCGCCACCGACTCCATCGAGCCACCGCCTGCGGTGACTCTCGCCGCAACTGATGCCGCAGGGGATAACATATCCAGATCACTAGGAACAAGCTGAACATGAGCGGCTTCCAGTTCATCAGCCGTGGCGTCACCAAGGCCTCGTCCGTTAGCGGTCAGACCGGCAACGAGACCGCCGACAACCTCGTGCGCTTCCCGGAACGGGACTCCCCTGTCCACCAGGATCTCCGCAAGGTCCAACGCGGTGACCATCGATGATGGCTCCGGAGGATGGAACACGGCACTCTCGATCATCCCTCCAAGCGCCGCCAGCGCCAGAGCAACCGTATCGTCGGCGTGGAACACAGCCCGCTTGTCCTCCTGAAGATCACGGTTATATGTCAACGGAAGTCCCTTCTGCAGGGTCATGAGAGCAGTCAGGTCCCCGATGACCGAGGCCGTCTTGCCACGAGCAAGCTCGGCAATATCGGGGTTCTTCTTCTGCGGCATCGCCGACGAACCGGTCGTAAACGCATCACCGAACGTTGCCCAGGAATACTCCTCGGTCGCCCACAGAACAAGCTCCTCAGCCAGCCGCGACAGCGTCACCATCGTCTGCGCACAGCAGAATGCATACTCGGCAACAAAGTCACGCGATGCCACGGCGTCCATGGAGTTGGCGAACACCGAAGAGAATCCGAGCCTCTCAGCCGTATTGGCAGGATCCAGCTGCAAACGGCTGCCTGCCGAAGCACCAGCACCGAGCGGCGAAGTGTCGATTCGGGGGTACACATCCTGGAACCGATCGCGATCCCGCAGCAACATCCACGCATACGCCAACAGATGGTGCGCCAATGGCACCGCTTGTGCTTGCTGAACATGGGTATAGGAGGCCACCACCGTGTCCCCAACCTCCTCGGCAAGGTTCATCAGAACCCGTACGAAGTCGCCGATCTCGAAGGCCCTCTCCCCGGCGGCCCTGCGTAGATAGAGACGCAGGTCAAGACAGATCTGGTCGTTACGGGACCGCCCGGTGTGGAGCTTGCCCGCAAGAAATCCAATCAGTTCACCAAGACGTCTCTCCACCGCCGAGTGCACATCCTCGTCCCCGTCGGACCAAGGAAACGCACCTGTCTGCGCTTCCACCAAGACAGTCCCGAGACCGGTCTTGATTGTCTCGGCTTCTTCCGCAGAAAGAAGGCCGACCTCGGCGAGCATCCCGGCATGCGCCAACGACCCTTCAATATCGTCGACGAGCAGCCGCCGATCCGAATGGTCGACCGTGAACCGCCACAGCAACTCGGCCGGACCTTGCTCGAACCTACCGCCCCACATGGTCATGGCTACTCGCCCTCTCCGAGCCGCTTCTCCGCAAAGGTCCGCAGCCGCAGCGACTGCAGCCGGATGAACCCGTCAGCATCCGCCTGGTTGTAGACATCATCGGCTTCGAAAGTGACAGTCGCCTCGTCATAAAGACTGTGCGAGTCAGAACGCCGCCCATCAACAATCACATTGCCCTTGTAGAGCGTGATCCGAGCCTCGCCGTTCACCCGCTGCTGGATCTCGTCCATGAACTTCTGCAACGCCTCACGTTCCGGTGAATACCAGAATCCGTTGTAGACCATCTCTGCGTAGCGGGGAGACAATTCGTCACGAAGATGTGTCACCTCACGGTCGAGAGTCAGCGACTCGACGGCACGATGGGCATGGTGCAGGATCGTGCCGCCAGGCGTCTCATAGACACCGCGCGACTTCATCCCTACAAAACGGTTTTCAACGATGTCGACCCGTCCTACCCCGTGTGCGCCACCGACAGCATTGAGCTTGGTCAAGATCTCGACGGGACTCATCCGGACGCCGTTGATAGCGACAGCATCGCCCTTCTCGAACTCGATAGAGAATGTCTCCATCATGTCGGGGGCTTCCCAAGGATCGACTGTCATCCGGAACATGCCCTTGGGAGGTGACACCCATGGGTCCTCGAGGACGCCGCCCTCATAGGAGATATGCAGCAGGTTGGCGTCCATCGAATAGGGCTTCTCTGGAGTAACCGGAATCGGAATGTTGCGCTCTTCCGCATAAGCAACACAATCGGCCCTGCCCTTGAGATCCCACTCTCGCCATGGAGCGATCACCTTGATGGTCGGGTCGATGGCGTAGGCCGCCAACTCGAAACGAACCTGGTCATTGCCCTTACCTGTCGCCCCGTGAGCAATGGCGTCGGCGCCGGTGGCTTTGACGGCCTCCATCATTCCCTTCGAGATAATGGGTCGGGCGAGTGACGTTCCGAGCAGGTAGTAGCCCTCATAGATCGCGTTGGCGCGGATCGCAGGAAAGACAAAGTCGGATACGAACTCAGCACGCAGGTCATCAACGATGGCTTCGGAAGCACCTGTCGCCATTGCCTTGGCTTCCGCCTCTGCGACTTCCTCGCCCTGGCCGACGTCAGCGGTATATGCCACGACCTCGGCTCCGTACTCGTCCTTGATCCACTGCAGGATCACGGAAGTGTCCAAACCGCCGCTGTAGGCGAGCACGACCTTCTTGATATCTCTCATTTCCTAACTCCCATTTCTTCGATCTTTAAAGCAACCTCGTTACCGCCGGCTTCTTCTGCAGCAATAACCATCAGCGTGTCATCCCCGGCAATGGTGCCGAGAACACCGTCAACCTTCGCCGCATCGATGGCGCCCGCGACCAGGTGGGCCGCACCCGGAGGCGTATGAATGACAACGACGTTGTCTGACACTGCGAGCTCCTCGACAAAATCGTTGACGGTACGACGCAACCGAACCTCAGCTTCTGAAAGCTCTTCCGGGCTGGCCGCGGTGCTGTAATGGACAGACCCACTGTCATCACGAACCTTGATCGCCCCGAGCGAATCCAAATCGCGAGACACGGTGGCCTGGGTGACCGGGAACCCGCCAGCCTCAAGCAGCTCGACAAGCATCGCCTGGCTCGTTACGGCTCCTTCACCGATCAGCTTTCTGATGAGTCTCCGGCGTGTCGCAGTAGCAGGACTCATGTGACCGGCTCCATCGTCACCATCGTGCCGATTCCCTCCGGCGTGAAGACCTCGAGCAGTAGCGCATGCTGCATGCGGCCATCGAGAATATGGGCGCGTTCCACGCCGCCATTGACTGCCGACACGCAAGAAAGCAGCTTCGGGAGCATGCCTGCCGACGCCGATCCCGAATCGATCAACGCCAACAGATCTTCAACGACGATCCTGGCAATGAGCGAGTCTTTGTCGCCAAGGTCACGGTACAGACCCTCGACATCGGTGAGATAGACAACTTTGCGGGCGCCGAGTGCCTCGGCAAGGGCACCCGCCGCCGTGTCCGCATTGAGGTTGTAGGTCTTACCGTCTTCGCCCCGAGCCAACGGGGCTACCACCGGCACATATCCCTGATGTTGCAGACTCTGAATCAAACCGGGATTGACCTCGGTTATCTCGCCGACAAAGCCGAGTCGCTCGTCCTTCGGCTTAGCAACAAAGAGGTTCCCGTCGAGACCGTTGATCCCGGCCGCTACCGACCCATGGGCGTTGATGAGCCGCACGATGTCAGGGTTGATCTCACCGGCAAGCGTCGATTGCACCACTCGGATGGTCTCATCGTCGGTGACCCGCAGACCGTCGAACCACTGTGGTTCGATCCCGCGCTGGCCCATGGCTCGCGAGATGTGGGGTCCGCCCCCGTGAACTATGACAGGGTTGATACCGACGTAGTGGAGCATTGCCACGTCGTCGGCGAACGTATTCCGCAGACTCTCGTCGACCATGGCCGATCCACCGTATTTGATGACAACGGTCTGACCCCGGAAGTCCTTGATGAAGGGCAGGGCCTCGGAGAAGATCCGGGCCTTGCCCATGGTCTTGGCGATACGAGGTTTGGCCTCGTGTGGGGTCGAGTGCCCGGTGTTGGTCATCAGCTGTACTTCCCGTTGAAGGTCACATAGTCGGGGGTCAAGTCTGTTGTAATCACCAGGGCGGTGCCGGGGCCGCCACCGATGGTCATGGTCACGGTGAAATCTCCGGTTGCGATCGCATCGTGCAAGGCAGCATTGTCATGGTCGACCGCCACCCCGCCTCTAGCTATATCGATTCCGCCGTATGCGACACCAAACTGTGTGGGGTTGAATGTCACCTCACTGGCGCCAAGCGCACCGAGCAAGCGTCCCCAGTTCGGATCGCCGCCGAAGAAGGCCGAGCGGACAAGGGCCGAGTCGGCAACCAATCGCCCGGCTCGTCGGGCAGTGCCATCATCGGAGGCGCCTTGCACCTCGATCGTCACCACTCGACTGGCACCTTCAGCATCGGCGGCGAGTTGGTTCGCTAGATCCCAGCACACGGCAGTCACGGCCTGAGTGAATACGTCGGGTTCAGGCGCCACCCCGCTCTTTCCCGAGGAAAGGAGAATCACCGTGTCGTTTGTCGATGGACACCCGTCAATGTTGAGCGCATGGAAAGACTCGTCAACAGCCGCACGGAGAACTCCGTCGAGCAGACCAGGCTCGACAACAGCATCGGTGGTGACGACCACGAGCATTGTGGCCATATCGGGGCGCACCATGCCGGCGCCCTTTGCCATCCCGCCGACAGTGAAGCCCGCCACCGAACGCACGCTCTCCTTGGGAACCGTGTCTGTTGTCATGATCGCCCGCGCCGCTGCGGTACCGGCATCTTCCGATGAAGCCAGTGTCTCAAAACACCGAGGCACGCCGGCCAATACCTTGCCAATCGGAAGCTGTTGGCCAATGCCACCAGTTGAGCAAACCAGCACATCCTCTACACCGCAGCTGACCACGCCAGCAACCTCCGCGGCCGAGGTCTTCGCATCAGCCAAACCTGCCTCACCGGTGCCGGCGTTGGCACAGC
Organism: uncultured Gemmatimonadales bacterium; assembly: GCA_964195945.1. Classification (GTDB taxonomy): domain Bacteria; phylum Actinomycetota; class Acidimicrobiia; order Spongiisociales; family UBA5794; genus JAAETI01. The sequence goes on from CAXMRC010000182.1 coordinate 29,263, forward strand.
CCGAGTTGAGAACAACAGCCCTGACTGCAGATCCCGCAGCCAGGTGGGACTTGCTGACACGAACCGGAGCCGCCGCGGCCTGATTGGTGGTGAAAACTGCAGCGCCGATGGTTGAGTCGCTGCCGACAACAAGGGCGAGGTCAAGGACGCCGGCGGGTTTGATCCCAGCAGCTACTCCGGCGGCGGCGAAACCTGCTGCGGCAGTAACGCTCACGACATCCACCCTGCCATGGGAAGCCCCGCGGTCTCGTCGAGACCGAGCATCAGATTGGCACACTGGACGGCCTGGCCTGCGGCCCCCTTGAGAAGATTGTCGATGGCAGCAACGACAACGGCCGAACCCGTGCGCGGGTCAAAGTGCGGCTTGATCAGAGCGCGGTTGGTTCCAACTGTCCACCGCGTCGACGGCGACTGCTCGACAACCGAAACGAATGGAGTCTCGGCGTATGCGGAAGCGTATACATCGGCGACCGCTTCGGCGTCGACCCCCGAACCAACGGGCACGTAGCAGGTAGACAAAATCCCGCGTTGCATCGGAACAAGATGAGGGGTGAAGATGACGGTTGGCTCGGTGTCACCGACGGCACCCAAACCTTGTTCGATCTCGGGCCGGTGTCTATGGGTGAGGACGCTGTATGCACTCACTCCCTCGTCAACGGCTCCGAACATCAGGGACTCTTTGGCCCCCCTACCAGCACCGGACACACCGGACACCGCGTCGACGATCACCGGACCGGCACCGATCAACCCCGCCTTCTGGAGTGGGGCAATCCCAAGGAGGGCCGACGTTGGATAGCAACCGGGGACGGCGACGCGATCGGCGCCTGCGAGATCGTCGCCGAACAGTTCGGGGAGGCCGTATGGCCAACCCCCCAACTCGTTCGGATACGGATGCGGCGTACCGTATGCAGCCTCGTACCGGTCGGCGGAATCCATTCTGAAGTCACTACCGAGGTCGGCAACCTTCACACCGTTGGCCAGCAATTGCATCGCCGGGTCGGCCGAGGCTCCATGAGGCATTGCCAGGAAGGCAAGGTCGACAGAACCGACAGAGGCGGGGTCATTTGATTGGAGGACACGATCCCCGCGGGTCAGGTGTGGGTGTACGGAGTTCAAGGTGGCGCCGGCTTTGGTGTGGGCGCCTAGATAGGCGACCTCCATCTCGGGATGGTCGTCAACAAGCCGAATAAGTTCGCCTCCGGCGTAACCGGAGGCTCCAAGGATGGCGATGCGGGTCTTCATGTTTCCTTCTGTACCAGAAGAGAGAATTATACGTATATGTGCATAAATGTCAAACGGGTTCGTCCACCAAATTGGGCACTCACCCGATAGTTTTGGATATCACGTACTACCGGAGAGGGAGAAAGCATGAAGCGAATCTTGACAATTGTGACTGTGGTGCTGGTCTTGGCACCGGCCGCGGCCTTTGCTGCAGGAGGCCAGTTCACCGACGACGATAACTCGATCTTTGAATCGAACATCGAATGGCTAGCCGGCGCCGGGGTCACCGCAGGATGTAACCCACCAACGAACGACAACTTCTGTCCGGACGACAATGTCAGCCGCGGCCAGATGGCAGCGTTCATGCAACGTTTCGCGCAGTTCCTCGGCGCCGAGGACGGGACCGTAAGTACCGCGGACAGCGCAGCCACCGCTGACTCCGCTACCACCGCTGACTCCGCTACCAATGCGGATAACGCGGACCTACTCGGTGGTCTTTCCGCGGAGGATCTGATCGATTCGTCGCCGCTTGTCGTTGCCGCGGCCGACTTCAATCCCGACGGTGGCGGCGCCCATGGCGACCACTACCTGAGTTGGAGTGCCAGCGGATGGCGTCAGGACGTTGACTCAGGCCAATGCTTGCAAGCGCCGGTGCCACTCCCCAACGGGGCAGAACTGGTATCGGTCGATATCGTCGCTCTCGACGCTTCAGGCAACGGCTTCTATGCCTTCCATACTGCCGCGCTTGGCGATCCGGTCAGCGAGGTAGAAGAAACCGGAGCGTCGGTCGCATCGGGCACGACACAGATCGTCAGCGTCGACGTCAGCGCTATCACCGCGTCGAACGCAAACCAAAACTGGATCGGAGTCTGTCTCAACTCAGTCAGCGACATCCTCTACGGGGCCACTGTTTCGTACACGATCACCGATGCGTCGATAGCATCAGTGCCAGCACAGATAAAGCTCGGCAGCCCATCGTCAACCGATTCGACCAACGGCTCATAGAGAGCCAGCCAGCGAGACCAAGCGGAGGGGCCAACAGGCCCCTCCGCTCTTTCGTTGACCGCGGTAACCTCAGCACGTGATTTCGCTACTCGCACATCAAGGGGGCTGGGACGAGCTGCTCATGTTCCTCATCCCGATTGGCCTTGCGTTCTTCGTGATCCGCGGGTTGGAGAAGCGCGGCCGCAACTCGGCCCAAATCGAACCGCAAGAAGAGCCCGAGTCGCAATAGGCCCTGCCTGACGGCCCGAATCAGCCTTCCTCGGCAACCCGGTAGACAACGGCATATTCGAATTGGCCGGCATTGGGGTCGCCCGTCTCGACAAATACACCGTCGGTGGCTTCCAGATATGCAGCCAGGAGTTCCGCTTCGGGTTGCCGCTTCCCTCCGGCAATAAACAGTATGTAATCGGCCTGGGGGCTCTCAAAGAACGGAGAGGTTAGAACGGGTGTCGGCTCGAACCTGCGCGTAGTGCACTCGGTGTACCAGGCAACCTGCGGTATGTACGAAGTGACGATCCCGCACTCCTCGTATCCATGTTCCGCATTGATGGCCCGTGAGACGACTCGCAACTCTCCAAAACGCTCGGACAATTTGTCCACCTCCTGGCCGGCGGACGACATCGAATTGAGCGGGATCAGGACCGCCAACACCGCGGCAACTAGCAATCCCGTTTCCCGTGGCACTCGACGCGACGCCCGGGCAAGCCCCAAACCGGCGACTACCCATGCAAACGGGAATACCGGCGAGAGGTAGCGGTACTCGCCATGGAGGATGAGTACAAGGACGAGGGCGGTAGTGCTCGTAACCCCCATCAGGAACGTCCACCTCGCTCGTAACTCCGGGTCGCGCCACGCATACAGCGCTGCCAAAGCGAGGCCGACAATCAGAAGCAACCCCGCATGACCACCGATGATGAAGTCGGCTTGTCTGATGTAGTCGCGAATACCCTGGGTTATCGGCAAACCGCTTCCTTCTTTCAGAAGCTGGATCGACGACCACGGGCTGGTCGCGGTCCCCACCACACCAGGGACGGTAAGAATCAGCAGACTCCCTACGCCGGTGATCAGACCGAGGGCCAAGAACCGAGGCCACGATCGCTGCACCACCTTGTACCGCCAGATCATCACCGCAAGCGCCCCGATCCCCATCGGAATCAACGCCCCGTAGCGAACCAACAGAGCTATCAGCGCTACGGGCCCCGCCGCCAGAATCCACCAGGATGCGCGCTCCGTCTCTGTCGCGTACAAGATGATTGCAATAGCGGCGAGGCCGAGTACCGCACCAGGGACATCCGGCCACACGCTTGTCGCCGACGCAATCCACGGCGGGGTAAGAGCCAAGCCGGCAGCGCCGATCAAACCGGTTCTAGCATCAAACAATGTACGACCAATAAACCAGACGAGAACGACGCCAAGGGCGCCAAACACCCACACGGTGAGACGCAAGAACGGCTCGGTACCCTGCACAAGCCAGGTGATCTGGAGGATTAGCGGCAGACCCGGAGCGCGATAATCATTCCAATACCAGGCGGAGCTTCCTCCGACGCTCATCTGGCGGCTCTTCAGCGCATACGCAGCCTCGTCGTGCCCGAGTGGGGCACCTTCTGCGATCAGCCGGAGCGCTACCAGACCCGAGATAGCGACAATCGCGGCCAGCGCGAGCAACTCTCGCCGAGAAGGCCGGAATCCTGATGCTTGCCAGTTTCGTGAGTTCACGACAGACCTACTCGAGACATTGCTTCGGTTCGAGCCATAGCCTATGACACTAGGACCCCGTGAACAATCCAGTAGCTGTCTACTGGACAAATCGGCGCTGGTCATCGATCATTGTGTCGAGCAGGCGCTCAGGAGCCTGCCGAACAATGTCGGTTTCGGCTCGTTGGCGTCACTGTGACCGGTTAACTTGTCGAAGGGACGAGCCTGCACGTCATTTGTGCAGCAGTCTCCCAGGAGGTCTTACGATGAACATGGAGGAATTCCGGATCAGGACCCGTCAAGTGGTCAACGATCCGACTCTCACCTATCACCAGCGCAAGCACTACCTTGCGGGTCTGGCTGAGGGCGTCCTGGAATACCCCACATTGAGCGAAGCAGCCCGCGACGCTCTCAACAAGCAGATCATCTGCGACCTTTTTGAAGGCCCCGCTCCCTACCGCGGCCGATACATCCTTCCCGACTACGCCAAGGCACTCCGCAACGGCTCCGCCCATCTCGAACTCGAGGCACCGACCGACCTCGACGAAGCCCTCAACTTCCTGCTCATCATGTACACCCAGGTACCGTCGATCACGGGCTACCCGGTTTACCTCGGCGACTTCGACAAGATCCTCGAACCATACGTTGCCACCGAAGATGACGAAGCGCTCTACAAGAAGCTCAAGCTC
>CAXMRC010000183.1:0-3677 GCA_964195945.1 uncultured Gemmatimonadales bacterium
GATGTGCATGGCCCCATATGAGCCGTGCGGATTAGTCGTGTGACGAATATCACATAGGGAAACCAACACCCGCACCGGCTCAGCCGGGAGCGGGTTTTTTTGGACCCAATCCCGGAGCCGGTCGGGCCACCTTTGAGGGAGCCGACCAATGAGCAACAACTATCGCTTCGAGACACTGCAGGTACATGCCGGACAAGAGCCGGCACCGGGCACAAATGCCCGCGCCGTTCCGATCTACCAAACGACCTCCTTCACCTTCGATGACAGTGCCCATGGGGCCCGTCTATTTGGTCTCGAGGAATTCGGGAACATCTACACCCGGATCATGAACCCCACCAGCGATGTCTTCGAAAAGCGCATCGCCGCACTCGAAGGCGGTGTCGCCGCTCTCGCCACCGGTAGCGGGCAGGCCGCCCAGTTCTTGGCGCTGACGACACTCGCCGAAACCGGCGACAACATTGTCGCCACCAGCTATCTCTACGGCGGCACCTACAACCAGTTCAAAGTTTCCTTCAAGAGACTCGGCATCGAGGTTCGCTTCGTAGACGGTGATGATCCCGCCGCCTTCGCCGCCCAGATCGACGACAAGACCAAAGCCGTCTACGTCGAAACAATCGGCAACCCCCGGTTCAACGTTCCCGACCTACCCGAGCTCGCCGACGTTGCCCACGCCGCAGGAGTGCCGCTTGTCGTCGACAACACCTTCGGCGCTGGTGGCTATCTGTGCCGACCGATTGATCACGGCGCCGACATTGTCGTGGAGTCCGCGACAAAATGGATTGGTGGCCACGGCACGTCCATCGGCGGAGTTATCGTCGACTCCGGCAAGTTCGACTGGTCCAACGGTCGCTTTCCAAGCTTCACTGAGCCCGCCCCCGGCTACCACGGCCTGAAGTTCGCGGAGACCTTCGGCCCCGACGGCCCGTTTGGCAACATTGCCTTCATCATCAGGGCCAGGGTCGAGGGACTGCGTGACTTCGGTCCGGCGCTCAGCCCGTTCAACTCGTTCTTGTTCCTGCAGGGCCTCGAAACGCTGTCGCTGCGGGTGCAACGTCACGTCGACAATGCCCAGGAACTTGCCGAGTGGCTCGAAGCCCATCCGTCGGTTGCATGGGTTAGCTATCCGGGGCTCAAGAGCCACCCCTATCACGAGGCAGCAACCCGCATCCTTCGTAACGGATACGGGGCTGTGCTGGCCTTCGGGATCAAGGGCGGCCAGGTCGCCGGCCAGCAGTTCATCGACTCGGTCGAGCTGGCATCGCACCTCGCCAACGTTGGGGATGCCAAGACCCTGGTCATCCACCCGGCGTCGACCACCCACCGGCAGCTCAATGGCGAAGAGCAACTGACATCGGGTGTCACCGAAGACCTGATTCGGGTCTCGGTTGGCATTGAGCACATCGACGACATCAAGGAGGACTTCGAGACAGCCTTCGCCAGGGCAGGGCTGAAAGGTGCTGCTGCATGAGCTTGAAGCGCTGGATCTCGAACGAAACCGAGTTTGTCGATATTGAGGGCCCCCTTTCCCTCGAGAGCGGCGACTCGCTCCCCCAGGTTCGGATCGCATACCGAACCTGGGGGCGTCCCCGCCGCAACGCCACCCTGGTCTGCCACGCACTGACGGGGTCGGCCGATGCCGACGACTGGTGGGCCGACCTGTTTGGTCCCGGCAAAACCCTTGACCCGGAGCGTGACTACATCGTGTGCGCCAATGTCCTGGGCGGCTGCTACGGAACCACCGGCCCCACTAGCCGGGAAGTGGGAGCGTTCGAGCCGTACGGGGGCACATTCCCCGAGATCACGATTAGGGACATCGTCCACGTCCAGGCCAAGCTGCTCGACCACCTTGGTGTCGACACTCTCGACCTTGTCGTGGGCGGCTCCATGGGCGGCATGCAGGTACTCGAATGGGCGGCCCTCTACCCGGATCGGGTCGATGCGATTGCGCCAATCGCCACTGGCCCGACCCAGTCGGCATGGGCTGTCGCCCTCAGCGAGGCGCAACGCCAGGCAATCAAGGCCGACGCCAACTTCGCAGATGGACGCTATCCGCTGGGGGCAGGACCCGCCCAGGGTCTCGCCGCGGCCCGCAGCGTCGCGATGATCAGCTACCGCAGTCCCCACAACTTTGTGGAACGGTTTGGTCGGCAGCAAACGGCAGCCGACAGCTACGACGTGCAGAGCTACCTGCGTCACCAGGGCGACAAGTTGGTCAATCGGTTTGACGCCAATACCTATCTGACTTTGATCAGCGCGATGGACAGCCATGACATCGGGAGGGGCCGTGGTTCGGTCACGAAGGCACTGCGGTCGATCGATCAACCGGCGTTGGTCATCAGCGTGAGCAGCGATGGGCTCTACCCCGCTACCGAAGTAGCCGAGATGGCTCATCATCTGCCCAACGCGGAACTACACGAGATCGAAGCGCCCCACGGCCACGATGCGTTCCTAATCCGGGTCGAGGAAGTGAACAACCATCTGGTCAACTTCATCAAGAAGCATCAGTTGAAGCGCACATTGCGTAGAGCGGTCGCCAACTGAGGCCGCCACGGTATAAGGCGCTCACGGACGCCAAACGCGGTTTTCTAGCCGCTGGCTTCAGTGGCGATGAGAGCGGCGGCGCGTGCGATGAGGCTTTGCGCTTCCGCGACTCTGTCGGCGTAGGCACCTAGATCGCCGTTGCGGAGCGCCGTGTCAGCATCCACCAAAGCCTGCTCAGCGGCCTCAATCAGGGCGGCAACCTCTTCTGGCACCACGACACCAGTGCCGTCATCCGGTGGCGGGTCGACCACCTGGGCCGCACCTGCGCCAAACACTGCGTTCAGAGCCTCGCTCAGAGTATTCCGCATCTGGATATCGCCGTTGTATGACACAACAACCCGCTTGAACTCAGGGATACCGGTCGCCTCATCAGCGGCCGCGCCCAGAGTTTGAGCACTCGTCGCCGTCGACGTCGACGCCTGGATATAGATCGGCTGCACATACAAGACCGATTCTTCGATCGGAAGCACCAGCATGCTGCCTTGGATCACCTTCGAACCACCCTGTCCCAGCAGAGTGAACTCGGCTGAAATGTCAGTGTTCTGGTTGATCAAGTCACCAACCTGACCGGGGCCGTCTTGCTGCGTGGCGGCAGGTAAGCGGTACTCGATCATCTCGCCATAGGAATCCGCATCGCTCTTGGCAACAAGGAATGACACCATGTTGGGTCGAGCTCGCGGCGTGAACGGCTGCATGATGATGAACGACAGTTCTTCCTCATCCGGGAGTTCCATCAGCAGGTAGTACGGCAGCATCGGACGTGCTGACCCGGGTGCTGTCAAGACCCGCAGGTCGGGACGGTCCGCGTCTGACGGGTCACGTGCGATCTCCCAAGGATCTACCTCGGAGAAGAACTGACGAGGTTCAGTGATGTGATAGAGCGTGTACTGGTCGGACTGGACCCGGAATAGATCCTCCGGATATCGCATGTGCGCGCGAATATCGTCAGGCATCTCCGAACCATCGAGGTACACACCTGGGAAGATCTTCTGCTGAGTCTGAATAAGAGGATCGTCCGGATCGACAACATACAGTTTCACGGTTCCGTCAAAAGCATCAACGGTGGCCTTCACCGAATTCCGGATGTAATTGAACCCGTTCGGAAGCTCCGAGCCACGGTTGAGGCGTTCAGTTGG
>CAXMRC010000184.1:0-3701 GCA_964195945.1 uncultured Gemmatimonadales bacterium
CTAGCGGATGCCCATCTGCATCTTCTCGAGCCGGTCGATTCGCTCGGCGATTGGTGGATGCGTGCTGAACATCTTGGTGAAGCCCCCACCCCGTCCGCGGCGCCCAAACGATTTCAGCGGGTCGGCTATGAACAGCTGAGACACTGCAGGATCGACCTTCATTGGAAGGTGCGATCCGCTGTCCAATTTGGCCAGAGCACTCGCCAAGGCCATCGGTGATCCGGTGGACTGAACCCCCGACCGATCCGCCTGATATTCGCGGGATCTGCTGATTGCCATCTGGATAACTGCGGCGGCGATCGGGGCGAGGATCATTGCCACCAAACCGATGATCAGCGAGGCTCCGTTGTTGTCACGACGCCGTCCCATGCCGCCCCAGAAATACATCCGGGCGAGAAACGAGAGCGCCGCTCCGATGGTTGCCGCGATCGTGGCGATCAGGATGTCGCGGTTGCGCACATGCGCAAGCTCGTGGGCGAGGACGCCTTCCAGCTCTGCCTGGTTCATCATTCCGAGGATCCCGCGAGTCACCGCGACTGCCGCGTGCTTTGGATTGCGCCCGGTGGCGAATGCGTTCGGTTGCTGGGACTCGATGAAATAGATGCGGGGCATCGGCATGTCTTCGCGTTGCGCCAGGCTGCGCACCATGGCGTATACCTCTGGCATCTCCTGTTCATCGACGGGCCGGGCCCGTGCCGCCTTCAGCGCAAGCTTGTCGGAAAAGAAGTAGATCCCGAAGTTGAATACCACGGCGAATACGAGGGCGATCGTCGCCCCGCTGCCGGCACCAAGGGCGTAGCCGACTGCAACGAAAAGGCCACCCATGAAGCCGAGTAGGACGGCGGTCTTGAGGTTGTTTGTCATACCGAGAATTGTACCGGGTCGGCATCTTTGTGTTTACAAACGCCAGGGCGGGTCTCTATCCGGTGGGGTTGGAGGGTGGCTGTCCTGCGTCTTCGCACAGCTTGAATAGGCCTGTAGACGAGGCGCGATAGTCATACGTCTGGCCGGCATGGTCAAAGACCAACCAATACCCGTTCACGATGGCCTGGGTATACGATTCGCCCGGCAGAGCGCATCCCAGCGAGCCGTCGTTCCAAACTGCCCGCTCGGCACGCACGATTGTGATGTCGCCCTCCGCGGCCCCGGTTCGAGAGAGCAGATCGGTCGTGATGCTTGCCATCAGGTCCGCGGGGACTGCACCGGTCACCGGCTCACCGCTCGGGTTGGCAACGATTTCGGGAAGTCTGCTCTCATCGGGCGGTTCCTCAGTTCGCTCAATTGTGGTTGTTGTCGCGAACTCGTCCCCCTCATCCGGTGCGGTCGAGGCGCTGGTGCTGTCTTGCACAGTTGGGGTAACTGCGGTGAGGGCAACTGCACTATCTTCGCCTGCCTCACCACAGCCGGTCAAGACCAGAACAACCACAGTCACTATTGTCAGGTGCCACATATTCGGTCCCCTTTCGTCGACGCTTGGACGACGCCACGCAGCAGCTGAGTTCCCCGGTGACTCCACTCCGCGGGCCACCGATCCGCCGCTGACGCTACCCGACTCCGGTCGCTAAGAGAGCGCGAAAAGATAACCACGCAGAGTCGTATCACGATTGAAATCCGTACTTTCGAACCGCTATCGTTAACGATCGCCGGGGAGGGCGTGGGGCGGGGTCCAAACCCATCCGGAGGCACACGTGACGGCCCTGGCTTTTCGGGGAAATCGAGGTGGAAGAAAGGGGCCTAACGTGTCTCGACGAGTGCTTGCATTCCTATCGACATTGTCTCTCATCTTCTCCATCGCAGGACCCGCCTACGCATCGGCACCGGCATCGCATGATGCCGCCTCATCTGCCGCCGTTCTCCGGATGGACCCAAAGGTCCAAATCCAGGAGGAGACGGCCGAGGTAGTAGTCGAAGACATGTTCAAGAACGCATCTGAGGGGATCTTCTTGATCCGTCTCGATGATGCACCTCTCGCCACCTACCGCGGTGGGATTTCTGGCCTACAGGCCACAAGTCTCGACGTAACGGGTGAGCGGAAGCTTGACGTATCTGCGCCTGACAGCGTTGCGTATGTGGATTATCTCAAAGCGAGCCAGGCGACATTTGTTGCCCGGATGGAGAAGGCCATCGGCCATGAGGCTGATGTGAGATTTACGTATACCAATAGCAACAACGGCATGGCCGTTTGGTTGACACCAGACGAAGCCAGCCAAATGATGAAACTGCCGGGCGTTGCATTCGTCCAGCCCGACTTTGAGCGTGAGCTGCAGACCGATACCGGTCCTGGCTGGATCGGAGCCCCCGACATTTGGGGCGGCACCGACTGTTCAGTGCCTGGCAACTGTGGTGAAGGCATCATCGTCGGCATCATCGATACCGGTATCAACCCGAGCAACCCGTCGTTCGCCGACGTCGGTGGCGATGCTTACGACCATACGAATCCGCTCGGTGCCGGAAACTACGTTGGCGTCTGTGACGCTACCGAGGTGGGTGACGCCGAAATCAAGGGTTACAACGCAGCGTTCCCCTGCAACGACAAACTGATCGGCGCCTGGGGTTACGCGTCCGTTGACGCGGCCAACAGCGCCGATTCGCCGTTTGACTACGACGGACACGGCTCTCATACGGCCAGCACGTCCGCAGGCAACCTCGTTGAGGCCACCATCGGTGGCGACGCCCGATCCGACGAGCTCATCAACATCTCTGGTGTTGCGCCTCACGCCAACATCATCGCCTATGCCGGTTGTTGCACAGGGTCCGCCCTGACCGCATCAATCGACCAGGCGATTGCCGACGGCGTCGATGTCATCAACTATTCGATCGGCTCCTCGTCAGCATCTGACGTGTGGGGCGACTTCGACACGGTTGGTTTCCTCAACGCCCGCGAGGCCGGCATCTTCGTTGCCACCTCAGCCGGCAACGATGGACCTGGCGATGCGACGGTCGGCTCACCAGCCGATGCCCCATGGCTCACCGCGACTGGCGCATCGACGCACAGCCGCACGTGGGCTAACGAGGTCACCTTTACTGGTGGCGACACGGCACTGGCACTAATCGGTGGCAACGGCTTTACCGATGGCTACGGCCCCGCACCAATCGTCTACGCAGGCGACTTTGGCGATGCGAAGTGCCTCGGTCCGTTCCCCGCTGGCACCTGGACCGGTGGCGAAATCGTGGTCTGCGATCGCGGGGATATTGCACGCACCGACAAGGGCGCAAATGCTGCTGCCGGTGGCGCATCCGGTTTGATCTTGGCCAACGCTGAGACGGACGGGTTGTCAATCAACGCCGACGCCCATGTGATTCCTGCATCGCACATCACCTATCCAGATGGTGTCGCGCTGAAGGCATGGCTTGCGGCCGGAACCGGCCACACGGCAACAATTACTGCAGGTGTGTATGTGCAGGATCCTGCACGTGGCGACATCATGGCCGGCTTCTCATCTCGTGGCGAGAACAGGGCAATCGATATTGTCTCTCCGAGCGTCTCAGCTCCAGGTGTTGACATCATCGCCGCCCACGGTCAAAACGACGCAACTGTGTGGGACTTCCTCAGCGGCACGTCGATGGCCAGCCCGCATGTGGCCGGCGCTGGTGCACTGTTGGTGCAACAGCATCCGACATGGACGCCAGCTGAGATTCAGTCGGCGCTCATGCTCACCGGTAACACCACCGTGTTGGACTCGGACGAAGTAACCCCGGCC
>CAXMRC010000185.1:0-37254 GCA_964195945.1 uncultured Gemmatimonadales bacterium
GGAACAATTCGCGGCATTGCTGCACCTTGCCGCCGTCAGCACGGTCAACACCCTCGTCTTCGATACCAAGGACGAATCCACCTACGTCCTATACGAATCCGAATCGGAATTCGCTGCCGATATCGGCTCTGTCCGGCCGATGTACGACCCAGTAGAGCTGATCGCCGCCGCCAAAGATCAGGGGCTATACACGATCACCAGAATCGTCACTTTCGAGGATGCCCGATGGACCAGGGAGCGCCCGGAACATCAGCTTGCCTGGCATTGGATCGACCCAACCAACGAGGAAGCCTGGGAATACCCCCTTCAGCTTGCCGTCGAGGCGTGCGAGTTGGGTTTCGACGAGATCCAGTTTGACTACGTGCGGTTTCCGGCGGGTCAAACGGCAGAGGTGGCGCAGGCTAGAAAACCGCTTACCGAGGAGGAGCGGGTCACCGCCATCGGTGCGTTTCTAGCCGAAGCCAGGTCACGGCTCCATCCCATCGGATGTGCATTGTCTGCTGACATCTTCGGCATTGTTCTGTCGACTCCAAATGACCAGGGAATAGGTCAACGTCCCGAGGATGTCTCGGCTGTGGTCGATGCGGTTAGCCCGATGATCTATCCCAGCCACTACTCGGACGGCTGGCTTGGTTTCTCCACTCCCAACGACCACCCCGGGCCGGTCGTTGCCGATGCGCTCGACAACGGGATGCCGCGTATTGCACCCGGCACCGCGTTGCGCCCATGGCTGCAGGCGTTCTACTACAGCTCAACTCAAATCCTCGCAGAGATCAACGAGGCCGAGGAGCGCGGGATAGGCTGGATCCTCTGGAACGCCGGAGGCAACTACGCAGAATCTGCGCTACCGCGATTGGAGGAGTGATGACGATACGTTGTGACGAATCGGCATGATCATTGCCGACGCGATCGGCATGATCGTTGCCGACATGGGCAATACCCTGGCCTTCTACAGAATGCTCGACCTCGACATACCCCCCCGAAGCCGATGCAGAGGCACACGTGGAAGCTGCCCTGCCCGGGGGTATCCGCTTGATGTGGGATACCGTCGAATTGGTTCAAAGCTTCAGCGAGTGGGAACCGGCCACCGGGGGACATCGAATGTCCCTTGCGTTCATCTGTGCAGATCCTGCGTCGGTTGACGCCAAGTACAGGGACCTCGTCTCTGCCGGTCACCGCAGCCATCTTGCCCCATTTGATGCGTTCTGGGGACAGCGCTACGCAACGGTCCTCGACCCTGATGGGAACCCGGTCGATCTCTTCGCAGCTCTCGGCGACTGAGGATCGTGATTGAATCTAGATAATGGTCCATTCCGTCTGCACCGTCGCAGCGTCGTCATCCGCGAGCTTGCAGGTCAGCCGAACCGATCCGGTCGGAACATCGTGGAATGTAAAACGACCGAGACTGTCAGACTGCGCCACTCTCGTATCGTCTTCATGGTGGAGGGTTACCTCGGCCGTCTGTGGAGGAACCAACTGCCCGACGAGGCGCCTTGAAGTCTCAGAGACAACCACCAGCTCTATTTCGACGCCTGGAGTGCGGAAGGTCATCTGACGAGTTGCTTCCGCGTTGCGGACACCTGCAAGTTCTTCCGCTGCTGAGTCGAACACAAGCGAGGCAAGTTCCGCATCGATCGTGCGCCAGGTGAATGTTGCTTTGGCGGCTTCGACGACAGACTCAGGTAGCGGATTGGACGCATCGAGTGCCGCCGCAAGTCGAGCGAGAAGCTGTTCGTCTCTCAATTCTTCAGTCATCGTCGCTCCAAGAGCCGTCGCAACCGATCGATGCAACGAGACCGTGTGGGCCCGATGCTGCCGATCGGCATTCCGAGTATGTCTGAGATCGCTTCGTAGTCGAGGGGAGGGTCAGTGCAGAGCAACTCGAGAATCTCCCTGCACTTCGGTGACATCTCCCCGAAAGCACCAAGGACCTCCTGAAGCTGCTCGTCATCGAGGATCCGTTCATCGAGGGGTGGTGCGGTGTCATCGGCGACCTCCACCGAAAACTCGGTAGGGATGGCTCGCGCGAGCCGACGTGACGCTCGTATCGATTCGTTGCGGGCGGTTGTTGCCAGCCAGGATGCCAACCCTTCGGGATTGCGAATCCGATCGCAGTGCTCCACGAGCCGCAGCCAAACTGTCTGGCTGACATCCGCGGCAGTGGCCGCGTCGAACCGAAACCCACGCACGACTGACCAAACCAAACGGCCATATCTGTCTACAAGCGTGTTCCAAGCCTCTTGGCTGCCTGCCCCCGCGGCAACCAGTAGCTCTGCTACGGGTGTCTCTGTCATCACGGGGAACGATACCTCCGATGTCGGCATTTGTTGTCGAGATTGTGGCCATCGCACGCACGGGCACTCCTTGCTCCTAGTTATAAGAGTCCAATCGAGAAGTTCTGATACAGCCGATCGCCAACGCTGCAACAAGCGCGACATTGCCTATATGATCCAAGGGTCCGCCGAGTGGCGGGACGACAATTGAGGGAGGATCATGATGGGTGCGCATGAAGGAACCGGGGATCTGCTCAAAGGCGGGCGCGGCTCAACAATCGGCGGTATTCCCGTCGCCCATAGCAATACCGGTAGCAACTACTACTACCAAAAGGGCGTGCTCATGGTTCCCGAGGAGGCGCTCGATGAGCTTCTCCAGGCGCTGGGCAGGCTCGGTCTGGGTCAGAAGGACGCCAGAATCGAACCGGTGGATGGCACCGGCATCGTTCAGGTTCGCGTCGGCACCCGCCGACCGACGGATCGACTAATCGAAGAACTCGGTGGCTCAATACCAGTCGAGCCCAGTTATGTGCTCTTTCCGGCGATTCATGTCGCAGGGTTCGGCGCACGACGTCCGGTACCTGCGCCGCGCAACATCATTCCGCGTTCGGGGCTGCGGGGACGTGGCAAAGGGGTGAACATCGGGGTCGTCGATCTCGGCTTCTACGACCCGGTCAAGGCCGGTCACCCGCGCTGGGCGACCACTGGTGTCGTGCTCGACCGCGTTATGAATCCGCCTGATCCAACCGTGACTCACTACCCATACGTTGGCCATGGCAACGCGATTGTGGGAATTATGAAGCAACTTGCTCCGGCTGCAACCGTATACACGAGCACCATCGAATCACAGGCAAGCGATGCGCCGGGGGGCACGACCGATCGCCGCCTTGCCGCGGCTATTGAGCGCCTCTTGTGCCAGGAACGAATCCACATTCTCGTCGTCCCTTTTGGCGGCTCAACCCGCCACGGCTCGATGCCGGTCACCGAGCGGGTTCTCGAACCGCACCTCGGCTCGACGCTGGTAATTGCCTCAGCAGGCAACGACGGATTGGACCCGACGATGTACCCGGCCACAGATCCCGACGTTATCGGCGCAGGGGCTTGGAAGCGCCCCGCGGCTGACCTTGGGTGGCTCGCCAAGGCCTGCAACACAGTTACCTCGCCGGCGAGCGCGCTCGGCTCGCTTAGCCTTGCCGATTGGTCGAACAAGGGCATCTCGGTGCAGCTTGGCGCTGCCGGAGTAGGCGTCCCCGCACCTTTTGTCAGCGAGACTCTGAAGATCCGATCAGGGTCGCAGGACAGCCCGGCCGGTGTCCGCTCCGCCAAGTTCAGTGGATGGGCGTTGTTCACAGGAACATCGTTCTCCGCCGCGGTTGCCGCAGGGTGCATCGCCGGTGAGGTCGGTGGAGACCGCTGTCCCACCCCCGAATCGTTGGGTGCTGCCGCTCTGAGATGACACCGAGCCTTCTCGAGCAGGCCAATGATGCTCTGGCGATTGCCAGAGAGAGTCCCAATGCCGCGCTAGAACTAGCCACAAACGTGATTGCCGAGACCGATAATGCCGAGGTACTGGCAACTGCCCATTTTGCCTGTGGTCTCGTCTTTCGGGCGCGCGCCGACGTTGCCGAGTCGACAAGACATCTGGAGCTTGCAAGGGGCTACGCCGCTCTTCATCCAGAATTGCGCGGTCAGATATTGCGTTCGCTCGCCTTCAACTACGCGCAATCCGGCCGTAACCGTCTCGCCAGTTCGACAGTCGAAGAATCGATCTCTCTGCTCTCCGGTCAGGAGCAAGACCTGAGTCGGCTCCAGCAAGCGTTCATGCTGTTGATGCGGGGCGACCACCGTGCGGCTTTGCCCGTACTGAGCACGGCCATTGAATCGTTTACCGCCAGCAGCGATGACGAGTACCTCGAGCTCACGCTTCGGAATCGTGCTCTCATTCATCTGGAGTTCGGCGACTACGACGCGTCGGTTGCCGATCTGGAGAAGGCATTCGAGATCGCGGTGCGGCTCAATCACCGCGTCACAGCAGCGGATGTCGCCCTCCACCTAAGCCAGGTGCTCGGGTGGAGAGACGACATCCCTGGGGCGATGGAATGGCACGACAGGTCAGTCCAGCTGCGGACCGACGCCGGGGCAGCCAACCCGGTAGCAGCTGCGGAGCACGCCTTCGTGTTGATCCAGGCAAGGTTGATGCGCGAAGCGGAAGAAGTCCTCACCGAATGGATTCCCCGTCTTGTTGAAGCCGGCGACCTTGGTGTTGCCGTCCAGTCTCGTCTGCAGCTTGCGGATGTTCTCCTCGCACGGGGAGCGCATCAGGAGGCGGCGGATCAAGTAGTCATGGCGCAAACCTCGGCGCCTGCGGACGGTCGCTTCCGATTCGACATAGCGGCTGCCGGCCACAGCGTTCGACTCGCCGCCGGCAACCTCACACAGGAGCTTCTCGACTCCATGATTGCGACCGGGGCAGACATGGAGGCTAACGGCGAACGGCATGCGGCAGCCCTGGAACGGTTCCGCGCTGTCGATGTAGCGCTCTCCCTCGGGGATGCAGCCACGGCCGCCACGATGTGTGACGACGCGGCCCGTACTGTGCGCTCTGCACCGCTCTGGCTTCAGATTCATGCCTGGACTGCCCTCGCCAAGGTTCGGATGGCTTGGGACAATCGACGCGGGTCCGCCGCCGCAGTACGAGCCGGCTTCCGCCGTCTCGACGAGTACCGCGACGGGATCGGGGCAGTCGATCTGCGCATCCACGCCTCTGATCTGGGCAGGGAACTGGCAAGAATCGGCATCGAGCTCGCCCTTGGGTCGGGTTCAGTGCCCCGTATCTTTGATTGGTCAGAACGGCTCCGTACCGCCTCGTTGCACACGAGGCCCGAGCCTTCCTCTCGCCCTGAGATGGAAACGGCCCTGGCTCAACTTCGGCACGCCACCGCTCGGATTCGGACCGCAAGCCCAGCCGAGCGAGACGGTCTCCGCCGCGAACAAACACGCTGCGAACGTCAGGTCAGCGAGCTGGGAAGACAAACCAGAGCGTCGCATCGACAATTCGCCACAGCAAGTCTTCTTGATGTCCAGAAGCACCTCGGCGACCGACTGCTGGTCGAGTTCGTCGAGTCCGCTGGACAGATCACGGGGATTGTCGTCACCGATGATCGAGCCCGCCTGGTGAATCTCGGATCCTCTCTCGGGACCGCCGGGCTGCTTGATCATCTTCGATTCGCAGCGGAGCGCATTGCTCGACCGTCAACAAGCGCTGCGTCGAGCGCCGCGGCGCTGAAATCGGTCGCACAACTGATCGGAGAGATCCGGCTCCGGCTGATTGAACCGCTGCACCTAGAAGCGCGGCGGATGGTCGTGATACCTAGTAGCGCACTGCACGGTGTTCCATGGGGCCTCGTATTTGATACACCTGTGGAGGTTGCGCCCTCGGCGACGGTATGGCTGAAATCAACAACGGCGCCAAAGAACCATGGAGTCACCGTTGTGGTCACCGGGCCGGATCTGATTCACGCCAGGGCTGAGGCTGAGCAGATCGGCAACATCACCGGCGGCACAGTCACCGCCTTGGTTGTCGACGCCCTCCCTCGACTTGCTGGGGCCGGACTCGCTCACTTTGCTTGCCACGCTCGACCCCGGCTCGATAGCCCCATGTTTAGCAGTCTTGTGCTCGATGACGGCGAGCTGACGCTCTACGACATCGAACGTCTGCCGGACGCACCCGACACCGTCGTGCTCGCCGCGTGCGACGGAGGGAGCGCAGTGTTGGCATCAGGGGAAGAAGTTCTTGGCTTGGCGAGTGCGTTTCTCAGCCTCGGCGCACGAACTGTTGTCGCGCCCATTTTCTCCGTGTCGGATGAAGCGACCGCGACTGTGATGAGGTCAGTCCACCGATCAATCGCCGCCGGGCTGGACCCGGCCGCGGCACTGCTTGCGGCGCGGCAGTCCGCCGACCCCTTGATCGCTTTCACCGCAGGCTCGTTCACCTGTTTTGGTGCGTAGCCAATGAATCTGTATCACGACCCCGGCGGCGCCCTCTTATATGTCAGCGAAGCACGCCGTGATAGATGTGGTCTCCAGTGACCGCATCCCCCTGATAGATTCACGGCTCGTTGAGCGATGCGTTGGTGGGAACGCAAAGCCGACATGGACCAGGGGGGCAACGGGCAGAGGGCACAACCCTCTGTTCGCTTGCGTCTATTGGCGGCCTCACCAGACTCGCCATCGTCGCTGACCGTCTCTCCATCTGCCACAATCGCAGACAGTGACTACAACGCTTGTTTTCGATGTCAACGAAACGATGTTGGACCTGGCCGCTCTCGATCAGCATTTCGAGCGGACCTTTGGTGACACCCGAGTGCGGCGCGAATGGTTCGCGTTGGTGCTGCGCAACGCTCTCACGATGACGATCATTGGCGACTACTCCGATTTCACCGCGATCGCCGGTGCCTCGCTCGACATGGTGGCCAAGGCCCGGGGTGTCACAATGTCCCCAGACCACAGAGCTCTTATCTTGCGACAAATGACAGCCCTGCCTCCCCACGCCGATGTCCCGGAAAGCCTGCAAAGACTGCAGGACGCCGGTCTTTGTCTTGTCGCCCTCACCAACTCGCCACCCGAGGTCGCCAACAAGCAGCTTGGCAACGCCGGGCTGGCTCCGCACTTCGACCATATTCTGTCCGTGCACGCGGTCGGGCGACTCAAGCCGCATCCCGACGTTTACCGCCACGCTGCTGCAGCGATCGGGGCATCACTCGAGGAGATGATGATGGTCGCAGCCCACGACTGGGATATTGCAGGAGCGATGGCAGTCGGCATGAAGGGCGCCTACGTCCTCCGACCCGGGATGGTCCGAAACCCGCTATTCAGCGAGCCCACGTTGACCGGGGAAACCATGACCGAGATCGCCGATACGATTCTGGCGTGGCTCTAGAGCTGTGACAGAGAAGTGAAGCCGCGGCTCATGACATCAGAAACGCCGTGACCGACCAATACTGCCGGCTTGAGACCACACCGTTCCAACGCCGCCGCAGCAATTGTCGAACGATGCCCCGATGCACACAACAACCAAGCGGGGGACGAGGCATCGATCAACTCGACGTTCTCGTAAAGGTCAGGGACGTAGCGATACAGCGACCCTTCGATGTGGCCTCCGTCCCACTCGTTGGGTTGGCGAACGTCGACTATCTGCTCAACCTCGCCAGACTCGAGTCTTCTGAGGAACTCGTCTAAACGCACTGCCTCATAAGAGACAAGCTCGGCGTCTTCCGGGAGATCGAATATCACCCCCAACACCCGATCGAATCCGATGCGAGAGAACTGACGGTGCACTTCGTCGACATCCTGATCCCGGTCTGCAACCAGCGCTATCTCAGCGTTGAACGGCAATACCCATCCGGCCCACACACCAACCTGGTCGCCAAAAGGTATACCAACGGAGCCGGGCAAATGCCCGGCGGCGAAACGCTCCGCAGGCCGGACATCGACAACGACCGTGTCACCAATCTCGGCGACCGAGAGTTCTTTGAGATTGCGATTCCGTACCGGTTCTGGGCCAGCGAGGTTCGTCGGACCCATATGTGCGTAGTACGCCGGATAGGGCTGCAGACCGGCAAGCTGCCCGTCGATGAATGACTCCAAATCCGGGTATTGCAGTACCGGGTTGCTGCGCTTCTCGGCGCCAATGGTCGAAGTAGCTGAGCTTGCCTCGGTCGCAGTACAGAAGGAGCCGGCACCGTGGGTCGGGTACAAACCAACGTCATCAGGGAGCTTCGCCAAACGATTCACTGAGATGTACTGCAGGTGGGCGAGAGTTCGCGCCCGGTCCATGCCAAGCAGATCGGGACGACCCGCAGAGCCCACCAGCAAGCTACCACCGCTAAACACCGCCACCGGTTCGCCTTCGATCTCGGCAAGGTAGCTGAGGTGTTCGGGCGTGTGACCGGGCGTATGGATCGGCCGCAGCGTCCAGGTACCGGCGCCAATGGCTTCGTTGTGGAACGCAGGCAAATGGTCAAATGGGGCTGCAGCCGACGCCGGCAGCACGAGCTCGGCACCGCTGCGAGCCGCCAACTCCCGACCCCCCGACACATAGTCGTTGTGAATATGGGTCTCGAGCACGTATCGGAGCTCGACGTTGCTCTGATCAAGAACAAAGAGGAAGCGGTCAATGTCCCGCTGCGGATCGACAATGATCGCCTGACCGTCGTGGGTGACCACATAGGTGCTATCCCCAAGACCGGGGGTGCGAATAGTGGTTATTTCCATCGTCTACTCCTTGCGGAGTGAGCCAAGGTCAGGTCAGCTCGATCGGGCCATACGGGGAATTGAGAATGGCGACCAGCCCGGGGACCTCAGCTACACGTATCTCGAGTTCTACTCCGAGCGCATCCAACATCGGCCGGATCGACTCGGGAACGGGATGGTAACCCCTCAGTTGCAGCAACTCGACGCCTTCGGGGGAGGTCCCCGCCGGATGCGGACAGCCTTCATCCCATTCGATCAAATTCGGGACCAATCCGTCCCCAATACCGGTCGGCATCGTCAACCGCCACGACAGCTTCTCCCCGTCTGGCAATTCGCGGAACACCTTGTGCACATTTCCGGGGTTGTAGCCGGCACCGTGAGAATGGGCGGCAACGCGTTCGAGATGTTCCACACGAGCTGTCCATGTCACCAAGCGAGGTTGTGCAAGGTTTTCGACCCCGTACCAATACCCGTTGGTTGGCCGATGCTGGCCCTCGTCGGGGCCAATGATCTCGAGGTAGGTAGTCGGACCGAGCGACAAGAGTGCGTTGCGTGTCCCAAAGCCAAGATGTCTGCCGCCGGCGACGGCCTCAACGCCGAGACGGCGCGCTAGGTCCGCAACAGTATCTTCGACATCGCTGGTCGCATAAACCAAATGATCGATCACAGAGCCGACGATAGTTGGTCGACCAGAACTTGGTTGCAAACCCTTATTGCAACTAGCCGCAGGACTCGCCCCATGCTTCGGCAATGGATATTTGACCAAGCTCTCGTGTCAATGCTTCTCTGGCGTGCTGCCAGGCACCGTGCAGCGCACATAGCTGGTCTTGAGGACATCGCTCTCCGTTTAGAACACAAGTATCCGCAGCAGTGGGGCCTTCCATAACCTCGATCAGCTCCAACACAGTTATGTCTTCAAGAGCGACCAACAGTTGGTATCCACCGTGGGGACCCGGCGTGGACCTCACCCATCTTGCCTTGACAAGCGGATTCAAGATCTGCGGCAGGTATTGGCGTGTCGTGCCCAACGCCTCGGCAAGGACGGGACCCCCTACCCTCGCATCACAGACACAGAGTTCCTCCATGGCGCGCAGTGCCAAATCGGTTCGTTTGTTTAGATCCAATCTCATGTGCACAATCTACCCTGAATTTGGGTTACCAAAGGTCACTGGCCTGAGGGCCGAACGTCGCCAGACTACAAACCAGTCGGTAACCTCGACGACATCACCGCAACGGAGCCAGAAGCATGATTATCGATGGATTCACCCACCAGCTGCCAGATACCGACCCCGACGAAACCACGGAATGGCTTGAGTCCCTCGACACCGTAATCAGCGCCGAGGGCCCGGGACGTGCTCGTTTTCTGATGGCCAAACTGATCGAAAGAGCTCAAGCACAGAACGTTGGCGTGCCCGCCTCTGTCAGTACCCCGTACATCAACACCATCCCGACCGAACATGAAGCCTGGTTCCCAGGGGACGAGGATATCGAGCGACGCATCCGTCGTTTCATTCGGTGGAACGCTGCAGTGATGGTCATCAAGGCCAACCAGGAAGCCGAAGGAATCGGTGGCCACTTATCCACCTTCGCCTCTTCTGCGGTTCTCTACGAGGTGGGCTTCAACCACTTCTTCCGTGGCAAAAGTGACGGCACTCCTGGTGACCAGGTCTATTTCCAGGGTCATGCTGCTCCCGGCATCTATGCCAGAGCCTTCCTCGAGCATCGCCTCGACGAGAACGATCTCAACAACTTCCGCCGCGAGATAGGAGGAGGAGGTCTTTCCTCCTACCCACATCCACGCCTGATGCCTGACTTCTGGGAATTTCCGACCGTATCCATGGGTCTTGGTCCTATCAACTCGATCTATCAAGCTCGGTTCAATAAGTACCTGGCCAATCGCAAGATCGACAAGACCGACGAATCGCGAGTCTGGACATTCTTGGGTGACGGAGAAACCGACGAACCCGAAACCCTCGGGTCAATCTCGTTGGCAGGCAGAGAGAAGCTTGACAACCTCACCTGGGTAGTCAATGCCAATCTGCAACGTCTTGATGGTCCAGTGCGTGGCAACGGCAAGATCATCCAAGAACTCGAGGCTAATTTCCGAGGCGCAGGTTGGAATGTCATCAAGGTTATCTGGGGCAGCAGCTGGGATCCGCTTCTTGCCAATGACCGCGACCGCGTCCTCGTCGAGAAGATGAACACGACTGTCGACGGTGAATACCAGCGCTACAAGGCCGAAGATGGTGCCTACGTCAGGGAGCACTTCTTTGGCCCTGACCCGCGCCTCCGTCAGATGGTCGAGCACATGAGCGACGATGAAATCTGGGCGCTCCGACGCGGCGGATTGGACTACAAGAAGGTCTACGCCGCCTACAAGGCCGCCACCGAGCTCAAGGGCGCACCGACGGTCATCCTGGCCAAGACGATCAAAGGGTGGACTCTTGGACCAGATGTCGAAGGTCGCAACGCCACTCACTCAATAAAAAAGCTCACCAATCAGCAGCTGCTCACCCTGCGGAGCCGCCTCCATCTGGAAAACGATATCCCGGCTGAAGCGCTCGAGGGCGATGCCGAGCCGCCGTACTTCCGACCGTCGGTAGATTCCCCCGAGTACAAGTATCTGATGCAGCGCCGCACCACCCTCAATGGGCTCATGCCACGACGCGTCGTCAACATCCGTAAGCCGCTCGAACTCCCAGACGAGAGTGTGTATCGAGAGTTCGACGCTGGATCGGGAAAGGCGGAAGTGTCAACTACCGGTGCTTTTGTCCGATTGCTTCGCTCGTTGGCCCGAGATGAGAAGTTCGGCCATCGCGTCGTGCCCATCATTCCTGATGAAGGACGAACCTTTGGAATGGATGCTCTGTTTAAGGAACTAAAGATCTATGCGTCCGAGGGGCAGCTCTATGAGCCCGTCGATCACAACATGCTCTTGTCGTATGAAGAGGGCACCGACGGGCAGATCCTCGAAGAAGGCATCACTGAGGCCGGCAGCATGGCAAGCTGGATTGCCGCGGCGACCTCGTATGCAAACCGTGGCGTTCCGATGGTCCCGTTCTTCACCTTCTACTCGATGTTCGGGTTTCAACGGGTCGGGGACTCGATCTGGTCTGCAGCCGACTCACGAGCCCGCGGCTTCCTCCTCGGAGGAACGGCCGGACGCACCACTCTCCTTGGTGAAGGCCTCCAGCATCAGGACGGACACAGCCTGTTGCTGGCATCGACAGTGCCGGTTTGTCAGGCATACGATCCTGCGTTCGCCTACGAGGTAGCAACAATCATCCGTGATGGTCTGCATCGTATGTATGCAGATGGTGAAGACATCTTCTACTACCTGACCATCTACAACGAGAACTATGTGCAACCGGCGAAACCGGGCGATGTTGACGAGGGGATCATCCGTGGTCTTTACCGCTTCGCAGACCGGCCCGAGGGTGGCACGCATCAGGCGACGATCCTGTTCTCCGGCCCGGCGCAGGCGGCGGCCCGAACCGCCCAGCAAGAACTCATCGAGCACTACGACGTCGCTGTCGACCTATGGAGTGCAACCAGTTACAAGAAGCTGCGCGAGGAAGCGATCGACGTTGAGCGGTGGAACAGGCTGCACCCGACCGATACACCACGGACACCGTTTGTGACCGAGACTCTCAGCACCGGGGAGGGTCCTGTGGTCGCCGTTTCGGACTACATGAAGATCGTGCCGGACCAGGTTGGCCGGTGGATCCCCCGCCGCTTCATGACCTTGGGCACCGACGGCTTCGGTCGTTCCGACACTCGCGAGGCGCTCCGTAGCTTCTTCGAGGTCGATACCGGCCACGTCGTTGTCGCCACGCTGTCCGGGCTTGCCGCCGACGGAGTCATCGAGCCACAGATAGTCAAAGATGCGATCGAGCGATACGACATCGATCCCGAGATAGGCAATCCGTTCGACAGATAGTCGCCAGGCTTTGATGACGCTAACTTCAGCGATATGCCGAACCTATTCGAGTTCGCCGATGTCTACGTCGCAGTGGACGACGCGTCTGTTCTATCGGGGATAACAACCACAATCCCAGACCGAGATCTGACAGTCGTGGCCGGAGTCTCCGGATCAGGCAAGACCAGCCTGCTCCGGCTCTGCAACAGGCTCGATGTGCCGACTGCCGGGACCATTCGGTTCGACGGGCAAGACCTCTTGTCCATCGATCCGCAACAGCTGCGGCGTCGCGTCGGGATGGTGTTTCAACGCCCAGTGCTCTTCGGTGGAACTGTGCGGGACAATCTTCTGGTCGCAGCTCCCGAAGCCACCGAAACGAAGATGCTGGCTGCATTGGCGGACGTCGAACTTGATATTGAGTTTCTGGATCGCATCGGAGATGACCTCTCCGGTGGCGAAGCCCAACGCGTGTGTCTAGCTCGCACCTTGATGTGCGAGCCAGAGGTGCTGCTTATGGACGAGCCAACCGCCTCGCTGCACCAGGCCGCAGCGAGAACGCTCGAGTCGACGGTGTCCAAGCTGCGCGGTGACGCGGGTGTGAGCATCGTGTGGGTGACTCACGACCTCGGCCAGATCGAGCGCCTCGCCGAGCACCTCATTGTCCTCGAAGAGGGACGGGTCCTCTACACCGGCAGGGCTGACACTGACGGCGCCAAGGATGCACTGGCCACGTTGAGCACTGGAGCTGAAGACCGATGATTGACGGTGACGTAAATGCGATTGGATTGGCCACGTCGCTGATCCTCGTCGGCATCGCTCTTGCCGTATCCATGGGACAGCAACTCCGCCTAGAGAAGCAACTCATCTGGGCGACGGCCCGGGCGTTTGTGCAGCTCATAGTGATGGGGTTCGTTCTTGCCTGGTTGCTCCAACCGGGACGAAGCACCGTGTACTCGTGGACATGGATAGTTGGCATGGTGGTCTTTGCGGCCTGGACGGTTCGGAACCGCGCCCCCGAGGTACCCGGACTGTTTCCCATGGCCGTTGCCGCCCTGGCAGCCTCAACGTTGACGACAATGGGTGTGATTTTCGGTCTTGGCATCTTCCCCATGGAAGCCAGGGCCATAGTTCCTCTTGGAGGGATGATGATCGGCAATTCTCTTAGCGGAACGGTTCTCGCGGCCCGTCGCGTCACCGACGAACTCACCGAAAAGCGGGCGGAGGTAGAAGCACGTCTCGCCCTCGGACACTCATCGCGCCGGGCCGGCAGACCGTACGTGCGTGCGGCGATGAGGACCGCTCTTACGCCGCAAATCGAATCCACCAAAGCGGTCGGTCTGGTCTTTCTTCCAGGGGCGATGACAGGTCTAATCCTTGCCGGGGTCGATCCGGTTGATGCCGTGCTGGTGCAGGCCGCCATCATGTATCTAATCCTCGGAGCGGTGGCCACTACCTCGGTGGTAGTTGGTCTTGGATCAATCCGGCAACTCTTCACGACCGACCACCGGTTGACCCGTCTCACCCGTAGCGCAGACTGAGCATCGTCAACAGCAAACGCCTCGATCTGCTGTAATCCAGCGCAGCGTCGGCGAGATAGAGGGAGATCGCTGTGCCCCATATGATGGATGACTATCCGTTGCTGCTGTCGACTTTGTACGACCGTGCCGTGAGGATCTATCCCGATCAGGAGGTTGTCTCGGTCGAGTCGGATTTGTCAATCCGCAGGCAGACGTACGCCGAAACTGATGACCGGATCCGGCGGCTCGCGACGGCACTCGAAACAAAACTCGGTATCAAACGAGGCGACGCTGTGGCCACCTTTGCGTGGAATAACGTTCGTCACCACGAGATCTACTGGGCTACCGCCAACACCGGCCGGATCTGTCACACCCTGAATATCCGGCTGTTCCCTGATCAGCTTGAGTACATCGTCAACCACGCCGAGGACAAAGTGGTCTTCGTGGACCCCGGCCTGGCGCCGCTCCTGGCCCCACTTGCCGACAAGATGCCAGGCGTGCAGGCGTTCATCGTCATGGCCGACGGATTGCACGGTGCTGATCTTCCCAACGCGCTCTCGTACGAGGACCTGATCGCCGATGCCGCACCCCTCGGCAAGTGGCCGGAACTGAGCGAGCGTTCTCCGATGATGTATTGCTACACGTCCGGCACCACCGGGCATCCCAAAGGCGTCGCGTATACACAGAGATCCACCTATCTGCACACGATTCACAACCTGGCCAATATGCCGATCAAGGCAAACGACAACGTCCTCCCGGTGGTGCCGATGTTTCATGCCGCGGCCTGGGGCCTGACCTTCCAAGCGACAACGGTGGGAGCCAAGTTGACCCTCCCCGGCCCGGACCTATCCCCAGCAGCATTGGTGAAGCTCTTCCGCGATGAGAAGGTCACATTCTCAGCCGGAGTACCAACGGTCTGGACCGGTATCCAGTACTACCTCACCGAGAATCCCAGCATCGATATTTCCTCAATCGATCAGTTTGTTTGTGGAGGGTCGGCAGTGCCCCGATCGATGATCAAGTGGTACGGCGAGAACCGTGGCATCCGGGTCCTCCAGGGATGGGGGATGACCGAAACAAATCCGATCGCGGCGGTCGCTCAGCTGAAGCCAGAGATGGAGGAGTGGGACTTCGAAGCACAACTCGACTTCCTCGAAACCGCGGGCCTCCCTGTAGCCGGGTTGGAGATCAAGATTGTTGACGATGAAGGCGTCGAACTGGCCCATGACGGCAAGGCGTTCGGCGAGCTGCTCATCCGGGGGCCCTGGATTGCTGCCGAGTACTACAACGACCCGCGCAGCGCCGAGTCCTTCACCGACGGATGGCTGCGCACAGGCGACGTTTGCAAGATCACGCCTGAGGGGTATATCCGGATCACGGATCGAGCCAAGGACCTCATCAAATCGGGTGGCGAGTGGATCTCGTCGATCGATGTGGAGAACATACTGATGGCCCACCCTTCGGTTGCCGAAGCCGCTGTCGTCGGCGTCCACCATCCCCGGTGGGAAGAACGACCCATCGCCGTTGTCGTCTGGAAGAGCGACGAAGAGCCGTCGGAATCGGAACTGCGTGAGTACCTGGCCGACAAGGTCGTCAAGTGGTGGATGCCCGATCGAATCCTGTTCGTTGACGACATCCCCAAAACAGGGACAGGCAAGTTCGACAAGAAGGTTGTGCGTACGATGAACGCAGATCTGTTACTCGACGAGTCGCTGTGACCAGGACACCAGCAAAAAGAGGACGACTATGAAGTTTGGCGTCAGCATCTTCCCAACCGACAAGACCATCGATCCTGGTGCCCTGGCCAAAGCCGCTGAAGACCATGGCTTCGAGTCACTCTGGTTCCCCGAACATAGCCACATCCCGACCAGCCGGACGACACCGTGGGGAGGAAATCCCGACGCACCTCCTCTTCCGGAGATGTACTGGCGGACCCACGACCAATACGTGGCGCTCATGGCAGCCGCGGCGGCGACAAGCAAACTCAAGGTTGCCAGCGGTATCACTTTGGTTGCACAGCGAGATCCAATCTGGCTGGCGAAGCAAGTGGCCACCGTCGATGTCCTCTCCGGAGGTCGGCTCATATTTGGAGTCGGCTACGGGTGGAACAAAGAGGAGCTGGCTCATCACGGCGTTAGCTACACCGAACGGCGCGCCCTGCTGCGCGAGAAGGTCCTCATGATGAAGGCGCTTTGGACACAAGAGGAAGCATCTTTCGATGGTGACTTGATCCAGTTGCAGCCGAGTTGGTCATGGCCAAAGCCAATCCAGCAACCACATCCCCCGATCATCATGGGAGGAGCGGCAGGACCAAAGACGTTCGCCCACATCATGGAGTTCTGCGATGGCTGGATGCCGATCTACGGTGCATACGAATTCGTGAACAAGCTCGATGGGATGCGGGCCGCTGCCGAACTGGCCGGTCGTGATCCGGCGACAGTCGAACTCGGGGTGTTTAACGCTCCGCGGGATATGGCAAAACTCGAGGCGTTGGAGGCAGCCGGAGTCAGCAGGGCGGTGTTCAATCTCCCGCCGGTAGAGGCTTCAGTGGTGTTGGCCAAGCTCGACCAGTACTCAGCGTTGATCGGCCAGGTCTAGACGCCTTTCTGCAAGGCCAGCCGCTCAGGAGTCTGTTGAGCAATGTCAGTTTCGGCTCGTCGTCGTGGCTGTGGCCAGGTACTTTGTCGGAGGGACGAGTCTTCACGCCATTTGTCCAACAGCCGCCTAGAGCCGCACCTCAACAAGGGGGCTTCCGGACACCCACTTGTCGAGCGGGGTGGTCGATTCAATTCGGGAGGTGATCTCACCGAGTATCTGACGACGCCGCCCCTCGTCAACGATCGGGATTGCCATTGCTGCCAGGTCTCGTTGCACGCTCTCTTTGAGATGGAACGTGAAGGCGGCGTTGCTAAGCAGATTGGCGTACCACGATCGCGGGCCGGGCATACCAGTGATGTAGATCCCCCCATCAACATTATGAAACCAAACCTCGATCCGACGCGACTCCCCTGAGTACCGGCCAAGAGTTGTGATATCGATGACCCGATCCGTCTCAAGTGCCTTTTGGACGTCAGTATCCACAACGATCTCCCTCATATGCTGCGCGAACCCAACTTAGACGCCCCTGACGGAGCCGATAACGCCCAACTGCTGGACCCCATCCACGGGGCCAAACGGCCTATGGATGCTCCGAGGTGAATGTGTTCCAATCGGTACCACAAGGGAGTGGAAGCCCGCACCTTAAGGTGCTTGAGAAGGAGACCCATGAGTAAGCGTTTACCCGCGTTCGGAGTTCTGGCAATCGGTGTGATTGTTCTGGTCGTATTGTTCGCCAACAGTCTGTTCACCGTCGGCCCGGCATTTGAGGAACTGACCGATTCGTTCCGTCCGATGATGACCGATGAAGCGATCGCAACTGCACAGGCCGATGTGGCCGGTTTGGGAGCTGTGAGCGAAGAGTTCAACACTCAGCTTGCACCCGCCCTTGCTGGACAACTGCAGATGTCAGCTGACGACTTGAACGCCTTCATGGGAACGAACTTCCCAGCCGTTGCCGCAGGCATCGGCGCTTTGCCGGAGATTGTCCCCCAGTTCACCGGCGTTGTCGGTCTGCTGGCTGCACAGCAATCCAATTTCGAGTCGGCAGATGCTATTCCGAATTCAAGCCTGCCGGCCAGCACGGTCCCGTGGATCATCTTGCTGATTGGCGTTGGTGCGATCGTGGTTGCAATCTTGATGTTGGGTAAGACCAAGCAGGCGTGGCTGATTGCGGTCGGATTTGGCGTCCTCGTCGTCGTCTTCAGCCTGGCTTTGTCGTTCTTGTCGAAGTCGGGGGCGGCGGACGACATGAATGAAGCGTTCAAGCCGGTCTACACGCAGGAGCTCGTCACCGGATCAGCACAGGCTGTCGGAGTCGTTGGCGCGATGGGTCAACAAATGCAGGGCGACATGCTGCCGGCGCTCGCCCAGCAGCTCAATCTTGGTGAAGCTGAGATGGCCGGCTTCCTGGGGCAGTTCCCCGCCACCGCCGCCGCTCTCGAAGGCTTAGGCGACTCGCTTGGTCGTTTCCAGTCGATGGTCACAGCATTCGATAGCCAGTTGGACAACTACAACACGATCAGGGACACGGCGCTCTACCCGATCGCTGTGATCGTCTTGATCGCGGGACTCATGGTGATCGTGTGTGGTGTGTGGGCCTTTATGGCTGATCGCAAAGACGATGAACTTCTAGCCGAGCAATCACGGACCTGACCAACACCGTCTCGATAACCAGAGAGGCCCTCGGCACCAGCCGGGGGCCTTTCCTACGTCATCGCTGCCTATTCAACCACCTAGGGTGGCTCTCCATTGCGGGTCCACCGCGGAAGGAGCCCTTATGGGGGCGATAGAAGTAGAGGGCGTCTCGAAGAATTTCGGCGAGCTTTGCGCCCTCGACAACATCAACCTGGATATCGAACCAGGCACGGTCTACGGCTTGCTGGGTCCCAACGGTGCGGGCAAAACGACAGCGGTCAGGATTCTGACGACGCTGCTTGACCTCGACTCAGGTCGTGCCACCGTTGCCGGATTCGACGTAGCGACCCAGGCGACCCAGCTTCGACACGTCATCGGGCTCGCCGGGCAATACGCCGCTGTCGATGAGATCCTGACCGGGTGGGAGAACATCGAAATGGTCGCTCGACTGTATGGCTTCAACCGCCGCGAGTCGGCACGCCGTGGCGACAGTCTCCTCGAACGCTTCGAGCTTGCCGATGCCCGCGACCGCCAGGTGAAGACCTACAGCGGTGGGATGCGCCGCAGACTCGACCTCGCCGCCAGCCTGGTCGGCGACCCCGAGGTTTTGTTCCTCGACGAGCCGACCACCGGTCTTGATCCACGCAGCCGTTTTGCGTTGTGGGACACCATCGAACAGCTTGTCGACGGCGGTACCACCCTGATGCTCACCACCCAGTATCTCGAGGAAGCCGACAGGCTGGCTCATCGGATCGGCGTAATCGACCACGGCGAACTCATCGCCGAAGGAACGTCAGATGAACTGAAGGGCAAGGTCGGCGGAGATGTCTTGGCGCTCGAGATCGCCGACGCCTCCCAGACGGCAGCGGCTGCGGAAGCGGTCCGCAACGTCGGATCGGAGGCGCCCCGCATCGAAGGAGCCAACGATGTCATCGTCCCTGTGTCGACACATGTCGGTGTGATCACGGATGCTGTCCGCGCTCTCGATGCGGCCGGTATCAAACTGACAGACCTGGCGATCCGCCGCCCGACGCTCGATGACGTCTTCATGACTCTGACGGGCCATCGCGCTGAAGCAGAAGCAGCGGCCGATTCTGAACCTGAAACCGAACCACGACGTAAGAGAGGAGGCCGCAGATGACCACAGTCACAGAAGCCGTGCGACGCAATCGCGACATGTCGGCCGGGCGTCTTTGGTCCGATTCGGTGGTGATGACGAAACGAAACCTTCTCAAGTACCCCCGGATCCCGACCTTGTTGGTCTTCTCGACTATCCAGCCGATCATGTTCGTATTGTTGTTCACCTACGTGTTTGGTGGGGCCATCGGTGGCGTGTCGGGGAACTATGTCGACTTCCTTCTCCCAGGGATCTTTGCCCAAACCGCGATCTTCGGATCAACCCAGACTGGTGTTGGCCTGGCTGAAGACATGCACAAAGGTCTGATCGAACGCTATCGATCCCTCCCCATGAGCCGGTCGGCGGTACTCGTCGGAAGGACGGTCAGCGACGGTGTGCGCAACTTCTTCGTCGTGTGGCTGATGACAATCGTCGGGTACCTGGTCGGTTTTCGGTTCCACGGCAATATCCTCCAGTCGCTGGCCGCGATGCTTCTTGCGGTCCTCTTCGGTTTCGCCTTCTCTTGGATCTCGGCGTTCATAGGCATGACGGTCAACGATGTGGAAACAGCCCAGGTAGCCGGATTTGTGTGGGTCTTCCCACTTACCTTCGCCAGCTCAGCGTTCGTACCTGTTGCGTCGATGCCCGGCTGGCTGCAAGGGTTAACCAAAGCGAACCCCGTGACGGTGACTGTGGACGCAGTTCGAGCCCTCGTGCTGAATACCCCGGTCACGCCTCACATCTGGTACTCACTTGCGTGGCTGATAGGAATCCTGCTGGTTTTCGTGCCGTTGGCGGTCAGAGCGTACCGGCGGGCTGTCTAAGCCGAATCTCGGGTTCTATATGTTGATAGGCCGGAAGCGTCAGAGGAATGACCTTCCAGCCGTCTTCCCGACCCAGTTCCAGGTCGCCGTCCATCATCTGGGCGAGCTTGCGGTCGACGGAGAGGCCCATGCCGACCGAAACAGGCTCGCCGCATACCACCATGAGCCCTGGCGTACGGTTCACGACTCCTCCCTGAGTCATGGGCGTAGATACGGCTACCCGTCACCTGTCGGCGGCGAGCGCAATCACGAAAGGGCTGAGATAATCAACTCATGAGCCAACCAATCGGTTTCGACTACCGACGTCGTAAGGACGGAAGCGTCCTCATCACACACCACGGAAAGAAGGCTGCGCTCTTGCGTGGCACCAATGCTGACAGATTTATCGAGAAGCTGGGGAGCGACGATCAGGCGTTGATGGCAAGGACGACCGGCAACTACAAGCGGGGTAACGAGCGTCGCTAGTGGCCGACGCTGACATGTTGGCGCACCCAGGTATGCATCGCGATTCCTGAGGCGACACCTGCGTTGATCGAGCGCGTCGAGCCATACTGGGCGATCGAGTACACCGCCGCACAGTGCTCCTGCATCTCCTCAGAGATCCCTGGGCCTTCCTGGCCAAAGACGAGCACACACCTCTCCGGGAGAACAGTGCTCTCGAGTGGCAGCGAGCCGGGGAGGATGTCGATGCCAAGTACAGGCAGCTCCTCGGCTGCTGCCCACTCGGCGAATTCGACGACGGTCGGATGATGCCGAACGTGAAGATATCGATCGGTGACCATCGCCCCTCGTCTGTTCCAACGCCGCTTCCCGATGATGTGAACCTCGGCAGCCAAAAAGGCGTTGGCATTGCGGACAACGGTCCCGATATTGAAGTCGTGTTGCCAATTCTCAATGGCAACGTGGAACGCGTGCCGTCGTGTATCAAGGTCGGCGACGATGGCTTCCCTGGTCCAGTACCGATACTCGTCCAGAACGTTGCGACGGTCACCGTGGGCCAGTAGTTCCTTGTCGAGGCGCCGGTCATCCGGCCAGGGCTTGGGGTGAGGGCCAACGCCCACTTCGTGATCCGGCATGCCGTCAGGTTAGGCGGCCGCCACGTTGCGCCCGTGTTGTCACATGACATTTGTCATCAGGATGTCATCAGGGGAATCCCCAATGGCGTTGATCCTCAGCAAACCGCATTGTGAGTTCCATGGAAACCGTCAACCCACCACTGCTCCGCACCAAGCTTCTCTTCTGGCTTCTGCTCAGCGTCCTCTCGGTCGCCCTCGCTGAGGTCACCGTGGCGTCGGCGCCCTTTGCGTTTGTCAACCCCGTAGAGACAGTCTTTCTGGTCACGTTCTACGGAAGCCACCTTCTCGTGTTCGCCTGGCTCATCTTCCGCCGCGGTTGGCCATCGCTGGCAGCGCTGTGGTTCGCCGGCGTCCTCTTTGGTTTGTACGAGTTCTACATCACAAAAGTGTTGTGGTCACCGCCATGGGGCGACGTCATCTCGATGGCGCACGTCGATGTGAT
Organism: uncultured Gemmatimonadales bacterium; assembly: GCA_964195945.1. GTDB lineage: Bacteria > Actinomycetota > Acidimicrobiia > Spongiisociales > UBA5794 > JAAETI01. Next base: position 21,654 of record CAXMRC010000185.1, read on the forward strand.
CTCTGTCATAGTGCTGGCGTTCTTCTGGCATCCGTTCATGGCTTTCATCTTCCCTTTGGCGATCGGAGAGATCGTTGCAACCGATCGCAGATGGCTCATAGGCCAGCTCCCCGGCAGGATCACCAGGCTCTCTGGTAATCGTGCCACCCTCGCAATTGGAATCGCCGCGGTGACTCATGGACTGCTCACCGGCTCCCCCGCGGTTGCCATTGTTTCTACTCTCTCGGCCGGGGCCGCCGTGGCCGTCGTCGTTTGGTGGTGGCGACGCCACCACCAACACGACACGTGGAATCTGAGAGCCTTGCTACCGAACGACCGTCAGGGGCGCTGGATCGCTCTGCTGCTGGCAGTGCAGTATCTGATATTCATTCCGGTATGGACACCGGAAAAGATGCCCCCATTCGTCGGCCATCTCGTCGTCTGGCTGCTCTACGCCGGATTTGCGCTGCTACTGCGAGCAGCGTTGGAGCAATCTCTCGGCTCGCCACCGGAATTGCACAGGATGGATATCAACCTGCACAAACTGCTGGCCGTGGGAGCCGTGGTATTAGCGCTGTCAGTTCTTGGCTCGCTGGGTCCGACCGAACTCGGTTCTATCCCCGTGTGGTTGGTCGCCATCATCGTCGGAACGCGGATGCTGGTGGGCTCCGTCCGGCAAGTGTTGCGCCACCCCAAACAGACCGTCAGCCAATGATTGCGGCGTGTCTGCCATGGCGCCGGCCCAACGCATACGTCGCAATCGCAAGACCCGCCGCACCCACACTGGCCGTGGTGGTTCGGACCACCTTGCGAGCGGTCCTGCTGAATTCAACAATCGGCCAACCACGGGTACGAGCCACGGCCTCGAGACCGCTGTCTGGATTGACCGCAACTGGATGCCCCACAACCTCCAGCATCGGAAGATCGCTGACGGAGTCGCTGTACGCGTAGCAAAGATCAAGGTCGTAGCCCTCGCGTTCCGCAACTCGGCGCACGGCATCGGCCTTGGCCGGGCCGTAACAGAACGGTTCCGAGAGTTCTCCGGTATATACACCGTCGACAGTCTCAGCGACGGTGGCAATCGCTCCTGTCATGCCCAACTCGACGGCAAGACTCTGCACAATCTCTATCGGCGAGGCTGTGACCATGTAAGTGTCACGACCGGCTTCAGCATGAAGGTCGATAAACCCTTGCGACTCCTTGCGCACATCATCGAGGAGCCGTGGAATCACATCGTCGGCGAGGCTCATCAGTTCATCGATGCGATGACCTTCGATTGCCTGGAGAATACGGTCGCGGATCGCATTGGCCTTGTCGTCGGACGCACCGGTGAAACGGAAGGTAATCGCCTTCCTGGCGTCGGAAAGCAGTTCACTGGTCGGCATCATGTCGTTGCGCCAGGCGGCCCGCCCAAACACGAATGCAGACGACCCTGCGATCAACGTTCGGTCGAGGTCGAAGAATGCAGCTGCTGGTCTTGTGTCAGCCAAAAGAAATCCCCTGGGTAGCTGGGGCCCACGTTACCGACCTCTCGTTTCAAGACCAGCCGGGTCACCACGCGTACAGCTTGTGGGTGACGGCCGAATCCGCCTCAAGGACGATGGACCTACAGTGTCACAACGGTACGATTCGCCTATGCGAATCGACGACACGCAACGGGCGATCATCACGGACGTTCTTCTTGGTGTAGGCATGTTCGTTCTCAGCCTCGGCTCGGTCGTAGTTTGGGAATCTGTGGCTGAGAGCGACGTGCGGTCCGTTGACTTCTTTGGCTACGTCCTGATCGGTGCCCAGACGCTGCCGCTGATCTGGAGACGGCGTGTTCCGTTGACGACGCTATCAATCATCGTTGTGGCTTTCATCATCGACCGTGGCATGAACTATCCAGGTTCTTGGGCGCTTTTCGGGATTTCTTTTGCGATCTACACGATCGGCGCTCAGCTGGAACCGAGGCGTTCATTGCTGCTGGGGGGAATAACGCTCGACGTCGTACTGGGTTGGACGGCCGTCGGTATCTTCGTTTACGACGTTGAACCGTTCGCCCTTGTTGCCGAGATAGCCGTCCTTGGGTTTCCGCTCATAATCGGGCGGGAGACATACCAACGCCAGCAGCGTCTGCTCGAGCTCGAGGCGCGGGCGATCCGTGCCGAGCACGAGCGGGAGCAACGGGCGGCAGAAGCAGTCGTCAGTGAACGAGCACGGATTGCCCGCGAACTCCACGACGTCGTCGCCCATGAGATCACCGTCATGACGATCCAGTCTGCCGGCGCCCGCCGTGTGCTCGACATCGACTCACACCAGGCCGGCGAGGCAATGAAAGCAGCCGAAGCGGCCGGTCACCGTGCCCTTACGGAAATGCGACGTCTTCTCGGCATGCTGCGGACAACCGATCCGAAGGCGACTGCACCACAACCCGGTCTCGATTCACTCGGCTCACTCGTCGAACAGATGAACTCGGCTGGACTACAGACTGAGCTCACGATCCATGGTGACGAGAGGGCATTGCCGCTTGGGGTTGATCTCAATGTATACCGGATCATCCAGGAATCGCTGACCAACACGTTGAAGCATGGCGGCCCCGATTCACAGGCCGCGATCTCTGTGACATACGCGGATCGATCTCTTTCTGTGGAAGTTTCCGACGACGGGCGTGGCGCCGCGGCCTCCCCCGAAACAGCCAATGGGGCCGGACAGGGTCTGGTTGGTATGCAGGAGCGCATCGCGCTGCTTGAAGGCTCGCTCACCACCGGGCCCCGGCCGGGCGGTGGCTACCGAGTGGTCGCCCAGATACCCATACCTGCATGACCAAGCTTCGTGTCCTCATCGTCGATGACCAAGCCCTGGTACGCGCGGGCTTTTCCATGATCCTTACAGCCGAGCCTGACATCGAGGTGGTCGCCGAGGCAGCCAATGGGCGCGAAGCGCTCGAGCTGGCGGCCAAGCTTCGGCCCGACGTCATTCTGATGGATATCCGTATGCCGGTGATGGATGGCATAACTGCGACAAAGACTCTGTGCCAAGATCGCTCCGCAGACCAAGAATGCCCGCGTGTAATCATCCTCACCACGTTTGATCTTGACGACTATGTCTACGACGCGATTCGGGCGGGAGCGAGTGGTTTCCTGCTCAAGGACACACCGGCGGATGATCTTGCCGACGCCATCCGTGTAGTCGCGGCTGGGGATGCTCTGCTCTCTCCGTCGGTTACTCGCCAGTTACTAGAAGAGTTCACAAAGACTCCGAGTGCACCCCAGCCCCACGAGGGGATCGGTGACCTGACCGAGCGGGAGGAAGAGGTGCTGCGCCAATTGGCAAAGGGTCTCTCGAACTCGGAAATTGCCGAGGAGCTGTTCGTCTCCGAGACGACCGTAAAGACTCACGTTTCGCACATTCTCACCAAGCTCGAACTGAGGGACCGGGTCCAGGCTGTAGTGGTCGCATTCGAATCTGGATTAGTAGTGCCCGGCGACCGGTAGACGGACAACCAGGTCCGCCCCAGGCCGCCCTGTCCTGCAATCGTGCCGTGCGACGCCGCGTCATGGACCAGACGTCTAATGGTACGCCGCGATCGTAGGGCCAATCAAAGGCGTCGCGGCCGACCCCTGTTCCCCAATACACCCACAACGTAGTGGGACCGCCCCGAAGGGCGGTCCCGTGTGTGCGGTCCCTGATTACCTACTGATAGGCAATGGCATCAAGGATGTTCAGCTTGGCGGCGCGCCGTGCTGGCAAGATCGCAGCGAACAAACCAGCCATCGCACCGAAGATGACCAGTCCGATGATCTGTCCCGACGGAATCGACAGGACGTTGATGCCCTGCGACGCCAGAGCGGCTGTTACAACCACCCCAAAGAACAAGCCAACCACGATGCCAAGAAGGGCACCGATGATCGCGACGATCATCGCTTCCCACCTGATCATTCTGCGGATCTGTCGACGGTTCATGCCAACGGCACGCAACAGCCCGATCTCCCTGGTTCTCTCGAATATCGAGAGTGCCAGAGTGTTGGCGATCCCAAAGACGGCGATGATCACAGCCAGAATCAGCAGTGCGTTGAACATCACAAGCAACTGGTTCACCTGATCCTCTTGTGACTGCCGGTATTCGGCCTGGTCGCGGACCGAGACGTTGGTGAAGTCAGCAGCGGCCGTCTCTACGACGGTGCGGGACGCTTCCTCCGAGACTCCTTCGGCGGCCTTGATGGCGAGCACGTAGTCGACGTCGGTTCCATATCCTTCGAAGTTTGCCTCGTAGAAATCGAATCCAACGACGAAGTTCGACTGAACTACACCGTTTTCGGTGAAGACGCCAACAATCTCGACCTCCTGGAGACCCGTTGTCGCCAGACCCATCGAAACGGTGTCGCCGAGGACCCAGCCTTCGTCCGACATGATGTCCTCGTGAACGAAGACACCACCGGAGGCAAGCGCTTCCACGCTTCCCTCGATGGTACCGAGGAAGACGGTCTGCTCAATGGTATCGGTGTCGACGGCCATGAGGAACTCGTCCGAACCGTTACGATCCCAGAACCCAAACCGCAGCGCAGTCACCGCGTCGATCTCTGGGGAGGCCGCTACCTCCTCTCCGAGCGTTGGGCTAAACCCACCACTGAAGCCATCGACGCTGACCACGTAGTCGGCGCGGAGGCCCTTTTCGATCGCAGCTCCAGCGGAAGCCTTGATTGAATCGCCAAGGACAAAGAAGAAGGTGACCAGAGCCAGCCCGATCATCAGTGCAGAGGCGGTTGTCGCTGTTCGCTTTGGCTTACGGACTGAGTTCTCGACGGCGAGCATTCCAGTGAGATTGTCGAATCGCGGCAACGGCCAGCCAAGGAACTTGGCGACCGGTTTCACGATTAGCGAGCTCAGCATGCTCACGGCAAGAAAGACGAGCAAGGCTCCGGCGCCGACCGCGGTCAGTTCGTTGAGCGGACCAAGGTCCAGGATGTCACCAAAGAGGCCATTCAGGATCAATGCGATCCCAGATGCCAGAACGACGGAACCAATGATCGTGCGCTTGCGGTCGGACATCCGCAGAGATACATCAACATCCTGCATTGCAGCAACCGGCGGAATCTTGGATGCCCGAATCGCCGGCAATACCGCCGCGGCAACTGTTACACCAAGACCGACGGCAAAGCCGATAATGATGGTGCGAATAGCCAGCGGCGCATTCGCCGCAGGCATGTCAAAGCCGATCGCAGCCATAACGGCGGTGAGACCTTGCGCAATGACGTAGCCAAACGCAATACCGACGATGGACGCCACTATGCCAACGATGACCGCTTCGATCACAACCATCCACACAACCTGGCCCCCGGTGGCCCCGACCGCTCTCATCAGCGCAAGCTCCTTTTGGCGCTGTCGCACAATGATGCGGAAGGTGTTCTGGATAATGAAAGACGCCACGAACACAGCTACCAGCGCGAACACAAGCAGTGCGGTCTGAAGAAAGCCGAGACTCTCCGACAGTGCATCGGATTGCTCTGCCGCCTCGTCAACTGCGGATACCGCCTCGACTCCTGAGGGCAGTGCCGCCGCGATACTGTTGCGCACCACGTCAACGCTTGCACCGTCTTCGACGATGACGGTGACCCCGGTGTACACACCTTCTAGGTCAAGGACTCTCTGGGCTGTTGCGAGCTCAAACCCGGCAAAAGTGGCGCCGGCGAGGTTATCCGAGTCGCCGAATCCAATGGTCGAGACAATCTCGAACTCGCTGACCTCGGTCGGAGTCTGAATAGTCACGACATCACCAACCGCAAGGTCGTTTGACTCCGCAGTTGCCGCGTCGATCGCGACCTCTCCCGGTCCCTCAGGAAGACGCCCTTCGCGGATCTGGGCGTTGCCGGCAAGTCTCAGATCCTGCGTCACTGAGCCACCTATCGTCGGTGGCCCCGTCGGGACGATGGCTTCGCCATCCTTGTCATAGATGATGGCGAGGCTACTTACGCCGCCCTCAGCCGCCTCAACGCCAGGGACCGACAGGACCGTGTCGAGGACGCTCTCATCGATAGGTGGGGGCCCGCTGAAGCCTACGTCGAACTCTGCGACGCCCTGGACAATGATGTCCTGGCCTTCGTAGAGGTCCTCGAATAGTTGGTTGAATGACTCGTCGATTGTGTCGGTGAAGATAAAGGTGCCGGCGATGAAGGCGACGCCCATCATTACCGACATTGCGGTGAGCGCCAGGCGCACCTTGTGGGCAAACACCGTTTTGATTGCAGTACGAATCATGACGCTACGCCCCGAACTGCCGCATGCGATCAATGACGCTATCCGGGGTCGGATCCTGCAACTCATCAACAATCTTGCCGTCTTCGAGGAAAACCACGCGGTCGGCATAGGAGGCCGCCACCGGATCGTGTGTCACCATGACGATGGTCTGACCGAACTCCTTGACGGCGCGACGCATGAAGTCGAGGAGGCCCGCAGCAGACTTCGAATCGAGGTTGCCGCTCGGCTCATCCGCAAAGATGATGTCGGGACGAGATACCAGTGCTCGCGCTGCCGCCACCCGCTGCTGCTGTCCGCCGGACAGCTCTGAGGGACGGTGGGTAAGACGATCGGCAAGGCCGAGAATGCCAACGACCTGATCGAACCAGGCTTCATCGTGATCGTCGCCGGCGATAAGAAGCGGCAAGAGCATGTTCTCTTTGGCATTCAACGTCGGAATCAGGTTGTACGCCTGGAACACAAATCCGACCTTCTCGCGCCGCAACAGCGTCAGGTCCTTGTCTTTGAGCGAACCTAACTCGATGTCACCGATAAAGACTTTGCCGTCCGAAAGCACGTCGAGGCCGGCAACGCAATGCAGCAACGTCGACTTCCCGCTTCCCGACGGTCCCATGATCGCGGTGAAGCGACCTGACTCGAACTCGGCAGTCACGCTGTCGAGTGCCCTGACTTCGGTATCGCCCTCACCGTAGATCTTGGATCCGGTGTCAATCCGGGCGGCGGCGGCTCCGGTGGCTTGCATAGTTGTCATATACGAGGCTCCCCTCAGAATCTGGTGGTGACATGGCCCTTCTCGGACCGTATTCCCTCACGTTGAATGAGAGTCAACCCCAAATCTATGGCGAGATACTCGTCGCGTCGTCAGCCGGAGGAGGGATTTGCGTGTCATCCCAATGGACGATGAATGGGCACCCTATGATCGGTCAATGAGCGCAATCGTCTTTGTCCATGGTGCCGGCTTGAACGGATCCTCATGGCGCTACCAAACCAGTTTCTTTGAAGGAGCCATCGCCGTGAACCTTCCCGGCCACGGCGATTCGACCGACGAGTCCCACGACAACATTGCCGACTACGCCGCATGGTTGGGCGAGACCATCCGCAGGCTTGGGCCAGACCCGGTCACGCTGGTAGGCCACTCGATGGGATCGCTCGTCGTGCTGGAGACTGCAGCCCGCAATCCCGACATGGTGGCAAAACTGGTGCTGGTGTCCACCTCGGCGAGAATGACAGTGCATCGTGATCTGTTGGCTGCAGCCGGTGCGAGAGATCCGGAGGCAGCGGCGATGGTCATCAAGTGGAGTCTCCCCCGTGACGGCGGATACGGCCGACCTAAAAAGTGGGTGCAGCAGATTTCCGATGCGTTTGTCTCGGCAGCCGAAAACGGAGTCATGGCCAACGACTTCACAGCCTGCGATACCTACAAAGATGCGCTGGCCATGGCCGCCAAAGTCCGTTGTCCAACCCTTCTCCTTCTCGGCGAACATGACGTGATGACAAAACCGCCTGCGGCACAACCCCTGGCAGCTGCGATCGCCGATGCCCGTATCGTGGTCTTCGAGGGCGTCGGGCATATGTTGCCCCTGGAAAAGCCGGGCGAGACCAACGAGGCAATCAGCCTGTTCTTGAGCATCGACTGAACGTCTATGCCGGAGGGTGCACTACTTTGTTGGTGATGAGGAGTATCCGCCCAACAGTCGCGATCGCAGGTCTTGCGCTCTTTGCTGCTGCATGTGGGACCAGCGCTGCCTCCGATACGCCTCCAGAGACAATGGCACAGATAACCGCGACGGCCGCCCCCGAGACGACCGCGGCCCCGATCGTCACCGTCCCCCCTGCGCCTGCAACCGGTGGGACGCCGACAACAAGGGTGCCGTTGCCTCCTCCCACCACGACCCCCCCGCTCCCAACCACGACGACGACAGCAGCGCCGCCTACGTTTGCCTACACGGTCGGTCCCGTCACCGAAGAAACGGTGTCGGCGTCGTGGAATGAAGAATGTCCTCTCCATTTCGAAGAGCTTTCGCTGCTGACCCTTACCTACTGGAACTTCTACGGAAAGGCAGTCACCGGCCCTCTGGTGATCAACACCAGCGTCGTCGACGAGGTGATCAACGCCTTCGAGGGTCTGTTCCGAATCGGGTTCCCTATCGAACGACTCGCTCTTGTCGACGAATATGACGGCGACGACAAAGCGGCGATGCGAGCCAACGTCACGTCGGGGTTCAATTGCCGATACGTGGACGGGACCGAGCGCTGGTCCAACCACGCCTTTGGGCTCGCCATCGATATCAACCCGCTGATCAATCCTTGGGCACGAGAAGGCAACGCACTCCCGCTTGAAGGTACCCGGCACACCAATCGTGAGAATCCCCTACCCGGCATGATCAACATCGGCGATGGAGCAGTCACGGTCTTTGCAGAACTCGGCTGGACGTGGGGCGGCGTGTGGCAGTCGGCCGACTATATGCATTTCTCCCAACCGGGCAACTAGCGCAAGGTCGGCTAAGAAACTTCGTGACAAACGAACGTTCGTTTGTCTAGTATTCCGGCCTGTCACGGAGGGAGAGCTATGACAGCGGAGAGCCGGTTCAACGCGATCATCGCGGCTGACGACAAGGTGGAACCAGGCGATTGGATGCCTGATGGGTATCGCAAGACACTTATCCGCCAGATCGCCCAGCATGCCCATTCCGAAGTCATCGGCATGCAGCCAGAGGGCAACTGGATCACCCGCGCTCCCAGCCTCAAGCGGAAGGCGATCCTGATCGCCAAGGTCCAGGACGAGGCAGGACACGGACTGTACTTATACTCCGCAGCCGAAACCCTCGGTGTCTCCCGGCACGAACTGGTCGACCTGCTCCATCAGGGCAAACAGAAGTACTCGTCGATATTCAACTACCCCACTCTCAACTGGGCAGACATGGGGACCATCGGCTGGCTCGTCGACGGCGCCGCCATCACCAACCAGGTAATGCTTACCCGTACTTCCTTTGGTCCGTACGCCCGTGCCATGCACCGCATCTGTCGCGAGGAGAGTTTCCACCAGCGCCAGGGATACGAGTTGATCCTCACATTGATGCGGGGATCTGAAGAACAACGCCAAATGGCGCAGGACTCAATAAACCGGTTGTGGTGGCCGGCGCTGATGATGTTCGGCCCCCATGACTCCGACTCGCCCCACACCCAACAGTCGATGGAATGGAAGATCAAACGAATCAGCAACGACGAACTCAGGCAGAAGTTCGTCGACGCCACCGTCCCCCAAGCAGAGTTCGCAGGCCTCACCATCCCCGATCCCGATCTCCACTGGAACGAGGAACGCGGCCACTACGACTTTGGCGACATCAACTGGGATGAGTTCTGGGAAGTCGTTTCCGGTAACGGACCATGCAACAGGGAACGTATGGCGCACAAGAACAAGGCGTGGGATGACGGCGCCTGGGTGCGCGAGGCTGCTGCCTCATATGCCGCAAGGCAGACCGAACGGAAATCGGCGTGAGCTACGAAGTTCCCCACATGGAGGGTGACGACGAAATCGAGTTCGGTTCTCTGCCTGAAGGTGGCTGGCCGCGGTGGGAGGCTTTCGTACGGCAGAACGGTGGCTTGTCACATGTTCACTCCGAGTCGGTGCACGCACCGGATGCCGAGACGGCACTACTCAACGCCAGAGACACCTACCTACGCCGCGTAGAAGGAGTGAGTCTCTGGGTCGTCCCCGCAGACAAGGTGACCGTTTGGGAATCAGATAGCCCGGACCCGGCGCCGACTGATATCGCACCACGACCGACCGCGCTGTGGGAAGTGTTCGTTCGGCATCGTCGTGGTCTCACCCATGTCCACGCCGGGTCAATGGCGGCAACTGGTCCAGGCGATGCGATCCAAAAGGCGAGACAGGTCTACGTCACAAGAGACGAAGGCGTAAGTGTGTGGGTGGCTCCTGCCTCAACCGTATACGCAGCCGATCCCGCAGACGCGGCAGCCTTGTTCGAGCCTTTCGCCGACAAGGACTACCGCTATCCGACTTTCTACAAGATTCCGGACGAAGTGGGGTACATGTGAGCCACCCACTGCACCGCTATTTGCTCCGCCACGCCGACGACAACCTGATCTTGTCACAGCGTCTGTCTGAGTACATCTCCTATGCACCGGAGCTGGAAGAGGACCTCGCGGTTGCCAACATCGCCCTCGACCATCTCGGGGTTGCGATGCATCTTCTAGAACATGCCGCCTCGCTTGACGCTGAAGGCAAGACCGGGGATGACTTGGCTTTTCTCCGCTCCGAACGCGAGTTCGTCAATCTGCTTCTCGTTGAGCAGCCCAACGGAGATTTCGCCCATATCGTCACCCGTCAGTTCTTCTTCGACGCATACCAAGCGGTGTTGTGGCCGGCCCTTGCCGAGTCCAGAGCCGAGATCCTTGCCGGCATTGCCGCCAAGGCGGCAAAAGAGGCCGCCTACCACCTCCGTCACTCCACCAGCTGGATGATCCGGCTCGGAGACGGAACCGCCGAGAGTCATGCCAGGACCCAGACCGCCGTCGATGCCTTGTGGAGATATGTCGACGAGATGTTCGAGTCCGACGAACTCGATGCCGAGATGGTTGCCGCCGGCATCGGCGTCAACCCCACCGATCTGCGGGAGGCCTGGGAGCAACAAGTCTCGGTGACGTTTGCGGAGGCGACACTGGCCAGGAGTGGCGACGACTACCAGCGCCGCGGCGGTCGTGACGGTTTCCACACCGAACACCTCGGGCATCTCCTAGGGGAAATGCAGTGGATGCAGCGCTCCTATCCGGGGCAGCAATGGTGACCACAACGACCCGCGAGCTCCGCGATCTTCTTGCCGAGGTCGTCGACCCTGAGATCCCGGTACTCACGATCGCAGATCTCGGAATTCTGCGCGATGTCAAGGAATCGCCCGACGGTGAAGTGGTGGTCACCATCACCCCGACATACTCGGGTTGCCCTGCCATGGATCATCTTCGCTCCGAAATCGAAAGGGTCCTCCATGAGCACGGCAGGGATCGCGTCCAGGTCCTCACCACCTTCCAGCCCGCCTGGACGACGGACTGGATGACCGCGCAAGCAAAGGACAAACTCACCGAGTACGGGATTGCTCCCCCGCGCAGTGAAGCGACGGACCCCATCTTGTGCCCGCGTTGCTCCGCCGACGCCAGTCGGTTGGTTTCCGAGTTCGGGGCGACCGCCTGCAAAGCTCTGCGCGTATGCACCAGCTGTGGCGAGCCTTTCGACCATTTCAAAGAGATCTGAGGACCACGATGACTACCGACACCCAGGCTGTTGTGTATCACCCGCTGACAGTCGCCAAGGTCGAGCCCCTTACCGACGACGCTGTCGCCATCACCTTTGATGTCCCCGAATCTCTCGCCGAGTCGTACCGCTACGTTCCCGGCCAGCACATCGCGGTTCGGGCTGACATCGCAGGCACAGACGTTCGCCGTACTTACTCGATATGCGCTGACGCCACCACCAATCAGCTCCGCATCGGCGTCAGGAGAATCGAAGGCGGTACCTTCTCGAGCTTCGCCACCACCAGTCTCAAGGTAGGTGACCAGCTCGAGGTCACCCCACCCCACGGCGAGTTCACCATCGAACCAGACGTCACCAACACCAATCACTACGGGGCGGTCGCGGCCGGCAGCGGGATCACCCCGGTCATCTCGATGATCGCAACGGTGCTCGCCGCCGAACCGCACAGCCGTTTCACCCTCTTGTTCGGTAATCGTTCTTCGGCGTCGATAATGTTTCTCGAGGAGCTCGAGGGGTTGAAGGACCGCTACCCGGCGCGGCTTCATCTGGTTCACGTGCTCTCTCGTGAAGCCCAGATAATTCCTGCGCTCTCGGGACGCCTCGACGAGGAACGGATGGCCACACTGTTCGACACGGTGATCGATGTCGACTCGGTGGACAGTTGGTACCTATGTGGTCCCTACGAAATGGTGATGTCGGCGCGGGCTGCTCTGGCTGATCGTGGTGTCTCTGCTGGCATCATCAACGATGAGATGTTCTTCGCAGAGCCAACGCCTCCGATGGCTCCCCCGACCCCGCAGAGCACCGATGGCCTGGTCAACGTCACGTTCACACTTGACGGGCGAACCTCATCGATTGCGGTCGACCCCGACGGGCCGCCCATTCTTGCCTATGCGCTTGAAAAGCGCAGAGACACTCCATTTAGTTGCCGCGGCGGCATGTGCACAACGTGCAAGGCACAGGTGATCGAAGGGGACGTATCAATGGACCTCAACTTCGCACTCGCCGCAGAGGACATGGCAAAAGGACACATCCTCACCTGCCAGGCTCATCCCACCTCAGCGGAGCTCGTCATCACTTACGACGTGTGATCAGCCAACTGCTGCTGGTTAGACAACCGGCGGTGGCTGGTACTCGACGGCCCACTCCTCGGAGGCCGTCACCAGGTACTCGCTCACCTCACGGCAGCGATCGAGAATGTCGCAGAGTTGCTCCTGGCCCATCATTACGTCAACAAGAGAAAGCTCGACACGCCCGACGAGTGAAAGCCGAACATCGGAGCCTGTCGATAGCGCACCGGTCGACTCCACACCCGACACTTCGATGGGAATGTCGACCCCGGCGATACCAGCAAGTTCAGCGGCCAACACGACAAGGTTTGGCGGATTCTTCATGATGGGCAATGCCCAGTTGAAGTAGATGGGTAGTTGGAAATCGCCGGCAGCGTCGGCGATATCTTCTTCGTGTTCCTTGACCCAGTCCTCTAGACGCAACAAGACTCTCGGCTCGACATCGAATGCAAGATTCAGATCGAGCGGACCGTCGCACGCAGATTCGGGGTGGAGATCCACCTCAAACGATTGCCGCAGCGAAAACGTCTCTATGAAATGACGTTCGTCATGGACATGGAATCCATGCTCAACAGCATGGTCCTTGACGTAAGTTATGAAACCCGCAATATCGATAGCCATAGGTCGATGCTACCGGGATCCCCCGACGATTCTGCCGGAGTCGCAATAGATATTGAATCCACCGTTGCGAAGGAATCCGACGATGGTCATCCCCATCTCTTCACCGAGCTCTATCGCAAGTGACGACGCTGCCGAGACACCACACACGATCGGGATCCCGACTACCGCAGCCTTTTGCACTATCTCGAAACTGATCCGACCCGACACCATCAGCACGACGTCGCGCAGCGGCCATCGCTCCCTGGCCAACGCTCCGATCATCTTGTCGACAGCATTGTGCCGACCTATGTCCTCATAGACCGCGAGCATCTCACCAGTAGCGGTGAAGGCTGCCGCAGCGTGGATGCCGCCCGTCGTGTCAAAGCTTGCCTGTAACCGGCGCATTGCTTCGGGAAGCCCAAGAATTACATCAGGCGATACTTCCGGACCTGAATCCACCGCACGGGCCGCGATGCGGACCGCATCTATTGACGCCTTGCCACACACTCCGCAGGAGGACGTTGTGTAGGTGTTGCGCCTGAACTGTTCAGGGTCGACCGTCACCCCTTCGGCCAAAACGATATCCCACCGATCGTCATCGGTGGCAGGCACAGCCGCACGGACGGTGACAAACTCGTCAGGGTTCAAAACGATCGATTCGCTCAGTGCAAAGCCAAGGGCCAGCACCTCGTCGTCGCCGGGTGAGCGCATCAGCACGGCAACTGGCACACCGGAAAGACGGAACTCAACCGGCCCCTCGACTACCACGTCGTCGTCGGCTGGCTCCGGACCCGCGGACCCGTGCCTGACTATACGACGCTTGATAGATTTGCTCATTGCAGGAGCCTACGAGATCGCCGACCCCCACGCCGACGTTCGCAAGTAGCCTGCGAGCATGGGCAAGGAAGATCGGTTCACCTTCAGACAAAAGCCGACCGGACTGTTCAAGCGCATCCTCCACTCCCCTGTATGGCTCTTTCGGGCTCGGCTCGGGTTCGTGTTCGGCAAGCGGATCGTGATGCTCGAACACGTTGGGCGTCGCAGCGGGAAGACCCGTCAGACGCCGCTTGAAGTTGTTCGCCTGCAAGGGGATTCGTACGTCCTTTGTTCGGGGACGGGACCGAACGCAGATTGGTACCGCAACCTCAAGGCCAGCCCGGCAACCGGACTCTGGGTTGGCTCGCGTCGCTACGAGGTAGAACAACGTTTTCTCGAAGACTCCGAAGCAGCCACCATGTTTGCCGTGTACGAGGAAGCACACCCGAAAGCCGCTGATCGGCTCACCGACCTGATGGGCGTCTCCCATGACGGCACCCACGAAAGCCGCACCCAGATGGTCGCCAAGACCCCGATGGTCGAGTTGAGACTGCACAGGTAGAAGATACGGGGGTTCCTGGCGCCCCCTCCGACCCGCGCTACTGCCGGCATCGCAGCCGCGGCGGTAGGGGCGGGCTATCGGTTCTGCACGTGCTGATACCCGAAGCGACCTTTGATACAGAGATGGCCGCTCGTGACATCGTGATCGATCGGTGACGTCACCTTGACGATCTCGTTGTCCTGAACATGCAACTCGAGATTGCAGCCGACGCCGCAATACGGGCAGATCGTCGTGGTCACCGACTGCGCCTTCTCATCCCAAGACCCATCCGCACGCATGTCGTACTCGGTCTTGAACATCAGGGCTCCGGTCGGGCAAACCGCCACACAGTTGCCGCAATATACGCAGGCAGACTCAGGAAGAGGCGTGTCGAATTCTGTGGCAATACCCGAGTCAAAACCGCGGCCCGCCACCGAGATAGCAAACGTGTTCTGCGCATCCTCGCCGCACGCCTCAACACACTTGTAACAGAGCATGCATTTCGAATAGTCACGGATGTATAGGTCGTCCTGAATCTTGACTTCCTGTTCGACAGTCTTCGCTTCGACGCCGAACCTCTCGGCATCAACCTCGTAGCGGTCCATCCAGCCAAGGGTCGGTTCGTCGACCAATGACATGTCGACCGATGACACCAACAACTCAAAGACGAGTTTGCGGCTCTTGGCGACCCGTTCATTGTTGGTCTGAATCTCCAGCCCTTCGCTTATCTCTCGCGAGCAGGCCGGAACCAAAGTTCGCGATCCTTCGACCTCGACCATGCACACTCGACAGGTGTTGACCGGAGTCAGATTCTCTAGATAGCAGAGCGTCGGGACATCGATCCCCTTACGCCGACAAGTTTCGAGGATCGTGCTTCCTGCGGGCGCACTCACCAGGCGATCATCAATCTTGACGTTGACCAGAGTCCGGGGCTCGTTCAAGGGCACCACAGTCATGGTGATCCTCCTATCAACCCAGACCGCAATGCGGATTGCACCGCCCACGAAGCCGCGTGGCCAAAGCCGCAGATGGAGGAGTCGCCCATGACTTGAGCAACGTCGGCCAGCAGATCAGCTTCATCCCTGCTGC
>CAXMRC010000186.1:0-16047 GCA_964195945.1 uncultured Gemmatimonadales bacterium
CACCCCTTCGGCCAAGACGATATCCCACCGATCGTCATCGGTGGCAGGCACAGCCGCACGGACGGTGACAAACTCGGCGGGGTTCAAAACGATCGATTCGCTGAGCGCAAAGCCAAGGGCCAGCACCTCGTCGTCGCCGGGTGAGCGCATCAGCACGGCAACTGGCACACCGGAAAGACGGAACTCAACCGGCCCCTCTACTACCACGACGTCGTCGGCTGGCTCCGGACCCGCGGACCCGTGCCTGACGATGCGACGCTTGATAGATTTGCTCATTGCAGGAGCCTACGAGATCGCCGACCCCCGCGCCGACGTTGGCAAGTAGCCTGCGAGCATGGGCAAGAAAGATCGATTCACCTTCAAACAAAAGCCGACCGGACTGTTCAAGCGCATCCTCCACTCCCCCGTATGGCTCTTTCGGGCTCGGCTCGGGTTCGTGTTCGGCAAGCGAATCGTGATGCTCGAGCACGTTGGGCGTCGCAGCGGAAAAACGCGTCAGACGCCGCTTGAAGTTGTTCGCCGGCAAGGGGATTCGTACGTCCTTTGTTCGGGAACAGGACCGAACGCAGATTGGTACCGCAACCTCAAGGCCCGCCCGGCAACCGGACTCTGGGTTGGCTCGCGTCGCTACGAGGTAGAACAACGTCTTCTCGAAGACTCCGAAGCAGCCACCATGTTTGCCGTCTACGAGGAAGCACACCCGAAGGCAGCTGATCGGCTCACCGACCTGATGGGCGTCTCCCATGACGGCACCCACGAAAGCCGCACCCAGATGGTCGCCAAGATCCCGATGGTCGAGCTGCGACTGCACAGGTAGAAGATACGGGGGGTCCGTGGCGCCCCCACCGGCCCCGCCCTACTGCGGCCGCTTCAGTAGGGCGTCGGCTATCGGTTCTGCACGTGTTGATACCCGAAGCGACCCTTGATACAGAGATGGCCACTAGTGACATCGTGATCGATCGGTGACGTCACCTTGATGATCTCATTGTCCTGAACATGCAGCTCGAGGTTGCAGCCGACTCCGCAATATGGGCAGATCGTCGTGGTCACCGACTGCGCCTTCTCATCCCAAGACCCGTCCGCACGCATGTCGTACTCGGTCTTGAACATCAGGGCTCCGGTCGGGCAAACCGCCACACAGTTGCCGCAATACACGCATGCCGACTCGGGAAGGGGCGTGTCGAATTCTGTAGCAATACCCGAGTCAAAACCGCGGCCCGCCACCGAGATAGCAAACGTGTTCTGCGCATCCTCGCCGCACGCCTCAACACACTTGTAACAGAGCATGCACTTCGAATAGTCACGGATGTATAGGTCGTCCTGAATCTTGACGTCCTGTTCGACAGTCTTCGCTTCGACGCCGAACCTCTCGGCATCAACCTCGTAGTGATCCATCCAGCCAAGGGTCGGTTCGTCGACCAACGACATGTCGACCGATGACACCAACAACTCAAAGACGAGTTTGCGGCTCTTGGCGACCCGTTCATTGTCGGTCTGGATCTCCAGCCCTTCGCTTATCTCACGCGAGCAGGCCGGAACCAAAGTTCGCGATCCTTCGACCTCGACCATGCACACTCGACAGGTGTTGACCGGAGTCAGATTCTCTAGATAGCAGAGCGTCGGGACATCGATCCCCTCACGCCGACAAGTTTCGAGGATCGTGCTTCCTGCGGGCGCACTCACCAGGCGATCATCAATCTTGACGTTGACCAGAGTCCGGGGCTCGTTCAAGGGCACCCCAGTCATGGTGATCCTCCTATCAACCCAGACCGCAATGCGGATTGCACCGCCCACGAAGCCGCGTGGCCAAAGCCGCAGATGGAGGAGTCGCCCATGACTTGAGCAACGTCGGCCAGCAGATCAGCTTCATCCCTGCTGCCGGCGGCAAGCCGAATAAGCGCTTCTTCCTGGCGCATCGTGCCAACCCGACAAGGAACACATTGCCCGCAGGATTCATCCCGAAAGAACGCACCAATGCGAAGCACCAAATCGGTGAAGTCGGTTTCGGTGTTGAATGCCATCACAACGCCAGAACCGAGGGATACTCCGGCTTCGCGTGTCGCTTCAAAGGTGAGCGGGAGGTCGAGCTGGTCTTCCATAAGGAAGGACCCGGCCGCTCCACCCACCAAGGCCGTCCTGAACTCGCCGGTCACACCGCCTGCCATGGCAAGCAGGTCGCCGAGAGTTGCCCCAAATTCCACCTCGTATGCGCCAGGACGGTTGACGTTGCCGGACAGGCAGAAGACTTTCGTTCCGGTCGATTCGGACGTTCCGATGGCCGCAAACGCATCGCCCCCGTCAGAGACGATGGCGAGAACGTTGATCAGAGTCTCGACGTTGTTGATGACTGTCGGCTTACCAAACAACCCCGCCTGGGTTGGAAATGGCGGCTTCTGACGCGGCTCGCCGCGGAAACCCTCGATTGAGTTAAACAACGCTGTTTCCTCACCGCAGATATACGCCCCAGCACCGCGACGTATCTCGATGTCGAAGCGAAAACCCGAGTCCTTGACGTTGTCCCCAAGGAGCCCGGCGGATCGGGCAGCTCGCACCGCATCCTCGAATCGCGCTTGTGCTGTTGGATACTCGCCGCGTATGTAGAAAAACCCCCGCTCGGCACCTGTCGCATAGCCTGCGATCGTCATAGCTTCGACAATCGCAAACGGATCTCCCTCGATGAGGATGCGGTCCTTGAACGTTCCTGGTTCCGATTCGTCGGCGTTACAAACCAGATACTTCTGTTCCGATGCCTCGTTAGCGACCGCTTCCCACTTGATACCCATTGGGAATGCGGCGCCACCCCTGCCGCGAATCTTTGACTTCTTCACCTCGGTAACGACACCCGTTCGCCCCATATGCAGTGCGGCGTCGAGGGCCAGATATCCGCCGCTTGCGAGATAACTGTCAAGGCTGGTCGGATCGATGTTGCCGACCCTGGTCATCACTCTGAGGCTGGCGCGATCGGTTTGCGGCGTCGACTCGACCACGTTCGGCTCCGGAGCCGCATCATTCAGATTGAGCACATCCCGGATCGACCCGGCCGTCGCCGGTGCCGCTACCTGATCGACCTCGCCGGCAAGCTGGAAGAACACGGCGGGAGCACGTTCGCAATGGCCGATACAAGGACCGGTACGGACGTCAACCCTGTCGGAGAGCTGATCCAGGATCTCTGTCGCCCCCGCGTTACGACATGCAATGTCGTCGCATACGTGGGCTACTCGTGGAGGCTGCTCTTCGGTGACCAGCAAAGAGTAAAAGGACGCAACACCGTACGCATCTGCCGGAGGGACGCTGAGCCGCTCACAGATGTAGTTCATCGCACCTTTGCTGACATAGCCGAGTTGGTCCTGGACTGCCCACAGGGCAGGAAGCAGGAGGTGGCGGTCGGCATCGGCTCTGTGGAGTCCGCCATAGGCAACATGACCGTCGAGGTTGGTGCGTTCGCCACCGTCCCAGCCAGATGCCGGCGGCCCGAGCAATCCGTCCACTGCAGCACGCTCTGCGGCTTTGGCAGCGTCCGGCATCAGGTGTATCTCGATGAGGATCCCTCTTTCCCGCTGTGAGGGAACAAGATACCCGGCGGAGAGGGCGACCGCAGGTCTGCACCAACTGGCACGTGGGCTTGAAGGCTCGGCCCCTATTTATGCAGTGGTGCAGAGCCGTACGTGAGAAGCCTTGTCGATGTCAGATTGCGCGTGGAAGCTGGACGTACGGTACACAAACCGTCAACATCCAGATCGACGCTCACAACACTGTCGGCGCGACATAACTCCGAACAAGACTACGGAGAGTGACCATTTAGACAATGGTCATCAAGACTAGTTATGAATTCTCCGATCTTTCCTGTAACGGAATCGTCCGGCGGGACGATCTTGGAGGCCAGAATGAGCACAAGAGATTTGGCACAAGAGACCAACGACCTAGTTCGTGATCATCTCGATCTGGTGGGGCGCACTGTTGGAAAAGTGTCCGCTCGCTACCCACGTCACGTTGACCGGGAAGAGCTTTGGAACGCTGGCGCGCTCGGGCTTGTTGAGGCCGCAAGACGTTTCAACCCTGAGTCCGGCATCCCCTTCGAACGGTATGCCGCGATCCGGATCCGTGGCGCCATCATCGATTCAACACGGACTCGAGACTGGGCTTCGCGATCGGTACGCCGGCGCTATCGCGAAATGGACGAAACCAGCGCATCCCTACGTGACTCCACAGGCCGCGAACCAGATCACGAGACACTGGCCAAGGCACTCGACGTGACGGTTGAAGAGCTTGAGAAGACTCAGGCCGAGTCAGCCGCTTCGATGCTTCTGTATCTGGACTATCAGCGTCCGGATGACACCGCTTCTCTGCGCGACACCATTGTCGATCACGACGTCACCACCCAGCCAGAAGCTGCCCTTGAGCAACGCGAGATGCTGGGGACACTTCGCAGCGCAGTGACAGGTCTGCCAGGAACTCACGGCGAGGTTATCGAGCGGTATTACTTCAACGGTGAGATGCTCCAGGACATTGCCAAGGATCTCGGTGTCACGCAAGCCAGGGTGTCCCAGATACGCTCCGAAGCACTCACCTCACTTCGCGCCTGGTTTGGAACCCTGTACGAGGGCGCCCCGGACGTTAGCGACAAAACCGGCGGCAGGCGGGCCCGCACCGCATACGTTGCCCAGCTCTCATCAGACACCAACTGGCGCAGCCGTCTCGACGCAGCCGACGACGACCCCGACCTCGCTCTCATTGTCAACGGCTAACTAGTTCGTCCGCACGTCCCGATCTCTGGTGCCCCTGAGCGCTCTATAGAGCGGCGGTGGACGCCAAACTGCGGAAAAAGGGGCGGCCATGCAGAAGGAGAGCGACGCTACGAGGAACTGGCGTGTCTGATTAAGGGGGTCCCAGGAACGGCGGAACCTCTTTCCTCGATGAGCCGGTTCATAACTGTCGCAGCATCGACGCGAGCGGCAGTGCTGCAAACAATGACGGTGAAAGCTGGAACCAAGTAGAGCTCCTCCCCATCGTCAAACTGCATAGGCGTCGAGTCCAAGACCTTCTCGACTCTCCTCACAACCGGCGACACGCCGTCATCGGACATCATCGGCATGACGCATACAAAGCCGTGCTCGTCACTCCGCCCCACAGTGTCGAGTTGACGTACCGAAGCGCCCACCAGTGCTCCGGCGTGTCTCATTGTCTCCTCAAGAGCCCGTCTCCCTCGCTCCTCGGCGATAGGCTCGAACACCGGGAATCCGACGTGCATCAAGCAAAAGGCTTCACCCGATCGTGAATAGCGCGCGGCAGCCTTCTGCAACTGAGCTGCGATGCCATTGCTATTGGGAAGACCGGTGACGATGTCGGTTGCAGTCAGCATGTCGAGCTGAAGGCGCAGCACGCCGTTGTCAGACTCGGTCTCGGCGAGCCGATCCTCTAATTGAGCAATCCGCGCCGCAGCATCGGTCCCCTCTATTTCGTCACCTTCATTCATAATTCCCCCGGTCCATGGGCAAGAGGTGGGCTCGTCTGCGCTAGGCCGTCAGACCTACTTTCTCGGCAAGCCTAGTTTCTCACTTGAGCAGATCGACTATCTCAGAATCTACCGCCACAACACAGCAATAAGCAACCAATCTGGCCAACCCGGAATGAGATAGCTCGACCTTAACCCGACCAACTCATCGCCGACTGGGTAAGGCAATGACTACATCCACCGACAATGCGCACATGGCACAACTCGCCGATGCCCTCTGGTATGAACGTCGTTTGCTGGAGCATCTCCTATTCAAGCTGGTTACGGCCGATCTGGTGCTCATCGCAGACGATCGCCGCTTCGTCGGGCCGGCGATTGCCGAGGTCGATGCGGTTATGGCCGCGATCCGGTGCGCCGAAGGCCAGCGAAGCAGTGTCGTTGTTGCTGTTGCCCGAGAGTGGGATGTGCCTCCGAACGTCGTCGGCCTCGACCTTCTCATCGACCGAGCACCCGAATCGCTACGTCCAACCTTTGAAGACCACCGCGCGGTGTTCACGGACCTATTTGGAGAGATAAGGATTCTCACCGGAGAGAACCGCCGGCTCGCGACCGTTGCCTTGGATGGGAACCAGAGCGCCCCGGGTTTCGCCGGTGGCGACATCCACGACGCAGCGGGCACGGCAACACAAACGCCCGACCACCCAGTGGGAGTTGACAGGATTCTCCAATGAGCGACTTTGTCTCCCGATACACAGGCTTCAGCGGACCGACCGCAGCACAGGCAGACATCGACGCCGCGTCTCACAATGTCGCCAACACTTCGACCGTTGTACACACGCGACAACACCTCGACCTATCCAGCCGCAACCAGATCGAGACCGCAATCGCCCGGTCGGCTCACGACATGGTGACGATCACACGGCAACTCTTCTCGCTAGAAGACATCGAAATCGCCGAGGCCGTCATGGAGCTCCAGCTACAACAGACCGCCTACGAGGCTGCACTCGCCGCGCTCTCTGTGTCGTCACAGGCCTCACTCGTCGACTTCTTACGCTAGCTCCGGATTCACCAAATCAGGGAGACGGATCGCCCCCGGGCTGATCCAGGGACGACCTCGGCAACCAATGGGGAGGCCTACGAGCAGATGGGTCACGGGAACCTGACAGCTATCGCGAACGTAGCTGAGATCCGAGAAGCTCCAGAGTAAGTCGACAAAGGATTCTGGCAACACGTAGCCGGGGTCCGAGCTCATTCAAGGCCTGTAATCGAGGCGAGATGAATTCACGGCTAAGTCGTCATGTACCGGTTGTCGGTTGCAGCCGTCCTGCCCCCGCGCTGCTGGCTGCACTCTGTCGATCGCTCGACTGATCTGGTCAAGCTTCTCAATCACGGCCCGCGAACCCTGCTGGCTACGGTCATCGACTTCGGCCATCGCATCGACGAGTCGACGCATCAAGCTTTGTAGAGAATCGACGGCCAGATCGGGGGCGAATGCAATCAGTTCGGAAAGGGTGAAGGTGTCGTTGACGAGACCCAGCGCTGCGGTGATGTCACCTATCAGCATCGACCGGGCAACCTCAAGTGTGCCCAGATCGTCGCTGACATCATCGATTTCATCGACGATCTTGCCGAGAAAACGTGACTCTTCAGCACGGGTAAGCATCTCGGCTTCCGACAACTTGAAGATCAGCCGGTCAAGTAGGACCAGCTCGCGATTGAGCACTCCCACCAGAGCGATGTAACGCTCATTCAGTAGGAGCTTGATCGAAGTACTCACAATGTCACGCTCTGCACGCGTCATCTCCAGTTGCTGTTGTGGTACATGTCGGCTGCACTGTTCCCGCATTTAGGGGTCAGAGAGAATCCCCAGGAGACATCCCCGCAGGCCAACCCTCACCAATAGAGGTGACGCTCAAGTCGTCGTTTGCTCTCGGCGACACGATGGTGGCCCATCAGGTCCTGACGAGAGTTTCCTACCGGGTCGTCAGTCTCGTTGGGACAGCGTGGACGGGTGTCTGGATCGATGTAGCTTGGATCGGTGAGTGGCCAATCGATATGGAGCGTCACGTGGCCGACGTCGAAATGGCGTTTTGCGGCTCATGCATGGTCGGCCTGGAAAGACGAGGTGGATGACTAGTTGCGTTGCGCACGTGATAACTACTTACTTCGTGATTTGGCTGGTCGACAGGTGATGCTGACAGGCGAAGATACCCCCCAAGGTAAGCAATGATTCCCATCACCCCACTTGCCGGCAGCAGAGTCTTGGTAAACGTGCGCCTGATCGAGCAGATCGAGGAAACGCCAGAGACAGTCATTGTGCTCACCGGCGGACGTCGCATGGTCGTGGTCGATGTCGCCCAGAACCTCGTCGAACGCATCAACCGAGTCCAAGGCAACGTGAGGGCGGCAATGGCCGTGCGCTCCAGCCACACAACCAAGGCCACAAGACTGTCGGTCGTCGGTCCACCCCCACCGGAAACGGAGACGGGACTCGGATTCACGACACCCAATTTCAGTGGTACCGCCAGCACCGATGTAAGCCAACCGATCTCAACCGTCAACCTCTTTCATGCAGGGCAGATCGCTATTGATCGTGCTCTAGCGGCGATCGCACGACACGAGTGGGCATCGACTCAAGGGTCGGTCGACACCGACCAGGTCGCCCAACATCAGCTTGCCACCGCCCATGACACGATCTGTGGCCTGACACGCACCATCGACCTTGAACAGAGTGGCGATGTCGCCAAGTCCCTCGTGGACATCCTCAATTACTGCTCCGATCAACTAGCCGACATGCGCACCGCAGCAGGGGAAGCAACGCCCCCACGCGAGAGGAAAGCGATGCTCCACCTCGTTAAGGCCAATCTCGCCAAACTGCGCAAGACATGGGCAAGGATCGCTGCCGACGCATCATCGCCAGCATCGAGCTGTGCTCGGGCCTAAAGATCGGATCGCACCCACACGGGCCCTAGTACTGAGAAGCCAGATACCGGCTGATCGCCCGGATAGCGCAACGGTGATAGCGGGCCATCGTGATAGCTGTAGCCAACGCGAACCTCGTCCTTGTGACTGGTACGCCCGGCTGCCAACCGGGGATTGGAGATTCAGCTCTCGGAGACTGGCCAAATCATCCGAGCCGGGGAGTCAAGCTGAAGATTGAGGCTGAGCAACATGATCACACAGAGAGTCCCAACCAGAGGCAGAGAGCAGGCATGTGCCGCTGTGATTGCCATGCTCATTGGCAGGGTGGCAGTTCAGCCGACCTTTTCGATACGCACCGCTGTTGCCTTGAATTCGGCAGTGCCGGCCTGGGGATCCCAGAAATCGTTGGTGAGTGCGTTCACATCGGTCTCGTCGGGGAAGTGCAACGCCATAAATGCCAGACCAGGACGAAGGCTGCGATGAAAAAAGACCGGTGCTTCGATGCTGCCACGCCGGGAGGTAATTGTGACCACGTCTCCCTCGACCAGTTCGTACGCCTCCCCATCCTCTGGTGCAAGTTCTATGTTCCCGCCGCGTCGCTTCGGCGACTTGTAGCCACCGGTCTGAACACCCGTGTTGAAGGAATCAAGCCGTCGCCCGGTGGTTAGCCGCATCGGGTATTCCTCAGTCAGCTCATCCAACGGGGGAGCGAACTCTGTCGGCACGAAGGGAGCGGGGCCCCGCGGCATGGGGTCCTCCCAAAGCCATTCGTGCAAGAACTTGGTACCGGGATGGTCTTCGGTCGGGCACGGCCACTGGATGCCCCCCATTCTCTCCATCCGTTCGTATGTCATACCGGCGTGCATCGGGGAGAGGCCGCGCAGCTCCTCCCATACTTCCTCAGCGGTGCGCAGCGGCCACTCATGCCCCATCCGTTGTGCAACGAGGGGAACAATCTCGATGTCGTCTTTCGCTGCTCCCGGCGGGTCAAGCGCCTTACGCACCAGTTGGGTGCGACGCTCTGATGAGGTAACCGTTCCGTCGCTCTCAGCCCATCCTGCGGCAGCCGGCAACACGACGTCAGCAAGCTGTGCGGTACGGGTCAGGAACATATCTTGAACAACCATGAAATCGAGGTTCTCCAAACAACGGATGGCCCGGCCGCTATCAGCCTCGGACTGTGCCGGGTTCTCCCCGAGCACGTACAGCGCCTTTAGATCGCCACGCTCCATGGCGTCAAACATCAACGAAATGTGCCAGCCGTTCTCGGAAGGCATGCTGGTATCCCAGGCCTTGTTGAATTTGGCAAGATCCTCGGCGTTCTCGACGTTGTGATAGCCCGGCAGCTTGTTGGGTAAACCGCCTACGTCCGCGCCGCCCTGGACATTGTTCTGACCACGGATAGGAACCAGGCCGGAGCCATATCGACCGACATGACCGGTGAGCAAGGCCAGATTGATGAGCGAAAAGACGTTGTCAGTTGCGTTGTGATGCTCGGTTATCCCAAGGGTCCAGCACAGCTGAGCAGTCGCGGCTGTCGCATAGTCGTGGGCAAACTCCTTGATCACAGCCGCGGGGACACCGGTGATGTGCTCGGCACGGTCCAGTGTCCATGGCTCAACGGCTTGTGCGTACGCATCGAAGCCGCTGGTTGAGTGATCGATGAACTCTTGGTTGACCAAACCCGCGCTGATGATCTCGCGCCCAATGGCATTGGCCAGCGCGATATCAGACCCAACGTCGATGCCAAGCCAAACGTCGGCAAACTGAGCTGAAGTAGTGCGACGCGGATCGACTGCATACATCTTGGCGCCGTTACGGACACCCTTCAGAAGGTGGTGAAAGAAGATCGGATGAGCCTCGCGCGCATTCGAACCCCACAGGATGATCAGATCCGTGGTCTCGATCTCTTCGTATGAGGAGGTCCCGCCCCCTGCTCCAAGCACTGTCGCCAGACCGACGACGGAAGGGGCGTGTCAGGTGCGGTTACAGCTGTCGACGTTGTGCGAACCCATTACTACCCGTGCGAACTTCTGCGCCAGGTAGTTGGTCTCGTTCGTCGCCTTCGAGCAGCTGAACATGCCAAATTCACTGCCGGAATATGGGCGCAGACCGGTGGCTACCCGATCGAGAGCCTCGTCCCAGGTTGCGGGGCGCAATTCACCATCGACACGAATCAGGGGTTCAGTCAGTCTCCGATATTTCATCTCACCTCCTCTCCGCCAGCAGACTACTCGGCATCCCCGCGCTGTTGTCAGACGGGCGGCGAACCGGTGGCGGCGGACAGCCCTGTGGAGAAGTGATTTGCCGTTGCGTTGTCGAAGCCAATCAATCGAACCTCGTCGAGCTTGTCGGGATTGTCCGCAAGCCACTTCGCCACCGTGTCGGCAAGCAAGGCAGTTGCCGCGCCGACAGGGTATCCATAGATCCCGGCAGATATGGCCGGAAAAGCCACGGAGCGAGCTTCGATCTCAGCGGCCGCATCAAGAGCCCCAGCAACAGCTGCCCGCAACAAGAACTCGTTGTCCTGACCCTCGGTGTAGATGGGGCCAACGACATGAATCACGTTGCCGGCTCGCATCGCCCCTGCGGTGGTTACTGCCGCCCTCCCCTGCTGCACCCTGCCATGTTGAGCGACCCATGCGTTGGACTCGTCCTGGACCGTGGTCCCTCCCACCCTGACGATGGCTGCGGCCACACCTCCGCCGTGCTGGAGCCGGTCATTGGCAGCGTTGACAATGGCATCTACGGCCTGGTTTGTGAGGTCACCAACCGAGACGACAATACGGGCACCGCCAACCACGACCACACGGGATGGAACATCGACATGTTGCGGCTCGGCGACGAGTTGCAGAAGCGCTCGGATCTGATCGGCGAAGACCTCACTGTTGCCGGTAGTCAGGAACGTGGTCTCTCCGCCAACCTCTACGGTTTCGAGCAGCCGCAGCACCTGTTGCGCTACGGCGGGGGCAGGGTCGATCACCGATACCCCTGGCCCGGCGATCTCCTGGATCGCGGTCAACAGGAACGGGTAGTGGGTGCAGCCGAGCACCAGCGTGTCAACGCCGACGTCGCGTAACGGTGTCACGTATCTCTTGACCAGCCCCAGTGTTTCCGGGGCGGCGACTCCGAGCCGTTCCACGGCGTCGGCAAGACCGGGACAGGCTTGCTCGACAACTCGAGTCCCGTTGGCGTGGCGGTCAACAACGGATGCGTAGAGTTCCCCCTGGAAGGTGGCGTCGGTGGCGAGCACTCCAATCACGCCGCGTTCACTTCGGCTTGCGGCCGGCTTTACAGCCGGTTCCATCCCGACGAACCGGAGCTCAGGGAAGATGTCCCGCAGGTGATGCAACGCTGCGGCTGAAGCACTGTTACAGGCGACCACGATTAGCTCGCACCCGCGCTCAATCAGGTACCGGGAAATCATCACTGCGCGGAGCCGCACGTCATCGAGGCTGCGCTCGCCGTATGGAGCCCACGCCTGGTCGGCGATATAGACAACCGGGTGCTCGGGAGCGAGTTGCCGAAACTCAGCGAGTACCGAGAGCCCCCCAATGCCTGAGTCAAATATGCCTACGGGTCTCATCGGGAGTTGACGTTAGTGCACCCGCTACGATCGATACCCATGGGACGCAAATACGAAACGATCACCGACCAAGTCGCCAGCTTCATCAATAACCAGCCAATGTTCTTTGTAGCTACGGCACCGCTCGATATTGCTGGTCATGTCAATCTTTCACCAAAGGGTGCGGATTCGCTGCGGGTGATCGACCGACACACTGTGGTCTACGCAGACCTGGCCGGGTCGGGTGCCGAGACTATTGCTCATCTTCGGGAGAATGGTCGTATCACGATCCTGTGGTGTTCCTTTGGGCCAAAGCCGCGAATCCTTCGTGTACATGGTCGGGGCGAGCACCTCCTCCCCGACCATGCCGAGTTTGCCGACATGGCGGATCTTTTCCCCCGGTACAAAGCGCTTCGCTCAATGATTCGAGTTCACGCCGATCGAATCGCCGACTCTTGCGGATTTGGTGTCCCTGAGATGGAGCTGATCGCGGAGCGCTCCAAGATGATGGAATGGGCGGATCGACGGTCGCCGGCCAAAATCCACAAATACATGAAAGACAACAATTCGTCCAGTATCGACGGACTCCCTGCTTGGAAGGGGTAATCTCGCCCGATGCGTATCGGCTACCAGGGCGAGGCCCACTCATACAGCTACAGAGGGGTCGGCGAGCTCTTCCCCGGCGACGAGCCTGTCGGCTACGCCAGCTTCGTTGCCTCGTTCGATGCCCTCGACGACGGATCCGTTGACCGCTTGGTCATGCCTGTAGAGAATTCGACGACGGGCAGTGTCCTGCCGGTGTTGGATCGTCTTGCCGGCGCAGAAGGGCGCGGCCCGGTGTCGATTCGCAGAGAGCATCTGGTAGAGATCCGCCATGCGCTGCTCGGCGTCCCTGGTGCAACTCTTGCTGGAGTTCGCCATGTGAAGTCGCATCCGGAAGCATTGGCGCAGGCGGAGCGGACTCTCAACGAGCTCGGGATTCGCCCTATGCCGCGACATGACACCGCGGGTGCCGTCCGCGAGGTTGCCACCGATGCCAACCCGGAGGTCGCGGCGTTGGGCCCGCCGGAAGCAGGCCCACCACACGGTCTGCAGATCCTGCGCAGAAACGTGATGGACCGTGACCACAACACGACACGGTTCTTTGTCCTCGCCAAAGGGGCGACGGAGGTTGACCTCGATGACGACAAGACCACGATCATGTTCGTTACCGCACATCGGCCTGGTGCACTGGCGCTAGCGCTAACCGAGCTGGGTCTGCGCGGCGCCAATCTGACCCGGATCGAGTCTCGCCCTAGCAACGAGGCGTGGAGCTACCGATTCTTTGTGGACCTGGTCCACCCGCCGGGGGCTGGAGGCCTGGAGCAGGTACTGGAGCCACAGCCGGCCACCCTGGCGCAGTTGCTGGTACTTGGCTCATACCGCTCGGCGCGCTGAGTCCGCCAACAACGGATTTCCACAACCACGGCCCAGCTACGCTCGCCAGCATGCCTACCCCTCCTTCCTCGCTTGAACGTGCCGTGCTCATCGCGTTCCCTTGGTTACTCACCGGTCTGTTGTTGTCGGTGCCGCTGTTGGTAATGCCAGCGTCGACAGATCGCCGATGGGACATGCTGATTCAGCTGAGCGTGCTCGTTGTCTTCTCGCTCGGGCTCACCTGGCGTCTCGCAACGCTTAGCGATAAGCCGTGGTTCGAGAGCCAGGATTGGACGGCCCCAAGGTCGTTTTTGGCCGGGATCACCGCGCTGATCATTGTCGTTACCGGAGTCACCGCCCTCGTGACACTCGCATCGACAGCTGCATTGCGGTTTGAACCGTCACTTCAGTTCCTGCAGTTGCTTTCGGCCCTCGACATCGCATGGGTGGTGGCCGGAACGACATTGGCCGTACGAGCCATCTGGGGGCGCAATGCCGCGATCGTCGCTGGGATTGCCATGAGCGTTGTTTGTGTAACGTCGATCGCTCTCTATCTCGCCAAAGTCGGGCTTGATGTTCGTGGCGGTTGGCTGGTCGATAGCGAACAAATGCTCCGGATGGTGCTTCCCTTCGACGTTGCTGCGGCGACGATGACTATCGGGCTCACGCTGCTCGCCGCAAGCCGGCGATTCAGGCCACTAACCGATGGAACAGGACAAACCCCAGTCGTATGACTGGAAGGCTACCGAAGCTCCGACGCTGGCTTCCTGCAGCTCAGCATCAAGCCACCCAGAGATGGCCGAAACCACCGACCGCTTGGTCACCGGTAGCCAGGTAGGCATCCTCTGTGGTCGAGCGAAGTCGGCGCCATACCAAAGAAGGATCCGGGACAACAACAAACGGTTCGTGCTGGGCTCGTAGGCGGCTCCCCCACCCGATAGGAAGCTGCGCATCTGGGAATCGAGTTGGGCTTCGAGGCGGTCACCTGAATAGGGCTCATAGCGGAGCGTGGGACACGACGCGGAACCACATACCAAGGCTCCATGAATGCGCGGGTCGCGGAATCTGCGAATCTTGCCATGCTCGATGTCATTGAGCGAGAGGTCTTCGCCCGCGACCCTGGCCCAGGTTCTGCTGAAAGCGCCCGGTATGCGCAGCACCGTGGCTTGTGTCTGGTTCGCTGCTTCAGCCGCGACAGCTAGCGCCCCCGCGTTGTAGAGATTCATCCAATAGGCCAGCGCCTCCGCCCGGTTCAGCGAGTCAGGGTCTACTGCCTCGAGGCTGCGTCGGTATGACTCAATCTGGCCGCGCCGCTGCGTCAGTCCCGGCACACCGCTCTCTTTGAGCACATCGAGAATCAACGCCAATTCATTGTGATCTACCACGTCCGTGCCTGATGGTGTTGGCCGATGAACTCTCATCGCACGCAGCACAGAAACAGCCACGACAATTGGGTTTGGTGATTCGGATCCCATGTGGTCACCCAACCGTCCGTACCGTGACCTTGTTCCCAGTGCCGATTGCTGCAACGGCAGGTCTCGCGGTACAGAGGCCACGATGTCTCCGCAGATCACAGTCAGCTGAGAGACAAATACAAGACTTGTCTGATTAGCCACCAGCTTCGGCAGCGTCTTGCTCGCCGAACTGTTCGGCGGCTGACTCGCGAGGAGTCTTCGCCTTCCGCAACACTGTGTAGCCGAGCACCCCGGAGATACCGGAACCGAGGAATATGCCCATCTTGGCTGAGTCCGCCAGAGCCGCGTCGGTAAACGCAAGATCAGTGACGAACAACGAGACGGTGAATCCGATACCAGCGATGCCAGCCAACCCGATCACCTGAGCCCACCCTGTCTGGCTGGGAAGCTTGCCGATGCGAAGCCGTACAGCAATCCAGGTTGCGGTGCTGATACCGACCAGCTTGCCGACGAGCAGACCCATGCCGACACCTAGCGAGACCGGGCTGGTGAGGGCATCGGCGACACCGTTTTCGAACTCAGCAAATCGCACGCCTGCATTGGCGAGTGCGAACAACGGAACAACAACGAACGAAGACCACGGGGTCAGCGCATGCTCGAGACGGTCCAGGGGAGCGACTGACTCGCGGGCAACC
Organism: uncultured Gemmatimonadales bacterium; assembly: GCA_964195945.1. Lineage (GTDB taxonomy): Bacteria > Actinomycetota > Acidimicrobiia > Spongiisociales > UBA5794 > JAAETI01. Next base: position 15,466 of record CAXMRC010000186.1, read on the forward strand.
GCGGCCATCTGCATGGCGTCGTAGTCGAGACGTTCCCGATGGTTCGGAGCAGCTCGGTTCATCTCAAAACGCCCCAGAATCCACGAGGATCTCCTCTGATAGTCCTCCTCCGAATAGAGAGGGAAGACGGGAGTCATAAGCCCTAACGCTACGCCGGCGAGCGTCGCATGCACGCCAGATTCGAAGATGAAGAACCAAACCACAACGCCGGAAACGCCGTAGAACAACATCGATCGGATACCCGCACGCTGAGCCAAATACACAACCACGAGTCCGGCGATCCCGGCGAGCAGCCAAACAAACGCGAGGTCGTCGGTGAATTTGACGGCAATAATGAGAATGGCGCCGATGTCGTCGGCGATAGCAAGCGCGAGCAGGAAGAGCTTTGCTCCCGTTGGGACTCGCTTGCCAAGCAATGAGATCACGCCGACCGAAAACGCTATGTCGGTTGCCATCGGGATGGCCCAGCCGTTGCCCGTCTCGCCACCCTCTCCGGCGACAAAGAATAGGTAGATCAGGGCAGGAACGATCATTCCACCGAGTGCGGCGATGGCCGGCAGTGCCGCTTTCCGGGGGTCCCGG
>CAXMRC010000187.1:0-46899 GCA_964195945.1 uncultured Gemmatimonadales bacterium
GTATAAGGCGCTCACGGACGCCAGACGCGTTTTCGCGGGCTATTCGACTTCGATGGCTCGCAGAAAACGCCTGGTTCTTTCGTGGACTGGATTTACCAGGATCTCGCGAGGTGGGCCGTCTTCGACGATCACGCCCCCGTCCATGAAGATGACCCGGTCGGCGACCTGCAGGGCAAATGTCATCTCGTGAGTAACGACAACCATCGTCATCCCGTCGTCGGCGAGCTCACGCATCACGTCGAGGACCTCGCCGATCAGCTCAGGATCGAGAGCGCTGGTCGGCTCGTCGAACAGCATCATGTCGGGATTCATACATAGGGCGCGAGCGATAGCGACCCGCTGTTGCTGGCCACCTGACAGCCGCGAGGGATGCTCGTTGATCTTGTCACTCAACCCGACTCGCGTCAGCATTTCTTCGGCAATCCGGGTGGCCTCATCCGTGTCACGCCCGAGGACTTTGCGCTGTGCGATCCTGAGGTTTCGCAACACCGTCAGGTGCGGGAAGAGATTGAACTGTTGAAACACCATCCCGATCCGGGTGCGCACCGCATCGACATCAGACTCAGGATCGGTGATGTCGATCCCCTCGATGTAAATGTGGCCGGCGGTTGGCTCTTCAAGACGGTTAACACACCGCAAGAGAGTTGACTTGCCAGAACCCGACGGGCCGATGAGACACACCACTTCTCCGGCGGCGACCTCAAAATCTATACCACGCAGAACCTCTAGATCCCCAAAGCTCTTGTGCAGATCGCGGATCTGAATAGGTGGCGCATTGCTATCTGGTTGCATTGTCATCGTGCGGCCGCCGTTCTCTTCTCCAACCTCGACACCAGCCACGTGAGTGGCAACGTGATCGCGAGGTAGACCGCCGCAATCACCACCAGCGGGGTGCCGTTGAACTTGGCTGTCATCAGGTCACGGCCGAATTTCGTCAGCTCCTTGGATGCCGGCGTGGTGCCAAGGACAAAGAACAAGGAAGTGTCCTTAATCAACAGGACAAGCTCATTAGTGAGTGGTGGAATGATGACACGAAACGCCTGCGGCAACACGATGTACATCATCGCGGTAGTCCAACTCATGCCAAGCGATCGTGCGGCTTCCATCTGGCCCCGCGGGACTGCCTCGATTCCAGCTCGGATCGTCTCCGCCATATAGGCGGCAGCGACGAGTCCCAGACCAATAGCGCCTTGACCCAGGGTCCCTCCGGGAACGCGGATCCCGAGGGCAATCGGAATCGCAAAAGCCACAAAGATAATCGTCACCAAGGCGGGAAGACCACGAAACAGCTCAATGTAGGTGATCGCTACCCAGCGATACAGCCTTATAGATGACAACTTCATCAGGGCGAGGGTGAGCGCCAATACGAGTCCGAAGGCGAACGCCGAGGCGGTATAGAGGACGGTATTCAAGGCCGCAGTGGACAGCACCTCAGGGAACATGTCGGCGGCGATCTCCGCGTTGAAGAAGGAGGTCCGGATCTTGCTCCAGTCGGCCAGCAAGGCAAAGACTCCGAAAAACAGGATCAGGACGCCGTACATTGAGAACCTGATCAGCTTCTGACGTGTGCTTCGTTTCACAGAACCCACTATCTATGACATGAGGGAGACCCTAGTGGGTCTCCCTCATCGCGTGCTCAGCTAGAGCAGAGGATCGGTGCTTACCCGAACCACTTGGCAAAGATGGAGTCGTAGGTGCCGTTGCCGCGGATTGCGGCAATTGCATCGTTGACTGCTTCGAGCAAGGCCTCTTTGCCCTCTTCCTGGACGGCAAAACCGTACTGCTCACCGGTCGGATACGTCTCGACGACCGTGACGCTGGCGTCCTGGGTCGTCCGGTACCCGTTAACGGGAAGGTCTTGCAGAATCCCATCAACCGCACCCGATTCAAGAGCTAGGAACAGGTCGCCGCCGTTATCGAAGGACACAATCTCTATACCCTCAGGAGAGTTGTCCTTGGCATATTCCTCACCGGTGGTACCCGACTGAACACCCAGGTTCATGCCGACGAGATCACCGAGAGCACTAAACCCAGAATCGCCCTTGACCAGAAGCGACTGATCCGCATCGAAATACGGCGCCGCAAAGTCGACGGCTTCTTCACGGTCTGCGGTGATGGTGATCGCCGACGCCGCGATGTCGCATTGGTTCGCCGACATGGCGCTGCCGCTGGTAATCGCGGTGAACCCCGTTGCCAGGACCTCAAGCTCAAGATCAAGCTCGGCTGCAATGGCTTCGATTACCTCGATATCGAATCCGGTGTACTCACCATCGACCTCATACTCGAATGGCTCATACGGGATCTCCGAGCAAACGGTCAATGTGCCTTCCTTAACCAGGTTGAGCTCACCGCCGCCATCATCGCTGCTGCAAGCCGAGGCTATTAGGGCAAACGCAAGGGCCGCCATGAGCAGGTAACTAAATCTTTTCATTTCCCATCCTCCTTTGGACCAGCCGAGCCCAGCCGGCCGATAGGTTCGAGCTTAGGCAGGCGCTGCGGATCTGACCTATTCGGCCCGCCGCCTATTTCTCGATCCTGGCGGTCCATTTGGTCGCGCACGACTTGATTGCCCGATCGATCGACAAGACATATTCGCAATTTGCGATACTCGCTAATGCATCGCATTATGGGGCCATGAGTTCAGTCAAGAGCGAGATGATTCGCCTCCACGCACATGTCTGCAAGGGCCTAGCTGATCCCAAGCGACTCTTGATCATCGATGCCCTCCGTGACGGGGAAGTAACGGTGACCGATCTGGTCGACGCACTCGAAATCCCCCAGGCCAATGTTTCACAGCACCTTGCGGTGCTTCGGGACAAGGGCCTAGTGACGTCCCGGCGCGATGGGCAGTGGGCCTACTACTCGCTGACCTCGCCCAAGATCGTCGAAGCGGTTGATCTGCTCCGTGCGGTGATGCAGGAACAGCTTGGCGCGGCCAACGTCTAAGTACGCGAGAAGGGCGCAACTAGTGCGCCCTTCTCGCGTACCTCTCTTGCGGGTCGTTCTACCCAACCGGATCGATGGGCGGAGCATCCAATGAGGTCGGGGCGCTGTTGACCGCATCGGCGGCGGTCTTGTCCTTGCGCCTCTTCACGGCAGTCGCGCCAACTCCGACAACAGCAATCGCCGCGATCGCCGCGGCGCCCAAGATCAGCGCAGAGTTACTACCACCGGTGCTGGACACGGCCTCATAGGTGCCGCCGTCATCGGAGAGTCCGACGTTCCAAGTGAGTGTGTTGCCGTCAACCTCGTCGGCGTTGTTCTCACCGATTTCGCCGGGCAGCACGAGCCGGAAACGAATCTCGAACAGGTCCTCGATCAAACTTGAAGCGTCGAGCCCTGAGAACAGATCTTCGCTACCCGAATCGTCAAGAGCGCCGGCAAGCTCGTCGTCGAGACCGGTGACATCCACCTGGAATCGGAACTCATCACCCTCGTGGGTAAGCCCAAAGTCTTGAAGAAAGTCGGTGCCGATCCCGGTATCTGCGGTTTCACCAAGCTCACCAATCCGACGATCCAGATCCTCGAATGATGTGAAATCGGCACTGATCCGTACACCCTCGAAACCATCTTCCGTGACCTCTTCCACCGTCCAGCCTTCTGGCACGTCTTCGAGGCCCTCGGTGAAGTTGAGGTCATCTCCGCCACTCTGCTCGGACAGTTGCCGAAGCTCTTCATCAAGGCCTACGAAAAGCGTGAAGGTTCCCGACTCGTCTTCGTTGACGTCCACCCCAATATCGAATCTGATTGTGCATGCCGACAGAGCAAGTGTCAGCAGTAGGAATAGCGGGACATAGCGTTTCACGGTGGTGATCTCCCCGAATGGATGTACGGCCCATTATCGGCCCTGTTGACAAGAATCTTGACCAATCAACGCGTCCGACATTCTGTGACGATGCCGATACCCTAGGGCACGTGAGAAGTGTTACCGGAGTAATCCTGGCGGGCGGACAAGCAACACGCATGGGCCGTGACAAAGCGCTCGTCGAGTTCCGCGGTAAACCAATGGTCGACCATGTGGTCAGCGCTATTGCAGCGGCCGGTCTCGAAGTACTGGTGGTGGGACGCGTCGGGCCGGTGGCCGGAGTCGCGGCTATCCCCGACATTGGAGACATCGGCGGTGGACCGGCAGTCGGTTTGCTAACTGCGTTCCGCCACATCGAGACAAATGATCTTCTGCTCGTCGCCGTAGACCAACCGCAGATCCGGCCGGAAACTATCACTGCGCTGCTGGCTCAACCCGGCGATGCAGTGATCCCAGTGGCCGACGGACACCCCCAGGTGACCTGCGCTCTTTACCGCCGCGAGAGCCACCAAGCGTTGGAGGCGGACCTCGCATCCGGACAAACGAAACTGCGCCGGATACTGGACCACCTTGATACAACCTATGTCGACGAGCCCACCTGGTCGGCTTGGGGCGAAGATGGCCGCTCCTGGATGAGCCTGGATACACCGCAAGCGGTTCGCGACGCCGAAGCTCTACGCTGATCCAATGAGCGAGAGCACTTATCCCCCTTCCGACGTGATTTCAGTTGAGCGCCGTGACCATATTGCCATCGTCTGGCTCGACCGGCCCGACAAGCGCAACGCCATGGCTCCCGATTTTTGGACAGGGTTCCCGTCCGTAATGGATGTCCTGAGCGATGACCCAGACGTGCGCGTAGTCGTCATTGCTGCAAGAGGAGAGTCCTTCACAGTTGGTCTCGATCTGATGGCATTTGGTCCGGCTGTAATGGCGGGTGACATCGCAGCGATCGCGGGCACCGCGTCCGCATCGGAAGTCGGGAAGCGACTCAACACCTACCGCCAGATCAAGCTTATGCAACACACGTTCTCGTCAATCGCCGACAACGCCAAACCCGTGATCGCAGCAATTCATGGACACTGCATCGGCGCAGGAGTCGACCTCACCACTGCCTGCGATATCCGCCTGGCTGCAACCGACACCGTGTTCTCAGTACGCGAGACCAAGATTGCAATGGTCGCCGATGTTGGGACGCTGCAGCGTCTCCCTTACATCATCGATCCCGGGCGGGTCGCCGAGCTCGTCTACACAGGTCGTGATTGGGACGCTGCGGAGGCGCTGGAGATGGGGTACGTGACGGCGGTTTACAACGACGCCGCAGCAGTTCTGGCCGCAGCCCTGGCATTGGCTGAGCAAATCGCCGCAAATTCGCCACTTGCCGTCCAAGGCAGCAAGGCCGTGCTCAACGCCTCCAGAAAACGCAAGGTTCAGGAAGACCTCGACAGTGTGGCGCTTTGGAACGCAGCGTTCTTGTACTCAGACGATCTCGGCGAGGCCATCAAGGCCTTTATGGAAAGACGGCCACCGGAGTACAAGGGCCAGTAGGAAGACAATTGCGAGGGTCGGAGACGCCCCGGCTAACTCGCATGTCCTCTCGACACGATCGGCAGCAACCGGAATCCCCCAGAGCAGCAGTCCTGTGCCTCGACACCTCGCACAGCCGTGCTCATGCGACCCGGCCCGGCTACTGCGACCCAGCATGGATCGCCTTGAACCCACAGTTGGCTAGTCACAAGACACGACCACTAATTGTGGCTGTACGCCTACAGACAGTGCAGTACCTTGAGATAGATACTGCAGGAGTGCCAACGACACGACCCGCCCTGCAGCTCCGACAAGACATCCGACAACGAGGCCGAGACCGACCTGACGGGCAGATCGGACATGGGGGAAAAAGTTGGACACAGAGACGTCCACCACACCTGACTCCAAGCATGCGATGGCGCTGGTCATCGTCTTGGGCGCCATCGTTCGACTCATTGACCTCGGGTACCAGAGCTACTCGATGGATGAGCTGTGGGAGTTGACCATCGTCCATCTCCCCGCGGGTGAGATAGTTGGAGTCGGTGACGGATTCCCTCCGCTGTTTCACCTTATCTTCCGTGGGCTCCTCGTGGGCGGACTCGGGGATGAGTCCGGCCGAATCCTGTCGGCGGTCCTCGGAATCGCAACCGTCTGGGTGACGGGGCGTCTCGGACGCAAGATCAATGCCAGAGTCGGGATCGCATCCGCGCTTGCGATAGCGATAGCCCCGCTTCTCGTCCTGCTGTCGAAGGAGGGGCGAGCCTATGGCCTCTTCATCCTGCTTGCCGGTTTGCTCTTGCTCGCGACGTGGAACGTCATCGACTCAAACTCAACGTCATCGTGGGTCTCCCTCGGTGTAGTCAGCACGATGGGCATGTATACGCACTACATGTTCTCGCTCGCCCTGGCCAGCGCCGCGACAGTGCTCATCTGGAACTTCCGACATGGCGTATCGATCCGTCGCTGGATCATCACTAACGCCACTGTCGCCGTGTTCCTAATACCGCTGGTTCTTATCGCTGTCGTCGACTTCGAACTCGATGCATCCAACAGCTACTCATCAACAGTTGACCTACCCGCCATCGCCTATGCAGGCCTATCCCTATTCACCGGCTTCACGCTCGGACCGGCAACGAGAGCGTTGCACACCGCGACCACTGGCGATGCGTTCATCAGTGCGCTGCCTTGGATTGTGCTGATCGGCCTGTCCGGCGGGTATCTCGCCTACCACGGCTGGAGAGCAATGACCTCTGAGTGGCGGCTGCGCTTGGCCGTACCCTTGATCGTTCCAATTGCACTGCTCTCGGTGTTCTCCATTGCCGTCGGAGTCGCCTTCCGGGTTCGGTACCTCTCCTGGCTGGTCATCCCGCTCGGAATTTGGCTGGCAATCGGATACGACCGCGCCAAGGGCATCACCCGCTATGTCGCCGCAGGGGCCCTGATCATGATCGCAACCATCGCGATGATCACCAGAGTCACAGTGAACGACTACGAAGTAGAGGACGCCAGACTCGCAGCCGAATACGTCGCCGAAAACCCTGGCATGCCGGTTGTCGCTATGGCCTGGTACATGGCGCGGCCCATCGAGTACTACATCAATCCCGACGTTGCGACAATCCTTCCCGCCGACCAAGGCTATGGGCGGTTCGACTACCACGAGGCGCTAGACAATCGGGTGGTCCCGATACCGTCCCCGCGGTCACCTGATCCGTCGCTATCCGAACAACTGGCGGTATTCGACGCGACCGTTGCAGTCGGCGAGGAATACCTATTTGTCTACAGCCGCGAATTTCACGGTGACCCCGATGGCCAATTCTTGAGCCTTCGCGAAGCGGCCGATGGTCTGGTGCCGGTAGCCGAATACGCCGGAATAACAATCTATCGCGGAACCCACGGGAACTAAGGGGAAGTCGTGTTGCCAACGATCAACGACCAAGAGGAACACACATCATGATCGCCGACGACGCTCGCGTAGAGCCAGGAACTCATGTCGGACGCGGGACCTACATCTGGCATCTTGCCCACATTCGTGAGGGAGCCGTGATCGGAGCGAATTGCGTCATCGGCGGTGGCGTATTCATCGACGCCGGCGTAACAATTGGCGACAACTGCAAGATTCAGAACACCGCACAGGTCTTCGCACCGGCAACCATCGGTGACGGCGTCTTCATCGGGCCAGGCGCGATTCTCACCAACGACAAGACACCGCGGGCGATCAATCCCGACCTTGGTGCGAAGTCCGCAGCGGACTGGACGCACCACGGTGTTGCTGCGAACACAGGTGCCAGCGTCGGAGCCGGCGCCGTGATCGTCGCAGGCGTCACGATCGGGCGGTGGGCGATGGTCGCCGCCGGCGCTGTTGTAACCCGGAATGTGCTCGACCACGAGTTAGTGGCAGGTGTGCCCGCACGACACCTCGGATGGGTCGGAAGCGACGGGCAGCGTCTCCTAGCTGATGGCGGATCATGGATAGGCGCAAATGGGGTCCGCTACGTCATAGACGACAGCGGGCTCTCGGAGGCAAACGAATGATTCACCTCGCCTCACCCGCAATCGGGGAAGAAGAGATCGCGGCGGTCACCCGAGTAATGCGCTCCGGAATGCTCGCTCAGGGTTCCGAGGTTGCTGCGTTCGAGAAGGAATTCGCAGCAACATTCGACGGGGGCAACGCCGCGGCGGTCACCAACGGGACCATGGCTCTCGTATTGGCTCTGCGCGCACTGGAAATCCGGCCTGGCGACGAGATCATTGTTCCCTCTTTTACGTTCGCCGCCACCGCCAACGCCGTTGCCCTTGCCGGCGGTTCCCCGGTCTTCGCCGACTTGGACGCCACGACGTTCTGTATCGACCCGGTACACACCGAGTCGCTGATCACCCGGCGCACGAAAGGAATCATTGCCGTTCACCTCTACGGTCACATGGCGGCTACGGCCGAGTTGGCCGACGTAGCGCGGGCAAACGATCTCTTCCTGATCGAAGATGCCGCGCAGGCGCACGGAGCCAGGCGGGACGACCTCCCCGTGGGTGCCCTATCCGATCTCAGCACATACAGTTTCTATCCAACAAAGAACATGACGACCGGCGAAGGCGGCATGGTCACCGGCCGGGATCCAGAGCTGGTAGCGGCGGTCAAGTTACTGCGCAACCACGGGATGGAGAGGCGCTATCAACATGACAGCATCGGGACCAACGCACGACTGACTGACATCGGGGCGGCTATCGGGCGGGTCCAGCTACAGAAACTCGCCGCTTGGAACGAGCGCCGACGAGCCATTGCAGAGTTGTACGACGTGCATCTTGCTGGTGTCGTCACAACACCGACGGCGGGCGCCAACGTCGAACATGTCTACCACCAGTACACGGTACGCAGCGATCGACGAGATCTGCTGATTGCTGCCTGCGACGCGGCTGGGGTCGGCTACGGCATCTACTACCCGATCCCGTGTCACCGTCAGCGAGCCTTTGCAAGCTTTGCCGGAGCCGCGGACTTGGCCGAGACGGATCGCGCCGCCGCTGAAGTGCTTTCGATTCCGATCAGACCGGATCTATCAGACGAAGAAGTCGAACGCGTCATCGACGCGATCATCAAGGGAGCCAAATCATGACCTTACGTGTGGGGGTAGTCGGTCTGGGGGCAATGGGACGTCATCACGCCCGGATCTGGCGTCAAATGGAGAATGTCGAGCTCGTTGGTGCAGCCGATCCTGCAGGGGATCCGCGTCGGGTAGCCGTCGGCGTTCCCGTGGTAGACAACGTGGAAGCGTTGGTCGAGATGGGTATTGACGCGGCGTCCGTTGCGGTACCGTCAAACCGACATGAGAAGGTCGGTCTGAAGCTTGCCGCTGCCGGCGTCCACACCCTGATCGAAAAGCCGGTAGCAGACAGTGTGGCCGCAGCCCGCAAGCTGGCAAAGGCCTTCGAGAGTAAAGGCCTCGTCGGTGTGGTCGGGCACGTAGAGCGGTTCAACCCTGCGCTGATCGAGATGCGCCGGCGGCTCCAGCAAGGAGAGTTGGGGAAGGTCTATGCAATATCGACTCGGCGGGTTGGCCCGTTCCCTGTCCGAATCAGTGACGTCGGAGTTGTCTTCGATCTCGCCACGCACGACATCGATCTAGTTCGATGGCTATGTGGGCCATTCGAAACTATGCACTCGGTGTCACAGTCAGTTGTCGACGGTCCTCACGAAGACCTGATCGAGGTGATCGGGGTTCTCGAATCTGGCGTCATCGGCACGATGAGCGTCAACTGGGTGAGTCCGGTGAAAGAGCGCAGGGTGAGTGTTGTTGGCACCAGGGGCGCATTTGTCGCCGACCTCCTTTCCGCTGATCTCACCTTCCACGAGAACGGCGACGTGCCAATGGAGTGGGACGAGATGAGCCGACTCCGGGGTGTCACGGAGGGTCACCGGACCACGTATGCATTCCAGAAACGCGAACCGCTGGTCGCCGAACTGGAGGCGTTCCGCGATGCCGTTCTCGGCGACGAAAACGCACCGGTCGTGCCACTTGCGGATGGCGTTGGCGTCCTTGAAATGGCTGAGGAGCTGTTGGGCAACCCATCAATGGCAAAGAAGCCACCGTTCTCGATATGTCACTGAAGACCCTGACGGTTGTTGGAGCCAGACCGGAGTTTGTGCAAACAGCTCCGCTCGCCCGCGAGATCTCTTCGCGCCGTGGAATCACCGGCAACCTGGTCCATACCGGCCAGCACTACGACTATGAGATGTCGGAGTTGTTCTTCTCTCAACTTGATCTCCCTGAACCTCTCCACCACCTCGGAGTCGGCTCGGGTTCACACGGCGTGCAGACCGGAGAGATGCTCGCCAAGCTCGACTCGGTCTACCTTTCCGAGCGGCCGGATGTGGTCATCACTCACGGGGATACCAACTCAACGATGGCGGCCGCGTTGTCGGCTGCGAAACTCGGCATCCCCGTGGCTCATGTGGAAGCCGGCCTACGGTCCTGGAATCGGGATATGCCTGAGGAACTGAACCGAGTCGTCACCGACCATCTTGCGACCTTGCTGTATTGCCCCGGTGAAGCCGCCGCAAACAACCTGCGCGGAGAAGGCATCACCAATGGTGTCGCGATAGTCGGCGACCTGATGCAGGACTCGCTGCATTGGACAATGAAGAACGCTGACACCTCGAAAACGGTTGCCAACCACGGCCTTGTCTCGGGCCAGTACGTTCTCGCAACAATCCATCGGGCGGAGAACACCGACGACGACCAGAGGCTGCGATCCATCCTCGGTGGCCTCGCTCGGATCGCAAAGATGTATCCGGTGATTCTGCCTGCCCACCCAAGGACCCGACCCCGCATCCGCGACATCGGTGCACCGCCCGGTGTGCGCGTCATCGACCCTGTGGGACATGCCGACGCGATGGCTCTCGTCAAGGAAGCTGCTGTTGTTCTCACCGACTCCGGCGGTCTCCAAAAAGAGGTCTACTGGCTGGAGACGCCCTGTGTCACGGTGCGCGAGCAAACGGAATGGGTTGAGACGGTCGCGACCGGATGGAATCGGCTCGTTGCGGCCGACTCGGATGCGATCGAGGAGGCCACCCGAGTGGCACTGTCAGCGCGGCCGACGCACCCCGAGTTATACGGCGATGGACACACCGCCGCACGCATCGTGGACCACTTGCTGGCAACGGGAGCAGTCGCGAAACCAAAAGAATCAGAGAACAAGGGATAGCAGTGGTGGACAACAAGACAAGGTGGGGCATCGTTGGTGGCGGCGTCCTCGGCATGGAACTGGCGAGACAACTCGCCAATGCCGGAGACCACGCAACGGTGTTCGAGGCTGCCGCAGAACCTGGCGGCCTGGCGATGACCTGGCCGATTGCAGGAACCCGGTGGGACAGGCACTATCACGTCATCCTCCCCACCGACACACGACTCGTGGAGCTAGTCGAAGACCTTGGACTCGGCGACGACCTGGTGTGGAACAAATCCTCCACAGGCCTCTATGCGAACGACACTCTCTATTCAGTGTCGAGTACAGCTGAATTCCTCCGCCTCCCCTCGCTGCGCCTCATCGACAAGTTCAGACTCGGCATCACAATGCTGTACGCATCACGGGTCAACAACTGGCAACGGCTGGAGAAGATCTCGGCCGAACGCTGGCTGTCACGGTGGTCGGGCAGCAAGACTTATCGAGAGTTCTGGCGGCCCTTGCTTCGATCAAAGCTCGGCGACAACACCGATGAAGCTTCTGCGGCGTTCATTTGGGCCATCATGAAGCGGCTCTATCGGGCCCGCACCGCTGGGGCAAAAGTCGAAAAGCTCGGATTCGCTTCGGGTGGGTACGGGCCGATCCTCGACGCACTGGTCAACGCCATCACGGAAGCCGGGGTTGAATTGGTGACTGCGGCCAAAGTTGCCTCGGTCGCGTCGAACCCCGACGGTGGGACCACCGTGACTCTGGCTGGAGGCGAGCAGCACGAGTTCGACAAAGTTGTAGTCACTACTGCCGCACCGGTCATCGCAGACATTGTCGAAGAGCTCTCCGCTGACGAACGTCGCAAGCTCGAGCGCATCATCTACCAGGGAATCGTTTGTGTCTCGATGGTTCTCGACCGACCACTTGGTGGCTTCTATGTGACCAATATCACCGATGATGGATTCCCCTTCACTGGGGTCATCGAGATGACTGCCCTCGTGGATCCATCCACTTTCAACGGCCAGACCCTTATCTACCTGCCCCGATACACCACGGCGGACGACGCAGCGTGGGGCTGGTCCGATGACGAAGTGGTGGAGATGTTCTTCGAGTCACTTCGCCGCATGTACCCAGACCTCACTGAGGGCAACATCGTTGAAACCAAGGTGTCGCGGGTTCGCCATGTGCTCGCGGTGTCGACCATAAACCATTCCCAGTCGATCCCGCCGGTGTGGACTTCGGTCCCCAATATCGCGATCGTCAGCTCTGCTCAGATTTTGCACGGAACTCTCAATGTCGACGAGACCTTGGGAGTCATCGAAGCCGCCATCCCAGAACTACGCACCGGAAGACCGCTATCGACCAACCCAAAGGAAACGGCCAATGGGCAATAGGAAACAAGCACCACTGTCGCTCGATCTCGACAACAAGTGGTCCTATCTCAAGACTCACGGCGACGATGAATGGCGTCAGTTCCCGAGCTATCTAGAGACCATCGTGCCGCGGGCGCTGTCGGTTCTCAAAGAGTGGGACTGGAACATCACCTGGTTCCTGGTCGGAAAAGACGCCGAGATTGATTCCAATCACGACATTCTCCGATCGATCGCCGATGCCGGGCACGAGATAGGAAACCACAGCTTCCTCCACGAGCCGTGGCTGCATCAGTACACCCCCTCACAACTCGTCGACGATCTGGGCAGGGCCCACGACGCCATCGGTGCGGCGACGGGCGAGACGGCAGTCGGTTTCCGTGGGCCAGGGTTCAGCCTGTCTGAAGACACCCTGGACGTTCTCAAATCGCTTGGTTACGAGTACGACGCCACGACGTTTCCCAATGCGCTCAATCCGATCGGACGGTTCTACTACCTACGAACGAGCAACCTGTCGGACGAGGAGAAGGAACAACGCGGCGCCCTCTTCGGCACTATGAAGGACGCCAGGCGATCAAATCGGCCGTACCGGTGGGCTCTTCGTGATGGCGAGTCGATGGTCGAGATTCCGGTGACCACGATGCCGCTGTTTCGCGTACCAATTCACTTCAGCTACCTGTTGTTCCTAGGGGGCAAGTCTCCAGTCTTGGCGCGGACGTATTGGAGAATGGCTCTCACGATGTGCCGGCTTGCAGGAACAGTGCCGTCGTTACTGCTGCACCCGCTCGACTTCCTCGGGAGCGATGATGAACCGGGGCTTGCGTTCTTCCCTGGGATGAACATTGAGTCGCAGAAGAAACTCGATCTGATCCGGCAATTCCTCTCCATGTGGGACCAGCAATATGAGACCACGTCGCTTGGCAACTACTCGAGGAACCTCGCCGGTTTGAAGACCAAAGTGCCTGACTTGATGAAACCGGTTAGCGCCTAGCCCGATCTGGTTCGAGGGACCTGGTTGAGCTGAGTATCGCGGTACCGAGATGGAATGTCTCTTCGAAGTAGCGTTTCTGTTGCGCTGAGATGATCCCGAGACTCACCATCTGGATCGCGACCAGTAGTGCAACGCCACCAACGATGAAACTGTGCGGCGAGAAGTCGTAGGCCCGACCTATCGCGGCCGACAAGCTTGCCTCGGCACCGGCTGGCACGTTCAGTAGTTCGTGGATGGTGTGATAGGCCGACCAACCCAGCGAGTAGAGCGCCGCGATCGAAATGGCCAACCCCGGCATGATGAAGTAGAAGAATGGCCGAAACAGGAAGCTGGAGAAGCCTTGGCCCAGGATCCCTCGCAAGATTCGAATACTCGAGCCCCGCTCGGGGACCTCGAGCTGATCCGTCCAGTCGAGATGAGCGGGTACCTCGATGATACGGGCCCGCAGGATCTGCGCCTTGTAGATGATCTCCGTGTTGATCTCGAAGTCCCAGGCCTTGAGATTTAGTTTGTGCAGGAAGACCGTGTCATAAGCGCGAACCATACCCGTCAGCGTCGAGAAGCTCCCTTTGGCACTCATCGAGAGCAGCTTGTTGGCCCAGCGACTTAGCTTCTCTCTGAACCAGGGCACCGCGGTGACTTTGCCCTCTTTGATGTAGGGCGAGGCAATGACCACCTTGGCACGTGACTCGACAATCGCATCCGCTAGCAGGCCGATGTGATGAGGGCTGTAGCTGAGATCGGAATCGAGAACGATCGTGTAGTCACCGCGAGCATTGGAGAAGGCATAGCGGAGGGCCTGCCCCAAATTGAAGTTCGTGTGGTGATGGAGAGCGCGAACCCGGTCGTTGGATGCTGCATACTCGTCAAGGATCTCGCCGGTGCGGTCACGGCTTCCATCGTTGACCGCAAGAATCTCCCATGAGTAGCGGTCTTCAATAGATGCCAGGTACTCGATCACCTTGTCGAGGGTGTTGGACATCAGCGCTTCCTCGTTGTAGGCGGGAAGCACAATCGTCAATGACGGCAGCTCTTGTTGGGGTGCGGACATGTCAGATTCATCGGCGGTCTTAGGTGCTGTCTACACCATTCTCTATTCCATCCCTGTCTTCAATATCTCGCGCTGGTCAAGCTTCTGATCCGAGGCCGAGATTGATGTGTCACAATGGTCATATGCGGACGCACCGACCATTCGACAGACGACGCCACCTCTTTGCAGCTCCGTGACCTCGCGTCGTCATATTCTCGTTCGTTCTCATCCCATGAAGGAGCTCAACAATGTCTGATCTAGTAGCTCGACAAGACGAAGTAATCGCACCCCTGTTTGCATTCGAAACCGACGACGAAGTTGTCGCCTCCGAAGGATCGTGGGTGACAACAGCCAGCGGTCGTCGCATCCTGGATTTCACCTGTGGAATTGCCGTCTCGAATCTCGGACACCAACCACCTCACGTCAAGCGGGCGATCATCGACCAGGTCAATCAGGTCTGGCACTCAGGATCCACGTTCCGTTACTCCTCGCTGGTGCGATTCGCCGAAAACCTGAAGCAGGTCACGCCTGACGGCATCGAATCGTTCATGCCAATGAACTCCGGGGCTGAGGCAGTGGAGGGGTCTGTGAAGTTGGCTAGGAAGGTCACTGGCCGCCAGGGCATCATCGCGTTCCGAGGGGGTTTCCACGGTCGGACGATGGGTTCAGTTTCCTACACCACATCGAAGGCCAAGTACCGCCAGGGCTACCACCCTCTCGTCGGGTCAGTATTCATAGCGCCCTATCCGTGGCCCTTCCGTTGGAAGATGGATCAGGAATCCGCTTCGGCGCGGGCACTCGAAGAGCTTGACTACATGCTCAAGCACGAAATCACGCCTGGCGAGGTCGCTGCTTTCCTCGTCGAGCCGATGCAAGGCGAGGGTGGCTATTACCCCGGCGGCACAACGTTCCTCCAGGGTCTTCGTGACCGGGCCGACGAGCACGGGATCATGCTGATCATGGACGAGGTGCAAAGTGGCTTTGGCCGCACCGGCGAATGGTTCACTTCACAGGTGTACGACATCCGACCTGACGTACTGGTCATGGGCAAGGGGATCGCCAACGGTCTGCCGCTTTCTGCGTTCGGTGCGTCGAAGGCCATCATGGAGTCATGGCCGATGGGGTCGCACGGCACTACGTTTGGTGGCAACCCGATCTCGTGCGCTGCCGGAGCCGCCACCATCGAGGCGCTTCACGATGTAGTGCCGCAGGTTCCCAAACTATCCGACCATGCTTTCGATCGATGGAACGAGCTCAAAGAAGAGCACCGCACCATCGGTGACGTACGCGGCCTTGGTCTCATGATCGGTATCGAACTGGTGAAGGAAGACGGTCACACACCGGACCCAGGTGCTTTCCCGGCACTGGGCAAGTACGCGCTCGATCACGAAATGATGATCTTGCCGTGCGGACCAGACGTGAACATCATCCGGTTCATCCCGCCGCTCAACGTATCAACCGAGGAGCTGGACCTGGGAATCGACATCCTCGCCGATGCCTTGACAGCCTACGAGAGCTGACCAAGACGCGTCTGGCGTCCGTGAGGCCGGTATACGGCGCTCAGGGACGCCAGACTGCTTTAGGGCCGGCGCTGGCGGAGACCACCCTCGGGCCGTCCGGGCCCTGGAGTGAAGATGCCGGCCGCGGCGCCGGCTAGCGCAACGAAGATCATCC
This sequence comes from uncultured Gemmatimonadales bacterium, assembly GCA_964195945.1. GTDB lineage: Bacteria > Actinomycetota > Acidimicrobiia > Spongiisociales > UBA5794 > JAAETI01. The sequence goes on from CAXMRC010000187.1 coordinate 16,056, forward strand.
AGTCCCCGACGCGGGTATACAACGTTGGCCCGGCGGTGCGGAACTGCATGTCGTCGATGATGACGCCCACTTCCAAAGTTTCCGTCATTTCGCCAACAGAGCCCTCGGCGGTGATGAAGGTGGACTTGCCTGTGATTGCCGCCAACACCAAGTCTTGCCCAACCGCCGCAGCGTTCACCCTGGCCATTTCGATCAATTGGTCGGATGCCGCCGCATCGGGCCCGTAACTGCTTTCGTTGGTGGCGACGACCAACAACTGGGAACCGGCGAGAGCTTCGGCGCGGATGCTGCGACTGAAAGCACCCTCAAAGGAGATGACCGACCCAAGTATCCCGTCGCGAATAGGGAACACGACGGCCTCGGTACCGGGGATCATGTCGCGAGGCACCTGGTCCAATTGCGGAATGAAACTCAGCAGGTCGCGTAGCGGGACATACTCACCAAATGGAACCGGGTGCTGTTTGTCGTAGCGCCCAACCTCGGTCCCGATTGGCGAGTAGACAATGTTGACGTTTACAAAAGACTCCGGATCCACAACGTGGGTACCACTGACCAGCATGTAGGCACCAAGTCGCTGCGCCTCGACCTTGAAGATCTGGTCAATCTCGGCGTTTGCGATGGGGTCATACGGAGATCCGAATGAGTTCTCCGGCCAGACGACCAGGTCGACGGTGTCGCGTTCGATAGCTCGCGAGAGATTCAGATGGCTCTCGAAAATCCTTTGATTCTCGTTCTGACAGTGAGTCTGTGGACAAGGCGAACTTCCCTGAACGATCGCCACAGTAACGACCTCGCCGTCCGCATGCGGTGGAAACAGCACACCGGCAAGCACAAGCAGCAGAACAACGACCGCAGGATCGATGAGCAGCCGCCAATGCGCAGAGTCCTCGACGACAAGCACTATTCCCGCGGCAATACCGACCGCAAGCACCGACCACCCGCTCGGTCCGATCCACTGCACCGCACCAATAAACCCCGGGTTACCGGCAGCGGCGTAGCCGGCTGATCCCCATGGGAAACCGCCGAATGGGACATATGCCTTGATTAGCTCCCACAGCGCCCAACCTCCGACCGCGATCAACCACCAGCGAGCGGGCGGCCACATCCGAAACGACCACACCAACAACCCGAATGCACCGGATAGGGTTGCCAGCCACAACGTGAGTGGGATCCAAGCCACCAAGCCCAGCACCGCGATCCATGACAGCATCAACCCAAAGAACACGGCTCCATAGGTGAACCCGACAGCCATCGCACCGGCTCCCGACTCGACTCGGCGCAATCCCCACAGAAACGGGGCAGGGGCTATGAACGCAAGAAGCCCAATGTCGAAAGGCGGAAATGCCAGCCACATCAACAGGGCTCCGGCGATGGCTGCGGTGTATGGAATCATCGAATCCAGAAGAGTAGCCAAATGCGCCGCGGGCGCCGCCACCAACACTGGCTCCGTCGGCCGGTACCGTAGGCTGGCTGCCATGAATGACCTCGAACTGGCAATAGCCGCCGCGGCCAGGGGCGCCGCAATCGTCCGTAATGGCTTCGGAGCGCACAAAGTCGTAGAGCAGAAGGGTCGACTCGACCCGGTCACTGAGGTTGATCGTGCTTCCGAGAGGGCGATCGTAGACCTCATCACCAAGCATCGGCCCGAGGACGGGTTGCTTGGTGAGGAGGGCAGCACGCGCCAATCAACCGGGAGGCGCTGGATCATCGATCCGCTCGACGGCACGGTCAACTTCGTGCACGGGATACCGCACATTGGTGTGTCGATCGCTCTGTATGACGGAGACATGCCGCTGGTAGGAGTGATCCACGATCCGATCCGTGGTGATGTATTCGCTGCAGAGAAGGGCAAAGGCGCCACCCACAATGGCGAGACAATGCAAGTTTCAACCACCACGGAATTGCACCGTTCGGTGGTGGTTACCGGCTTCCCATACGATCACGATGAGAACGCTGCGGCTTACGGGCGCGCCGTGACCGCGGTCCTGGCGGAGGTCAACGGCCTGCGCCGCCTCGGTTCGGCGGCGTTGGACTTTGCGTGGCTGGCGGCAGGAAGGTTCGACGGATTCTGGGAATACTCACTCGGCCCCTGGGATATGGCAGCCGGGGCGCTTCTCGTCACAGAGGCGGGTGGGATCATCACCGAAGCAACCGGCGGGCCGTTTACACCGAGAATCCGCCACTTCGTGGCCGCCACCCCGCATCTTCATGAGAAGCTTCGCGTGGTGGTCGAACCCGTCCTTCCCCGACACGTTCTCGAGTAGCGGTGCGATGATGGCCGCATGACAACACATCTGTTCTCAGCAGCAACGTTGCGGACCGCGCAGGGAATCCTGGGCGACGCGATCCTTGTCGAACACGGCCGGGTGGTGGCGATTGGCGGGCGCGCTGCTCTCAGCGGCACCACCGCCGAGACTCACTATCCCGACGCCGTATTGCTGCCAGGTCTGCGCGATGCCCATCTCCATCCTGTGGCCTACGCCGCCGCTCTCCGCGGAACAACTCTCGCCACCGCGACCAGTTTTGACGAGATCAACGCTCGTCTTCGTGCAACAGCTGCCCTTGCCGCGGCACCCACTCCGGTGCTCGGCATGAGATTGAATGAAGAGAACCTGGCTGAACGACGTTTTCCGGACCGACATGTTCTTGACCGAAGCGTTTCAGACCGACCGGTTCTTGCCCACCGCTATTGCGGTCACGTGGCCATCGCCAATAGTGCTGCGCTGGCTGTGGCCGGCGTCGACGCGGCGACGCCGGATCCGGAGGGAGGCGTGATCGATAGGGACCCCGACGGCGCACCGACCGGTGTCCTCCGTGAAACGGCGATTGAGTTGGTGGCCGAAAGGCTCGGCGGCGACAACCGGGTTAGCGTCGATGAATTGCTTGGGGCGTTGCATCGCCTGGCGGCAGTCGGTCTCACTTCGGTAGGGGCAATACTGCGACCTGGTGCGGGAGCATGGGCCAGCCTTGGCAACGAGGTGAACATTGCCATCGCCGCTGCGGACCGTATGCCGATCAAGGTTGGTGCCTACGTCATTGAGGAAAGTCCGCACTCTGTAGCCGGCACCAAAGCTCGGATCGATGCTGCCCCCGGCAGGCTGCGCTGGCTGGGTATCAAGCGGTTCGGCGACGGCAGCTTCGGAGGCCACACCGCGGCGATGCACGAACCGTTCGTCGATGTCGATACCACTGGAACGATGCGGCTGACCGCTATCGACAAAAGCATCACCGAGGCGAGCCTTGCGCTGGGGGGAGGTGCCGCCATCCACGCTATTGGCGATTCTGCCTGTGGAGCCGTGATCGACATGTTCGAACAGCTCATTGGCGACGGCGCCGACCCGACGAAGCTCCGAATCGAGCACGCCTCGGTGCTCAACGTCGGCGATATCGCAAGACTTGGCGCCTCTGGCGCTATCGCCGTAGTCCAGCCGCCGTTTATGGGCTCGGAATCTGATTGGCTTGGCAATCGTCTTGGTGCCGATCGGATCGAGCGTACGTATGCGTTTGCCGCGCTGGAGGGGGCCGGCGTAGTCCTAGCGGGAAGCTCTGACTCTCCGGTGGAGGCTCCCGATCCCTGGGCCGGTATGGCTCTTGCACAGGACCGCGCCGGAATGGCCCCGAGTCAGTCGATAAGTGCAGAGCGAGCCCTGGCTATGTACACGTCGGGGGCAGCTTTTGCCCTCGAGGAACCGGAGCCACTCGCCGTTGGCAGCCCTGCCGACTTCATCGTCGTCGATCGCGATCCAGTTCTGGTCACTCCCGATGAGCTGCGCCAAACCGATGTACTTGCGACCTACGTAGACGGGGACAAGGTTGAGGTCGACAAGACACAGCCACTGTGGCTGGACTAGGAAGCACCCGCCGCGATTGCGGTGGCGCATGCGGAGCACCAAAATCCGCCGGCGGCGAACCGGGCATCAGCATCCACGGGGTGGTGGCAGAAGCCACACCGCTGGACAACGAAGTCGTCGGCAATCGTAAGAAATGGGCCGTCGCCGCGGAATAAGTCCCGAACTAGGACGGCCCTGCTGGTCCCGTTCTTCATAAGGGGAGGGAGATTAGCGGCCCGTTCGCTGATACCTGGATTCGGCCAAGCGGCCGGATCTATTTGAATAGCTCTTTGATGGCGGGGCCGACTTCGGCGTAGTCAGTATGGCGACCAGTCTCTTTCTTGGAATAGACCAGTTCATCACCGACGACAACCTCGAAGACACCCCCGCTGGATGGGATCAAGGTGAAGTCTTCGATTCTGTCTTCAAACTCTTGGAGGATCTTGCTTGCCATGCTCACGGCACGGTCTCGATACCCTCAAACCGCGCAATACTCGATGCTTAGTTTCATGGGGTAAGACTAGAGGACATCGTCATGGTGCACGTCGCTCGGCATCGGGTCGGTGTGGATGACACGCTCGAGGTGTACATGACGCGATTGCACCGGGGCGTGGGCTGGGTCATCGATAAAGATGTTTCCCGCATCTACGTGCAGTAGTGATGGTCCGTAGGCTGCAGCCAGATTGTCGGCGGTGAGCACCTCTTCCGGTGGACCGGACGCGATGACTCGCCCCGCTACAAGAACGACGTGATCTGAGACACGCGCTTCGGATAGGTCGTGGGTTGTCATGATGACGGTGCAGCCGCGGGAACGTTCGTCGTGGATGACAGTGTCGATGGCTTGTGCTGTCGGTAGATCTATGCCGGTGAGCGGCTCGTCGAGCATCAAGATGTCGTGGTCCTGAGCTAGCCCTTGTGCGACGAAGACTCGTTGACGTTGCCCTCCGGATAGCTCGTGAAGGTGTTTGCTGCTGATTGAGTCGATCGCAGTGCGCTGCATGGCATCGGCGATGGCGTCACGGTCGGCCGCCCCGCACCTCTTGTAGAAGCCAAGACCTGCATAGCGGGCCATGGCGACGACCTCACGAACGGTGATCGGGAGCGCATCGTTCACCTTGGTGGTTTGGAGCACGTACGCGATCCGATGAGTTCCATTGTTGCGCGCCGGGACTACCAGCTTCCCTCCAAGAGGTTCACTAAGACCTGCGATTGCGTTGAGCAGAGTCGATTTGCCGGACCCGTTGGGGCCGATCACGGTGGTGACACGGCCGCGCGGGATGGTGAACGTGCTGGAGTCAACGGCGATCACAGTGCCATACCCAAGGACGAGTTCTTCGCCGCGGACCGCATCATGGGCTACCGGCATCGGGAACACCTTCCCTCGATCTCAAGCACGTGGCCCGAGGGATCGAACGAGGCCATCTCTGCGATCTCGTCAACAAGGCGTCGTACCTCGTCCTCATAGGGTTGTGGAACATCGATGTCGTCGACTGTGCCGCATTCGACACAGACGAGATGATGGTGATGGCCGGTCAGCCATTCAGCCAATTCGAAGCGGGTGACGGCGTGGGGTCCGTAGTGAGGCATGACAACCCCGGCCTCTTCTAGCACCGACAGGGTCCGGTAGAGGGAGGACAGAGGGAGATCGCTTCCGATCTGTTGGTGCAATTCGGCAGCCGACATTGGCCCTTCGGCCATGTTGAGAGCGGCGACGACGACACGGCGTCCCCTGGTGTATCTCACGTCTCGATCACGGAGCCGTGTCTCAACCTCACGGTCGAGGCTCTGGATTGGCATCATGGCACTTTCTGATTATGATTCTCAGTATATAAAGATACTAGTTCTCATTCTAAGTGACAAGATCGGAATCCAGCGGTGACCTACCACCCCATTCGCTATCCCCTCCGGATGGCAATCGCCGTCCTCTCGATAGCGCTAGTTACAGCAGCATGCGGGGATTCTGGCGCCAACGAATCTGCATCCACGCTGACCGTGGTTGCCACCACCACCATCTTGGGCGACATTGTGGAAAACATCGTTGGCGACAACGGCACGGTCGAAGTTCTCCTCCCGGTTGGGGCCGACCCGCACGACTACCAGGCTTCGTCGCAACAGATAGCGTTGATTCAAAAAGCAGATCTGGTCATCGCCAACGGCCTGTTTCTAGAAGAAGGTCTGCTTGACATGCTGGCGACCGCAGCTGCTGATGGGGCCAACGTCCTCGAGATCGGCGAACTCTTGAATCCGATCCCATTTGGTTTCAACATCGGAGAAGAGTCCGCAGACGGCCCCGCAAGCGACGACCCCCACATCTGGCTCGACCCGCAGCGGATGGCAGACGCCAGTCTCATCATCGCCCGCGAACTAGAGGCAATCGACGCCAGTGTCGACTGGGCGACCAGTGCCGATAGCTACGCACTAGAGCTAATGGCGACCGACGCGGAGATCTCCGAGATCCTAAGTGTCGTTCCTGAGAGTGATCGTCGGTTGGTCGCAAACCATGGGGTTCTTGGCTACTTCGCGGAACGATACGGCTTCGCGGTGATCGGAACTGTCATCCCCGGCGGTTCCACCATGGGCGATCCGAGCTCCGCCGAGCTCGCCGAACTCGTCGACTTGATCGAGACCGAGAACGTGTCAGCCATTTTTACGGAAACCAGTGAACCCGCCGCTCTTGCCGACGCCGTGGCCGCAGAAGTCGGTAACGACGTGAAAGTCGTGGACCTATACACCGGTTCCCTTGGCGAGCCTGGATCGGGTGCGGAGACCCTGATCGGCCTGCTCCTCACCAATGCACGTTTGATCGCGGAGGCCTTGTCATGAAGGAACAACACTTCGATATCACATCGAATCCAGGGACTCCCGAGCTAGCGTCTGGATTGTCATGGACTGGTTGACGGCACCTTTCGAGTTTGCATTCCAGCAGCGGGCCCTGGTTGGCGGTTCGTTGACCGCGATCGCGCTTGCCATCGTCGGAACCTGGGTAGTCATCCGCGGCATGACTTTCCTGGGTGACGCCCTCGTCCACGGCGTCATTCCGGGAATAGCACTGGCGATCTTGATGGACTTCAACGTTCTCATCGGTGCCCTCCTGGCGGCGGCCGTGATGCTGATGGGCATCAACCTTGTGCACCGCCAGACGACTTTCTCCGAGGACACCGGCATTGGACTCCTGTTTGTCGGGATGCTCGGTCTTGGGGTGATCTTGATATCGAGAACCGCTTCCTACACGGGCAGTCTGAATGGGATCCTGTTCGGAGACGCGCTCGGGGTTACCAGCGGGGACGTCTGGCTCCTCGCGGTGGTTGCCGGCACCGTCTTGTTGCTAACCGCCTTGCTATATCGGCCGTTTCTGGTGTTGTCGTTCAACGACCACAAAGCACAATTGCTCGGACTTCGGCCTCGTCTTGCCCACACAGCCATGCTGGCGTTGATCATGGTGACGATCGTCGGGTCGTTTCAGACGGTCGGAACGCTGCTGGTGTTTGGCATGCTCGTCGGACCGCCGGCAACCGCAGCGCTCCTGGTACGTCGCGTGCCGGCAATGATGGCCACTGCCGCCCTCATCGGGGTCCTCTCGGTTGTCACCGGACTGGTAATCAGTTTCCACGCCAACACCTCTGGCTCAGCGACCATGGCAGTGGTCCCAATCGTCTTGTTCTTCGTCGTTCTGACAGTTCGCTCGGTCGCAAGCCGGGTCCATAGTGGCCCACCCGCAACCGCCACCATCGGCTAGCGCGCACCGGGCGGAGCGATCACGTCGCCGTCACACCGTCACCACGCTGAGAGGCACCACAACCACGCTCACCCTGCGGCAGCCAGTACCGCGCAGGCCCGTAGCGTGACCCATTTGGAAGGCTCGCCCTGCTTCTCGATGCCGACCGTCGTCTTGCGGTTGTAGGCGTAGCGGTTCCACCACCTTCCCTGCTCGTCCTGCTGACTCAGGAGCCAAGAGAGCGCTGGTCGGAGCGGTGCATCTCGGGCATGGCCTAGTTCGGCAAGCACCTCCAGGACCTGCAGTACATCGGCCGGGTACCCAGAGGGAAACCCCAGCTTGAACCACAGGGGGGAGGGCTGGGTGTCGCCCTCCGGCATCGGGTAGTCCGCAACGCTGGGATCCCGTGAGAGCAGGAACTCGACACCGACCTCGATGGCTTTCCTGACCAGCACGGTCCGACGTCGTGGCGGGATTGCCGCCAGACCCCGCATCGCCTTCACCGCACCCCAAGCGCACGGCCGGCCGTCGTTGACGCCACACTGGAAGCCGGGGCCGCTCGTCCGCGACGTGTACCAGCGTTCCATGCCCCGACCGGTTATTGCCCGAGCCTCCCACTCCACCGCTGCTTTCACTCGCGGGTCGTCGTAGTACCCGAACCGGATCAATGTCCGAAGCAGGTTCCCATTCAGACAGTGCAGCACTGATGACGGGGGAGGCGGGCGCTCGATGTGCGAGCCGGAGCACCCAAGGCCCCCGACCGCGGTGGGAGTCGCGTCCAGCACGTATTCGGCAGCCGCCCGGACCTGTTCATTCGCTGGATCGGCGCCGAGTTGCTCGAGGAACATGAAGTTCCATACGGTACCTGAGTATTTCGGGGCGTACCCCGGTCCGGGCTTCACCCACCACCCGGCAGGGTTCTGGGCTTCGAGGATGGACCTGATCGGATCGACCTGCATCGCGAGGTCGCGAGCTACGACAACGTCCGGGTCAGACACCGGCCTACCCTCCAACCGGACGAGGGCGGCGGCCCGAACAGATGGTGTCGATTCGTCCAGCAGCCACGACCGCGGGTCGGCGTTCAATCGGTCGAGCCAGACATCGCGCTTCGCCATGGGTCCCAGATTACTCAATGCAACTCACCTATGACTCGCTGCTTTCGGAGCATATCCGGCAGATCGCGCGCACCGACCGGAATGCGCACGACGCGGTCTCGCTCGAGTCCGGAAGGATGTGTTGGGCACGGGCCCCACCCGGGGCCTTGTTTCGCGGACGATGGGCCGGAGGGGGCATTTCCGTTCAGCGACCGAGCGCGTACTCCAGTACCTGGCGCAACGGTCGCGGGACCTCGACGGCGGCCATCGCCCGGACAAGAAGCGCGGCATACCTGACCTTGCGGCGGCTGCCGCTGCCGAACCACCTCCGCAACTGGTCCTCGACCCTGCGCCCTCCCCATTCGGGCATCTGCTGCGGTGAGCGAAATCGCCGCAGGTCCTCGCCCTGTGTCCCGATCACGTTCATGACGCGAGCGGCGCCCAGCGCCCTGATCAGCTCTGCCTCTAGGTCGTAATCGCACTCGAAGAAACCCAGTCTTCCCAGAGCTGTCGAATCGCGACCCTCCGTCAGGCCGGCCTCGGACAAGGCTCGCACGATGTGGGCCTCCTCGCCAACGTCGTACAGGCCCGCCACCCGGATACCTCAGGGAACCATCTCAGCAAGCAGCCTGACCACGTTGGTAACGCCATTCATGACCAAGATCGACGTCGAGGACAGGTCGAACCCGAGCACGCCCGCAGCCGCCTCGAGCGCCGCCTTATCGCTCTCGCCTTCAACCAAGATGACCGTGCCGTCCATGGCAACCAGCCTTGCAGACGCTGGACCGACAATCGGCCGACGATCTGCCCGAGTCATTCTTTGCTGCTGATCCGGAGGCCGAGCAGCTACTCCGTTCCGGTCTCGTCCGATTTGTCGTCGCGAGTGATGGCGACGGTGCACTCGGTGACAAGTGCGGCAATGGCACCGATGGCTGCGGCAACGGGGGCGATCAACGCTCCGACCACACCGATAGTCAGTGGAATCTCGACCAGTGTCTTGCCTTCGCTGCTCCGGATGGTCACACGCCGGACGTTTCCCTCCTGGATTAGCTCTCTAATACGCCCGAGTAGCTCGTCACCTTTGACCTTGAATTCCTCAACTTGATCCACAATTCACACTCCAACGGTGGGACTGCCGCCAGCATCGCGCAGAAACCAAGGAAACGCTATCCCACCGTCACGCGACGTGAGCGGGGTGCGGTACCGTTTCTCCAAGTCACCAAGGAGTCCAATGCCAGCCGCCATTCCAGACGACATCCGAGCCATGCTCAGCGAACCCATCTTCTTTCACGCCGCGACGGTCAACCCGGACGCGTCTCCTCAGGTTTCGATCGTGTGGGCAGACATCGACGGCGACCTCATCAGGTTCAGCACCGCCGAGGGTCGAGCCAAGCCACGCAACCTGCGCAACGACCCTCGCATTGCAGTCTCGTTCACACCGCCAGACGACCCGTACCGCAACATCGTCCTGAACGGGCGGGCTGTTGAGATCGAGCCAAAGGGAATGGGCCTCATCGATCACATGGCTCGCAAGTACACCGACGCCGATAGCTACCAGTGGTCGCAGCCCGGCGACGTTCGTATTGACATCGCGATGGAGATCGATCGAATTACCGGCTGACGTCTCGCCCGGTAGCCTGTGTATATGACCACAGATACACGTCTGTTTGCAGCGATCGAGGCCGGTGGCACGAAGTTTCGTGTTGCCATCGCCAGAGGTCGTGAAATCGTGGTCGATACAACGATTCCTACGACTAGGCCAGACAAGACGCTCGAAGCCAGCATCGACTTCATTCGATCGGCGGCTCCGGTGGAATCAGTCGGCATTGCCTGCTTCGGGCCGCTCGATTTGGACCCGGCGTCGGCGTCATACGGCTCGATCACGGCAACGCCGAAGCCGCACTGGACCGATACCCCCGTCTTGAGCCGGGTACGCGACGCCCTCGGTGTCCCTGCCGCGATCGATGTCGATGTCGGTGGCGCCGCTCTCGGCGAATGGAAGTGGGGGTCGGCCCGCGGTCTCTCCCATTTCATCTACTTGACGATCGGTACCGGGATCGGTGGCGGCGTGTTCGTCGACGGCGAGGCCCACCACGGGATGGGTCATCCAGAGATGGGACACGTTGCGATGGAGCGAGTCCCCGGCGACGACTACGTCGGCCATTGCCCTTTCCACGCCGCGTGTTTCGAAGGCATGGCGTCGGGTCCGGCCATCGGTGCGCGCTGGGGAGCTCCCAGCCGGAACCTCGCCTCTCGCGACGAAGTATGGGATCTGGAGGCGACATACCTCGCCCAGGCTCTTCGCACATACACCTATGTGCTGGCCCCACAGCGGATCGTTATCGGCGGTGGCGTGATGCAGCATCCAGGTCTGCTGGAGCTGGTTCGCACCAAGCTCACCGAGCAACTGAGCGGGTACGCCACATCCAGCATCCGCAACGGGCTGCTCGATGACTACGTCGTGGCCCCTGAATTCGGCCAGGACGCCGGTTTGATCGGAGCCATCGCGCTCGCCATGGGTGCGGCTGAAAAGAGCGCTCACTAGCCGGTCACCCAATCCCAGGAAACGACTATCCGTTCAGAGTCGTCGGTCTACTCGTCGGTGACACAACCTTCGGATGCAGACTTCACAGTCTTGATATAGCGATGCAGGGTCCCCCTAGTCGCCTTTAGTGGCGGAGGGGTCCAGGCCAGGAGTCGCCGCGCCATCTCTTCATCGTCAATATCCAACGTCATCGACCTCGTGTTCGCATCAATCGTGATGATGTCGCCGTCTTTGACGAGAGCAATAGGACCGCCCTCCTGAGCCTCCGGAGTTACGTGTCCAATGATGAAACCATGGGACCCTCCCGAGAAGCGGCCATCGGTGATCAGAGCCACATCGTTGCCAAGTCCGGCACCGACAATTGCGGAGGTTGGGGTCAACATCTCGGGCATCCCCGGACCGCCCTTCGGGCCTTCATAACGGATCACAACAACATCCCCAGGACCGATCTCGCCTCGCTCGAGAGCGGGAAGCATGTCCTCCTCACGATCGAAGGTCCGGGCTCTTCCAGAGAATCGCAGACCTTCTTTGCCTGTGATCTTGGCGACGGCACCCGCGGGAGCGAGGTTGCCACGCAGTATCTGGAGATGTCCTGTCTCCTTGATTGGAGCATCCCACGGCTTCACGACCTGCTGCCCCTCCGCCAAACCCGGCAGGTCGGCGAGGTTCTCGGCGAGCGACTTCCCGGTGACCGTGAGACAACTGCCATCAATAGCGTCGTGGTCTAGCAACAGCTTGAGCACAGCCGGTGTGCCACCAACTGCGTGTAGATCCTCCATCACATACCGACCACTCGGTTTCAGATCAGAGAGATACGGGATCCGGTCGCTGACTGTCTGGAAATCATCAATAGTCAGCTCTACATCGACGGCACGCGCCATTGCCAGCAGATGGAGCACCGAATTGGTGGACCCACCCGTCACCATCGTGATCGCGATAGCGTTCTCAAAAGCGGACCTGGTCATGATGTCCCGTGGCGTGATATTCAGCTCGAGCAGTCTGTGAATCGCCGCGCCTGCCTGGAAACACTCGTCGAGTTTGGCGGGGTCGGTCGCCGGTGTTGACGACGAGTACGGAAGACTCATCCCCAGAGCTTCGATGGCCGACGCCATGGTGTTGGCGGTATACATGCCGCCGCAAGCGCCCGCCCCAGGGCAGGCGCGGCTGACGATCCCGCGTCGCTCCTCGTCGGTAATACGGTTAGCGATCCACTCGCCATACGACTGGAAAGCAGACACTATGTCGAGCGGCGTACCGTCCTCACTATGGCCGGCGCGGATGGTTCCGCCGTAGATCATGATTGAGGGAACGTTGACACGGGCCATGGCCATGACCGAGCCCGGCATGTTCTTGTCGCATCCCGGAAGCGAGATGTTGGCGTCGTACCACTGCGCTCGCATGACGGTCTCGATGGAATCCGCGATGAGGTCACGTGATTGCAGCGAGAAACTCATGCCATCGGTGCCCATGGAAATACCATCGGAAACGCCGATCGTGTTGAACCGCATCGAGACCATCCCGGCGTCGATGACCCCGTCACGGACCCGAGCGGCCAAATCGTTGAGGTGCATGTTGCAGGAGTTGCCCTCGTACCACATGCTGGCGATGCCGACCTGGGCCTTGTTCATATCGGCGGGGGTCAGTCCGGTGGCGTAGAGCATCGCTTGGGACGCTCCCTGGGAGGCCTCCTGGGTGATGCGTCGGCTGGTGCGGTTCAGGTTCTCACTCATACGGGCATGGTAGACCGGAGGGAAATGGTGGTCCTGCGACCCGGCCGCCCACCGGGCGTGATAGTGCGAGGTTTAGTTACACTGCTCCCCGCAGCCAACACCGACCACTCTGCTGCGAGGTTCTCTTGACTACCGAAACCCCCCAACCTGCTGCGCGCCATCGCGTCAGTACACCCAAGAAGGTACTGCTCGGCCTGCTGATTCTCGCTGTGCTCGGTGTGTTCAGTGCAGTCGGATTCATCTACTTCGTTGACTCCAAGATCGACAAGATCCCCGATGAAGCACTTCCATCGTTGGTGGACGAGATCGAGGATGGTTTCCGCAACATCCTCATCGTTGGCTCCGATAGCCGAGAGGACTTGCCGGAGGGCTTCGACAGCTTCGGGAGCTTCTCCGGCTCACGCACCGATGTCATCATGGTGGCTCATGTCCTTCCGGGCGAGGGAGCCCAGCTGCTCAGCCTGCCGCGGGACCTCAAGATGGCGATCCCCGACAACGGCACCAACCGAATCAACGCGGCGTTCGTGTTCGGCGGACCAGACTTGTTAGTGCAGACCATTCAGAACAATCTTGGGATCCCTATCCATCACTATGTGGAAATCGACTTCGGTGGTTTCGCCAGGGTCGTCGATTCGCTCGGTGGTATCACGAAGACTTTTGACAACCCGGCGCGAGACCTCAAGTCAGGGCTCCGCGTCGAGGCGGGCACGCAGGTCATGGACGGCGAGACGGCACTGGCTTATGCCCGTTCGCGCAGCTACCAGGAACTGATCGACGGCTCGTGGAAATCGGTAGACGGTAGCGACATCGGCCGCACCCACCGCCAGCAAGAAGTGTTGCTACTGATGTTTGACCAAGCGACATCCAAATCAGCTGCTTTCAATCTGCCCAGCTTTGCTGCCACCTTTGCCGAGCAGATCACCACAGATTCCGGGTTTAGCACCGGAGTGATCCTCGAACTCGGCCGCGCCGGTCTCGCCCTGTCATCAGCTCAGATCGAGACCATCACTCTGCCTGTGGTCAATTCCTCAGAGGGTGGCGTGGCCTACGTTGTCCCCATCGAGCCAGAGGCAACCGGAGTCATCGGCGCATTCATTGCAGGAGAGCCCTTCCCAGAGGTTTGAGGTCACTCCTCGCTTGGGGGACCAACAACCAACTCGCTGACAACCCTCACCATTGCGGCGATCTCGTCTTCCGTGTTGAAATAGTGCACGGACGCTCGAATGACCTCGTCGAGACCACGCTGTTCCATGTCGATTCTGGCTGAGAAGACACTGGCTATAGATACATTGATGCCGTGGCTGGCGAGCGCGGCCTGCACGTCCCGCGCCGAGTGTCCGGTGACGCTGAATGTCACGATCCCGCCCTTGACCACTCCCTTGTCGTGAACCAACACGCCCGCAACCGTTCCCAATGCATTCCGCAGTGTCGCAGCGAGCCCGGCCAGACGATCCCAGATCAGATCAAGACCCAGCTGCGCGGCGTAGTCACAAGCAGCACCGAGGCCGAGCCGCAGCGCCGGACTCGATTCCCAGGTCTCAAAACGTTTGGCGTCGCGGCGCATCTTGTAGCGATCGGGCTCGACCCACAAGGCCGCGCGTAGATCAAGCGACACCGGTTCGAGGTCCTCGATCATCGTGTCCCTCACATAAAGAAACCCGACACCACGGGGACCGCGCAAGAACTTGCGGCTGGTCGCCGACAGCAGGTCACAGCCGATCTCGTCGACGTCGATCGGCATCTGACCAACCGACTGGCAGGCGTCAAGCAGATAGGTGACACCCGCGTCACGGGCAACCCGACCCACCGCGACCGCCGGATTGACCAGCCCGGTACTGGTTGGAACGTGGTTGATCGAGATCAGTTTGGTTCGTTCGTCGATCATCGCCTCCAGGGCGTCCACGTCGATTTCACCGGTGGGTGCATCCGGGATCACCTCAATACGTGCGCCGGTTCGCTCGGCAACCTGGAGATAGGCGATGAAATTGGCCGCGTATTCGGTTGTGGTGGTGAGAATCCGGTCGCCTGGCGAAAACTTCAGCGAGTAGAAGGCCATGTCCCATGCCCTTGTCGCGCTGTCGACAAGCGCTATCTCGTCTTCGTGAGCGCCGACGATGCCGGCGACCGAGCGATAGACCCCGGCAATCTCATCTCCGCGACGATCCGCCAGCTCGTAGCCGCCGACCCTGGCCTCCTCCTCCAGGTAGGCGACGACGGTGGCAACGACGACCGCGGGAGGAAGCGAGGCTCCGGCGTTGTTG
This sequence comes from uncultured Gemmatimonadales bacterium, assembly GCA_964195945.1. Lineage (GTDB taxonomy): Bacteria > Actinomycetota > Acidimicrobiia > Spongiisociales > UBA5794 > JAAETI01. The sequence continues at coordinate 31,231 of CAXMRC010000187.1, forward strand.
AAATGGGCGACATGGGAACACCCGGGTGTCTCAGCCCGGATCCGCTCGATGTCAAGACTCGGCCTATTCACCGTCGACCAGCCTGCCTTCCATCCCCCCAGCGACGTTGATCACCTCACCGGAGACATGCCCCGAAAGCAGATCTGAGGCGAGCACAACGACCTGCGCCGCAACATCCTCGGGACGGCCCATCTTCTTTAACGCCATTGTGGCTGTCGCTCTGGCGAAGTGATCATCGCTGAGACCCCGCTCCGCCATCGCAGGAGTCATCGTCCACCCCGGGGCCACGACGTTGACGCGGACCCCTGGCCCGATGCGCGCCGCTTCATTCTTCGCACTCATCAGGAAGCCACTCAGAATCGCCCCCTTGGCGGCGGCATAATCGGCATGTCCCGCCTCGCCAAAGGAGCCGGCGGTGGAAGCGACCATCACGAGGGACCCGACCCCAGTGGCCGCCGCATGTTCGAGGAAGCCTCGTGCCGTCAAGAAGGATGAGGTGAGATTCGAAGCAAGAGTCTCGTTCCAACGCTCTAGAGATAGCCTCCAGATCGGTTGATCCTCACGCGGGTATTTCCCGGCGTTCGCAACACAAACGTCGAGCCGCCCTAAAGCCGCAACCGCCTTCGGGATCAGAACGTCGGCCTCAGCCTCGTTGCGGAGATCAGCGCCGATGGCAATACCCCCCACCTCGGCAGCGAGTGCCGTCGCGGCCTTCTGAGACGTGTTGTAGTGAACGGCGACCTTCGCTCCCTCGGCCGCAAACATTCTCACGATCGCAGCACCGATACCGCCGGCACCGCCGGTTACCAATACTCCCTTGCCTGCAAGCCCAGTTTCCATCATGACTCCTATCCCAAACCGAGTAACGCGATGCCTGCCACTACACCGATCGCCGCTACCACCCGACGCTGTTGTCCGCCTTCACCAAGCCGTACGGTACCCAACCATGCTCCAAGAATGACCGACGTCTCCCGAACCGCAGAGACCAAACCGACCTGAGCCAGCAACGCGCGCTGAGAACAAGGGCATATGCGATCACAGAAGCAGCACCGGCCACCAGCATCGAAAACCACTCCGTGCGAATGGTCTCCAGCGCTGCTTTGCCCCTGACCCAAAACACCAACGGTGTGGCGATCGCGGCATTGACAACGTAGACAGCAGCCGAATAGGTCAGCCCATCGTCGATCCGGCGCACCCCAGCAGCATCAATCACCGAGTAAGTCGCGATGATGAACCCGGTCAAAAGAGCGAATTCGATCCCAGGGACACCGGTCGGCCGGCCCACCATCGAGAACAACGACACGATAATGAGACCGAGTGCAACTGCGGCCCAGACACCGAGTGTCTCACCAAGGAATACCAGACTGAGCAACGCAGCCACGCCGGGTGCGGTCCCTCTTGCCACCGGATATGCCAGAGAAAAGTCGACTCTGTCGTAGGCCGCGGCCAGGGCGAACACGTAGGCGGTCAGCATGATCCCCGAGGCAGCAGAATACGGATATGTAACCGGATCGATTCCTCGAATCAATACAAGCGGTAGGAATAACACCGCGCCGCCAAGCGACAACTCCCCACACAGCCAGCAGCCTGTCGGTGCTGGTCTTCACCCAGTAGTTCCACCCAGCGTGAAGAAACGCTGAACCAAGGGAGAGCAGAAGCGCATCCAGCGGCATCGACAGAAGGTACCAGGAACGCAAACCCTAGAAGCGGTTGCCGTAGTTCCTTGTAGAATACGACGGAGGGACGGTTCCTCGGTGAAACGGAGCTGACGACAATGTTCGGTGTATTTGTCTTCTTGGCGGTTTTTGGCTGGCTGTTCGTCGGTGTATTCCTCTTCTCCGCAGCCGACTTTGACACCGACATCGATGTGGACGCAGATGTCGACTTGGATGCCTCCAACACTGCGGTCCACCTGCTCGGCGCCCTCTTTTCGTTCCGGTCGCTTGTCTTCTTCTCAGCCTTCTTTGGTCTCACCGGCGTTCTGCTGACATGGCTGGACACGAACGTCATCGTCACCGTCGCTCTTGCGATCGGGCTGGGATTCTTTGCAGCATTCATCAATGTGAAGCTCATGGACTACCTGAAGCGGACCAGCGTCAGCAGTCAACTGACCGACACCACGATCGCCGGCAACACCGGCAGCGTTGTCGTCCCCATCGAGCCGGGGCACAAGGGCAAGGTTTCGATCGACGTCAATGGACAACGGATCTACTTGGTTGCTTCGCCTTACAACGACCGCCATGAGGAGAGGTTCGAGATTGGCGACAACGTCGTGGTTGTAGAGGTCAAGGATGGGTCAGCGTTGGTGACCCGTATGGATGAGTTTTAGTAGTCGGGCATCTGCCCGCAATAGCAAGGAGTAGGGATGGAGCTTCTCATTACCGTTGCCGGCCTGATAGTGCTGGCGGTCGTGGTCGTCACCCTGGCCGTCAAGTCATTCATCGTGATCTGCCCCCCAAACCAGATCGCAGTGATCACAGGGCGTTCCCGCGAGATGCCGGACGGAACCACCATCGGATACCGGGTGCTGCGTGGTGGCCGAACGCTGCGCTGGCCGGTCATTGAGAAGGTCCAGTTCATGGACCTCAACACCATCGCCATCGAGGTCGCGGTGCAAAACGCTTATTCGAAGGGGGCGATTCCGCTCAACGTCCAGGGAATCGCCAACGTGAAGCTCTCCAGCCGCGAGGGTCTTCTGGAGAACTCCATGGAGCGATTCTTGGGGCGGCCCGCCGAATACATCCCCAAGCTCGCCAAAGAAACCCTAGAGGCCAACCTGCGTGGCGTTCTCGCCACCCTCACCCCTGAAGAAGTCAACGAGGACCGCCTCAAATTCGCCCAGACGCTCATCGACGAAGCCGACGATGACATCAAGACGCTTGGCCTAGAGCTAGATGTGCTCAAGATTCAGAACGTCACCGACGAGGTTGGCTACCTCGACGCGGTCGGTCGCCGCCAGACCGCGGCCGTCCTCAAGGAAGCACGTGTTGCCGAAGCGCTTCGCCAAACCGAAGCGGAAGAGGCCGAGGCCGATGCGCGCAAACGGACCGAGATCGCCCGGGTAGAAGCAAACCTGGCAGTCGTCGAACGCCAGAACGCACTCCGCGTCCGCACCGCCGAACTTGAGAAGATAGCCACTGCCAAGGAATCCGAAGCGGCCGTCGAGGCAGATCGAGCCCGTGTGGTCGCCGAGCAGGAGCTCGAGTTGGCTCGAATCGACCTGCAACGCAATCGCCTCGAAGCAGACGTAATCGCGCCTGCTCGCGCCAAACGCGAAGCCATGGAACTCGAAGCAAAAGGTGAAGCTGCCTCGATTATCGAGGATGGTCAGGCGCAGATCGAGGTGTTCCGACGCCTCGTCGAGCAATACAAAGACGCAGGCGAGGATGCCGAGCAGATTTTCGTGCTGAACATGCTTCCCGAGATCATCGACAAGATCGTCAGCACCGTCCGTTCGGTGAGCATCGATAAGGTATCTGTCATAGATGGTGGCAACGGCAGCCAACAGATACCGGGGTTGCTCAGCCAACTACCCGGCTCGGTCATCAGGCTTACCGAGCAGATAGAGAATGCAACTGGCGTCAACATTCTTTCCGGCCTCGGAGACCGCGGCAAGGCTGCGGAGGAACCGCCCGTTACCTAGCAGACGGCGGCGACTAGCAAACGTCGTCAATCGGTTCGATGCCAAGGATCTGGCGCGCCTCTTGAGGTGTCGAGTTGATGACGATCTGGACATGCTCTCTAATCAAATCGGTCTTTGGGATATTGAGCCCGTTGTCATCGAATCCACCAAGATATTGCGGCGGTATGAAGCGAATCGAGATCATGTTGTCCAGATCGATGCTTGGCAGTAGATCGATCAGATCCGGGATGCGGCTCAGCGAAATATCGGTCTCCATCGTGTCGCCGAGAACGCCAGCCAGTTCTGGGTAGCCGAGAGCAAGGGCTACCGGGTCTGCTTCCTCGAGTATCGCGTCGACCAGGCAACGTTGCCGGCTCATCCGGGCATAGTCGTCGGCGTGGCGCCGCGCCCTGGCATAGGCCAACGCCAGGTGACCGTCCAGATGCTGTTCACCTGCGGGGATTTCGACATACTCGATCGTGACGCCGTCCTCGTGCGGATAGGTCTCATCGACAATGACAAAGGGCACATCGAGGGTGACACCGCCGATCGCGTCAACCACCCCAACGAACCCTTCCAAGGTCACCAGTGCGTAGTTGTGAATCGGTATGCCGAGCAACTCACCGAAGCCACCCTTGATCGCATTGACGCTCGGGTCGGCTGGTCCGGGGAACGCCTGCGGAGACTCGACGCCCGCCACGTAGAGGTCGTTGAGCATCCGGGGAAAGCAGTCGCACCCCCAAATCCCCATCTCGGTAGGCAGCGGAACTTGAACGAAGTTCCGCGGCAAGCTGAACAACGCAACGTCGCCACTGGCCGGGTCGATGCTCACCACGATCATCGTGTCGGTGCGGATACTCTCTCTGCCTACTCCGGCATCCGCACCCAAGAGGAGAATGTTGAGCCGCTCCAGGCCATCCCACAGCACGGGCCCCGGCTCAACCTCGAACACAGTGGTAGTGGTCCCGCTCGCCGCCGCGGTGGCCACGACCGTTGTACCGACCGGAACGGTCGTTGTGGTCGCCTCCTCCTCGGCAAATGTCGAGGTGATGAAGTCGTAGTGGACAATGTCGTAGTAGCCGGCCACAACGTGTGGGCCGACCAAGATGATCCCCAGAACGGCCCCCATCGCGGTAGGGACCCTCCCCGACCGATCCTTTGCAACCAAGTGATACGCATCATCGACTGCCCACACCCGGAACCCGAGCAGAACAATGTTGCCAACCATCGCGGCGACGAGGACACCCGGCCGGAATGCTGCCTTGACCACTTCGAGCGTGTTGTAGGCCGCAAATCCGGCGAACCCAATCACAGCAAGATCGATCGCAAACATACCAAGGGCTCGACGCCATTTGCCCGCATAGAGCTGGCCCGTTCCCGGGAGCACCGCAGAGAGCACAGCCGCCAATAGCGGCCGCTTTGGGTCCCCGAGTTCTCCGTTGTGACGCATCGGCCAATGCTAGTGCTCCGGCAGACAGCGTTCTTGGTGTCGATGTCGAGTCAGGGTCGGCACTCGGACGGACGCCGCGGCGTCCATGTCGAGTCAAGGCCAGCACTCGGACGGACGCCGGAGGCCCAGGCACCAGGTCAACATAGTTAGCCTATGTCGGGCCGACACCCGCAGCAGGCTGAGGAAATGACCGAAGATTCCACATCGAGATCGCCACAGGATGACAGCGACACTTCACCGAGCCCAACGAGGACCCGGTTTGCCCGCCTGTCCGAGGACGGTACCGGCCACATCCTGGCGGGAAGCCTGCTTGCCGGCATAGCCGCGTACGCATACCAGATCCTTGGAGGACGCACGCTCGGGGCGACAGATTTTGCACCTGTTTCCATGCTCCTAACAATCCATTTCCTGACATTCATTGTCTTTCTGCTCCCGGTGGAACAACTCGTAGTTAGACGACTCACTCTCGATCCCTCACAAGCCGGCCTTCCACGACGAGCCTGGTGGCTCGCAGCCACAACCATCGTAACGGCTACTGCTTTCGCCTGGTTGGGGGTGGACCGGTTCCTGAACGGCGATCGTCGATTCATCGTATTCACCGCGCTTACCGTCACGATGCACGCCGGCTACGCCGCGGCTCGCGGTCATCTTGCCGGCTGGCGACGGTTCCGCCAGTACGGGTATGCAAGCGGTGGAGCCAACGTCCTGCGCCTCATCGTTGCTGTCGTAGTGCTAACCATTCGTCCTTCGGCATCGGGTCTTGCGATTGCCCTGATTCTTGGCCCAACAATCACACTCGTGTGGCGTCCGTTTCGCCGGGTCGAGAACAATCGAGAAATGATCAATGCAGACGTCGGCGCAGTCGGAGAGTCTGGTCTTCTCAGCGGCTTAGTTCTGTCCTCAGCAGCCTCTCAGGCCCTACTGCTCGCCGGTCCCGTCGTGGCGGCGCTGCTGGGGGCGACCCAGGCCACGGTCAGTGTGGTGTTTGCAACATTCACGCTTTTTCGAGCGCCTCTTACCTTTGGCTACAACCTGATTGCAAGGGTCCTGCCCCCGTTCACCGAAATGGCTGCCCGCCAGCAGCGTCGCGAGCTTGCTGCCTGGGCACGCGGAATCGGACTGGCCGGGTTCGGTCTTTCGATCTTGGGATCGGTTGCTGGATACACGATCGGACCATCGATCGTCTCTGTTGCCTTTGGTTCGGAGTTCCGCCCCGACTCGCTGTCATCAGCTCTGGTCGCCGGCGGGGTCGTACTCGCCGGCGCAGGTCTCTTCGTCGCCCAGGTCCTGGTGGCACAGGGCAAGCCCAAGGTCCTAGGCATCGCCTGGATATTGGGCTTGATCGCCGCCGCCGCGGCCTTGGCCCTGTCGGATGCCGAGCCGATCGTGCGAGTGTCCACCTCGTTCCTCGCCGGAGAGGCCGTCGCACTTGCGGCACTCGCCACAGGCGCTATCACGAGGCCTTCTGCTGATGATGCGTCAGCAAGCGCGGCCTATCTTCTCGCCAAACGGACTTTGGACATCGCAGTGGCGGCCATCATCCTGATTCTGTCGTTCCCCGTACTCATCATCGCTGTGATCGCAATCAAACTCGATTCGCGGGGACCGGCCTTCTTCCGCCAGGAACGTGTTGGTCGCAATGGACAGAACTTTGCGATGCTGAAGCTGCGAACCATGAGCGCGGACGGTGGCGAAGAAACGTTTGCCGCACACCTCGCTCATCTCGAGATGGCGCAGACACGCAACGAGCAGGCCACGATCCGTATTGACCACGATCCGAGAATCACACGGGTCGGCCGATGGCTGCGCAAGTCATCGCTAGACGAGCTGCCCAACTTGTGGGACGTTCTGCTCGGTGCGATGTCACTGGTCGGTCCGCGACCGCTGGTGCCGGCGGAGGCCGACCTCGTAGGTCGAGACAGCCCTCGATTCGACGTCAAGCCTGGTGTGACCGGTCTCGCCCAAGTATCGGGCAGGGACGGGATCTCGATGGAAGCGCGAACCCGGTTCGATATCGAATACGTCGAGCAGCAGTCCATGGCTCTTGACACCAAGATCCTCGGTCGTACGTTGATGACGGTGGTGCGTCCCGGCCAGTCCGCGGACCACCCCTAGCCTGGATGCCGACAAGCTGCCGAGCGCCTGGCGGAGGAGACAGCCGTGACCTGGAGCCGACTGCCTCATCGTGCGAGACATCGAGTCGCAGGCCGCGATGATCGTCAGGAAATTCGGCCTTTTTGGGACTTATCAGATGGCGGGCGATCCGCGATGATTGGGATGCAATTCTAGAGAGGATCAGTGTCGATGGGAGTCTTGTGGGGAATCGTCGTAGTCTTGTTGTCGATGCTGGCTTGGGGAGGCCAGATCATCGCCTGGCTGGCGCCGGACCTTGCCGTTCGGTTGACCGTCATGGAGTCAAAAGACAACGTGGAGCCAACCTACTGGGCAGACATTCGCGGCGAAGCTCCCTTCGACTTTGTGACCCTGTGGACAATGGTCGTTGCTGGGGTCTTACTCGTCTTCGATCAGTCGGCGTGGGCCTACTTCGGACTGGTCGGCGGCGGCATGTATGTGTATTTCGCAGGCCGGGGCATATTCACCAGGGTCGCGATGCAGCGGAGTGGATTCCGGGTGGGAACGGATGCCAACCTCAGAATCGGCTACGTGATGCTTGGCGTCTGGGGAGCGATGGGTCTGATCACCATCGCTGCAGCAGTCGTCGCTCTACCCACCTCTTGAGTGCCGGAATGTAGGAGGAACCGGAATGGAAGTTACCGCGCTCACCTGGATCATTGCTGTCGGCGGGCTCGCCCTTATCGGGCTCCTTGGTGCACTGCAGTTGGTGGCGGTTCTACGTCCCCATGCCGAATGGACCATCAGCAACATCTACGGCGGAAACCCCGAAGCGACAGACCCCAAGGCGTACTTTGCGTTTAATCAGGGTTTGGCGTGGGCTGACACTCTCTTCTGGGCGCCGCTGCAGATCGTTGCAAGCATCGGCATGTTGCTTGGCGAGCGGTGGGGTTTTCTCCTCGGTCTGATCGCATCGGCCCCATTCTGGTATACCGCCATCGTTATTTACATATGGGACCGGGACCTCGGTTTTCGCAAGTCCACCATCAACTATTGGGTGGTGGTCTGGGGCATGTGGCCGGCCTTCGGCATCTTGGAAGGTGTCTACTGCTTCGCAAGGCTTCTGGAATAGAACGCTCTTGGATTGAGGCTGGTGACGCATGCTGTGCTGACTCGCCCCCGACGCCACAGTTGGCTGTCCTGACCGCTAATGCTCTTGTTGCGAACCCCTCGCAATGAGAAGACACGGGTGCATATCCCGGACGGACCCATCAAATGGTGCTACCTCTGCAGGGTTTGGCGTGGCCGCTGCGGGCGGGCTCAGCGCAGCAATACGCAAGATCGTTGCCACCGGGCCACCAGCGAAGTACTTGCAGACGAAGGCCTGCTGCGCCGGCACCGTCTCGAACTCCCGTATGGTTTCGCCGTACGCGACGGGAGTTGAACCATGCCATTCCAAGTAGCGGCGCTTCTCGCCGCCTCGTCATGGGCCGTTGGCGGACTCGTAGCCGCAGAGCCATCCCGGCTACTCGGAGGTCCCCGGTTCGTTCGCATCCGAATGGTCTACGTAACCGTCGCCCTGGTACTCATCGCACTTATCACCGGAGGTTGGGTAACCGTCGAGTCTGCAGACTGGATCCCTCTCGGTATCTCCGGTTTTGTCGGTCTCGCACTCGGCGATGCGGCACTGTTTGAGGCTTTCTCTCGACTGGGGCCGCGCCGTACGGGGATGCTTTTTGCGGTCAACGCTCCTCTGACCGCGGTGGTCAGCGCCATCATCTACGACGAGCAGTTCGGTGTTCTCGGCGTCATCGGAACGATCCTTGTTCTCTCCGGCGTCAGCCTTGCTATTGCATACGGAACCCGTCCTGGCCAGTCGCATAATTGGGAAGAAGTCAGAGGCTCACTCTGGGTTGGGGTGTCCTTTGGGTTGCTCGGTGCCCTCGGACAAGCTATCGCAGTGTTGGTTGCCGATCCGGTTTTCGATGGAACACTCGATCCGTGGGCGGGTGCTGCAGTTCGTGCGATCATCGGGACGCTCGGGCTGTTCGCCCTTATGCCGTGGTTCGAGCGGCGCAACGGGAAGCGGGCACCGGTGATCTTCTCGGCCAGGCTGTGGATGCTGGTCATCATCTCCGGCACTCTTGGCATGGTTGTCGGCAAGACCATGATGCTCATCGCCCTTGCCGGCGGACCACCGGGGCTTGTATCGATTCTGGTTTCCGTGGCTCCGGTCTTGCAGCTTCCCATCATCTGGCTTGTTACTAAGGAACCTCCTCCGGCTGGAGCGTGGCTTGGCTCCGCACTGGCTGTGGCAGGCACCGCGATGGTGCTGGCGTAGACGCACCCGCGCTCGACCCAGATCCGTTGGCAGACAACTCGGGTCGCCGGACCGCTAGATTCACCACATGGCAACAGGTGGATCAACAAAGGTCGTAATCGCCGCGTTCTTTGCGAACCTCGGAATCGCGATAGCAAAGTTCATCGGCTTTGTCTTTACGCGCTCATCTTCGATGCTGGCCGAGTCGATCCACTCGGCGGCAGACACCGGTAACCAGGCTCTATTGCTGCTCGGCGGACGACTCTCCAAGCGGGATCCCGACGAGGAATTCCAGTTTGGTTACGCCAGGGAGCGGTACTTTTGGTCGTTTGTCGTGGCGATGGTGCTGTTCTCGCTCGGTTCGTTGTTTGCGCTGTTCGAGGGGTACGAGAAGATCCGACATCCAGAAGAGCTCGAAAACGTTATATGGGCATTCGGCATCCTTAGCCTCGGCTTTGTATTCGAGGGTTATGCGTTCCTTACTGCAGTGCGAACAGCAAGAGATATCAAGGGTCAGCGCACCTGGTGGCAGTTTATTCGCACCTCGAGGGTCCCGGAACTCACGGTTGTCCTACTCGAGGACTTCGGCGCACTCACTGGTCTCTTTGTCGCGATTACTGCGATCGGCATCGCCACCATTACCGGAGCTCCTATCTGGGATGGAATCGGGACCGTCAGTATCGGCTTGCTGCTTGGCGCCATCGCCATCCTCCTCGCCTTCGAGATGAAGGGCCTACTCATCGGTGAGTCAGCCCGCCCCGGTGTATACCAAGAGATTCGATCGGCAATGCAAGGCTCACCCCACGTCGTTGACGTCATCCATCTACGGACCCAGCACTTCGGCCCTGAGGAGCTCCTGGTCGGCGCCAAGATCGTGTTTGATTCTGACCTCTCCTTTCCGGCGCTGGCTGATGCAATCAACGAGGTCGAGCGCCGAGTGCGCGAGGTAGTGCCCATCGCCCGCCCGATGTACATCGAGCCAGACATCGGCCGCACCCCAGCGCCACCCGTCGATGCCGTAGACCACCACGATTGATCGCGACAGTATTGATATCATGAGCTCATGAAGGGCGACATCATCCTCGTAGGCGAGGAACACAAGAACGCTGCAGAGCAGATCATCGGCAGACTTTTCGACGAGATCGCCGCCACCGAACGTCGCTACACGATGACCGTCGCCGGCGAATCAGGTAGCGGCAAGTCCGAAACGGGGCAGGCGCTCTCCGACGCTCTCGGCGAGCGCGGGGTAAAGGCAGTTGTGCTCCAGCAGGACGACTACTACGTGCTCCCACCCAGGTTCAACGACGCCGCCCGCCGCGCCAACTTTGCCTGGGTGGGCATCACCGAGGTGCGGCTCGAACTGATCGACCAGCATCTGCGGCAAGCCCGCGAGGGGGCACCCGCCATCGTGAAACCGCTGGCAATATACGACGACAACCAGATCACCGAGGAGACGATCTCGCTGGAAGGCGCCACGGTTGTCATCGCCGAAGGCGTCTACACATCCCTGTGCGATAACGTTGACCGGCGAGTGTTCATTGACCGCAACCGGCTGGAGACGATGCAACACCGAATGAAACGGGGACGAGAGGAGTTCGATCCTTTCATCGAGGAGGTCCTCGTGAAGGAGCACGAGATCATCTCACAGCATCGCTCCCGGGCCGACGTTGTCATCACCCGGGATTACGACGTCGAGCTTGTGACGGTGTAAACGGCTGCTGCAAGCAGCCTGGAGTTCGATACGATCGAACTCCCCGCCGGGGTCAGCGACGGTACTCCAATGTTTGCGCGGCACCCGCCCCGTCCGAGTGCGTCACGGCAAAGCTGTGATCTCGGAGGTTGGCTCGCAACGTCGCGGTGTGACCGTTGTGCTGCCAGGTCATATGCAACAGGTGCGTCTTTGTCTCGAGAATCTCGAGTTCACCGCGGAAGGCGGGCGAAGTGTTCCGCAAGCGCATTAGATCCAGCTGGTCTTTCACGACTGCTTTCTTGAGGCCCTCTTCGATGTCGCCCAGCGTCAGGGTCGTGCGGTTGATTTCCTTGTGACCCCCGGTGCCGCCGCGATTGGCGGCGGCGTAGTCGTTCTTGCCAGCAAACAAGTCGAGGTACCAGACCTGTGGGACGCCGGGGGTGAACAGCTGGATGGCGCGGGCCAGGCGCAGCTTCTGTTCATCCTCGCCCAGGGCGCTGAAGTAGGTCGCATTCACTTGGTAGTAGGCAATCTTCTTGCCATCCGCACCGTATAGATTCTTGATCCTGCCGCCCCGTTCGAGGATGTTCTCGATGACGGTATCGATCTGCTCGTCGGACAACAGACCCGGCCGGAAGTCGGTGGCAGACTGCTTACCCCTGAGATCGAGAACCGGGATCCCGTCATGGCAACCCAGCATATTCACTGTAAGCAGGTTCTTCTCAACCAGTTCGCGAATCCACTGCAGGAGATGCCGGTTCGTGCCACGGTCGAGCGCATCGATTACCAGGGCCGGGAGAAAGAAGTCGTAAACGGGAAAACCGTTCTCCGCTACTTCCTCGTGCAGACCAGTGCCGTATTCAGCATGGATTTCCGGTAGCAACACCAGGTCATGGTTGTCGGCCATCGACTTCAGACGATCGAGGAACTGCCAGGTACCGGGCTTGTTGAAGAAGTTCGACATGCCGACCTGCTTGTGCAGGTAGGCGAAGGCGTCGAGCCGCACCAGCTTGGCGCCGTAACCGTGGAGCTTTCCCAGGGTCTCGGCGTAGAACTCCCAGACCTTTTCTGATCGAGCGTTGAGGTCCATCTGCCCCAGGTAGCGGCGTCTGTTCTCGGCCACAGCCATCAGGGTGGCCTTGTAGGCGGACCATTCACCGAAATCGATGTCCGTTGGATACGGATCCTCATCGATAGCCAGGTTGAAGATCGACACGATCTGCTCTGCCGCGTCGGGCGTGACGCCGTCGATCTCCGCAAGGTCCTGTGGGTCGAGGTGGGCGTAACTCACCTCCTGGTAGAAGGTGTTCCAGTACGGGCGTTCCGAGCCATCGGGAAACAGAACCTTGAGTATGGGCAGTCCCGGTTTACGCATATACAGGAGGTCCAGATGCTGCTGGTTGGGCACGACGAAGCCCTCTGGCCCCATTTTGCCGTGCTGCTCCCAGAATTCGTTCCAGTCGATGAAGAACCTTCTGAACGGCGATTCGTCACCCTTCTCGATCAGGTCCCGGAACTGCGGTGAATTCACCGAAAGATGATTGAGGACCAAGTCGAACTTGAAACTGAGGTTCAGCTCGTTCGCCGTTTCGAGGTCCTCGCGGGATACGAGTTCCTGATTGAGGCTGTAGTCGATGATGGAAAAGCCGCGATCGAGGTCGCCGTTGAAGAACGTTGGAAGCACATAGAACAGCGAGAAGACATCTTCAAACTGCGGCAATCCGAGCACACCCATGACATCGGCGAGGGTTCCCCCAATGCTGTCGGGATATGCGTTGAACATCACCCCGTTGAGTAGTTCACGTTTCGTCAAGGCGCAGTCAGAGGTCATGTTGCGGGCTCGGGTGGTTGTTTGCGCTTGCGGGGGCGAGTGTACAGCCGACCTCGCCCGGGGAGCGGTCGTTGCGGTATCTTTGGCACCGAGCTAGCGAGGTACTCACATGCGCTTCCGCACCAAACAGATTCATGCCGGCGTGACCCCGGATCCGACCACTGGCGCAATACTGACGCCGATCCATCAATCCACAACGTTCGTTCAGCCGTCCGTTGATGAGTACATGGCTACCGGCTACTCGTACTCGCGCTCTGGAAATCCCACGGTGCGGGCCCTCGAGGTCAAGGTGTCCACGCTCGAAGACGGCGCCGACGCCGCCGCTTTTGGAACCGGGATGGCCGCAACCAACGCGGTGATGCTGGCCATGCTCAATGCGGGAGACCACGTTGTCTTCTCAGACGTCGTCTATGGCGGCACGTATCGTCTGGCCACCCAGGTCTACCGCCGTTTTGGCGTCGAGTACGACTTCGTCGACACCTCCGACGCAAAAAACGTCGCTGGAGCTCTTCGTGGCAACACCAAGCTGATCTTCACCGAGACGCCGGCCAACCCCACCCTCAAACTCACCGACATCGCCGCTGTGTCCGAGATCGCCACGGCCCACGGGATCCCCCACTGCGTCGACAACACCTTTCTCACCCCGTACTACCAGCGGCCTTTCGAGCTTGGCGCCGATCTCATCGTCCACTCCACCACTAAGTACTTCGATGGACACAATGCCACGGTTGGCGGGGCGGTCGTCTCGAGAACCGCGGAATTGCACGAGAAGATCAAGTTCATTCAGAATTCGACCGGAACCACCATGTCACCCCAGGTGGCTTGGCTAACCCTGCAGGGAACCAAAACGCTGTCGGAGCGTCTCGATAGACAGTCGGACAATGCCATGCAGGTGGCCTGCTTTCTCGAGGCCCACCCGAAGGTGAACAAGGTTGCCTATCCGGGTTTGGAGTCGTTTCCACAACATGAGTTGGCCAAGAAACAGGCCTCCGGTTTTGGAGCGATGGCCTGGTTCGAGGTCCAGGGCGGCGTCGAAGCAGGCAAGAAACTGATGGGTCTCGTCGAGTTGTGGACGCTGGCGGAGAACCTCGGCTCTGTCGAATCCTTGATCACCCATCCGGTCACGATGACACACGCAGCAATCGAACCGGAAGAGAGACTAAAGGTCGGCATCACCGATGGCCTGGTCCGTATCTCGGTCGGTATGGAGGACGTTGCGGATCTGATTGAGGACCTGGAGCAGGCGCTCGACCGCATATGAGTGGGGACCCCCTTCTTTCCCTGCTGGCAAGGTCGGGCACGGAGTTCGAGATTGTCCCTTGCGACCCAGATTTAGCTGACACTGCCGAGTTCTGCGCCGCCTACGGATACGACCTAGCCGACTCGGCCAACACGATCCTGGTCGTCGGCAAACGTGACCCGCGGGTGTACGTCGCCTGCATCGTGCTGGCAACCACTCGCCTCGACGTCAACGGTGCGGTGCGCAAGCGTCTCGGAATTAGACGCACTTCGTTTGCTTCTGCCGACGAGACCGTCGCTGTGACTGGCATGGCAGTCGGCGGCGTAACCCCGTTCGGCCTGCCAGACGACCTTCCCATCTGGGTCGATGCCCGGGTCATGGGCCGCGCGAGGCTTGTACTTGGCGGTGGCTCCCGAGACCGCAAAGTCCTGGCCGCACCTTCGATTCTCGAAGCAATGCCAAACGTCGAAGTGGTGCCCGAGTTGGCGAAAGAGATCTAGAAACCCGCTGAGAGTTCCTTGGCCGCACGCCTCCTCAGCCCAATGGAAACGGCCGGTGACTTTTCGGTCACCGGCCGTCCCGTTTTCCGTATCGTCACCGGCTGTTCTAGATGGGCCGGATGACCCTCCAGCTGTTTAGCCAGAAGACACTTGTTGAGGTGCGGCTTAGCTGCACGGTTTCGCCATAGATTTCAACGGTGGCCGGAATCGCCGCGGATAGACTCTCGGCGATGGGCTCCGGATCAACAAAGGGCTGGCCGATCACTTGGTCGACCATCACCGAAGTTACCGAACCGGTACCAGGCGAATAGGGAACCGGTTCGTACGAATCTGCCGGAGGTGTGCTCGACGCGCCGGCCAACCACCGAGAAATAAGCGCGGTAGTCGTCGTACCAACCGATATGCCACCTTCACCCGTTCCTGTAATGGTGATAGCCATAGCTTCGGCGAAATGCTCCGCTGGCGTAGCCGACCAACCAACTGAGTAGTCGAACCAGTCACGTTCCTCCGGCAAACCTTGAGACCAGTAGAAGGCGTGGGCAAACTCTGCGTCGGCGACCACACCACAAGCGAGGAAGGTGTGGTGGGAGAGCTCGTGGACCACGATCGCACCCATACCGACGACGGAGTCTGTGGGGTCGATGACTACTTCACCGGTCTGCGTGCGGTATTCGCCTCGTCGCCCATCGAGTACCTCGTAAACGATGGCAACCCCGGAGGAACAACTCTGCCGGACTTCCAGAGAACCGAGCCACTGGTCGTAAGCAGCATCGACAATGGTCTCAACCTGGGCGGAAACTGTAAGGGTGTCGGCATACGCGACTGTTGACCCGGCTACGGGTCCTATGAGCGTCCCCGCAATAATCAGCGCTATCCATGACCGCATATCAGTGGTGCCTCCGTTGAGCTACCAGTGTCCGGTCGGCGAACGGAATCTGCGGGT
>CAXMRC010000188.1:0-10131 GCA_964195945.1 uncultured Gemmatimonadales bacterium
ATGCGCTCAGCCCGGCGTCTGTGCCTTGACCAATTCCAGGCGGACCGCCTCAGCTGAGTCCTGGGGATCTCCAAGCTCGACCACCTGTACCTGCTGGGCTGACACTCCGAGTTCGACACCTCCCATAAGGAGGTAGCGCAGCGACCCATGGTTTCGGAACTGCCGTTCCGGTACGCTTCACACAGATGAGACAAGGGAGGAAGACGTGAAAACTCGACCGATCATCCGCCGCTCTCTCGTTGGAGGAGTCATCCTGGCTGCATTGTTGGCCTTGCCCGCAGGGGCCGCCATAAGCCGATTCCTCGACGTTCCCGATGACAACAACTTCGTTACCGACATCGAATGGCTGGCAGATTCCGGTGTAACCAAAGGATGTGGGCCTGACATCTTCTGTCCGAATGCCAACGTCACCCGAGAGCAAATGGCCGCCTTCCTCCACCGGCTTGCCGTGAACAAGATTGTGGACGCCGCAACTGCGGTCTCGGCCGAGAGCGCAGTCACCGCTGATCACGCAACCGCGGCCGACAGCGCCACGACAGCCGATTCCGCAACAACCGCTGATCACGCGACCACGGCGGATTCAGCGACCACCGCAGGCAGTGCCACCACCGCAGATTCGGCAACGACCGCAGACAGCGCCATAACAGCCGGCTCCGCCGCAACAGCCGCGTCGGCCGCAGACAGCACGTTGCTCGCCGGGCGGGCCGCAGGAACGTACGACACTTTCGTCATAGGGGATGCCCGTCACGCCGGTGATATGGGTGGCTATCTCACGATCTGTTTCGAAGAGGAGCTGCCCTTCTGCCCCGCGGAGTCCTTATCCTTGGAGGGTGCACTGCTCGCTGAGGCGACATTCACCACGTTGGTGGCGGATTCCACCCTTGCCGTGACCGGGATGACCAGTCTGCAATCAACTGAAACCATCGACCCCACCCCCGTGTGGGTGTGGCTCCAGCTCGATTCCTCGGCCTGCACCGACAGCATCAACGCCGGCGCGACTGCGGCATATGTGCGGCAGACCTTGCTGGCGAGTGTCCACGAAGCCGTTGCCGTGACTATTGCGTTCGAAATCCCCGACGCGGGAGCACACTCGGTTGCTCTTTGTGCCCAGCCGTTTGGCGGCAACCTCGCTGTCCTCGCATCAACGATCAGCGGAGTCGTTTCCGGCAGCCCCAACAGCATCACATCACAGAACTTCGTGGCCCCGTAGACGAACGTTCCCACCTCACCAGTCGACCAGATCGGGGTTCTCCAGCAGATTGCGAAGCGTGGCTCCGAACCAGGCGGCGGGCGCTACATCACCAGGATCAAGGCGACGTTCGACAAGCCGGGCCGTTACGTATGGCATTGCCACATCCTGTCCCACGAGGATCACGAGATGATGCGAGTGCTCCATGTCGGACCGGGGGCCTAGAACGCAATCGGCAGCTACGCGCAAGGGGCCGTCTTCCGACGGCCCCTTCGCTTTGGCCGAGCCTCTCAGTTGCTGATGTCCCCCAGGAGTTGCTCGAGTTCGTCGTCAAATGGCAGTTGCGGGAATACGGCGACAACGACCCCATCGGGATCGATCACGGTCACGGTTAGCCCGGTTCCCCAGAGGACCCAGGGCTCCTGCGGGAAGCAGACCTGATCGGGGTCATAGCCGCAGTGCACTGTGGGCACGGTGATTCCCATGCGATCTAAGACGTTCTGCGTCTCAGCCAACGTGTCCCCGCTAACAGTGACGAACGTCAGCGACTCCGAGGAGTAGGTGTCAGAGAGAAGCTGGAGCTCATGTAGGAAGTCGAGTCCGGCGACCGCGTAGTGGGGGAACCAGCTGTAGACAACAACGTACTTCCCCGCTTGCTCTGCCATGTCAAAGCTGCCGCCCCCGACCAATGGACCGCTCCATGGTGGCGCCACATCTCCGACGGCAAGTTGGAACGGCGCCTCTACCCAATCAGGCTCCCTGTAGTCGAAGACTCCGGCCGGGAATTGCGGATTAATCTCGAGCAGCGTTACTTCCCAATCCTCGTATTCTGAAACGACCTTCACCCGGAGCCCGGTCTCGACGTCGAACCAGTACTCCCAGGTGCTGGCACGAGCGTCGGCTATGACTCGCCACCCGTCGCGGTCCTCGAACCAGATGTTGTCACAGACGTAATGACGGGCCGGCCGGGCGGCAACGGTGGCGCCCGGCGTCTCCGAACAGTTCTCCGCCACCAGTTCTTCGGGAAGTTGGCCAAACAACGGGAAGGTCTCGCCCTCGGGCGTGTCCCCCCACACGTCGCAGTAACCGACGCTGTGATCGCACACCCCCGCCCGGCGGCCATCGGCAAAGAAGAAGCTACCGACCAACGACGGATCGGCCGCATCGATCGTCGTCTCCCGCTGAGTCCGGCCGTCGAAGTACCACGTTTCGGTTTCGACCCAGTCTTGCCCCGAGGGCTCCGCAGACGTTCTGATCATGTGCAGCGGAGGAACATCAAGGTCGGAGCCTGCCGTCGCCGGCTCCGGCGGGTCCGGGGTCGCCACCGGCTCGAACACGATCTCGGTGAACTCAAACAGACCATCACGGGCCAGATAGGGGCTGTAGTCCCCAATGGCTAGCGGCCCGCTCATCCGCATTACCAGGCCAGTCTCCTCGTCGACCCAGAGCTCGTAGTCCTCGAGGTCGGTAGAGCAAGTCACATGGGTGGTAGACCGACCGGCGATGCTCTCGACGCCGAGTTCCGTGGGCGCGGTCCCGCAAATGTCATCCCAGGCGGAAGCCCAACGCTCGCCATCGAAGAACACATGGCGGAACGGCTCGAGCGGCATCGGGAACGGACCCCGGTAGCCACCCTCCAAAACCCAGACGTCACTGCCGTCGCCAAAGAAGACCGTGCCAGCCCCACCGAGAGGAACGAACTCGCCGGACTCTTCGAGGACCGTAGCCTCGAATGCCATCGGGCCCGCATGGCGGATCTGCACCGTCGCCTGCCAGCCGGGATCACCGAAGGCCGGGTCATGCTCGTAGTACTGCACAGTCCCGGAGAATGAGGGCACCCCGGCATAGGCGAGCGTGGCGATCCGGCCGTCAAGGGCCGGCGCTGCGGTTGTTGGGAGTGCCGTTGTGGGAGGCGGCGGGTTGGTCGTCTGCGGGATCGCGGTGGCTACCGGTTCGTCGACCAATGAAGAGCCACCCCCCGTCCAAGCAACAACTCCGCCAACGGCGCCCAGGACTACAAACAGACCTATGGCGAAAGCAAGCGCAGGCTGGAACCGGGGTCTCGTCCGAGGGGAGCGCACCAGACGCTCCGGGCTTGATGTTGGGGCTGTCATTACATCCCTCCTTTCCAGGATGGAGGCACAGCGAGCTTCCATCTCGTCGGAGGGCAAGCGCATTTGCTCTGCATCCGCGACCGGATTGGCCTGGAAGAGCAATTCTTCGACGTTCGGCTTCGTCATGGCTGATCCCCGACGGTTGAGGCCTCACTGGCCTGACTGCCCGGTATATGTCCGGTCCGCCGCATCGCTTGTCGCAATCTTTCGAGCGTCCGATGCACCCGGGCGTCCACTGCCGACTTTGAACAATCCAACACCTCGCCGATCTGGGTATGCGTCAGCCCCTCCCAGTAGCTGAGAAGGAGCAGTTCCTGGTCGGCCGGACGCAGCGTGGCGAGCGCTTGTACCACGTGCTGGCCGTCGAGATTGCGCAACACTTGCGGCTCGGGCCCGAGTAGATCAGTTTGTCGTTGTCCCGCGATCCGAGCCAATAGACGGTTGCCTCTTCGCTCTCCGCGGCGCCGATTGGCCAGCACGTTGCGGGCAACGACGTAGAGCCAGGCAAGGGTCTCATCCCCTTCCGGGACCCGATCGAGACGGCGCCACGCAACTGCAAATACATCGTCGGCGGCATCGGCGGCGTCTTGGCTACCGATACGGCGGGCGAAGTAGGAGATGATCGCCGGATGGTGGCGATCGTAGAGGACCCGGAAACGCTCTTCAGCGCTACTACTCACTAGGCCTCAGCTCCTCGACGGACAGACACACGGTCTATGTCCGAATCCCATGCGATGCATGCGGAGTTCTTCGCCGCACGGCACCTCCAAGGCTACGCCTGCGAGACCATTGATGCATTACGTCACGCTTCACCAAATGTTGGAGCATCTGGCCCACCATCGTCGAGACGAACTTGGAGTGGATCGTCTCATTGGCCATCACAACTTTTCACGGCGGCATGCGCTCGATCACACGTAGCACGCTCGCCACAATCTGACTCAGGCGGCTCCCGACATTGTCAAGCAGCAAGTCACCTTCCGGGTCGACAAGGCCGGTGTGGCCCGGGAGGGCGCCAAGGTGACGGAACCGACGACGATCGGCCATACTCCCCCCATGAGACCGCCACACTTCGCCAGCGAGATTGAGATCAAGCCGGCCGTCATCGTCAAGGAGAAGGAAGACCTTCGGATCGACGATGGCAGCGGTAACCACGATCGCTTCTCTCACTACGTGCGCAAGGCCGACATCGTGCGCAGCAATGTCGAAGGAGTTCCCGTGACCGCCTTGTGCGGCAAGAAATGGATCCCCAACCGGGACCCCGACCGCTACCCGATCTGCCCCACCTGTAAAGAGGTCAAAGCCCGCCTGTTCGGGAGTTGAGGGAACACGCCCTCGGCCGATCCGCGACAATCGGCAGGCGTCGACGATGCGGACATCCAGTCTTCCACTCATCGCCGTCCTCCCATCACAGAGGATCCCGCGATCATGAGCTTGGCCGGATCTCTTCTGCACGTGCCGAACCGGATCCTCCGGTCCTCCTGTTAACCGCAACCGACGCGATGTTCGAACTCTCTGGAGTGACGAATACTGCGGTCAACCAGAGAGCGCCTGGATGCAAGGGGAGATGTAACCGACAAGGTACATTTCGTATGGATGTGTCTTGTGCGAATCTGAAAACGTACGAGGTGTAACCGTTCGGTGACAAACCATCTGGCGGTTCGAGAGGGTCAACGAGTTGGGCAGTGCTCGGGCAAGGTGACGCGTTTGCCTACCCAGGACTATGCCAAACACGGTCTCTCTTAGATGGTGCGTGCCACCGCAGCCGCCCTCGATCGCCTCGACGTCGCCGCAGCCGTCGGCGACCTCGGGGCAATCTTCCTCCCAAACCCGCGACCATCCGCGATAGCATTGGCTGGGTGAGACGCTGGATTTGGCTCGCCGCGGTGCTCGTCGCCGGTTGTTCTGCATCGGCGCCGCTGCCGCCCATCACCCAGGTGGGCACTGCCGGCCCCGATTCGCTGGCTGCCGTGGCGACGACGCTGGCCACCACACCCTCCACATCCGACCCCACCAACAGGATTGAAGAACGGATCGACATGGTGGAATCACAGATCGAAACACGAGACATCACCGACCCAAGCGTGCTCGAAGCGATGCGAACGGTGCCCCGCCACCGGTTCGTGCCCGGCAACGTTGCCGATGATGCATACGGGGACTACCCGCTCCCCATCGGCCACGGGCAAACCATCTCTCAGCCCTACATCGTCGCCCTTATGAGCGAGGCGCTTGGCGTAGGTCCCGGGGACAGAGTGCTCGAGATCGGCACGGGCTCCGGCTATCAAGCCGCCGTGCTCGCCGCCATGGGCTGCGAGGTCTACACCATGGAGATCATCCCGGAGCTGGCCACCCGGGCCGATGCCACCCTGAGCGAACTCGGCTACAACGTCACCGTGGCCGCCGGTGACGGCTACTTCGGCTGGTCCGAGAACGCTCCGTACGACGGCATCATCGTCACCGCTGCCCCCGACCATGTCCCCCAGCCGCTCATCGACCAGCTCGGCACAGATGCAGCCCTCGTCATCCCGGTCGGACCAATCGGCGCCATGCAGACGATGTGGCGCTTCACCGTCGACGAGGAGGGCCTCGTCACCGGCGAGAACTTGGGCGGGGTCCTATTCGTCCCCTTCACCCGTACCGATGAGTGACCGATCCGCGCCTATCGCCAGCAAGGCGGCCAGCCCGTAGCCGGCCGCACCCACCACCAGCACCAACGAGAAGCCGAACGCCAGTGCCAGAAGTGCCGCCGTCACCGCACTGATCACCGACACCGTGCCGTTGATGCCCCATGCCCACGGCACCAGCTGCGGTGCCCGCCGTTCCAAGTACGCGATCCCGCGGGGAAACATGATCCCCATCAGGAAGCCCAGCGGGGCGATCGCCACAGCACCTACAACCACCCGCACCAGCAGCGGCGCTGCCAGCACCACCGAGGTGATCCCGCGGATCAGGAACGGGTAAGCCACGGCCGTCACCGTCAACATCCCTGCTGCCGCCCGCCATGGCAGCAGGGGCGAAACTATCGACCCCAACCCCGAGGCCACCAGCACCGCAAACAGCACCACGGCGAAGGCCGTCGTCGGGTCCCCAACCAACAATATGTAGAGCTGCACCAGCGGGATCTCCACCAGCAGGAACGCCATTCCGAGCAGTCCGAAATAGCCGATCGCCCACCACCGCAAACCCGCAGGGGCCACCAGCCTGCTGCCTCTCCCCCGGCGCCGCACCGCCAGCGGCGCCACAATCAGCGCCGCCGCACTCACGGTCGCCAGCGCCAAGAACGCCACCAATACCAGATAGCCGGCACCTCCGAACGGTTGCCAGGTGCGCCCCAGGCTGTCGAGCACCTCGCCCGTCTGGTCCCACTTGAAATAGTGCCCGAAGAACGGGTGATCGTCGGTCGGCGGGCTGATGTCGAACTCGGACGCCGCATAGAGCGGCCCCGGATCAGCGGCGGCCAGCAGCTCGGCGGCGAGGGCCGAGTACCGCTCATTGGGGATCACGCTGAACAGGTTTGTCTCGGCCGGGTCGAGGCCGGGCATCGTGACGATGTCGAAACGCTGCTCGGCGGCGAACCGACTGACAATGGCGAGGTCGGTGGCGGACCAGCCGTCGAGTTGCACCAGCAAGACGGCGTTCGAGTAGTTGCGCAGCATTACCACCGCCGCCATAGGGTCGAGCTGCTCCTGGCGCACCGCCGCAGCGGCGATGCCGAGCAGCCGGATCTCCTCGCTCGGCGGGGTCTGCACCCAACGGGCCACCATCAGGATGCCATCCGATTCGAGCCGGTCGAGATAACCGGCGAAAGCCTCGACCGTGAGCGAGTAGTCCTCCGCCAGGCTGTACGCCCCTGAGGTCACCGGCCGATACGGTGAGGTCAATGCCAGATCGATTACGTCGAACCTGCCGGCAATGCGTTCCACAAAGGTACGAGGATCGCTCACCACTACCTCGACCCTGGGATCGTCGTAGATGCTGGCTCCTTCGGTGGCGATCGCTTCGGTGACGGCGCCATGGGGCTCCACTGCTGTCACCATCCCCGCCCCAGCGGCCAGAGCTACCACCACGTCAAGCCCGCCGCGGGGTTCGAGGATCAGCGAATCGGCGCCGGGTCGCAACAGCCAGGGCAGCGCGGTGAGCAGGTGCTGGGCGAAGTCGGCGTCCTCCGGAGCGATACGAGGGACCGGGCTCAGGCTGTCCCCGTCGAAGGTGACCCCGTCCTGCGTGGGCGGAGCACCGGCGTAGGTGAAGCTCAGCCCTGGCAGAGAGCGGATGCCGTCGCTGCGGACCAGGTCGATCCTGGTCCCCCGGTCCCACTCGGTGGCGATGACGGCAGCGCCCGGAAAGCGGAGCGCGGCGGCCAGGTCCTTGTATGGGGACATGTTCATCTCAAGCAGAGCCGGCACCACAACGCCCATTGCCAGCAGAATCACCGTGCCTGCGGCGCTGGTCGTCAGCAGTGCTCTCCGTGGCTCGACCAGCGTGGCGAATCCGGTGGCCGCTGCCATCGCCATCGCCGCGGCCAGGACGATGGTCCTCTCCGCGCCGAGCCAATCGAGCCCGACGACCGCTACCACGCAGCCGAGACCGGAGCCGGCCAGGCTCGTTCCGTAGACCACGTGGGATGACACCGGCTCGCGTTGGCCGGCGCCTGTGAGCAGCACGGCAACCACAAGACCCCCGAAGAAGAACGGTACCGCCAGCGTCAAGTAGTAGATCGCCAGGTAGACAATCTGAGTGCGGTCCCACGCGATGGCGAACGAATCGAACGGCAGGGAGTTGCTCACCGCATAGGCCGCCAGCGTCGCCACCCCTTGGAGCCCGGCCAGCCAAGTCCACCGCCGCGGACCGCCCACCCCCAACCGGGGAAACGCGGTGAGGGCCGAGCCGCTGGCCCCGAACCCGAGCAGCGCCATCGAAACAGTAAGAAATGCAAAGTGATAGAACTGGGTGACGGCGAACACCCGTGTCAGAGCGATCTCGAAGATCAGACCCGATGCCGAGGTAGCAGCAACGCCACCCAGAATGACGGCTCCGGTACGGGACAGTCGCACGCGATCTTCCGACGCCATGGCAATCCTCCCCGAGAGGTTCAATCCAAGGCTACGCCCAGTTGATCAAAAAGGCGGCGCTGCTGGGTTCGTAACAACCCGCCGGATCGCTCGTGCGGGCGGCCGGCGCGTTTGGGCAACGGCCATCCCTCAAATCTTGTTGAACACGCTCCCCAGCACCAGCATGATGCCACCGGCCGCGGCCAGCCAGAACGCCACGTCAGAAGAAACATCCTCAATCGGTGCCACCCACAGCACGATGCCAAGGGCAAGAGCCCCGACCGCCGGCCAGAACGTCTTTCGTGTTGGAGGACTTAGCCGCATCGTCACTCTCCTCTGCAGGTTCGGCAGCACTTCGGCCAATCTACTTGCCAGCCGTCCCATGTCACTGGATGGCGAGCTACCCGAGCGGCTCGAAGTCGGTGATGCTGAACGCCAGGCCGCCGTCTACCGCGACTGCCTCGGGGTCGATAATCACCAGTTGTGGGTACCCGAGGAGGGGGTCGTAGACGACATCGATCTCGGTGCCGCTGAAAATGGCGAAACCGATCTGGTCGAAAGCATCAGCAATCAGGATCACCTCCGCTTGAGCCAGGGTTCCATCCCCCAATACCGCCGATTCAAGTCTGCCGTCACGCACCGTGACCTCGAAAGGACCGCTGACCTGCGCCGGGCACTCACAGTGCACCGTGAGGACATAACGGTAGTCAGTGCGGGCAGCCTCCTTCCAGCGGCCAAAAGCTTGCTCTACTTCGCTCAGGTCGTCGGGATCCGGTCCGGGATCGGGCTCGATCGGGCCCAGTTCGGCGATCAAGTCGATCGTGACCACCATCGTGAATCGTCCGATGAAAAATTCGCCGTCGACATCTTCGCCCTCGATGCGGAACCAACGGGGGTAGCCGTACTCCGGGTCCATGCGGATGTCGAGTGCCAGAATCCCGTCCTCGATGATCGCCGCCGAGTCGGTAAACCACTCCTCGAGATCATCGAATGATGAGTCTATGGCGAAGCCGGGGTTCAGCGAACTGTTGCGGGCTCCATCGTCCAGCGGCGTTACCGCAACAACGAGGCCGTCACGAACGTCGATCTCGAAGGTCCCGCCCTCGTCGCAAGTGCAGTCGACCCGGAAGATGTAGCGGTACGACTCGAGCCCCTGGGCGTCCCAACGCCGCGCCGCCGCCTGCAGCTCCTGCAGGGTCTCCACGATGGGCATCGCCTCGAGGTCCCCGAACTCCAGATCAACGTCGGCGGCACCGTCGCCATCGAGGTCGATCACCACCCGCACCGGATAGCCAAGTTCCGGGTGATATTCGACATTCACCGTTGCTCCATCGCGGATCGACTGTTCGATGGTCCCAAACACATCGTCGACAGTGACCGCATCACCGGCGAGAGACACGACCTCGTTGGCGTGCACAGCGAGTATCTGTGGTTCCTCCGCACATCCAGCGCAGCGGTCGACCTGGGTCACTGTGTAGTCGGCTGGAGCGACGGCAACCCAACGCTCCTGTGCCGCGCTGAGCGCACCGAGTTGCTCATCGGTACCGGTGGTCGCTGTCGTGGACGTGCGCTCGAGCGGGTCAGTAGTGGCCACAACGCCGGGGTCGGCGCCACAACCTGCCGCCAACAATGTCAGTGTCATCACCATGAATGCGATTCGTTTCATGTCAACTGGACGTCGCAGCCACATCGTACGGTTCCCGAGTTCCATCCGAGAGTTATCGGCAAGAGGGGCCGTTCCCAAAGGAAATGCCGTCGCTCAATGTGCAACAACCGGCAC
>CAXMRC010000189.1:0-7507 GCA_964195945.1 uncultured Gemmatimonadales bacterium
ATGGCTCCGGGGGCGAGACTTGAACTCGCAACCTTCGGATTAACAGTCCGCTGCTCTGCCGAATTGAGCTACCCCGGAAGGGTTCCCACTGAAGGGCGGCCAGATGGTATCAGACGTGCGACATCACACCTAACCGTGGCACAATGCTCTGATGAAGCTTCGCACAGCCATCATGTTCGGAATTGGCTACCTCCTCGGCGCCAAGGCCGGACGAGACAGATATGAACAACTCCGCCGCTCCTACCGGCGCGCCACGTCGAACGAGAGCGTCCGCAGGGTCATCGACCAAGGTAAGGGGATAGTCGACTCCGGCACTGCCCAAGTGAGAGGTGTCGTCGCCGGGCAACTCAGCCAGGCGGGAGATGCTATCCGCGACCGCGCCGACGGCAACGGGGACGGGACCTAGCCACAGGCCCGTTCGAGGATCTGTCTACCGGTCTTTGCCGAGCCCTCGTCGTGCCCAGCACCGGAGTCGGTCAGCACCACGCCAAAGAAGACCGCCCAGCCCCGGGCTCGGCACCACGTAGCTTCACTGATCGGCCCGTACCCACGGCGAATGTCATTGTGAGCCGCAACCGGAAACAACATCCATGCCGCGGCCAGGTCGGTGGCCGGATCGCCTACACACATATCTCCCCAATCGACCACCGCCGCCAGCCGACCCTGCGAAACAATCACGTTGCGGGGATGCAGATCGCCATGGAGCCACACCTCGGGAGTATCCAACGCCGTGCCCTTCGCTCTTTGCCACACCTCGCGAACTCGGTCAATCGGTACCGACAAACGGTCCGCAGCCAAACGGTGGATCCGGGATTCAACGGAGGCTGACCGTGTTTGCAGCGGCACGCCCCGGTAGCGGTTGCGTGGGGCGGCGACGGGTCCCCGTTGATGGAGCGCATGTAGGAAGACGCCAAATCTGCCCGCCTCGCTTGGCAGCAGAGGCTCCGTATCCGCCGGCCGACCGTCGGCCCACTGCACGATGCTCCACGGCCATGGATACCCCGACCCCGCAACACCAACGCGGACCGGCGCCGGAATCCGCACGTCAACGCGGGGGGCCAGCAGCGGCAACCACCGCTGTTCGTTTTCGATGAGCTCGACCGCAACCCTGCGTCGGGGAAGACGGACCGCGAGCTCAGTTCCGAGTCGGTAGGTCACGTTGTCCCATCCACTGCCATGCCGGGACAGGCCGAGATCGGCAAGATCGGGATGTTGGGTGCGAAGCAGATCGAATACCTGCTCCTCGGTGATTTCGACATCTGCCGGCGGGATTCCAGCGGGCGATCCGGGGGTCGATGCAGTCATACCGACAGGAGCCTCCTACCCCCCTTCGAGATAGCCCTCGAGACGCTTCGCTCGTGCCGGCTGGCGAAGCTTGGCCAGCGCCTTCGTCTCGATCTGGCGGATCCGCTCCCTGGTCACGTTGAAGTGGGTCCCCACTTCTTCCAGGGTCTTGACCTTTCCGTCGGCCAGCCCAAATCGCATGATCAGCACCTGACGCTCTCGCTCGTTGAGGCCTTCCAACACCAGCGACAGATACTCTTGGAGCAGTTTGAACGACGCGACTTCGACAGGAACATCTGCGTCGGTGTCCTCGACAAAGTCACCCAGGGTGGAGTCATCTTCCTCACCCAGGGGCGTCTCCAAGGAGACAGGATCCTGTGCGATCCGGCGCAGTTCCGTAACCTGCTTCGGCTCCAGCTCGAGCTCTTGGGCTATCTCGCCGATGGTTGGCTCCCGCCCCAGCTCCTGCATCAGCGTACGCTGTGCACGTGCCAGCTTGTTGATGGTTTCAACCATGTGGACAGGCACTCTGATGGTGCGGGCCTGGTCGGCGAGGGCTCGCGTCACTGCCTGGCGAATCCACCATGTCGCGTAGGTGGAGAACTTGAAACCCTTGCGGTAGTCGAACTTTTCCACCGCACGGATGAGGCCGAGGTTGCCCTCCTGGATCAGATCGAGCAGCGAAAGCCCCCGTCCCACATACTTCTTTGCGATCGATACGACAAGACGTAGGTTCGCTTCGACCAGACGCTTCCTTGCCCTGTCCGCATTTCGAGCGGCGCGTTGCAGGATGACACGGTCGGCCACCGGAAGATCAGCAGCACCCTCACCCTCGAGCTTCTCAGAAGCCCGCCCCCCAGCCTCCATCTGCATCGCCAGCTCAACTTCTTGTTGCGGGGTCAGTAACGGATAGCGACCAATCTCCTGCAGATACATTCGCACCGGATCGGAGACATGAACAAGCTCGTCACTGCTCAGGGCCGTAGCCTCCAGCGCATTCTGCGAGTCTTCTCGAACGGTGACCTTGATGATCTGAAGCTGTTCAACTACCTCGTCAAACGCTTCAGGCGGTGCCTCTACGTCTTCGAGCTCTTGGAGGATCTCTGTGACCACGAGGAACCCACGCTGTTGGCCGCGTTTGGTCAATAGCTCTAGGACGGCTGTAGCTGCTTCGTTCAATCGCGGCTCCGTAGTCGTTGTTTCTGTTGTTGCAAAGCTAACAACTCTTCGAGCTTGTTGGAACGGCCCTGATCGTCGGGACCCAAACTATCCAAGGCTCTCTGCAGTTCTTCAATTCGGCGCGACAGGGTGCCGATCTTGAGCCGATTGATGACGTCCTCAGGGTCTGACTCAGGTCGGTCGAGGAGCGCCAGCTCGGCGAGCAACTGCGCCTCCGGAGTGTCGCCACTCCCGATTAACCGTCCGAGGTCGGGCGCAGTGCCCGGTGGAAGTACCTCGATCGCCGGCCCGACAACACCATAGGCCGAACGGTGGAGCTCGACTGTGAACAACGATTCGTCAAAGTCGAGTTCGCGGAGTGTGGCGTTGTTCGCCATCACCAGTCGCAACAGCTCCTGCTCTGCCTTTTCCGTGCCAGACAGCCGACGCTCCTTGGCAGGTCTTGACTGCAGCACGTCGCTCTTTCTCTCTCGGCTCGCCTTGGTCACTGCCTCTTCGACCAACCGCAGATCGACCCCCGTCCTGCGTGAGACCAGCACCGCGTACTCGTGCTGCACCAAGGGATCCGGATAACGGGCAACCATCGCCGCCGCGGCACGGGTGGCACGTCCGCGAGCTTCGGCTTCATTGAGATCATGCTTGGAAAGCTCCCGATCCACCGAGAACTGCAGGAGGGGCTGCGACGCCTTCATTGCGGCTAGGAGGAGACCCTCGTCACCCTCGCCGACCAAATCTGCAGGATCGCGGCCCTCGGGCAGAATAACCACGCGAAGGTCCAGGTCTCCGGGAATGGCCATATCGAATCCACGTGATGCAGCACCGGCTCCAGCTTCGTCAGCATCAAACGCCAGCAAGACGCGCTCGCTGAATCGGCGCAAAAGATCGAGATGATCCTCACCGAGCGCCGTTCCACATGTCGCCACGGCGATCGGTTGCCCAGCAAGATGCAGAGCGATCACATCGGTGTAGCCCTCGACCACAACCGACTCTCCCCGACGCACGATTTCCCCTTTCGCCCAATTCAATCCATAGAGAAGGTTGGACTTGTGGTAAATCGAGGTTTCTGAGGTGTTGAGGTACTTGGGACCGTCGCCGTCGAGAAGGCGAGCTCCGAAACCGACAGGGTCGCCGCGGAGATCAAAAATCGGAAACATGATCCTGCCGCGGAATCGGTCGATCATGCGGCCCACCGAGCTTCGCGAGGCCAACCCAGAATCGGCGAGGTCGCGGTCTTCGAACCCCTTGCTCTTGAGATGCCGGGTCAGCTCGTCCCAGCCCGAAGGCGAATACCCGATGTTGAATCGATCGACGACATCAGCGCCGTACCCCCGGCCGCGCAGATAGCTGCGGGCGGAGCGGGCGTCCGCTGCAGTCTTGAGACGCTCGCGGTAGAAATCGACGGCGGATTGAGTTGCCCGAACCAGCTCTTCGCGTCTGCCGCGGCGTTTCGCTTCGCCGGGAGTCTCGGTCAGAGTCACTCCGACCCGCCTGGCCAGTAGCTCCACCGACTCACGAAAGTCGAGATTCTGCGTCTCTTGCACCCAGCCAAAGATGTCTCCACTCTTACCGCAGCCAAAGCAATGGAAAAGCCCACGCGCGGCATCAATAGATAGCGAGGGCGTCTTCTCTTGGTGGAATGGGCACACCGCCATGACCGAGCGGCCGGATTTCTTCACTTTGGTGACTTCGGCAGCGAGCTCGGCGAGATCGGTTCTTTCGCGGATTCGCTCGATGTCTTCACGGGGATAGGCCACGAGCGGAGTGTACCGGGGTCGTCGGGGGCCGTTTCGGTCAGGGTTCGATAGACCCTCGGGGCAAGCATCAGCACCCTGATACGAAAAAGAAGGGAAGCCCGAGGGAGGGAGGGAGTGGGCTTCCCTTCTTATTCGCTAGGGGATCAATCCCCTGGATCTAGCGCCTTATGGCGGCGGCGGCTCGTCGCGAGCAGACCAACTGAAATGCTACGTCTGGATGAACTGTCATTCTGGCCTCAAGCTTGATGTTTCCAGTTTGCGCTTCTTTCAACACATTGTCAAATGATTTATTCCGTATGGCGGATATTTCTGATAATCTTTCGGAAATGGACGCAATCGACTATCAAATCCTCACTCATCTTGCGAAAGATGGGCGAATGCCGTTCTCGCAGGTCGCCGCCCAGATCGGCAGATCTACGGCGACGGTGCATCAGCGGGTGAAACGTCTTAGAGAACGCGGATATATCAATTCGTTCACGGTAGATCTCAACTGGGAGGCGCTCGGCTATCCAGTCGATGCCTTCATCAGCATCCGAGATACCGACTCTCATGGACTCGCCGAACTTTCCGATCGTCTCCGCGCCATCCCTTTCGTCCGTTCCTCCGCCGCGGTCACCGGCGAGTTCGACCTACTGCTCCATATCAAGGCACGGTCGTCGAGCCACCTTGGCGAGGTCCTCGACGAGATCCGGCAAATCGCCCCAGGGCCAAGCCGGACAGTCGTGACCCTTTCGACCTATATCGCCGGGCAGATCCCTCCTCTGCCCGCGGTGACCTCGGACGATCCTCAGAATGACCAGGGCTGACGGGACCGGCTTCTTATACTCAGACCATGAGCGTCACGTGGCTGATAGTCGTTGTAGTGTTGTTTCTTGTCGTTGTCGTCGCAGCCATGGTTCGCAAAGACGACCCATTTCAAACCGCCGCGACTGAACTGGGACTCAAGTTGACCCGCACCGTGCCTGAGCTCCTGCCCAACCTCGACGGAATGGTGAACGGACTCGCCGTCAAGATCGACATGGCTGCCGGCCGCACCCCCGCACTCCGATACGAAGTCTTCTACCCAGCACTCGGGCTGTCCCTACGACTCGAAAGAGAAACCACCATTACGCGGACGCTTGGTCAACTCGGTAGCGCCGACCCCCAGATGGGTTCGAAACCATTTGACGACAGCTTCCGGGTAAACACCTCGCGCCCCGATGCTCTCCAGACCATGATGACTCCTGACCGCCGCCGCCAGCTCATCCAACTCATCGAGCAATACCCCAACGTGGTCATCACAGACGGATCGACAAAGCTTGTCGGCGATTCTCTCGAGCCACCGGCGGACATCATTGTGACCACCACTCGTGACCTCGTTGCAGCTGCCGAAACGTTGGTAGCCGGTCGACCCCCGGCTCTGCTGATTCCCGATCCCGTCCAGACCGCGCCGCCGGCGCCACCGAAAACCACCAAGCCGCGACCGGCAACAGCCGAGGAAAAGCAAACGACTCCCCCGGCTGCACCGCCTTCAGTGGGGACCATTCCCCCCAGCCCCGAGCCAGAGCCCGCAGCCAGCTCGACCGGTCTCGCCCCCAACTTCTTCGATGATGTCTTTGGAGCGAACCGGCTGAGCTTTGAGGACGAGGGGCGGTTCGAGACCGAAGTTCGTGGTGCGACCGTCACCCTGACGGGCACCGTCAAACAAGCTTCCCCGTACGATGGCGACGACGAGTTGAGCCCACAAGCAGGAACCAAGGCCATCGTGACCGTCGCTCAAATCGACAACGACCTGTATGGCAAGACCGACATCGATGCCGTTGTCTATCTGCCAGGGACTACGGCAACCGATCTGGACCGTGGCGACACGATCAGCTTCCGGGGGACCATAGAAAAGGTCGATCCGTTCATGAGAAATGTCTTCATCGTCGATGCCGCGCCAAGTTCCTGACGAGCCATCCCTGGCCACGCGGCCCGCGGGGCACTGTGCGAATGGCGCGGAGTTGACGAGTCCGCCGTAGTGTGCGGACGGGCTACCCCAGACGCTCCTGCAGATACGAGGCGACCTGGTCCATCGAGACACGATCTTGGGCCATCGTGTCACGGTCACGCACCGTAACCGCCTGATCATCTAGCGAGTCGAAATCGACGGTCACGCAGTACGGAGTTCCGATTTCGTCTTGCCGCCGATAGCGGCGCCCGATTGCCTGGGTGACGTCGTGTTCGACGGGCCACAGTGGTCGTAGATCCGCAGCCAGTTTTGCCGATACCTCGCTGAGCTCTGGCTTCTTCGACAGCGGCAACACTGCAACTTTGATCGGGGCCAACCTCTTGTCGAGACGGAGCACGGTGCGGGTGTCACCACGGACCTCTTCCTCGTGATAGGCGTCCAGCAGGAACGCAAAGGTTGTCCGGGTCGCCCCGGCGGCCGGTTCGATGACGTAGGGCACAAAGCGCTCATTGGCCTCCTGATCAAAGTAGGTCAGGTCCTTGCCAGACTTCTCCATGTGCGCCTTGAGGTCGAAGTCGGTGCGGTTGGCGATCCCCTCGAGCTCATCCCAACCCCAGGGGAATCGATAGTCCACATCAAACGTACCGGCGGCATAGTGAGCCAACTCTTTCTGCTCGTGCTCGCGGAACTGCAGGTTCTCTTCCCTCATCCCAAGGTCGGTGTACCAACGCTTGCGCTCGTCGACCCAGTATTTGAACCAGTCATCTGCCTCCTCGGGTCGGCAGAAGAATTCCATCTCCATCTGCTCGAACTCGCGGGTACGGAAGACGAACTGGCCGGGAGTGATTTCGTTACGAAACGCCTTCCCGATCTGGGCGATGCCAAACGGCAGCTTGAGTCGTGAGGTCCGACGTACATTCTCGAAATTGATGAAGATGCCCTGCGCCGTCTCTGGGCGAAGGTACACCGCATTGTCTGTCGACTCGACTGGCCCCATATGGGTCTTCAACATCAAGTTGAAGTTCTTCGCCTCTGTGAAGGTACCTGTCTTGCCGCAGGAGGGACACTGGTCTGGCTTGTCCAGCTTGTCCTCGCGAAACCGGTTGTTGCAATTGGTGCACTCGACAAGAGGGTCCGTGAACGATGCCAGGTGACCGGATGCTTCCCACACTGCCGGCGACTGGATGACGGCCGAATCAAGACCGACAACATCCTCACGCATCCGCACCATGGAATGCCACCACTGCTCTTTGACATTGCGCAGCAATTCCACGCCAAGCGGTCCGTAGTCGTAGGCAGAGCGGAGACCGCCATAGATCTCGGACGATTGAAATACGAAGCCGCGCTTCTTGGACAAATT
>CAXMRC010000190.1:0-1794 GCA_964195945.1 uncultured Gemmatimonadales bacterium
CAGCATGTCGCGGTTTTCGGAGATCGACTTGTTGATGCCGCGGAGTCCCGCGGTGACAAGCGCCTCGTGGTGTCCGCCCTCGATGGCTTTGTCGATCACTGATCCGAGCACTGGAGCTGCATCGATCGCCTCGATACGCGCCGCAGCCATTTCTCGGATGCTGTCTTGGACTTCTTCTTCGTTGATTGCCTCAGCTACGGCGGCGATCACGCCGGCGGCTTGTCTTGCTGCCGTCTCGGCGTTCCCAGGTTTGGCCAACCACTCGCCCATCCGCCCCGCGGGGTCGGCTTCGCGGATTCTCGCCACAAGGGCCGTCGGATCCATGAAGTTACGCTGTACAAACTCGCCAAGGCCTTTGCCTATTGAGTCTTTGCCCCTGGGAATGAGGGCCGTGTGAGGTATCGGGATGCCGAGGGGATGCCGGAAGAGGGCGGTGACCGCAAACCAGTCGGCAACGCCTCCGACCATGGCAGCCTCAGCGGCAGCTCGAGCGTATCCCCACCCGCCGGTGCCGTCGGTGAGGGCGAATGTTGCGACGAAGAGGACGGCAGCAAGCACAAGCAATCCAGTGGCGTTTCGCTTCATAGTGCGCAGTCGGTGCGCTCTGATTTCGTCGACACCTGCCAGCAGGTCTGGTGTGCTCATGGTGATGAGGGTACGTCTCTTTTAGTCATTCTGTCCCCGCTAGGACCCCGGTGGCTCCGAGGAGCTTCTCGCGTGCCCTGCGGAGATGTTGCGATCGGTAAGGTACCAACTCTGCCGGGAGTGGATGTGGTGCGACAGGAAGACATGAGGAGAGGCGCATTCGCCGATGGGGCGCGGGCCATTGCTCCTCTGCTCCTGGCTGTTGTGCCGTTTGGGCTTGTTCTTGGGGTAACCGCGGCCGCGTCGCTCGTTGGCGGCGGACTCGGCATAGCGACCTCATTCATCATCTTTGCCGGCGCCGCCCAGTTGGTCACAGTGCAATTGATCGATAGCGGAACGAGCTTGGCAGTAGTCGTTATCACCGCGCTTGTCGTCAATGTGCGACACCTGATGTACAGCGCGGCGATGGCGCCGCACTTCCGCGACTTTCCCCGTCGATCGCGCATCTTTCTCCCGTACCTGCTGACAGACCAGGCGTTCGCGGTCTCGATGCTCCGGTACGAGACAGCGACTGATCCCTCCTACAAGCGTTGGTATTACACGGGCGCGGGCTTCACTCTGTGGGCTTCGTGGCAGGTGTCGACCGTTGCTGGCGTGGTGCTTGGAGCTCAAATACCGGAATCGCTCGGATTGGAGTTTGCGATTCCTTTGGTTTTTCTGGTCCTTCTGATCCCGGTGGTGCAGACGAGGCCCGGTCTCGTCGCCGGCGTGGTCGGTGGCGTTATTGCGGTTGTAGCCAGCAGTGCTCCGTACGGACTCGGTCTCGTGATTGGTGCGATGGCGGGGGTGCTCGCTGGTGTCGTGGTCGAGCGAGTCGGGAGGCAGCGCTGATGTGGGTCGCGGTCATCCTCATTGGGATTGGCACCTACCTGACCCGACTGTCGTTTATCGGGGCTTTCGGTGAACGTGAGATGCCGGTGTGGATGGAAGTACCACTGCGCTACGTCGCGCCCGCCGTGCTTGGTGCGATCGTGCTGCCTGCTGTTGTGATGCAAGAGGGTGTCATCGAGTTTGCGCCGACGATCAATCCGCGGTTTCTTGCCGCCGTCATCGCTGGCGCCGTTGCGTTCAAGTCGCGCAATGTGTCGCTGGTCATCGGCGTAGGCATAGCTTCGTTGTGGATTCTCGACTGGTGGTTCTGAGAAAACC
>CAXMRC010000191.1:0-2213 GCA_964195945.1 uncultured Gemmatimonadales bacterium
TGCCAGGTAGCCAGCAACGCCGAGTTGGCGACACATCGTGGCGTCTCCGCGCCGTCCCGACGGGACGGTGATCACGACCGGGATTCTCTCGGTCAGGACTGAGGTAAACCTCTCATAGACGTGGAACGGATCGTCACCGACGGCGAGGACAACCGCCCGGATCGGGCTACCTCTCTCGGCGGCACGTTGTACCGCGCTCAATGCCGGCTCCAGGTGAGCCGCGGCAATCGGCGACATCGCTGATTCGCCGAGAGTGGTGACCAGCCTGCGCCGATCTTCCTCGACGTCAGAAATGACGAGTACGGGGAGTTCCGCCGATGCCGACTCGAACGCATCAATGATGTTCTGGGTCTCGTCCGGAGCTTCACCGTGCTTTATCGACACCAAGCAGTGGAAGGTGCTGCCTTCGCCGGTGCGGCTCTCCAGCGAGATACCTCCGCCCATGCTATTCGCCAGCTTGGCGGCGATGGGCAGACCAAGGCCGATGCCGCCAAAGTTCCGTGACGTCGCGGCGTTGCCCTGGGTGAACCACTCGAAAATGCGGTCGCGAGCCTCCTCGGGGATCCCGATTCCGGTATCGGTAACGCTGACGACGAGATCGACGTTCCCTTCGGCGCCGGGTTCTCCGGTGACTGAGATGTGGACGGCACCCACATTTGTGAACTTAATGGCGTTTTCGACGACGTTGGCGATCATCTGGCGGAAACGTCCCGGGTCGCCGACGAGCCAATCATCGAGATCTGGCTGGAATTCGTGGGTGAGGTCGAGACCCTTTGCGACAGCGAAGGGCGACAGCACTTTCAC
This sequence comes from uncultured Gemmatimonadales bacterium, assembly GCA_964195945.1. Taxonomy (GTDB): domain Bacteria; phylum Actinomycetota; class Acidimicrobiia; order Spongiisociales; family UBA5794; genus JAAETI01. The sequence goes on from CAXMRC010000191.1 coordinate 805, forward strand.
AAGGTGGTCGATGGTGCGGCGCAGCAGGAACGGCGTCGATTCGAGTACAAAATCGCCTTCCTCGAGACGAGACACGTCATAGAGGTCATTGACCAGGGTGAGCAGCGACTCTGCCGACTGTTGCGCACTGAGCAGAGAACCTCTTTGATCCAAGGTCAGAGACGAATCGAGTACTCCAGCGGTCCGGGTGACGATGTCGTTTACCCGGCTTCGGATCTCCTGGCTGGTGTTGACCAGGAATCGAGAGCGTGCGTCGGCAGCCCGGTGTGCGGGAAGGTCGCGAAGCGTGTCGCGCAGATCTATGGCTTCCTCCATAGCTGCCACCCCCTTCGCGTTTGTGGAGCAGTTGCGGACGCCTACCGAAGCCATCGGCCACCCGCCAGCGCGACTTGAGACAGTCTGGCGTCCGTGAGCACGGGTGGTTTCAAGGGTTGGTCGCGACGAGTTTGTTTAGTCGTTCGGCTGGGTTTTCCCAGTCGAGGGTCATTCTTGGTCTTGCGTTGAGTGATTGTGCCATTTTGTCGAGGTCGTGTTGGGTGTGGACTGAGAGGTCGGTTCCTTTGGGCATGTATTGGCGGACGAGCCCGTTCCAGTTCTCGTTGCTGCCTCGTTGCCATGGGCTGTGCGGGTCGCAGAAGAACACGTCGATGCCGGTATCGATGGTGAATCGGTGATGGTGGGACATTTCGTTGCCCTGGTCCCAGGTCAACGATTTGAATAGCTCCTGGGGTAATCGTTGCACCTCGGCTGTGAGCCGTTGGGCGACGTGTTCTGCGGTTTTGTTATCGATCTGGATCAGCATCCCGAACCGGGTTGAGCGTTCCACCAAAGTCGCCACAGCTGATTTGCCGGCTTTGCCGATGATGAGGTCGCCTTCCCAATGACCCGGAATAGCCCGATCTTCGACCTCGGCTGGTCTTTCTGAGATGTTGACCATGTTGGGGATCTGGCCCCGCTCCGGTCCGTTACCCGACTTGGATCGAGGACGCCGTTTCGCCCGCCCAGTGCGTAAACACGCCGCTAATTCTTTACGCAACGTGCCTCTGCCCTGGACATAGACTGCTTGATAGATCGACTCGTGTGACACCCACCAGGATGCATCATCAGGATGTTCAATGCGAAGCCGCTGTGCGATCTCCTGCGGCGACCACCACTGTCGAAGCCATAACTGAACCAGGTTCCACAACTCTGGTCTTGTTTCCCACCACATTGGACGACACCGTCTTGCCCGGCGGGCAGCCTGATCGTGAGCCCGGAACGCCGAATACCTGTGCCGGCCCCCGTTGTTTAAGATCTCCCGCCACACAGTCGACCGGTGCCGACCCAACCGAACCGCAATCGTCTGATCCGACTCGCCCCGATCGATACCGACACGGATCTGTTCCCGCTCCTCTGGTGTCAACACCCCC
>CAXMRC010000192.1:0-4485 GCA_964195945.1 uncultured Gemmatimonadales bacterium
GGGATCAAGCGACGTATCAAGACTGACAACGAAATCGGTTCGCTCGCCGGCAACGTCACCTGCAGGGTCGATCGGTGCCTTCGCCACAGACGCGACGATCCCGGTCCCCTCAGATTGACCTGCTCCTGCAGGCACAACCAATATCACCAGCATCATCGCCATGGCCAGCAGCGCCGTAAGCAGCGCAACCATACTCCGTCGTCTCATAGAACCCTCCCCGGTTCGATGTGCCCCACGTCGCGCGGACCACCCCGTCGACCCTACGCGTGCATCCGGCACCGCGGGCAAAGAATCTGACACACTTCTGACACGAATCTGACACAAACCCACTAGGAACAGATGTGAAAAGCCTTGCATCCCATAGGAAACGTGAGAAGGTGCAACACCATGTCCTGCAAGGCTTCCGCTGGGATGAGCGTTCTGGTGCATGGCATCCCAATATCCACCGAGACTTTCGGACTCGCACGACATGTTCGGCGAGTGCATCCCTGAGACCTACCTGGGCGAGTCGCCGCCGCTGGTCGTACGCGACGGGCGGCTCGTCGCTATCTGACGCTGTCAGCCCACCGAAACGGTGACGGTCGGTTCCTCTGCCCTGAGGTCGACGGTGATCATCGTCTCGATGGCGTGAGCGGCGCAGAGGTAGTGGTCGTCGATGTCGACGACGGCGACCCCTCCACACATGAGACAGGTGTACCCGGTTGCGTGCTGTTTGCTCATGCCTTCCATTCCTGCGGCAAGGGTGATGCAGGTCAGGTGGTTAGGTGAGAAGGGTTGTAGCCGATGCCCAGGTGACTAGCCCCGGCATGGCGTGCGTCGGGCGGTTCAGGGCAGGGCCGTTGACGAACGTGAGTGAACCCCAGAAATCCTCCGGTTCGAAGCCGCCGTGGGGCCATTGCCTGGTCGGGGGACTGGGCAATCCTGAGCCTCGTCGCTGAGCGAGCCACCTATTCGACGACTCCCTTCACCGGGAGTACCACGGAGATCGGGAACGGAACCCGCATCTCCGACCAGGGGAGGTTTGATGGGGAATCGCGAAGCCCTCCAGGCACCGCCGCAGGGAGCCGAAGAGATCAGTATGAGCCAGTGTCATCAATGCGGTGGATACGGTCACAGGCCACAGCCAGCCGCGCCGCGCACTGCACCACCCCCGGTTGCGTCGACGCGGACGCTCATGTGTGCAAAGTGCGGCGGCCTGCTGGACGACCACGAGATGTTCGGTGAGTGCTACCCGGAGACGTATCTGGGCGAGTCGCCGCCGCTGGTCGTACGCGACGGGCGACTCGTCGCTGTCTGACGCTGTCAGCCCACCGTGACCGTGACGGTCGGTTCCTCTGCCCGGAGGTCGACCTTGATCATCGTGTCGATGGCGTGTTTGGCACACAAGTAGCCGCCGTTGATGTCGACGACGGCGACCCCTCCACACATGAGACAGGTTTAGCCGGTTGCGTGCTGTGCGCTCATGCCTTCCATTCCTGCGGCAAGGGTGATGCAGGTCAGGTGGTTAGGTGAGAAGGGTTGTAGCCGACGCCCAGGTGACTAGCCCCGGCATGGCGTGTGTCGAGCGGCTCAGGGAAGGGCCGTTGAAGAACGTGCGTGAACCTCAGAAATCCTCCGGTTCGAAGCCGCCACGGTGCCATTGCCTGGTCGGGGGATTGGGCAATCCTGAGCATCGTCGCTGGGCGAGCCACCTACTCGACGACTCCCTTCACCGGGAATACCACGGAGATCGGGAACGGAATCCGCATCTCCGACCAGGGGAGGTTTGATAAGGGGTCCTGAGGCAGGACGATCGACGCCCTATTCGTCCTTTCGTCAGTAGTCGAGTCCACGATCTCCGAACCACAAGGCGATGCCAAGGGGGATCACGCCGAGCAGACCGTAGGCGTTGTAGCCACACCAATAGACCCCTTGGCACGCATCAGCCACGGGCACGCTGTTGTTGAGCATGATCCCACCGACAAGGAGAACACCCGGAACCCCGAAGAGTGCAGCACCGAACAGGTACGGCACGGCCAGGGCACGGGATCGTGTCATCTCCTCACCCTACCTATCGGGCGGTGAGCGTCCGGTCGTCTGCGCCGCCCATATGTGCTGCGATGACCCCTGAAGTCGCAGCCGTTATGGGCGGACTTGATGTTGCCCCTTTGCGGGCTTGGTGCTGTTGGGTAGTCTCGATTCTGAGGATCGTCTACAACCTGGCGACCTCGATGGGCGTTGTATGGGTATGGACGGGAATGCTGAGGTCTATGCCAAGTACCGGGGTGACCTTCTGAGGTATGCCACCTCGCTGGTGGGTCCCGACTCTGCGGAAGATCTCGTGTCGATTGTGGTGTTGAGAACGATCAGTCGCCGTGATCTTGGGGACTTGGAGAAGCCAAAGGCGTACTTGATGAAGGGTGTCCTCAATGAGGCCCGCTCGTTGTGGAGGAAGCCGAAAGCTAGTCCTCTCGCTGAGTGCTATGTCAGGCATCTTCCGGTAGAAGTGGTCGAGACTCTTGATGCCGTCTGGCAGCTTCCGGTACAGCAGCGGGCTGCTGCGTTCTTGTTCTACTGGGAAGACATGACGGTCAGTGGTATCGCAGAGATTATGGGTGTCAGACAGGGAACGGTGAAGCGTTACCTGTACATCGCCCGGCAACGATTGAAAAGGAGTCTGTCATGACTCTCGACAGGACACAGGTAGAACAGGTTCGTGAAGCGTTTGCTGCCCTCGTTGACTCGACCCCTGTCGGAGCGGAACTCGAACAGTTGGACAGCGTCCGACCGTCACCGCAGCCTCGCCTGAGGGGCATCTTGTATGGTCCGGCAGTGGCTCTCATAGCCATGGCTCTCGTGTTGCTGGTCGGTGGCCTGACGTGGCTGCTGAGAAGTCCCGACTTGGCAGACCCTCACGTTGTGGCCGATCCGATTGCGCCCGAAACGGTCGAGGGGGAATGGACACGCACGCTGCTCGAACCAGGATTCATCGCCGAAGATCTAGCCAATACCAACCACGGCCTCGTAGCTGCCGCTGGACAGGACGGCGTCTGGATCTCTTCAGACGGAGGAACCGCCTGGCAGCAGACCCTGGTAGTGGCCTACGAGCCACCCGACGTTGACTGGGATGGGGAACTCCCAAAGGTGTTGACCGATGTTCAGACGGTCGTCGAATTCGACGGAGCCGTATACGCCATCGGCACCGTGTGGCTCGACCCCGATGGGAGTCAAGGCGACCAGTTTGAGAAGCGGACAACCGTGTGGCGTTCAGAAGACGGCGAAGTGTGGAGCGAATCCCTGATAGACAATTCCGAAGACCAACTCCAAGTAATCGAGGCGGTCGCCAACGACGACCAGATCCTGTTGGTCACCCGAGTTGTGGACGAGGTCGGCGAAGAACCCCCGGCTGTCCCGACGGCGAGAACAGTGATTCTGCAATCCACAGATGGGAAACTGTGGGAACGTCTTGACACATCAGGGCTGACTAACGTTCTCTGGGCCATTAGCACCTTCGACGATGGATACGTTGGCCTGGGTGAGTCCGTTCCCAATTCGTCGAGCCAGTATCGCCGATCAGTGATGACATCCGAGGACGGGAGCGTCTGGACTGAGGTCTCCCCCTGGACAATCACCAACCCTATTGATGGCAGTCTCCTCGAAGTGAACTACTCGGTGTGGCCACTGGTTGACCTCTTCGAAACACCAGAAGGTCTCGTGGCCGTCACCATCGCAGGAAGCGAGCCACGCCCGATGGGCGTCGACGGACTCCGACCGGTTGTGATCCTTGCCACCAGCAACGATGGAACCACCTTCACCGTCGCCGATAGCTCCCTGACACTCTTCGAGGCCAGATCATGCAGACTCGAACTCGAAGACCGACGAGAATCCGCATGGCCACCGATCCAACCCCCAGAAGGCGCTGCTGCAGGCAATCGGATCATCCTCCTCGGGTACTCCTACCCCGACAACACAGAAGATCCCCTCCACTACCAGTGGATGGGTTCTTCTTGCGGTGGTACGCCTTAGCCCGCCCATATCCGGCTGGGAGGGATGATGTGGTTGGTGTTGCACGCCCCGGTTGGGCGGTGAGGGTCCGGCCGTCTGCGCCACCCATATGTGCCTGATTGATGATGTTGGGGGTGTTGCGGGGCGTTTCGGTTCCGTAGCGTTGGGGGCGTCGGCGGGTCTGGCTCTCCAAGTGCCTGGCATCCGAAGGGTGTCTTGGTAACGAATTGTCGGCCCGTCGTGCCCTCTGGTCGTGGTGTGGCTCGAAAGAGGCGAACGCCGAGGCAACGCGCATGTTTGTTGTGATCAGGAGTGCCTACTACGGCCATCCGTGTGACCCCTGAACGAGGAGGTTGATGGTGGTCACGACGATTGGTATCGATCCGCACAAGGCGACCCATACAGCGGTCGCGATCGACGACGATGAGACGGTGCTTGGTGAGTTCACGATCCGAGCCGACAAGGACCAGACGACCAAGCTGATCGACTGGGCTGGCAGCG
>CAXMRC010000193.1:0-4472 GCA_964195945.1 uncultured Gemmatimonadales bacterium
ACACGTGTCCCAAACTTCGACTCCATCGATTTCTTGTCGGAGCGGTTGCGTCAGGCGTGGGGGGTACTGCGGGTGATTTGAGCGAACGAAAAGGCGGTCGTTGCAGCAGTCCGCCTCACACGAAAGAACAGCGGTTCTCACTTCGATCTACCGATTCTGGCGTGGATGCTCTCACAGCGATAGGCGAGGGTGCGCAGAGTTGGCCGCCTGCTTCGAGCTACCATGGGATCGCCTCGCCATCGCGATAGCAAAGTCCTCGAGCTCGATGCCAACCTCGCGGATTGTCGCGAGACGCTCGCCTCGGGCAAGAATCGACACCTCGTGTCCGGCATGGCTCAAAAGGCCGGCGTAGAGACTGCCGATGTGTCCGCCGCCATAGACCAGACTCCGCATGCCCCCGAGACTAGCAAGCATCGGCCCAACCAAAAACGGGCTAGCGTTCGCCAGCATCCTTGCGCTCAGGGACCAATGCGTCGAGGACGTCCCCAACGTGGTCCAGGATCCATAGGTGTCCGGCACCCGGAATGAAGGTCGCTTTGCAGTTGGGAATGGTCTGGGCGAGATATCGGCCCATCGCGGGCGGAACGCTTGGGTCCTCTTCGCCCTGCCAGAGGTGCACCCTGATTTCGATATCCTCCAGCGCAAAGCCCCATGGTCGACCGTGGTTGATCACGAGCTCGTGCGCCGAGCCAGCTCCTCCTTGCCTCAGGGCTTCGGCAAAGCCTACCGCGAGGTATTGCCGTATCTCTCGTCGTTCAACCATGGCCTTGTCGACATCCGCCATCTTGTAGACCAGCCGTTCGAGGAGACGGTCCCTTCGGGCAAGATAGGCGAGAAAGGCCATGTTGAGCCTGACCAATGCTGGCGCGTGCTGTGCGAGCAAGAATAGCGTCCGGTTGGTTCGGCTCATTTTCTCGGTGACGCCGGGCACGTCCGTGGGACACGGGCTACTGACCACACCAACCGCGGCCAGCCGCTCAGGGATCTTCCAGGCGCAAGCGAGGGTCGCGGGGCCTCCCCCCGACACGCCCAGAACGGCAAAGCGATTGAGTTCGAGCGCGTCCGCCAACTCGCAGACATCGTCCGGCCAGTCGAGCAGCCGGCGACCCGGCCGGAAATCCGAGCGACCAAAGCCCGGGCGATCCGGCGCGATGAGTCGTACGTGGGGGCGGAACGGAGAGCCGGGAATGAGCCCCCAGGAAAGTCTTGAAGATGGATTCCCGTGGAACAGCATCACGGGACACCCATCGGGGTCGCCATACTCGGCATAGGCGAGTTCTCGACCATCGCGAAGGAGGAGGGTCTTGCCGCTCATCTGTCGAGAAACTCGATGATCAGCTTCGTGACTTGCTCCGGTTCGTCCTCCTGCAGGAAGTGACCGCATGCCGGTAGCGTTTTGAAGCTTGATCCTTCGATGTGTTCGTGGATTCGCTCGCCGAGGCGAAGCGGAAGATAGGAATCCTCTTCCGCCCATATGATCAACGTGGGCTTGTCGATCGTGTGCAGGTTGTCCTCGATGAACTTCAAATCTTTCGTAGAGTCGGCTCGGAGGGTGCCCAGGTAGGTCTCGTTCACCTTGTCGGGGCTTCCGTCGGCCATGTAGTACCGGTGGAAAACCTCGTTCGAAATCCGCGACTTGTCGGCGACGCCCGCTTCCAGACCAGCTCGTGTGATCGACTTACCACCCAGCTTCATCAAGATCTCTCCGACGGGTCGGATGCTCGCTAGCTTGGGCAAGAGGCCCCAGTCGGGGAGATCCGTGCCGAGGAACGTATTGAGGATGACGAGTCGTTCGTACTTGTCGGGGTTCCGCAAAGCGTAGGTGACGGTGATGGGGCCACCGAAGTCGTGGCAGACCAGAGTGGCCTCCGTGATCGAAAGGGAGTCGAGAAATGATTCCAGAAGGCCGGCGTATCCGGAGATCGAATAGTCCCCGTTGGGCGGAGGGTCGGAGAGACCAAATCCGGGGAGATCGGGCGCGATGACGCGGCCATACGAGGAGAGCTCCTCGATCATGTCGCGCCATAGAAACGAGGACGTCGGGATTCCGTGAACCAACACCAACGGCGTTCCCTCTCCCTTTTCGATGTACCGGATGCGTATCCCGTCGACTGAGACCTCGTTCATGGGAATTTCCTCCAGTCGTGGCGCCGCCTCTCCACTGCACGCAGCCAAGAGGACGGAGAACAGTGCCAGGAGCACTGGCTGGGCGAAGTGCCTCATGACGAAGGCAGTCTTCCGGTATCAATGGCGTTGTCAACGGACGTCCTCCGCAGCGCTCGGAATTGCACAAATGACTGCACAGACCCAGGCTTGGAACATGAAGATCGCGATGCTCGGCTCTAGGGATTCCTCGGGACGGTGCTGCTCGAGAAAGCCTTGAATGCGGGCTATCAAGTGAGAACCCTGTTCAGAAACCCAGCCAAGCTGGGGCACTGCATGACTTCGCGACGCTCACGTTGCGGTGTGAGCTGGTGCACCTGGCGCAGCGACTTCTCGATGCGCCGCCAGAGTTCGCCGTTCGTCGCGCCATGGAGCTTGCGGGTTTGGTTCTGACTTTGGGAACGAAGGCCCGAGCTACGGAAGGCTCTCCAGGAGAAGATCAGGCCGGAGATGGACCGATGCCGGGTTGCGACATCGCAGAAGGCAAGGGCTCGACCAAATGAAGCACGGTCGCCCTCAAGCTCGCCATTCGAGAGGGCGTCGGTGACCGGTCGCACTACCACCGTTTGAACCTAGAGCTTCACGACACCGCTACCCAGGTGCGTCGGGCGGTGAGGCGGTTAGCAGGGCAGCCGTGATTCGCTACCGTCCCGCGACGATGAGCCTGGCTTGAGTCCCCCGGTTTGGTTTCCACGCCAACAATCAAGCAGACTCGTGGTAAGATGCCTGCGGGTGTGTGGAATGGCTGCTTCTGATTCCGTGCAGGTCGACTACGAAACGCGGATTGCTGCGCCCGTGGATTCGGTGTTCCCCCTGGCTTGTCCGGTCGAGGAGTACAAATGGATTCCCGGGTGGAAATGCGATCTGGTGCATTGTCCTAAAGAACGGGTAGAGCAAGGCACGGTGTTCGACGAATACTCCTCGGCGCCCTTTCTCGTTGGCAAAGCCTGGGCGAAAACCACGTGGACCGCGGTGCTCCACGAGCCCAATCGACATCGCGTCCACTATGCGATCAGGAACGTGGCTTCTGACAGCTTGTACAAGATCGAATTCTCGGACGACGGATCCAGCGGAACCTTGGCCCATCTTGATTTTCGATACTCGGCGAGCGGTCCGCTGGGACGGAAGGTCATTCGCAATCGCGGGGAAGCGAAAATTGAGCTCATGCTTCAAATCCTTGCGACCATGCTTCGCCACTACTGCGAAAGCGGAGAGCTGGTCCCCCGCGATCACATCGCGCGATTGATTGCGACCAGCGACGCACTGACCGTCGCCGACCGTGTTCGACTTCTCGTGAACGCGCTCGCGATGGCGCTCAAACGGGATCCATTGCGGCAGCGCTATCTGACCGAGCTTGCCGCGGGGCTACGATGATTGGTCCGCTCCGCGCCTTTGAGCCGTCTAGAAGTCCGATGATGAGATCCGCTACCTTTTTCGGTTGGTCTTCCTGAAGATTGATGCTGCAGAAACTCGTCGGTGAGCACGCTTCCGTGTCAGGCGCACCGTCGACTCCGCCGAAGTGCACATTCAGCTCAGAGACTCTCGAGCTCCTTCTTCGTCCGACCGTCCTCCGGCGCAAGCGTGCGTGCATTTTGGTACAAGTCGCCGCTCGTCTCCCACTCCTGTTCGGCCGCCGTGATCGCGGCCGAGATCTTGCCGCCCTTCTTGGCAACCCACTCCGTACACTCGGTCAGGTCGCGAGAGAAGCTCTTGGTGCCGGCAATCCAGTGCGTCGACTCGGAAAAGCGAGGGGTTCCCCGCCGCACGGTCTCGACTTCCACGCGTTCTTTCATTTTCGCACGAGGGCGCGTCTCAATGATGTAGGTGCGCCCGGCAGTGACATTCGCGTCAACGCGCTCTGCCTGGATTATGCGCTTGGCCGCCAGCACGTACAACTTCTGGCTGCCCGGATTGATCACCATGCCCACATGGCTTCGACCCTTAAGCACGCCGCGGCAACGACGCGTCTCATCGATGACTCTGAACTTCACTGTGCCTAAGAGTGCACGGTTACGCACCAGAACCAAGACCGCTTTGTCGTTTGGCGCCACGTACGACTCAGCGTCGGTTTCTTCGCGCTTTTCAGCCTTGCCAGGTGTGCCTACCGCCAGCAACAGGCAAACGGAACAAGCAAACCAACTAAACAGTATTGAGGCCTTCATTGAACAATCCTTTCCACTCGGTTCTGCGCGGAGCAACGATATCGCGGTTTGACACTACAAGCGATAGCGTTGGCGGACCTGATGACCAACGCCGGTCGGACAGCAGAGCCAGCGAGCAAGCCGAAGCACCCCATACTCGGGGCCGCG
>CAXMRC010000194.1:0-12247 GCA_964195945.1 uncultured Gemmatimonadales bacterium
CTAGCCCGCAATCAACAATGGCTCAGGAAGTGTCGAGACGACAGGGCCTTCGTTTGTGATGAGCACGGTGTGCTCCCAGTGTGCCGACAGCTTGCCGTCTTGAGTCACCACGGTCCAGCCGTCGTCCAAGACAGAAGTCTCGGCGGTGCCGATATTGAACATCGGCTCGATGGCGATAGCCATACCCGCCTTCAGCTTCAGCCCCTTTCCGGCCTTGCCGTAGTTCGGAACGTCTGGCGCTTCATGCATCTGCTGTCCAATACCGTGGCCGATGTACTCCCGGACCACGCCATAGCCGTATGAAGCGGCCACTGCGGAAATCGCAGCGCCAACATCACCAAGCCGGTTGCCGGGACGAGCCGCCGCAATGCCGGCCCACAGCCCCTTCTCCGTGACCTCGATCAGTTGCTTGGCCTCATCTGACACCTCACCGATCGCCATTGTGAAAGCAGCGTCACCATGCCAGCCATCGTGGATCGCGCCGGCATCAACAGAGAGGATGTCTCCATCACGCAACTTGTACCCATCAGGTATGCCATGAACGATTACCTCGTTGGGTGACAGACACAGCGACGCCGGGAAGCCGTGATAACCGAGAAACGAAGGCCGACAACCAGCATCCCTGACAACCTGGTGGGCGATCGCATCCAAAGCGAGCATCGTGACGCCAGGCACCGCCGCTTCCCGCACGGCGTTGTGCATCGCCGCGACAACAACCCCGGCAATCTCCATCTTCTCGAAGTCCTCATCAGACTTCATCGTCATAAACCGACCACTCATTATTCGACAGCCATCGCCAGGGCAACCCGTGCAAACACCTTATCGACATCGCCAAAGCCATCGACGGCGTTCACCACGACACCTGTCTCGCGGTAGTAGTCCGACAACGGAGCGGTCTCCTGCCAATAGATCTCTAGCCGGCGGGAAATACCTTCCTCGGTGTCATCGGCACGGCCTTCAGCCTCGGCGCGCAGCAGCATCCGCTTCATAAGCTCGTCATGGGGAACGTCCAGCCGAACAACAGCATCAAGCGGCTTCTCCAGGACACCATCAAGGGCCTCAGCCTGGGCAACGTTGCGCGGGAAACCATCGAGGAGATAACCACACTGCGCATCCTGTTGTGAGAGACGCTCGCCGACCATCGCAACCACCAGCTCGTCCGGCACCAAATCCCCCGCCTGCATTAAGGCATCGGCCCTCTGTCCAAGCTCCGTCTCATCCGCCACAGCTTGCCGCAACATCACACCTGTCGAGATATGCGGGACACCCATCAACCGGGCGAGCCGGGACGCCTGGGTACCTTTGCCCGAGCCTTGTGGTCCGAGGAAAATCAGCCGGAGACCCATCAGTCACTCCTTCGTGGTGAACGAAACCTATTGCGAGAGGTGATTTTAGAGACTCCTCACCAGACCCAATCCAACCGGCCGACAAGGTTCTAGGAGAGAAAGCCCTCGTAGTTGCGCATCATGAGCTGGCTCTCGATCTGTTTCATCGTCTCGAGCGCCACACCAGAGACGATAAGGATCGAGACACCGCTCAGACCAACCGGGATATCGAAGATGTAACCAATAATCGATGGACCCACCGCGACCAGCGCCAGATACAGCGAACCGGGCAGGGTAATGCGGTTCAGGATGTGCTCTAGGTGCTTCACGGTGGCCCGTCCAGGACGGATACCAGGGATAAACCCACCCTGACGCTGAATAGTTTCAGCCTGGCGCTCAGGATCGAACTGTATGGCGGTATAGAAGTAGGTAAAGAAGATGACCAACAGGCCCAACAACAGGATGTAAGGAAGCGTGGGCGATAGCCCGCCGCTGCCGCTCGATAGCAGGTTGTTGTTGATCCAGTCTCGAACCGTCGCCCCCCACCCTGAAGAAGGGATCGATGAGGCGACAAGGACCGGGAAGTACATGATGCTTGTGGCGAAGATGACCGGGATGACGCCCGCCATGTTCACCTTCAACGGGATGTAGGTGCTTTGACCACCAAGAACCTTACGGCCACGCACCCGGCGAGAGAACTGAATTGGGATTCGGCGCTGCCCCTGGTCCATGAAGATGATCCCGACCGTCAAGGCAAGCATCACGAGGCTGACGATCACGAACTCATAGGTCTGGGAATTCGCCCAAAGAATACCGAACTGGTTCGGCAACTGACTAACGATGCTTACAAAGATGATCAGAGACATACCGTTTCCGATACCGCGCTGGGTGATCAGCTCACCAAGCCACATGATCATCGCCGTGCCCGCCGTCATCGTGATAATGATGGTCAACACGTTGCGGAGTGAGTAGTCAGGAATCAGGTCGACGCCATTGAAGAATGTTCCGTTGTGGAACAGGAACGTAAAGCTCGTCGACTGGATTAGTGCGATTGCAACGGTCAGATAACGAGTCCATTGCGTGACCACCTTGCGGCCCGCCTCGCCTTCGTCCTGAAGGGACTGCAGCTTGGGGATCACAACAGCAAGGAGCTGCATAATGATGGATGACGTGATGTACGGCATGATGCCGAGCGAGAACACCGATAGGTTCTCAATCGCTCCACCGCTAAACAGGTTCAAGAGACCAAGAAAACCGCTCTCCTCAGCCGCATCACGAGCAATCGCCAGCTGGTCAAGATCAATGCCAGGAACCGGCACCGCGGCCCCGAGACGGTAGATCCCGAAGATAACGAGTGTGAACAGGATCTTGTTACGAAGATCCTTGATCCTGAACATGTTTCGGAAAACGGAGAGCATTTGCGATTACCTCTGGGGGGACGTTAGCGGTTCGTCGAGTTATGTCAGGCAGCCACTGCTACTTGACAACCTCCACCGAACCACCGGCAGCTTTGATCTTCTCAACAGCACCAAGGCTGAACGAGTGGGCTTGCACCGTCAAGGCGTGGCCGATTTCGCCTTCGCCCAGGATCTTGATCTGACCACGCTTTTTGGCGAGGCCATGCTCACGAAGCACCTCGGGAGTCACGACAGAACCGGCCTCAAACTCAGCAAGCCGCTCAACGTTGACGACGGCATACACAATCTTATTGCGATTCTTGAACCCCTTGAGCTTGGGCAGACGCCGCTGCAAGGGCATCTGACCGCCCTCAAACCCGGGACGAACCTTGCTCCGTGCCTTCTGACCCTTAGTTCCACGACCGGCGGTCTTGCCGCGACGGCCCGCTTCACCACGACCAACACGGATCTTGCGTTTCTTCGAGCCCTCGGCGGGCTTGAGATGATGCAGTTTCATCAGACTTCCTCCACGTCCAGCAGATGCCTGGCGCGGTGTACAAGCCCGCGCACGTCAGGCGTATCGGGACGCTCGACGGACTGGCGGATCTTCCGCAGCCCGAGGGTCTCCACCGACGCCTTCGTCTTTGGCTTCTCACCGATGGTGCTTTTCACCAGGGTGATTTTGAGTGACTTTGTCTTCGCCATTACTTCTTACCTACCTCAGACCTCATCAATTCGGCCGAGTTGTAGGCCGCCAACAATGCCGGCGGAAAAATCTCTTCGGCGCGCTTGCCGCGTGCCTTCGCAACCACATCCGGACGGTCCTGGCCGAGGAGCGCCTCCATAGTTGCCTTGGCAACATTGATATGGGTTGGCGATCCCTGCGACTTTGCAAGGATGTCACGGATGCCGGCAGCTTCGAGGATCTGGCGCACCGCACCACCGGCAATGACACCGGTGCCTGGAGCAGCTGGCTTCAGCAACACCTTGGATGCACCGTATACTCCGGTGATCGTATGGATAATCGTTTGCCCTGCCATCGGGACGGGGACCATGGCTTTGCGAGCCAGTTCCATACCCTTTTGGATGGCGGCGGGGACTTCTTTTGCTTTTCCGTAGCCAATGCCCACACGGCCTTTGCCGTCACCGACGGTCACAAGAGCGGTGAACGAGAAGCGACGACCACCCTTTACGACTTTGGCGACGCGGTTGATCGCGATGACGCGCTCGTCAAACTCCGGGACCTCTCGGGCCCTTTCGTTGCGCTTGCGACCACGGTCTTGTCGATTTCGGTTCACCGCATTCTCCTGTGTCTGCCTAGAACTTCAGTCCGCCCTCACGGGCGGCTTCGGCGAGAGCTTTCACTCTGCCATGAAAGGGGAATCCTCCGCGGTCGAAGACCACGGTCGCAATCCCTGCCTCGTTGGCACGGGCGGCGACAAGCTTGCCAACCTCGGCAGCTGTGTCAGCCGAGAGCGTCTTGTTCCGCATTGATTTTTCCTGTGATGACGCAGCAGCGAGCGTGCGGCCGGAATCATCGTCGATGACCTGGGCGTATATGTATCGATTGCTGCGATACACGGCCAAGCGGGGACGAGTCTCGCTTCCCTCGACGCGCTTACGCACCCGTGAATGACGACGACGACGGGCGTCGGTCCTCGTGCCTCTCATGCTGTGACTCCTGCCTTGCCTGCCTTGCGACGTACGTGCTCGCCGGCATACCGAATACCTTTGCCTTTGTACGGCTCGGGGGGACGTACCCTTCGGATGTCGGCTGCGATCTGCCCGACAAGTTGCTTGTCGATGCCGATCACGCTGATTTTTGTGTTCTCGGGAACCTCAAACACGATTCCTTCTGGCGCATCGATAAGAACTGGATGGGAGAAACCAACCAGCAGCTCAATCGTCTTGCCTTTGAGCGAGGCTCGGTAGCCAACTCCGACCATCTCGAGGTCTTTCCTGTAGCCCTCAGAGACACCGATAATCATGTTGTTGAGAAGAGCGCGGCTGAGGCCATGAAGAGCACGAGTTTCGCGCCCATCGTCGGCCCTGGCCACCTCAACGACTCCCTCGTTCAAATTGAACGAGATACGAGAGTCGAAGGTTCGCTCCAATGTGCCCTTTGTGCCCTTGACCGAGACACCGGGTCCATCGACCTTGACCTCTACGCCACCGGGCAGCGGCACTGGACTGTTACCTATGCGGCTCATACGTCACCAAACCTCACACAGGATTTCGCCGCCGACTTTGCGTCGACGAGCCTCACGGTCGGTCAAAAGACCTTCTGACGTCGAGACGATCGAAACACCGAGCCCACCGCGGACTCTCGTTATGTCGCCGGTGCTCTTGTAGACACGGCGGCCTGGCGACGAGATGCGACGAATACCGTGCACTACTCGATCACGACCGTTCGAATAGCGAAGAGTCACGGTCAGCTTCTTGCCAACATTTGCGTCTTCGACTTTGTATCCATCGAAATAGCCCTCACTGGACAAGATCTTGGCGATCTCTTCCTTGAGCTTTGACGACGGCATGGAAACCTGAGGATGCAGCGCCAGATTGGCGTTACGGATCCGGGTCAGCATGTCGGCGATTGGGTCAGTATGCATTACCAGGACGCCTTTCTGACACCGGGAAGCTCGCCGCGATGAGCCAACTCCCGCACACAGATACGACACATCCCAAATTTCCGCATGTAGGCGCGCGGACGACCACAACGCCGACAGCGGTTGTAAGCACGAACCTCAAATTTCTGCTTACGGTTCGCCTTGGCGATCATCGACTTCTTCGCCATCACACACCTGCCTGTTGTTGACGGAACGGGAATCCGAAAGCGTCAAGGAGGGCCTTACCCTGCTCATTCGTTTCGGCTGACGTCACAAATGTGATGTCCATTCCACGTACCTTCTGAATCTTGTCATAGTCGATCTCGGGGAAGATCAACTGTTCGTCGACGCCAAAGCTGTAGTTGCCACGGCCATCAAAACCCTTCGGGCTGAGGCCGCGGAAGTCGCGGATCCGGGGGATCGCGGCCGAAACCAGCCTGTCGAAGAACTCCCACATGCGTGAACCGCGCAGCGTCACCGAGGCGCCGACCGGAAGACCTTCACGCAACTTAAAGTTGGCGATGGACTTGGTCGACATGCTGACCTTGGGGTGCTGGCCAGTGATGATGCGTAGATCTTCGACGGCACCGTTGATTAGCTTGGCGTCTTGGACGACGTCGCCGACACCCATGTTGACAACGATCTTCAGCAGGCGTGGCACCTGCATCACGTTGCCGACTCCAAGGCTCTCTTTGAGCTGATCGCGGATTTCGCTGTCGTACTTTTCTTTGAGACGGGGGGTCATCATCCGAGGTCCCTCCCACACTTGCGACAGACACGGTATTTGCGGCCCTCATCGTCACGGCGGGCACCGATCTTGGTCGGTCCACAATCAGGGCAGACGATCATGACGTTGGAGGCGTCGACAGGCATGTCCTTATCGATGATCCCTCCCTGCATGGTCTGGCCCTGAGGACGCTGATGCCGTTTGGCTGTTGCAATACCCTCAACGATCACGCGGTTCTTCTTGTGAAACACTCGAGCGATCTTGCTCTCAGTGCCTTTGTCCTTACCGGCGATGATCATGACGGTGTCGCCTGTCTTGAGTTTCATTACAAAACCTCCGGCGCCATTGAGACGATCCGCATGAACTTCTTGTCACGCAGTTCCCGGCCAACTGGGCCAAAGATGCGGGTGCCGCGCGCCTGCTGTTGATCATTGATGAGCACGCATGCGTTGTCGTCGAACCGGATGTAGGTGCCGTCTTTGCGTCGGCTCTCCTTGCGGGTCCTCACAACAACCGCTTTGACGACCTCGCCCTTTTTTACCCCGCCGCCGGGGATGGCGTCTTTGACGGTCCCAACGATGATGTCTCCAAGCCCGGCGTAACGACGCGCAGAACCGCCAAGCACACGGATGCAGAGAAGCTCACGAGCTCCACTGTTGTCCGCGACCTTGAGTCGCGTTTCTTGCTGAATCATCGGGCTCTCTCCACTACTTCGCTGACACGCCAGCGTTTTGTCTTTGACAAGGGTCGGGTTTCCACGATCAGGACAGTGTCGCCTACGTGCGCGTCGTTCTGCTCATCATGAGCGTGGAACTTCTTCCGCACACGCACCGTCTTGCCGTATTTGGGGTGCGTCTTGGCACGGACGACCTCTACGGTAACGGTCTTATCACGAACATCCGAAATCACGATGCCGACCCTGGTCTTCCTACGTCCGCGTTCAGTCATCACGCATCCTCCTGGAGACGTTTCCAAGCAGCGATCTCTTGCTCACGGATGACAGTGCTGATCCTGGCGATATCCCGCCGGACGTCACGGAGTCGACCTGTGTTGTCGAGCTGGTTGGTTGCAATCTGGAATCGAAGGTTAAACAGTTCTTCTTTGGCTTCGTCTAGTTTTTCTGAGAGCTCCGAAGCGTCGAGCTCTCTGAGTTCGAGCGCTTTCATTAGTCCTCCCGCACAACGAATTTGGTCTTGACCGGGAGTTTGTTGCCGGCAAGTCGCATGGCCTCTCGGGCCAGGTCCTCGTCAACACCGGCTAGTTCGAACAGGATTCGACCCGGTTTGATTACTGCAACCCAATACTCGGGGTTGCCTTTGCCGGAACCCATACGGGTCTCAGCTGGCTTCTCGGTTACTGGCTTATCCGGAAAGATGTTGATCCACACCTTTCCGCCACGCTTGATCTTTCGGGTCATTGCAACACGAGCCGATTCGATCTGACGTGCTGTGATCCAGCCAGGCTCTTGCGCTTTAAGACCGTATTCACCGAAGGTAACGCGGGTTCCGCCCTTGGCCTTACCTTTGTTGCGACCAGTCT
Organism: uncultured Gemmatimonadales bacterium; assembly: GCA_964195945.1. Taxonomy (GTDB): domain Bacteria; phylum Actinomycetota; class Acidimicrobiia; order Spongiisociales; family UBA5794; genus JAAETI01. Next base: position 7,595 of record CAXMRC010000194.1, read on the forward strand.
GTACCTTGCGGTACTTGGTGCGCTTGGGCATCAGCATCAGGCTTCACCTCCCTTATCCGATGCGCCAGCATCGGCGGCTTCTTCGGTCTCCGATGCGCCAGCATCGGCAGACTCGGCCGCCTCTAAGTCGGCTGGTGCTTCTTCGGCTACTGCCTCGGCCTCGGGTGCCGCTTCCGCTTCAACCTCAGCTTCCGGGGCTGCCTCCACGACGGCCTCAGCAACTGGATTCTCGGCAGCCGGGGTCTCGACGACCGCTTCGGTCGCTGGAGCTTCGGTCGCTGGAGCCTCGGTCGCGGCCGCGTCGACAGCTGCGGTCTCAGCGAGGATTTCCTCCGCCTCCGAGCGGGCTGTCTCAAATGCGTCCCTGGCGTCGGCTGTGGTCATAGCCGCAGGGGTCTCTTCGGTGCGCTTGCCACGACGCTTGCCACCGCCGGCTTCGATGAGGCGCTTGCCGCCACCGGCCTCGATGATGCGGCGCTGGGCACCTGTGCCACCCGCGGCCTCTTCGGCACGAGACTTGGCACTCTTGCGACGTCGTTGCGCAGGTCCGCCGGCGGCGAGTCTTGCCTCAGCCGCGATCTTCTCGCGGCTCGCTGCCAACGATGGGATGACCTCGCCCTTGTAGACCCACACCTTGACGCCGATAGCGCCAACGGTGGTCCGGGCAGTGGCCGCTCCATAGTCAATGTCGGCCCGCAGCGTGTGCAACGGAACCCGACCCTCGAGATACCACTCGCGGCGACTCATGTCGGCGCCACCAAGACGTCCGGATGCCTGCACCCGCACTCCCTCTGCACCTGCTTTGAGAGCGGTAGAGACGGCACGCTTCATGGCACGTCGGAACGACACGCGACCCTCGAGCTGGTCCGCAACACTGCGGGCCAGCAACGTGGCATCGGTCTCAGCGTTCTGGACTTCGTTGACATTGAACTTGACGATCTTGCCGGTCATCTTCTCGAGCCCTGAGCGAAGACGCTCGGCCTCGGAGCCGCCACGTCCGATGACAACACCGGGACGGGCAGTATGCACGTCAACCTGAACCTTCTTGTCACCGATTCGCTCGATGTCGATACGCGAGACGGCGCCCCGCTTCAGCTCACCTTGCAGGTAGCTACGGACGGCCCAGTCCTCGTTGACGTGGTCGGCATAGTCGGTGTCGGAATACCAACGGGATTTCCAGTCGGTAACGATGCCGAGGCGGAACCCATATGGGTGGATTTTCTGGCCCATTAGGAATCCTCTCCTTCGCTGTCATCGTCATCGGCCACGACGATCGTGATGTGGCTTGTGCGCTTGTTGATCCGCGTGGCACGACCACGCGCCCGGGGACGCCAACGCTTCAGCGTTGGGCCCTCGTCTGCGAACGCCTCGGATACAACGAGTTCCTCAGCATCCAGCGCAAAATTGTGTTCTGCGTTTGCGACTGCCGAATCGAGAACCTTGCGGATCGTCGGAGCGGCGCGACGGTTAGTGAAATCGAGCGTATTCCTGGCGTCATCGACAGGCATGCCGCGCACGAGATCGAGGACCAGTCGCACCTTGTATGGCGACTGCCGCACGTACTTAGCTTGGGCCCGAACCTTCATCGTCTCCTCACTGATTTCTCACCAGCGTGGCCGCGGAAGGTACGGGTCTGGGCGAACTCGCCCAACTTGTGACCTACCATCGATTCGCTGACGTAGACCGGAACATGCTTACGACCGTCGTGCACAGCAATCGTGTGCCCGACCATCTCAGGAGTGATCGTCGAACGACGGCTCCATGTCCGGATAACTTTCTTTTCACCTTTTGCGTTCGCCGCTTCGACCTTCTTCATGAGATGGTCGTCGACAAACGGCCCTTTCTTCAGGCTGCGTGCCATCAGCGGCGTCCCTTCTTCGTTCTGCGACGGACGATGTACTTATCGCTCGCCTTGTTCTTCTTGCGGGTGCGGCCTTCCGGCTTGCCCCATGGGCTGGTCGGATGACGACCACCGGAGCTGCGGCCTTCGCCGCCACCGAGGGGGTGGTCAACGGGGTTCATCGCAACACCACGTGACTGCGGACGCTTTCCCTTCCAGCGGCTGCGACCGGCCTTGCCGATCTTCACCAGCTCAGCGTCCGGGTTGCCAACCTGCCCGACGGTCGCCTTGCAGCCCAACTCCACCTGGCGCATCTCGCCCGATGGCAGCCGAACCAGGGCGTATCCGCCTTCTTTCGACATCAGCTGGGCCGCGGTACCGGCGGCTCTGCCCATCTTGGCTCCGCCACCAGGACGAAGCTCGACAGCATGGATGGTCGTACCAGTTGGGATGTTGCGCAACGGCAACGCATTGCCCGGACGAATCTCGGCTTTGGAGCCGGACTCGAGGATATCTCCAACCTCCACACCAAGCGGGCTGATGATGTAACGCTTCTCACCATCGTGGTAGTGCAGAAGCGCAATGCGAGCGTTGCGGTTCGGATCGTATTCGATGCTGGCAACGGTGGCCGGAATGCCGTCTTTGTTCCTACGAAAGTCGACAATCCGGTAGCGACGCTTGTGACCGCCACCACGATGCCGTGAGGTGATCCGCCCATACGCGTTGCGACCAGAAGAGCGCGTCTTCGGAGCGAGCAAGCTCTTTTCCGGTGTGCTCTTGGTGACACTCTCGAAATCGGAGACAGTCTGGAACCGGCGACCCGGTGATGTAGGTTTTAGTTTCTTGACACCCATGTCAGACCTCGAAAATGTCTATAGAGCTGCCCACAGCGAGCTTGACAAGAGCCCGCTTGGAATCCGGGCGCTTGCCCATCTTCCAGCCGGTGCGCTTCATCTTGCCTCTGCGGTTGATTGTGTTCACTCTGGTGACACGCACATCGAAGATCTCCGCAACTGCTTGCTTGATCTCCGTCTTGTTGGCGCGCTTGTCCACCACGAACGTGTATGTGTTGTAATCCTGAATCAGGTCGTAGGACTTTTCCGATACGACCGGCTCAAAGATGATGTCGCGGGGATTCTTCTTCATGATGATTTCTCAGTTCCCTGAGGCGTTTTCTCAGCGGCTGTGGACTGAGCGTCCACACCGTCTTGCACCTGAGCAGCGTGCTCCTCAGTCCCCCGCGGTGTTCCTTGACCAAGTTCGAGTGTGCCCCGACTCATGACAATCGTATCTGCCCAGAGCACGTCATAGGTCGTCGCGTGGCCAACCCGGCTGGCAACAACGCTTTTCAAGTTACGGAAAGACTTGATCGCAGTCTTTTCATGCTTCTCGACCAGCAGCAGCACCTTGCCGTTGATACCCATGGAGTCGAGCAAGCTGATGGCGCTCTTTGTCTTTGGCGTTTCCCACACATCGAAGGTCTCGACAACCTTGATCTTGCCTTCAGCAGCCCGCACCGACAGAGCGCTCCGCAAGGCGAGACGTTTCATCTTCTTGGGAGTCCGCTGCGAATAGTCACGCGGCTTTGGTCCGTGGGCAACGCCACCGCCGACCCACTGCGGAGAGCGGATCGATCCGTGACGGGCACGGCCAAGACCCTTTTGACGCCATGGCTTGCGACCACCACCACGGACCTCTGCCCGTGTCTTAGTGGAGTGAGTCCCGGCGCGGGCTGCAGCCAATTGTGCAGTCACGACCTGGTGCATCACTGCGGTGTTGGGTTCGATGCCGAAGATATCGACGTTGAGCTCAACCGTACCTTGGTTTTTGCCGTCAGCGCTGTAGAGATCAGCAGTCAACTTGTCAGCCATTGACCTTCACCGCCTGTCGCATAACGAGCACCGAGCCCTTGGGGCCGGGGACTGCACCGCGAACCATCACAACGTTGCGCTCTGCATCAACCTTGACGACGTCGAGATTGAGGAGCGTCACCTGGTCACCACCCATGCGACCCGGCATCCGCTTACCCTTGAACACGCGAGCCGGCGTAGCGCAAGCGCCGATGGCCCCCGGCGCACGGTGCACTTTGTGAACACCGTGACCGGCACCCTGGCCGGCGAAATTGTGACGCTTCATGACGCCTGCAAAGCCTTTGCCCTTTGAGATTCCGGTCACATCGGCCTTCCCGCCCTCGGCGAGGACATCGCCGATACCGATCTCTTGGCCCAGCTGGAATGCGTCGGGGTCGTCTACACGCACCTCAACGATGTGCTTGGCCGGCGGAGTGTCGGACCGGGCGAAGTGGCCAGCGGTGGCACGGTTCACGTGCTTGCTCGCCATTTCCTTAAACGCAATCTGGATTGCGTCATACCCGTCTGAGGCAGCGCGCTTGATCTGAGTGACTCGAACAGGACCAGCTTTGATGATTGTGACAGGGATTGCCTGCGCATCGTCATCAAAGATCTGAGTCATGCCCAGCTTCTCGCCGAGGATCGTCTTCACCTCTTGATCTCCACTTCTACACCGGCAGGGAGGTCGAGGCGCATCAGGGACTCAACGGTCTTGGGTGTTGGCTCCAAGATATCGATGAGACGCCGATGGATACGCATCTCGAAATGCTCCCGGCTCGTTTTGTCTACATGTGGACCGCGGATCACGCAGTAGCGGTGGATCCGGGTCGGCAGTGGCACCGGACCCTTGATCTTCGCTTGGGTGCGAATCACGGTCTCTGCGATCTTGCGCGCCGACTCGTCGACGACCGAATGGTCATACGCCTTGAGTCGAATGCGGATCCGATGTTCATCTGCCATTTT
>CAXMRC010000195.1:0-7799 GCA_964195945.1 uncultured Gemmatimonadales bacterium
TCCCCGCTGCTGGTTCGCTCTGAGATGTCTGGTGATCGGGTGCGGGTTCGTCTCGGCCACAAGGTCGTTGATGACTATCTCGAGTTCTTGGCGGCTCGGTGTCGACCGAACACGGTTTTGGCGGCTGGCTTCGATCTCAAAGTCTTCTTCACCCTGATCCCGGAGGATCCGGTGGAGGTGACGACGGCGGATGTGTTGACGTTTATCACGGCGCAGCGATCAGCTGGCGACCCGAAAGTGGTCCGATTCTCTGATGGCGAGTCGGGGTTGTCGTCCAGAACGATCCAACGCCGCTTGTCGTCTTTGTCTTCATTGTTTTCGTATTTGTTGGTGCGGGGTGACGTGACCCGCAACCCGGTGCCACAGGGCCTGTCGACGCGTCGTTCTCGTCGTCGTGGTGGGCGGGGTGTCCCGTTGATTCGCACCCCCAGGACGCTGCCACGCATCGTCGACCCGTCCGAGGTCGATTCGTTGTTGGCGGCGTGTCGCACCTTGCGGGATCGGGGAATGTTCGAAGCAATGGTGCTCGGTGGGCTGCGTCGCTGCGAGGTCCTCGGGCTGCGCTTGGAGGATCTTGATGCCGCCCGGCGGCAGGTGTTCATTGTTGAGGGCAAGGGCGGTCATCAACGCCAGATCCCGATCTCGAGACGTTGGTTCTCGACTGTTGGTGACTATCTCCGGATCGAACGACCCGAGGCAACCACAGATCGGGTATTTGTGGTGTTGAAAGGGCAACGCCGCGGACGACCACTCTCGGATGAGGGCCTCAAACAGGTCTTTGTGTCCGCCCGGCAACGCGCCGGACTGAGGCGGATCACGTGCCACGAACTACGACATACCTGTTTTACCCGACTGCGCGAAGCTGGCATGGAGTTGGAGGCGTTGCAGGCGTTGGCGGGGCACCGCTCGATCGAAACGACCCGTCTCTATGTTCACCTAGCCAACGAATGGCTTGCAGAGGAGTATCACCAAGCCGCAGCCATCATCGACGCTGACATGTTTCTGGCCGCCGGCGACCGGGCCGGGAAATGAGCGCCCTACCAGTTCCCATCCCCCTCTCTGTCGCTGCCACTGTCGAGTATCAGGGACCGGGTCGGCCAGCGTCACGTGAGATCGACTGGCCCCAAATCGCACAAACAGCACCGGTATTAGCTGCGACCAGTCAGCGTTATCTCGATCAGCTCTCTTTGTCGTTGCGCCCTGCCAGTGTTGTCTCTGCCGATGGGATCTTGCGCCGTTTCGCCGGGTTCCTCACCAACAATCATCCCGAAATCAACGGCCTGGTCGATGTCGAGAGACGGCATATCGAAGGGTTCAAACGTTATCTCCCAACCAGGCCGGGCAAGAACGGTCTGCCGCCACTATCAGAACAAACAATCCGGATGGCGCTCGGCACCCTACGCACCTTCTTTGAACGGGTCTCGGAATGGGACTATCCCGACGCACCGAGACGGGTGTTGATCTTCAACGGGGATCTCCCCACCCCAGACGATCCACTACCCAAATTCCTGTCCGACCCTGACGCAGCCAAACTGATGCAAGCCGCCGCCGAATCCGACCCCACCAGACGTTTGGTGATCGAGATGCTGGCCCGCACCGGTCTCAGAGTCGGCGAGTTTTGTGCCCTCACCGCCGACGCCGTGACGTTGATCAAAGGCCGCCATTGGTTACGGGTTCCGCTGGGGAAACTCCACAACGACCGCTACGTCCCCCTCCACCCACAACTCGTCGAACTCCTCGACGAGCATCGAGCCAGCCGTGACGATGACATCGACCGGTTGATTATCTGGAACGGTGGCCCAATGAGCCGGCACCAAATCACTCGCATCCTCAACCGGATAGCCAAAGCGGCGGGGATCGGACATGTCCACCCCCACCAACTACGACACACGTTGGCGACCCAAGCCATAAACCGTGGGATGAGCCTCGAAGCCATCGCCGCCATGTTGGGCCACAAAACACTCCGCATGACGCTGGTTTACGCCCGGGTCGCGGACCAGACCGTTGCTGACGCCTACGACGCCGTCTCCGACCAGGTCGATGCCCTCTACACCAAACCCAACGGGCTCAGATCCAATGGGAACGGCTCCGCCGGCATGGCCAGCCTCGGCGACCAATACCACCACACCATGTTGGGAAACGGCTGGTGCAACCGGCCGCCCCAGATCGACTGCCAATTCGAATCGATCTGCGAAACCTGCGCCTTCTACGACACCGACCAGGCCTTCGACCCGCGGCTACGGGCGCAGCGGGACCACGCCGCCGAACAAGACCAACACCACCGAGTCGACCTCTTCGAGATGCTCATCGACACCAACCACAAGGCCAAACCATGACCCTCGATTACCCACATATCACGAAATCTCTTGACACGATTACCCACATAAGTGCCGTTCGGGGACGGGTGTGCTGCGCGCTCGTTATGGCGCATAGCGGGTGATATGGGCGGGCCAGCCGTGTCCCGCTGGTTGGTACGGTGCTTGGGGCGCTTAGAACGTCACGACTCGATCGTACCCAACATAGGCGTTGGCAGCATCCACCGATGTGCCGAAGCCGCTGTTCTTACCTGCAAAGTCGTCCTCCGTGACCCCAAATGCGTGGCCACTAGGCTCGCAAACAGAAATCCTGACGTCACGGGCAACAAGCCAGTCCATTAACTCCTTCAGCGGCGGCACACCAACACCTTGGATCTGCACCGCGATGTGGTCCTTGATTAACGGTGCGGCCTCCATCATCAGGATGATGCCGGTCTCATGGCCTGCCTCGATAACGCCCTTCGCCTCCATAAAGGGGAAAGTAGCCCTAGTGGGATCATCGGTTCCATGAGTTCCAACGAAGAGAACCTTTGCCATGGTTGGTACCTCCTTGAGATATACGAGACTCGGTCTGGGTCGGGCTGATCGGTGGCGCTCTATTCCTGCGGACCGCCCGCATCTTCGCGTTCCTCCAGCACCTCAAGGATGCGAGCGGTCTGTCCTCTGAGGGCTTCGAGGTCGGCCATCATGCGATTGGGGGGAAACGACTCCGGCATGTTGGCCAACATCCGCTCGCACATCTCCGAGCACCGCTCCCGCATAACAGGGCCCGCTCTCTCAGCGATCTTTCGCATGGCCAGAACCATCCCGGCTGCAAGCACTCCGAAGATGAGAAGACGCCTCACTTCTACCCACCCTCGTCAAGGTCAGCCTTGCGCTGGAGGTACTCCTCACGGTCGATCTCCCCGCCTGCGTAGCGGTCGGCAAGGATCTCCTCGGCCCCCTTTCGGCGAGGCCCGGCATCACGGGGCCAGGACGCGCTCCGGATCGCCCAGAAGATCAGCCCGATCAGTGCCACCATGAAGACCGAGCCGAACATCATGGCGCCCCACCCCCATCCGCCCATGTGGCCCCACCCGTCCGTGTCAGCGAGAACAGGCACGATGTCAAACACGGTTGCTCCATCTGCGTAGCGATGCAGCAACATTACACACCCCGGGTGGGTCGCTTAGGGTCGAAAGTCCCTAACCCACAACCCATTTGGGTAGGGTCGTTTTGGGGCGGAAAGTCCCTAACTCCACGGGTCTGGCGACCTGCTCCGGCCTGGTGGATGAACGACCGGGCCAGCAGGCTTGGCGGGACCTGCGCCGTGGACAAACAGCCAGAAGGGCAGGCGCGCATAGTATGGACAGTGCCAACAGATCCGCGTCGAACCGACCCCGTGACTCGCCGGGCCTGCGACACTCGCCTGGTCGGTAGTGCACCACACATAACGCGCACTGGCCCTCAAGCAGCCGGCCCTCGGAATGGGCGCGAGATCCGGCAATCCCGAGCGGCGAATATCTTCTCTACGCGGCCACCTCGATGGTGAATCTCACCGCGGTGAGGTTTGTACAAAGGCGCTGAAGGTGTGCGGACGTGACTGACGTCCGAACGGCGCGAGCTAGCCGTGATACCGTCTTCTCGGAGGTAGTAGGTGAAGGACTTCAAAGGACGGAGCATCCCCCACAACCTTCGAATCTCTGTCCGGCGCGACGTCATGGCTGAGGTGCTCTGGGAATATGGCGAGGAAGCTCTAGCCGAACGGGTTCTCGCCCTTAGCGATGAGGAACTCCATCAGGTTCATCGACTGGCGGTATGGCATCGCGTTAACGATCCGGAGTCAGACGAGGGGCCGAAGCTCACGAATGGTCGGCTCTTGTCCCGGGCTGCGATCGACTTCTTCGAAGCCGAAGGACGAGATATGCATCGGCGTCGTCGCCGGACGCGGCCACAGGCCGAACGTTACGACTGGACATATCTGCAGAGCCTGCAGGCTGGCGACCCGCTCCCAGACTCGCCCGCCGAGCGGGCACACTATCCCGGATGGGACAGCTAGGCAGCGACCACGATCGTGAACCGCAACACGGGAAGGTTTGCGCAGGGGTGCTGAAAGGTTCCAGACGTAACCGCTCCCGATTTGCCGATATGGGCGACCAAAGTGACTAAGCGGCCACAAGTCGGATGAACTCGCGACGAGGGCCAGCTAGGAGTGTGGGGCGATCACGTCGTGTCGGGCCCCGCCACCATGGGCAGGGCCGGGTCCTTGGTCCACTCCTCGAGGGAGCCGGGGTAGATAGCGACGTCGGTGTAGCCGGCGTGCACCATGGCGAACGCCGAGGCGGAGGCAGCGATGCCGGCCCCGCAGTAGGTGATGGCCCGCTGGTCGGGCGAGCCGCCCAACCCCGACTCGATCTCCGCGGTCGACTTCAGCGAGAAGCCGTCGCCGCTGATGGCCGCCATGGGTTCGTTGATCGCCGAGGCGATGTGCCCGGGCCGGTCGTACATTGCGAACAGCCCTTGGTAGCTTTCCGGGGGGAGGACGTCGATGATCCGCACGGTGGGTTCCTCGGTGGCAGCGAGCACCTCGTCCTTGTCGGCGAGGGTTCCCGGGCGGGGGGCGGGGGTGAGCGTCGCCGGCGGGTACTCGGTCGTTTGGTCAGTCACCGGGTGGCCGGCTTCTCGCCATTCGGCGACCCCACCGGGCAGCAGTGCCGCACGGTCGAAGCCGACCGAACGCAGCAGCCACCAGGCCCAGGCGGCCCACATCGACCCGGAGTTGTCGTAGAGCACTACGTGGGTCTCGTCGCCGATCCCGAGCCGACCGAACGCAGCTGCGAGTGCTCCGGCCGGGAGGGGCGTGTAGCTGAGTTCGGCCTCCGGATCGGAAAGGTCGTCTTGGAGCTCGAGGAATGAGGCACCAACGATGTGCTCGCGGTCGTAGGCGGGACGCCCGGACTTCTCTTGGCCGATGGTCATGTCCATGAATCGAGAACAGTCAAAGACGAGGAGGTCGGGGTCGCTGAGGTGGTCGGCGAGCCACTTGATGGTGACGAGCGATTCCATGACTCACATCGTAGCCGTCCTTCGAAATCGGCCGACACGCTCAGACACAGTCAAACGGGCCCACCCATAACCGGCAATCCCCAGTGGTCAGCCTGTCACACAGCCACCTCAACCACGAATCTGATCGCGGGAAGGTTCGAACAGGGGTGCTGAAGGTCTGCAGACGTGACCGAATGCATCTGCGCCGATCTCGGACAATCGGCGGAATGGGTGCTATCGCGCGATATTGGGCGATCTAGGTGACTGGCGGTTGGGAACGTATGGGGTCGCGACGTAGTCTGATTCCTTGGATCGAAGATGACGGGGTAGGTGAATGGGTATGGCAGATGAGTGGACCGCGCCGCTGACAGTCGAGCAAATGTACGGGAACTGGGAGGTGGAATGGGACGAGGCCATGGCTTTGACTGAACGGAGCCTCGACCCTCGACCGAGGACCACCATTTTTGACACCCTCTCCACCCTCGGGCTCGGCACAGGGAACGTCGTCTTAGATGTGGGCGGCAGGGACGCAACCGATGGCCTCTCCATCGCCGAGCGGTTCGGGTGCCGCGTTATCGTCGTCGATCCGGTACAACTGAACATCGACGACGGCATGGAAGCCGTCGCGAGCCACGACTATGGCTATCTCGTCGATGTGCACCAGGGAACGATCAACCAGATCCCCATCGATAATGACACCATCGATCTCGTGTTCTCGCGGGACATGCTCACCCATGTCGAGGACCTCGACGGAGCACTAATCGAGTGTCTTAGGGTCTTGACCCCTGCGGGATCAATGCTTATCCATCAGGTCTTCGAGACGCCACTGCTCGAGCCGATGGAGAAGGCGCGGATCTGCGCGGACCTCGCAACGGTGCCCGACCGGCTCTCTATCGACATTTTCGAGGACTCGGTCCGTCGAGCTGGATTCACAATCCAGGCGATCGATCGTATCGGCTCCGAGTGGCTGGAGTCGTTGCTCGAAGGCGAGGACGGCGAGAAGCGACTTCTGTGCGCAGCGCGTATGCGGCGCGCCAAGGACGACATTGTCGCCGCGGTGGGAGTGGCGCCCTTCCGTGTCATGGAGGCGAACAACCTCTGGACCATCTATCGGATGATCGGGAAGCTCGAGGAGCGGGTGTATTCGCTCACCCTGGATGATGCATGACTAGGTTCACCGGACCGTCGATCTGATCATGCGGAGGTTTGGCGGTGCTGGGCGATGGCGCGAGACAACGGGGAGACGCCTCGGGTGTTCAGAGTCCTGAGACTCCTCCTTCCATTGAAGACACCCCTACTCGCAGGGGGTATCAGCCGGGGCCTAACGGGACTCGAACTCGAGCCGGCGCGCTACCGCCGACCGACAACAACACCATGGTTCGTTGGTTGCGTAGTGTGGTCGTCTAACCAGCGGAGGGGGTGGAGGGGAACTGAGGTTCCCCCTGTTTGCCGGTCACGGGGTTTACGCGGCCTGGTCGGTGGATTGTTGATGGTAGGTGTTTTCCCATTCGATAGGTGGTAGGTATCTGAGGGTGGAGTGGAGTCGGCGGGTGTTGTATCGGTTGATCCAGGCGAAGATCGCTTTCCGTGCGCCGGATCGGGCTTCGAACCGGTAGCGGCTGACGAGCTCACGTTTGAGGGAGCTGAAGAACGATTCGGCGACCGAGTTGTCCCAACACACCCCGGTCCGGCCCACCGACCGGACCATCTCGCGTCCGCTGATCGCCTGGGCGAACTCTCTTGACATGTATTGCTTAGGTTCAAGGGGTCATCGCAACACCGCCTTGTTGATTGGAGCGTAGAAGCTCGTCGAGGGCTTCGGCGGGTGTTTTCCAGCCGAGCGTTTTGCGGGGTCGCGTGTTGAGAGCGAGGGCGACGGCGTCGAGATCACCGAGGCTGTGTCTGGCGAGGTCGGTGCCTCTGGGGAAGTATTGGCGGAGCAGTCCGTTGGTGTTCTCGTTGGTGCCGCGTTGCCAGGGGCTCTGCGGGTCGCAGAAGTAGACGGGAAGTCCGGTATCGATACGGAGTTGGGCGTGCTGGGCCATCTCGGCGCCTTGGTCCCAGGTCAATGATCGACGGAGATGTTCGGGCAGGGTAACGATCGACGTCGCGATGGCGTCGCGGACGGCTTGGGCGCCATGACCGGCCAATGCCGGCCCGTTCTTGACCCTCGGTTCGTCCCCGTGGCCGTTCATGCGCGGTAGCCACAGCAGCATCGTGAACCGGGTGCTGCGTTCGACCAGGGTCCCGATCGCCGAGGATTGGAGTCCGAGGATGAGGTCGCCTTCCCAGTGTCCGTCATCGCTCGGTCTTCTGCCTCAGCCGGGCGTTCTGAGACCATGACCTCCGGGGGTGACGAACTTCTTTCCTCGCCCCTGGGTCCGTGACCTGGCGTAGCCCGATACTCCAGATTCCCACCCCGCGTCGCTGCATTGCGACGCAGCTCCCTCGAGATCGTCG
>CAXMRC010000196.1:0-9068 GCA_964195945.1 uncultured Gemmatimonadales bacterium
CCCAAACCTGAACTGGTCGCATCTTGCGGTAGCTGTCTGGTACACAGACGAGTAGACGCTCCGGTACCAGACCGCCCATATCCGGCAATATGGGCGGCTGCCTCGGGACGGATCTGACCCAGAAATCCTCGCGGATGAGGCCGCCATGGGGCCACTGCCGGGTCGGGGGACTCGGCAATCCTGAGCCTCGTCGCTGGGCCACACCACCCGCCGGGTAGCGTCGCCGTTGCTGCCGGGCGGGGTTCGGTCAGCCGGTTCCTGGGACAAGCCTGGGGCAAGTGCCGACCATCTTGGGGGAGTGGATACCAGTCGACGGTCACGGTGAGGGGCGCAGGTACCTGACCACAAACTGACCACATGACATCACAAACAGCCACTATCCCGCACTGTCTCAGGCGATGTTGGTTGCCGGGCTGGAACCGTTGTGCCGCAAGGGAAACCCGTACTGCGCAACAGTCCTGGCGTCGTTGCTGGATTGCCAGAAACTGCCTCGACACGGCAGAGGTCGGCGGTTCAATCCCGCCAGCGCCCACGAGTGGGAAGCCCTTGATGCGGCTGTGAAACGCAGTCATATCAAGGGCTTCCGCTATTCCGCCCTATCCGACTGTGTGCATTGTGGTACACGGTGATACTGGGCGAGACACGCCGTTCTGTGGCCCAGTTGTGGCCCAGAAGGCCACTGCCCCCCCGGTTACGTGCGAAGACGAAGAACATCGACTCGAATCTACGCCTGGCCGGTGCACGCGACATTCCCGATCCCCAAAACCGTGTTTGTTCGAGTGTTCGAGTCCAAAAGATGTTTCGCCGCGAGGAGCGACGCACCCAGATTGGGCCGAACTACTGAGCATATTGGATATGGGCGGTCACTCGTGGGGTGTGAAAGCTCTCTCGCGTTGGCCGGTGGACGCCCTCTCCCGCCACCTAACGGCGCAACGTCCAAGGGCTGTGAGGCAGTGTCTCGGGCCGGGGTGAATTGACGGGGTATGGTGACGGAGAGGGTTCGACGTTAGAGAGGTGGATGGCATGGCTGAAGGCGAGTTCGTTGAGTATCCGGCTGGTGCCTCCGTTCCCAGGCAAGATGGGCAAGACGATCGATGATTCGACGGAGGCGTGGCCGACGCTCGCGAAAGCTTCGCCGGGCGCGCCGAACGTGTTGTTCTACGTTCTGGATGACACTGGCTACGGTCAGCTATCACCCTTCGGCGGCTTGATCGAAACCCCGAACTTGCAGCGTGTCGCCGATGCAGGTGTGATGTATACGAACTTCCACACGACCGGGCTGTGCTCGCCAACTCGGACGTGCATCATTACGGGTCGCAATCATCACTCGAATGGCATGGGTTCGATCAGTGAGTGGTCAACTGGATACCCTGGCTACGATGGGCGCGTAGTCCCTGAGCACGGTTTCCTGTCCGAGATCCTGAAGGACCGCGGCTACAACACGTACGCAATCGGCAAGTGGCATCTCGGTGTTTCGACCGAGGAGACCATGGCGGGTCCGTTCGATACATGGCCTTCGGGCAGAGGATTTGAGCGGTTCTACGGGTTCCTGCCAGGCGAAACTGATCAGTGGTACCCGGATCTCACCTACGACAATCACTCGGTCGATCCGCCGGCTTCTCCCGAGGATGGGTATCACCTTTCGAAGGATCTCGCAGACAAGGCGATCGAGTTCATCGGTGACGCGCACATGATTGCACCGGACAAGCCGTTCTTCATGTACTTCTGCCCAGGTGCCGGCCACGCGCCGCGTCACATCTTCCAATCAGAGGCAGACAAGTACAAAGGCAAGTTCGACATGGGTTGGGACAAGTACCGCGATGTTGTCTTCGCCAATCAGAAGAAGCTCGGCATGTTCGAGGCGGACGCCGCGCTCTCACCTCGCGATCCAGATGTTCCGGAGTGGGACTCGCTTTCAGCCGATGAGAAGAAGCTGTACACGAGGATGATGGAGGTCTACGCAGGCTTCGAGGCATACACCGACGCGCAGTTCGGACGCATCCTCGACTTCCTCGAGCAGATCAACGAATTGGACGACACGCTGATCATGTTCATATCGGACAACGGTGCGAGCCCCGAGGGAGGCGAGGTCGGGAGTCTCAACGAGTACGACTTCTTCAACTTCAAACCTGAGGATCTCGAGAACAACGTCAAGCACATCGACGAGCTCGGGAGCCCGAACTCATACAACCACTACGCGTGGGGTTGGGCTCATGCTGGCAACACTCCGTTCCGACGGTGGAAGAAGGAGACATTCCGCGGCGGTACGACCGATCCGTTCATTATCTCGTGGCCGGCGAAGCTCACGTCCAAAGGCGAGATGCGTCACCAGTACGGGCATGCAATCGACATGGTGCCGACAGTGCTCGACCTGCTGGATATCGAACCGCCGGAGTCGATCAAGGGCGTCAAGCAGTCGCCGATTGAGGGCGTGAGCCTCAAATCGACCATCGACGACGATCATGCGAAGCAAGAGCACACCGTGCAGTACTTCGAGATGTTCGGTTGTCGGTCAATCTACAAGGACGGCTGGCGCGCCGAGTGCGGTTGGCCCGGGCCGGATTATGCGACGGGTGCGGAGAATGGCCATACGGTTGGCGATCCGATCCATGCCGCGGACCTTGAAGAGCTTGAGAAGACGTGGCAGCTGTTCAATCTCAAGGACGACCCTGCGGAGAGCAAGGATGTTGCAGCGGAGCACCCGGAGCGGCTCAAAGAGATGATCGATCTTTGGTGGCAAGAGGCTGAGAAGTACAACGTGCTGCCGCTACAGGGGACCTTGGGACAGAGAATCAACTATCCCAGGCCCATGCCGCGTGTAGCGACGACCAGCTTCACCTTCTTCCCCGGCAGCCCGATCTCGGCGCTGGTACAACCGCTGGTCTTCAACCGATCGCACTCGATCACTGCGGAAGTCACTATCCCGAAGGGTGGAGCGACTGGCGTGATCTACGCGTCTGGTGCACATACGGGTGGCTACACACTGTTCGTGAAGGACGACAAGCTGCACTTCGCCTACAACTACCTAGCTCGCAAGACCTTCCGGATCGACGGAACCGAGGAACTGCCGGAAGGGGACTTGACGATCTTGTATGAGTTCGAGGTCACGGGCAAGCCTGATATCCGGATAGGCAACGGGGCACCTGGCACCGGGCGGCTCTACGTCAACGGCGAAATGGTGGGTTCGGTGGACATGGACGTGACGGTGCCGCTGCTCTTCAGTATCGAGGGCCTCAGCATCGGGCGTGACTACGGCGACAGCGTCGATCACGCCAACTACATGCCGACGTTCCTGTTCACCGGCAGTATCAAACAGGTCGTATTCGACCTCTCCGGTGACGCAATCAAGGACGCCGAAGCCGAAACACGAAGAGCAATGTCCCACCAATAGCGACCGACAGATGGTGGAGCCTGCGAGGCCGAGCGAGCAAGTCGGTGCACCCTGCAAGCGTGCTGAGCGGTCTTCTCGATTCATCGGCGGAGCGATATTCTGCGCTGCGCAGCACCCGCACGCACATCGGCATGTGTGGGTGGTAGAAGGCTCAGGGATGGGTCTCGGCGAGGATGAGCTTCGCGTAGTAGTCGGTCCAGGACTCTTCTGATCCGGTGGCGTCCTGGTCCTTCTGCGCTTTGCAGAGGAGGTAGACGAGTTCGCTTCGCGTGATCGAGCGTCCGAGACCGTCACCTAGGAGTGTTTGGAGATGCCCCGAGTACCAACTCACCCATTCAGGGTCGGTGCCGTCTGTCGCCTCGTACGCGACATGGTGTGCGTCACCGGTCCGCTGCAGGAGGTCAGCGAGTTGAGCGGCAGAGATACGCGAGTCGGTCATATTCGACAACCCTAGCTACCGCATGCAACCTCAACACCCGCCCACAACGGCACCTATGGGCGGCCGGTTCAGGCGAGGCTTCGCAAGCCGCGCCGATTCTGGATATCGAGCGGGATCGATATGTCGCCTGGTGATCCGCAAGTCGCCCAGCGGTACCTGTGGCCTTGACCTCCACCGGTCCACTGTCGCTAGCGACGATCCATGACGGCGAAGATCACGCCGAAGATGAGCGTGAAAACGACGCTCCCGATAATCGAGATGTTCCACCCGAAGAAATACTTCATGCCCGCAAGAACAAGAATGAACACTGCAAGGTGCGCCAACCAACGTCCCAAGATTCGTCTCCTCGTAGCGTCGGCGGAGCGTAGTGCCAACGTCCCGAATAGCCGCCCATATCGGCACATATGGGCACCGACGAGTCGTAGCGACCGCTCATCTTGGCGGCTGTGCGCTACCACGTTCCGTAGGATGGTGCGGTGACTTGCTCTCATGTTGTGCCGCTTCGTCGTCCGTCTGATGGGCTGGTGGCTCGGTTGGCCCTGGTTGATGGAGCCGAGGAAACGATTGACCTTCAGTACTACTTGTGGGACTCGGACGCGGTCGGGTATCTGCTCCTCAGCCGTCTGATCGCTGCGGCCGATCGCGGCGTCTCCGTCCGGCTCGTTGTCGATGATCTGAAGCTGCGGAGCCGGACGCGTTCGATCGCAAGCTTGTGTCTCCACCCGAATATGGAGGTCCGCGTCTTCAACCCCTTCAGCAAGCGTTCGAGCGCGGTCGCACAGGGTGTCGAGTTCATCAGACGTTTCGCAAGACTCGATGAGCGCATGCACAACAAACTGCTGGTCGCAGACAACGAGCGCGCCATCTTTGGGGGCCGAAATATCGCCGCGGAGCACTTCGGACTCGACGAGGACTTCAACCTCGTCGACTACGACCTTCTGCTCTCCGGCGCCGACGTGCCCGACCTATCCAGCGTCTTTGAGGCCTATTGGGAGAGTCCGTCCACCGTTTCTGGTGCGGCACTCGACGAATCCGTCTCTGCGGCCGACCTGGTAGCAACAAGGGCGCTTGTCGCCGGGGAGGTGGAGGAGGGGACCCCGATACTGGCGACGGTGTTGGCCGAAGTGGGCGTATGGGATAGCCGTATGCGCTCGATCAGCATTCCGCTCGACGAGGGGGCATTCAGCGTGGTGTCCGATGCGCCGGAGGTCTCCCAAAACACCCAACCCTCACAGGTCATCGAAGCCTTGAGGAGGACGGTTGACGGTGCAGAGCGGGACCTGGTTGTGGCAACGCCGTTCTTCGTTCCCTCCGAGAAGGATGTGGAGTGGTACCAGCGGATCGTCGATCGAGGCGTACGCGTGCGCATTCTGACCAACTCGCTGGCCTCCAATCAAGGCACGATCTCCAACAGCGGATTGAACAAACAGAGGCTGGCTGTAGTCAAGGCCGGAGTGGAGCTTCGTGAACTCCGTACCGACGCCGCCACCAAACCTGAGTGGGATACGCCACCACACGTGGCCCGCTATCTAGGTCTACACGCCAAGCTCTACGCCATCGACCGTGAGAGGGTCTTCCTCGGCTCGGTAAACCTCGATCCGCGGTCCAAGTTCGTCAACACCGAGATGGGGGTCCTCATCCACAACGCCGACTTGGCTGAGGTAACTGCCGATGCGATCGTTCGGCTCATGACACCAGACAACGCCTGGCAGGTTGAGATCGGGCCCGATGATCGCCTCCGGTGGCGAAACGACATCGAGACACTGCATCGACCACCTGCCAGAGGCACCGGCCAACGCCTCGCCGACGCGTTCTACGGTCTGCTGCCGATCCGTAACTACATCTGACCCCTCCAACAGCCCACCGAGGCGGAGACCGGGCAGCAACCCACCCCGCCAGCCGCCCATATGGGCGGCCCGGGCGTGTGGGGTCGGTGGGGCTATGGGCAGGGAGTGTCGATCGGGAAACTGATCTTGTCGCTGCCGTCTTCGGTTTCTACGGTCAGGGTCATGCACGCCGGATCGGGAACCCAGAACCCTCCCGCATAGACGAGCCACTCGGCTGCACCGACACACGCCGGGATCTCGATCCGTCGGGCGATTTCGGTGCTACCCCATCCGATACGGCGATCGGAGTCTGTGACGGTTATCGTCGATGCCACACCCGCCCGAACAAGCAGGCCGGTCTTTGCGAAGCGGAGACCTGACTCGATGTCGATCCGGCCAATGTTGTGAGGTGTCTCGGGGCCGGGCAATGCGACAGCATCGAGTACGGGCACATACGAGTCCGGCGGCGTGTCGAGGAGATCGATCACGGCCCGACAGTCCAATTCCATCGTGATCGGCGGTTCTGCCTTGTCACCGGCGCATCCCGCCAGGAGAACGCTGACCGAGCAAACCAGCACAGTCAACCTGACGAAGTACGGAGCCATGTGGCAAGCCTATCGAACCCGACCTCCCCCCGCCCATATCGGCACATATCGGTGGCCAGCACGGCCCGACCGGAGCGTGCCACCCCACCCACATCGTCCCCTCCCAGCCGGCTATGGGCGGTGCTTGGTACGGGTCGAGGGCGAGCGGCTTCCTACCAATCGCTGGCATCAATATCATATGAATACATGCTCATGTGTTGATACAATGTCGGACATGGCAATCCCATCCGAACAATCCGACCACCGGCACCGTCCTCCGTCTGAGGAGGTGTTGAGCATCGACGACGCTCAGGTGTTGGCTGATCGGTTCAA
The DNA here is from genome assembly GCA_964195945.1 of uncultured Gemmatimonadales bacterium. Lineage (GTDB taxonomy): Bacteria > Actinomycetota > Acidimicrobiia > Spongiisociales > UBA5794 > JAAETI01. The sequence continues at coordinate 6,574 of CAXMRC010000196.1, forward strand.
GCTGCTCTCGGACCCAAGCCGTCTGCGTATCGTGTACGCCCTATTGGAGGGCGGGGAGCTTTGCGTGAGCAATCTCGCCAGCCTCGTTGAGGTGAGCGAGTCCGCCACGAGCCACCAGCTTCGCCAATTGAGAATGTCGGGACTGGTGCGAACACGGAAGCAAGGCAGGGAGGTGTTCTACCGGATCGCCGACTCACACGTGCGACTGCTGTTGGACACCGCTGTCGAGCACTACCTCCACGAACACGACGGCCATCGATGAGCACCACGCACACGCACAAACCTCGTGCAGGGCAACGCCATCTCAAACCGCTCGCAATCGCATTCGCCCTCGTGGTCATCTACATGGGCGTCGAGATCGTTGCGGGTGTCCTCACCGGTTCGCTGGCCTTGTTGTCGGATGCTGGGCACATGGCGACCGACGCACTCGGGCTTGGCATGGCGCTCGCCGCCATCGTCGCGGCCAACCGCGCCGCCACGACCGCTGGGCGCACCTACGGCCTGTACCGGCTCGAAATACTCGCCGCCCTCGCAAACGCCGCACTCCTTCTCGGAGTTGCCGCCTACGTGATCATCGAAGCCGTCAAGCGACTCCAGGACCCGCCCGAGGTGCTGGCGGGACCGATGCTGATAGTCGCCGTTGTTGGCCTCGTCGTCAACATCGCAGCCTGGCGACTACTGCGTTCGGGGGCCGAAGAATCGCTGAACGTCAAGGGCGCCTACTACGAAGTTGTCGCAGACCTCGCCGGTTCGGTCGGAGTGATCGTTGCAGCGGTGATCGTCATCGTGACCGGATGGCCCTATGCCGATGCACTGTTCGCCGGACTCATAGGCCTTTTCATCCTGCCACGAGCATGGAGACTCGGACATCAGGCCCTCCGCATCCTCCTCCAGGCAGCCCCGATCAACCTCGACCTCGAAAGCCTTCGCAGCGACCTGGCCGGAATCGAGGGAGTCGTTGACGTTCACGACCTCCACGTATGGACGCTCACCTCCGAGATGGACGTAGCCACCGTCCACATCATGACCACAGACGACGTAGACCCGCATCCTGTGCTCGACGCTGCCCGCACCATCCTCGAAGGCCGATACGGGATCAGCCATGCCACGCTCCAGATCGAACCCGACACCCACCACGGCTGCTCAGAAATCACATGGTGACCCACCCATAACGGCACTTCTGTGGGTTCGTTTCCGGCTGTGTTCGTCTGTATTCGTCTGTGCTGCCGGAACCCTTGCTGTCACTGCGTCCTGGGGCTTTGTGTGGCTTTCTGTGTTCGTGCCGACTTTCGATTTCCGTGCGAAAACCGTCATGTTTGGCGGCGGGATTGGCGACAGATTGGGAGCCTGGTGTCTGGCCCGACAGAACAGGGATCCAGAAGATGCCATGTCACCGGACGGCGCCCAAGTGCGCCAGCTCCGAGTTGACCGACCGTTGGCTGCGGGAGTTGCACGGCAAGTAGCCTGGCTGGTAGAACCAACAGGGGGTGGACCAAGTGGCAACCAAGACCATCACCCACGGACAGAACTTCTGCCCAATCGGGAATCGGGCGATCAACAAGACGGACCGCCTCTACGGGGCCAACTGCCCCTTCTGCAAGGTTCCACTCCCAGCAAGGAACCGGTACTTGCTGGTCACGGTTGACGACAACGGCACCGTCGTATCGTCGGAACTAATGCCCGAGCCGCCGATCTGGAAACGCACACCAGTCGTCATGGCCGTCGCACTTCTGGCGGCCTTCATCATCATGTTCCTTTTTGCGGATCTCTCCGGAGACACGGGACCATCATCGGGCGGATCCCTCTCTTGTAATCGCACGGTCAGATACTCCGTTGACGGGACGGCCCGATCCGTGGATATCACGATGCAGAACCGGACGGGCAACACCGAACAGTTGAGCGATGTATCGCTGCCATGGGATCTGGATGTCGGTGCGATGGGCTGTGGCGATTTCGTCTATCTGTCAGCGCAGAATCAGGGCGACACCGGCACCGTGACCTGCGAGATCAGCGTTGGATCCGCCGTCCTAGAGACAGCTACTTCCTCCGGGAGCTATGTGATCGCCTCCTGCTCAGGCAGCGTCGACTAGCGATCCAACGGCCGCTGGCGCTGACCAGGGCTTCGATCGCAGGCGATCAAGGTGACCTACCGGGAGTTCCAACCGACCGATGAGAAGTGGCCTACCGGTCTGCGAGTGGCCCTAGCTGGGCCGCTTCGAGGCCGCCCATATGTCGCTCTTCTGCTGTCTGTGTGGTTGGGGAGGCGTCGCCGGTGTTCACCAATCCGGCAGGCTCCAACAAGAGCACTTCGCACTCAGCATCGGCAGCCGGACGATGCTCGACACCCCGAGGCGCAACGAAGAAGTCATCGGGCCCCAACACGGCATCAGGCCGTCCCTTCATCTGGATCGTCATCGTCCCCGAGCGGACGAGGAAGCACTCATCGGTGTCCTCATGGACATGCCAGACGAACTCGCCCTGAACCTTGACGACCT
>CAXMRC010000197.1:0-2689 GCA_964195945.1 uncultured Gemmatimonadales bacterium
TGAGGGTTCGGAAGCACATCTTCCTGGCAATCGGATCCCAATCCTCCGAGTTCATCGTCATCTGGAACTCCACGACCGGACATTCACCAGAGCCACTTGCGAATTCAGTCCCCCCGCACCCAAGCGATCCCTTCGGTGTGATGTTCAGAGACATCGCGCCCACCACCGCAATGATCGAGATGCCCATCATCATGTTGTGTTTGGCATCCATATCCGCCTCCCCTCTTCATCGGCGAACGACCGCTTCACGATTTTCTTCGGCGTTCCGTCTCCGCCAAATCTGAATTCGACCTACATCTTACGTAGGCACGGAAGCCCCGGGCGTCCATACGTAATTATTCCGCCGCGCAGGCCCGATCGGGAAAGTAATAAACCGACCGGACCTGTGCGGGCGGAGAGAAGGGAGAACGATGGAACTGAAGGGCACTCACGCGCTCTCTCGAAGCATCTGCCGTGTGAGCTTTTCGAGTCGCTTGCGCTTATGTGGCCCGTGACCAACAACGGCGGCTTTCGGTTCACTCCGTGGGTCGCCGTCTTGCTCGTGCGGCGTCGGGGCGTTTGAGGTGCAGCCGTTGACCCTGCGTGACCGGACGGAACCCGCACCCGCTGCGCCGCCCCGTCCCAAACGCAAAACCTTCGCGTCACTGTACCCGAATCGCACGGAAAACCAGGCTTCTGTCTGGCACGCCTGATGCAGCTGCAGAACCTCACCTAGGGGCGTTCTGCGCCAGACTGGGAGGTTGTGATGGGCAAGCATAGGGTCGTCGTCATTGGAACGGGCGCAGGCGGGCTCACCGCAAGCGCGTTTCTCGCGAAAGAGGGGTTCGAAGTCATCGCGCTCGAGCGATCGATGCACATAGGAGGGTTTCTCAACTCCTATTTAAACGAAGGCTACACGTTTGACCCAGGTGTGCATTACCTCGGCCAATGCGGTCCAGGTCTAGCAATGGATCGCATGCTCGAGGCACTCGGTCTCAGCTCGGCGGAGCTTCTCGCGGAAATGGATCCTGATGGTTTCGACGTCTACCGCTTCCCGGACTTCGAGGTTCGGATGTGCCGCGGTGCGGAAGCGTATCGCGATCGATTGGCTTCTCAGTTCCCCAATGATGTGGAGGGGATCGACAAGGTGTTCGAGGCGGTCCGTGAAGTCGACAGCCTTAGCCGCGTGCTGGAGCACGTACAGCCGCCCGGCAAGCTCCAACTCTCCGATCTTTGGGACGGCATCAAGTCGGCGCCCCTCTTCCGCTACGTCAAAGCGACCTACGGCGAGTTTCTCGATCATGCGGTCACCAACCCCCAGCTCAAGGCGGTCTTCGCAGGGGCATGCGGCGACTACGGGCTTCCGCCCTCGCGAGCATCGGCATTCGTCGGTTTGATGGTGCTTCACCACTACTTGGAAGGGGCTCACTTCCCGCGAGGTGGAAGCGGCAAGTTTCGCGACGCCATCCTGCACGTCGCCACCCAGGCGGGCGCAACGTTCCGTACCGAGGCCGAGGTCGAGCACATCGAAGTCGTGGGCGAGCGGGTGCGCTCCGTCACGCTTTGCAACGGCGAGCGAATCGAGGCGGACGCGGTCGTCGCGGCAATCGACCCCCGATACGTGTTCGGTGGCCTAATCGCCCGAGACGCAGTGCCGAAGAAGCTTCTGGAACGCGTGCGCGGTCTCGAGTCCTCGGTTTCGATCTTGGGGTTGAACCTCGGCGTCAAACGCGACTTGCGCGAGATCGGCCTCGGTGCGTTCAACATCTGGGACTACCCCGGCGTCGACATCGATGCGCTCTGGGAACCCATTTTTCATGGCCGCCTTCCCGAAACGCCTTCGTTCTTCATCTCGCCCAACTCCCTCAAGGACCCAACGGGCCAGATGGCACCCAGGGGATGCACATCGCTCGAGGTGAACACCCTCGCGCCTCATTCCTTGTTTGGAGCCTGGGCCGACCTGGCGCCCGAGAAGCGCGGCGACGACTTCCACCAGCTCAAGGACCGGCTGCAAGAGGAGTTGCTCGCCGAGCTCGATCAACGGCTGCCGGGCGTCGTCGACCACATCGAGCTCGCGGACTTCTCCACGCCGCTTGCATTGGAGTCCTGGGTCGCCGCGGTCGACGGCGGCCTCTACGGCCCGGCCCTGACCCCCGATCAATCGATGTTCTTCCGCTTCCCGAGCTCGACCTTCTCACCCAACTTGTTCTTGGCGGGAGCCGGCGTCCTGGGTGGCGGCGTGCTGCCGTGCATGCAGTCCGGGAGGGTTGCAGCCGGCATGGTGAAGCGCGCTCTGTCGAAGAGAAGGGAGACTCAAGTACCTATTGACAAGGGATCTCGGACGACGAACCAAAGCACAGCTTGATTGCGTTGCGCACGCTCGGAGCTGGTTGCACTGGTCGTCTTAGGGGGGCAAGCCGAGAAATCGGCTGCCCAGAGCCCAAATCGGACCCTAGCGGGCAGACGGGAGCATGTCTGACATCCGCGGTTGGCGACCACCAAACGCACCGCTCACGCGAACAATTGCGTATGCCCAGAAAGAGGACCCTTTGATAGGGTCTAGCCAATCGCCTGGAGGTGGCCATGAAGCCGCCGGTCGCACTACCGCCGAGTGTTCGCAGCTCGCATCCGTTCGGGTGCGTTGATGCCGGACTCTGCCCTGCGCCCAGGTGCGAAGGGAGCTTGTGATGGGACGATTAGCTTTGAGTTG
>CAXMRC010000198.1:0-3582 GCA_964195945.1 uncultured Gemmatimonadales bacterium
CTGAGCTTCATGATGGCGCCCTTGCCAAATTGCCGCTCAATCTGCGACATCGCCATTTCGAGATTCTTATCAGACTCCACTGGAGCTCCCTTCGGTTGGTTTGTCATCGCCAACCTATTTGATACCTGTGACATAATTACAGCGGTGTAATCGTACCGCCATCGAGAACCAAACAATAGGCGAACAAGTGTTCGATGTCGAGGACCAGCGCAATCCCCGGTCTTGCGTCGCCAGTGACGATATATAGCGCTCATGTACGCCAGACGCTCTTGTCGAGGTGCGAGGACCGACTGCAAGCCCTATTTTCTGGGATTTTGGCCGATTTCCATATGTATGAGTGTCCATAGCCCAGGCGCGGGATCGGCCGGGCGATTCTTGTCCCGGCGGACTGGAACGAGCCTGGTGCGCATGCCGAACCGAACTCCGGTCGCCGGACCGCGAACGCGGTGCTGCGCTTGTGGAGTTTGCCATGGTGCTGCCGTTGCTGATGGCTTGTTGTTCGGGCTGATCGAGATGTCATGGGCGTTTGCTCAACTGAACGATGTCCGCTCCGGCGTCCGCGAGGGCACCCCGGTTGCGGCGGTGGACATCGGCGATATCGCAACCGTTGGCCAGTTCACTTGCGACAGCATGGATGTCGTGGCTCCGGCGCAGAACATTGCTGTCAGCTTGACCCCGGTGGTTTCGAGCCCCGCCGTACCCGGCGAAGGTCGGTCGGCGCCCTGGCACAGATCACCGTCACCGCGGACCTCCAGACGGTTATGGGGTTCTTCGACTTCCTCCTGGGTGGCAAGACCGTCGAATCCACTGTCGAATTCCGCCTCGAACAACCAGGGGCCGGCAACGGCAACTCCACATGATGGGCGGATGCCGCTTTGGGATACCCTGAGGACACCTACACATGTCCATGAAGCAACAACCAGCACCGCCCGGTCGGGTCGCCAGACAAGAGGAAGGTACAACCCTCGTACTGCTCGCGCTGATGCTTGTCGTGTTGATGGGTTTCGCTGCTATCGCAAATGATGGAGCTGCGGCCTGGGCGCTGAAACGGCCGAACCAATCCGGGGCCGACAGCGGCGTAATTGCTGGGCGATGTTTAACGCAAACCGCCCCAGAGCAGAGGCAATGCAAGACGCCGAGGATGAGGTCATCCTCGTCACATAAAGCACCATGACCCCCGACATGACCAGAGCCGAGTGGGCGGCATGTACCGACGCGGACAAACCTGTTGCATACACCGAAACGCTAGGCAGCGACTGCATCTCATTCACTGACAATCTCAGCCGGATCCGAGTTCGAACAACGGTCGTACCCTGGAATACGACCTTTGCCGAGGTGATCGGCTTCGACACAATCGGCACTTCTGCCTTCGCCGAAGTCAATACGCCCTCGCCGCCAACGGTGGTGTTCTGTCCTTCGGGATGCCCGGCGTGGCGGTAACCGACACCGAGGTGTGCCTCAAGACTGGGGCCAATCCAAAGAACGTCAGCGCATGTGATGGACCCGACCACGGCAACTTCGGGTTCCTTGACTTCACGCTGTACGGGAACGACGAATTGGGGGCTTCGACCGTATGCCAAGGAGGCGGCACCGACAGGCTTGAACGCAACATCGCCGCCGGGATCGACCATAGCCTCGTGACAACAAACGACCTGTTCGCCGCCAACCACACCGAACGCGATGGTTGCCTGTACGCTAACTATTCCGGCGGAGTGTGGACAGGCGGCGAAATCTTCGACGCCGACATCATTGCCGCTCCCCACTTCGGTTGGGTACCGCTACTTCTCGAGCCAACTCCGGGCCCCGGAACAAACACCGCAACGATCGCCGGCTTCATGCCCATCTATATCCAGACCGCCTTCTGGGGCTGCAACGCGACAGGGTGTGACCTCGAAGGGGACCCAGGGAGAAGCGTTCGCACCCGGACCCAGCAACATCAAGATCGAAGCCTCAACAGCAGTCAACATCCCAGAGCAAGCGCTTCCGCGAAGAATCCACAGCGTGGCACCCGGCGCCGACACCCAGGTCACCTACCTCCTGTCTAGATAGCCGCGACACAGCACCGTGGGATGTCTCTGCTTCGCCGTGAAACTCCTGTCTGGGTCAATCCGAGGAATCCCGCCGACGCGGTTCGGAACCACGCCTCATGCGATGAAGTTGGCGCCCGCCCGACCGGGCGCTCCAGGCCAGTGGACCGCCGCCACGACGCAGGCGATGCGGCCTCGTCGGCCTTGACTCAGATCGTGACCTGAACCGATATACACCGACCACGAGAAAGCCGAGCAAACCTGCCGAGACCCCAGCAAGGATCAGGCGCTTCGCGCCGGAGCTGTCGCCCGCAGGTTCGCCGAGCGCGGTGCCCGGAGCCCGCCCGGTAGCGGACCCCATGACATCCTGCAGCTCCGCGGGGATCGTCTCACCATCCGCCCGGTACATCCGGGTGCCCGAGCATTGGGCCAGTTCGAACGGGGCCGTCGTGTCTTGGGGAATCACGATGTAGGTGGCACCAACGCGAAACGAAAACGTGGCCGCTCCGGGTGTTGATACCTCAACGACCTCTGCCAGATCGCCGCCCTTCCATATCCACAGGACGCGAATCGTCGTCTCATCGGAATCGAACTGTGTGTCTGTCACTTCCCCAATAAAGACGACAGACGTGCCTGCCAGAGCATCTTCCAGCGATGGATCCTCGCACTCAGCCAGAACCGCACCACCCGGAACGATCAGCAGCGCCATAAGCATCGCAAAGATAAACAGGATGTGGCCTCTTGTCATGACTATCAATCGGAACCCACACGAGCCATCTCAATAGATTTCACAGCTGTCGTAGCTACAGCAGCAATACCCGCTCAACGACCTCGTATCTCGCCAGGCCGCCGCCGAGCACCGAGCGATAAAGGGTGACCTCTTCAACGTCCAGGGCGATCTTGGCCGCAGGGAACTGATCTACGAGAGGGCGAATGTCGACCGGTGGTCTAATCCGGCTCAGGGTGAGGTGAGGATGGAACGGACGTCCCTCCGGCTCCAATCCCGCGGCCTGTGCCGCTGTTTCACACTCTGCGGCCAGGGCCGACAACGACTCGAGAGCGCCGTCTATGCCAAGCCACAGGACCGACGCCTTTGCCTCTCTGGGGAATCCGCCCAGTTCGGTGAACCGGATGCGGAATGGCTCGACCATGAGGTGTTGGTCGAGATGGGCCAGAACTGCATCACACTGCACCGCCGCAGTGGGACCAAGAAACCGCAACGTGATGTGCCAATTGCCGGGAGGAACCCGCTTGCCGGGCAGCTTGCCGCCATCGAGCGACGATTGGAGGTGGGCCGCGATCGCATGGCGGGCCTCGTCGCCAAGCGCAACTGCCAGAAACATGCGCTCCTGCATCAGATCCAGCGTCCCCGCTTCGGGTTCCCCTGCCACCACTCCCCCGACATCGCCAGCCGGGCCAGATGAAGAGCACCAGTGGTCGTGTAGGTACGAATCCGTTCCCGATCACCCGGCAAAGAAACGGTCCTCGCCATGGTCTTGTCGGGTGTGTGCACCCCGATGACCATCGTGCCAACCGGTCGATCCTGTGGATCAGG
>CAXMRC010000199.1:0-16687 GCA_964195945.1 uncultured Gemmatimonadales bacterium
CGGACTCATAATCCGTAGGTCGCAGGTTCGAGTCCTGCCGGGCCCACAAGTCGTTGTCGATTACACAACGGTTCGCCGCGTTGCTCCCTGTCGGAGCCAATGTTGGAGGAGGATGCCATGGCTGTCTTCGTGACCTGTGCGATGTCATCTTCCCGATTCACAAGTCCGCGGCGGTTCGTGTGTTGCCGTCAACCCCCAAGAAGGTTGAGAGGCATATGCATCGACACGATCCAGTTGGGCTCATCAACGATCTCGCTGATGTGAAGGTCTCCGGCGATGCTGCAGATGATGTAGGCATCGCTGCGATTGAGCCCGAACTCGGCGACTAGCCAATCGATCATGTAGCGGGTGGCTCGCTGGGCATTGTCAAACAGGTCGGGTCCGTGTGCCGTCATGATGTGCACCGGACCATCAGGCGCCCTTCGGGGTGACGGTCGTCGGATTTGTACCTCCTGTACGTCGAGATCTCGCATGACATCGAAGCGGACGGTCACGGTCATCGGTGATTCGATCCCGGTTCCGCATACTTCGCCGTCGCCCTGAGCGGCGTGGCAGTCACCGATCGAAAACAGCGCCAGTGGAACCAATACAGGAAGCCACGCCGTCGCGCCGGCGACTAAGTCTTTTGTGTCGATGTTGCCGGCGTTGTCCCTAGGGGGAAATGTGTCGAGCCGCCCGGGTTCGGCCGGAGCTACCCCGATGACACCCGGAAAGGGTGCTGCAGGGATTGCGATGTCTCCGACGGGATATCGGCATTCGGAGCCATCGAGCTCCCAGTGTCGGATAAATGACGTCTCGAACTCATCGGCGAGCAACCCGAAGTGAGGTATGTGGCCACTCCAGCCCCATCCCTTGTGCTGGATGTCGAGGATCTCGACCTGCAGCACATCGCCAGGTTCGGCGCCCCGCACTGCGATCGATCCAGTTAGGGCGTGCGCAAGCGTTGGGTCGGCGTTAGCGAAATCGTCATTGTTCCAGGTGGGCTTCACCTGTCCGATGGGCTCTGCACAATCAATAGTGACCGTGTCTCCTGGGTCGATTGTCAGCCGGGGGTGCACGCTGTTGTCCCAGAATGGCTGTGGAATCGAGTCGTCGAGATAGAAGTCCGCCATTGGTTCCCTCCGCTAGCTACTGGCGGTACCTTAGAAAGGGGTGGCTGTCGATTGCACTCGCGTGTGATGGTCGGCTTTGTCGCTGTAAGCAAGGGCCTGCAGGTTGGGAAGCGCTGGTGCCGTGGCGCCTTGTGATGCATGGTTCGAATTGTGTCCTGTTAGGCCCACAAATTGCCTCCCCGGGACAATCGCGTCCTCAGAAGTCCAGCCGGCGGAACACCAGAATCGCCCCGGCGACGAAAGCCACTGTTAGAGCAATTGTCCCGATCACTGCGGGTATTGCATCGAAGGGCACGTCGTGGATGTACTCGGTTACATGGGACCAGCCACCTAGAGAGGTGTCGGTGCGGATCAGGCGCGACGGGGTGTGGTCCATCCAATCGGCGTAGGGGAGTATCGGCGTGCGCAGCATCAGCAGCAGCCAGGCGACGATCGCAACGACGGCGCCGCGGCGGCGTATCACGATCGACAGCAACGCAGTGGCCCCCATAAAGAAGGCGAGGATGATGCTGAGCAATCCGAGCGCAACAAGGAAACGTCCCAGTGCTGGTGCTGCGGGAGTGACAAAGCGATACGGCTCGACCCTGGGCAGCCACCAGTAAGCAACCAATCCCGGCACAACGATTGCCGTAGCTGCCAGCCCAAACCACAGTCCCGCGACCGACGCCGCCACGTAGCCACCGCGAGGGACAGGTTTGCCGAGTACCCAGCCGGTTGTGCCGTCGTGGTAATCGCCGCACACCGCGGCTGCGGTCAGAACCATGCCCGCCATGACCGGGAATATGACGAGCATGTTGATCAGATTCTCGAAGCCCAATGAGCCGAAGGGCTGGTTTTCCGTCGCAACAGCTGTGTACAGGAGCCACTCCACAACCGTCAGCCAAAGCACCAGGTGGAACAAGCCGCGTCGGCCCATCCAGCGTTGCAGCTCGCCGCGCAGGACACCCCAGGTGCCCGTTGCACTCGTGCGCAGCACGATCGTCTCAGCCTTCATCAGTGCCTCCAATCAACTGGAGGTAGGCATCTTCGAGGCGGCGGTCGGTGAGATGGAACTGCAGCACGGAGTGGTCGCCGTCGGCGAGCATCGGGACAAGCTGGCGGGCCGCTATTCCGGCATCGCTCACCTGAACCTGCCACTGCTCGACGCTGCCGCGATTACGAGCCACCAGGGTGCTCACCCACGGCTGCGCCGTCAGCCGTGCGCGGAGTTCGGTCGTGTCGCCGCGCAGTCCGATCACATAGTCTTGGCCGGTAACTTCGAGGACCGAAGCCAGCGGGCCCTGGGCGACCACCTTGCCATGGTTGAGCATCACAACCGAGTCGGAGACCCGCTCAACGTCATCAAGGATGTGCGTCGAGTAAAAGACTGTTGCATCTCCGCCAATTCCGGCAATGAGATCGATCATCGCTCGTCGCCCCACAGGATCGAGCCCCGCCGACGGCTCGTCGAGGATTACGAGATCTGGATCGGCTATCAATGCCTGGGCCACACCGACTCGTTGCCGTTCGCCGCCCGATAGCCCAGCCAAACGCCGCCGCGCCTTATCCGCAAGTCCGACCTGCTCGAGCATGTTGTCGACTCGGCGTCGCAATGCCTGCCCTGCGGGGTGTCCCGGGTAGAGCCGGGCTGCGTATGTCACCAGGCCGCGAACAGTCAGATACGCCGGGAACACTGGGTCCTGCGGCAAATAGCCGATGCGGGCGCGGGCGACCAGGCCTGCCTTGCCCACTTCGTGCCCGAGGACGAAGGCGTGGCCGCTGGTGGGGCGGATCAGACCCATCAGGATCTTCATGGTCGTCGACTTGCCGGCACCGTTGGGCCCGAGGAAGCCACATATCGAACCTGCGGCAACGTCGAGGCTGAGGCCGTCGAGGGCATGTACGTTGCGATACCGCTTCGAGAGGCTCCGTGCTTCGATGGCGTAGTCAGTCACGACAGCTCCCTCCGTCCGAAGCGCCAGATGGCGAGTGCCACAAGAGCGATGCTCAGGGCCACAGTTGCGGTAGCTGGAACGAGAACCTCTACCGGGCGGTCCTGGACACCTTCCGCGACCGCAGTTACCAGGCCGACCGGTGACGCGACGAGGGCGTCGCGGGCAGCGACCCAGCCGGCGATCAGGAAAGCGGGCGCCGCCAGACCAAGGCCGAAGACCGCGGTGCGCGACCGGATGGACGATCCCAGCAGGATCATCACCGCCACCAAGAAGGCCGCCAGCAATGCAATGGCAAAAAGCATTGACAGGTAGGTGCCGACATCGGGCAACGAGATGTACGTTCCCCAACGGCCGATTGGCGATTCCGTCACCTCGCTGAGTTCATCGACTGTGAATTCTGTGATGCCACGTTTAGCTGCCATGTTGTAGAGGGGGTAGAGCAACCCGCCTGTGATGAAGACCGCGGCGCCGACACCGAAAGCGGCGGCCGCCGCTTTGGCCGCGATGATGGCGGGTCGACCGATCGGCATCGCCACCAGCCAGGAGATGGTGCCTCGGTCGATGTCGCCGAGCACAGTTCCTTCCGACAGCGAGATCGTAGAAATCAACACAACGACCAACCACAGTGCCATCGACCATAGGAACAGCGGTCCCAGCTGGTTCACGCCGGCGATCTGCCAGGGGATGTAGATAGTGGCGAAAATCCCCAGCCCCGCGAGGACGAGTATCGCAACTCGCCACGGAAACCACACCCGCATCTCTACACCGAGCATTCCGATGTACCCACGGAAAGGATGGATGGCTTCGATGCGCGGAAGGGGAACACGTTCAGCGGTCATCGCCCACCTCGCCGGCTCCCACGGCCCCCACGTAGATGTCTTCGAGGCTTCGCACCAGGGGGCGCAATTCCCTGATAGCGGCGCCATGGTCCCGCGCCAGCACGGGCATCAGCTCCCGCTCGGCAGTCTCCTGATTGGATACCGATACTTCCCAGGTACCGTCGCCGACACCCTCCACTCCGGTGACCCAGGGCAGCCCTTGCAGCGCCTGCGGCGCCGAGCCGCCGGTGCCCTCGATCACAACTCGATAACGGGCACCCGAGCCAAGAAACTGCTCCATAGGGCCCTGAGCGATGATTTCGCCACGGTCGAGGATCACAACATGGTCGGCAATCCGCTGCACATCGTCGAGGATGTGGCTCGAGTAGAAGATGGTCGCCTGGTCGCGCAAGCTTTCGATGAGGCTCAATACCTGGAAGCGTCCCTCGGGGTCGAGGCCCACCGATGGCTCGTCGAGGATCAGGAGCTCCGGTCGCCCGATGACTGCCTGACCGATCCCGAGTCGCTGCCGCTCACCACCCGACAGAGCTTTGACCCGTCGTCCGGCACGATCGGCCAGACCAATCTGCTCGAGCGTCTCCTCTACCCGGACATCAATTGCAGCGCGGGAACCCGAAAGGTAGCGACGGGCAGCAAAGCGGAGAACGCTGTGGACTCGAAAGCGCGGGTAGAAGGAGGGATCCTGCGACAGGTAGCCCACCCGAGAGCGGATCGAGAGCCCGTCGCTGTCGATCGGCGAGCCCAGGATCTTGGCGGTCCCTGTAGTAGGCCGTGACAAGCCCATGAGGATTCGCATCGTGGTCGTTTTGCCGGCGCCGTTGGGGCCGAGGAACCCGCACACCGTATTTGCGGGCACCGTCATGTCGAGGTTCTTGAGGGCCTCCACCTTGCGGTAGCGCTTGGCCAAGCCGAATGTCTCAATAGTCGCGTTCACGGGCACTCTCCGAACTCGGGCATGTCCACGATGGTCTCGCCACGAACGTCGACAGAAACCATTGCGCAAGAGCGCAGCGCGTTCTCGTCATCATCGGGCTGCTGGAGGCAGGTTTGCTGCAGCCAGAGGTCGTATCTGCCGGCTTCGAGGGCAGTCGGATTGGGAAAGGACATATCCCACGTCCCGTCGCCGCGTATGTCAACGTTGAGGTCGCGGAGCCCGGAGGTTGTCGGATACGCGAGGATCGGGACCAGTCCCGGGTTCACGATCGCTCCCTCGATCTGGGCTTCCGAGGGAATGCCTAGCGCGGTGCCTCCCGACGGCCAGACTTCGCCCCGACCCACCTCATTGAGGGTGGTCCCCGCCGGCAACAATGCCATCCGTAGTTGGCAGCCGTACTGCGACTCTGTTGTGTACGGTTTCGCCACGCGCAGGTGCAGCGATGCGTCGCCGTCGGTGGATGTGGATCTCCTGGCAATCTCCTGGGGGTCACCTACTTCGCTCACCGGGCATGGCCCCAGTTCCGGCATCTCAATTCTCGTGTCGCCCCCGATCGTCACCGGGATCTTGGCACAGGCCCGGGGGGCGGCAACGAAGAACCGCCAGTCTCCGGGGAACGAGAGATATGAGCCGACGAACAGCTCGTAGTCGCCGGGAGCAAGGATCGCCTCCTGCTCTTGGAACTGGCAGACCTCGTCTGAGTATTCCGTGTCGTCGTTGATGGGCTGCAGGGTCATGCCCTGCTCGCCCCCTTCACCTATCTCGATGATCGCCGCCATTAGATCGAATGACATCTCTGCGGCAGCTTCGTCGAGGCTCTGGCCGGATCCGAGACGTTCAGTGAGCTCACCGACGTCGATCCCGAATCTGTCAAACCCCCACTCGGAAGCGAACTCGCCAATATCCATGCCAAAGTCGCCGGCGATGTCTTCGAACGATTCGCCCGATTCGAGTCGCTCGACTATTTCCAGGACGGGCAGATTGGTTCCACTCCCGAAGTTATCGAAGTCCTGCAGCGGCTGGCACGAGCCGGCGGCGTAGTCGACTATCGACCGTACCGAAGCGAAATTGGTCCCGACGGGGAGCAGGGCCAGCACAATCCAGGTGTGGGTGATGGCCGCATCGGGCCTTAGTACAACGGTGAGGCGGCCGGGCCCGCTGCCCGTGGTTGTTTGCGCAGCCTGTTCACAGTTCTCTTCTCGCCAGCGCTCGATGACCTCGGCTGCGGCTTCCACGCTATGACGGGCATCTTCGGGGGCAAGACCCATGAATTCGGTAAACCTGGCGATCTCGGTTTCTGGATCGTCGTAGTCGAGTTCAAAACCCCGGCTCTGCAGCATCTCGTAGTACTTGGCGGTGATTTGGCGAGCCGTTTGCCACTCGGCTGCGATTGCGTCAGGAACCAGTTGATCGCCGACCTTGGCCCAGCCTTCCCAGCGACCGAGATTCTCGCGAGCCTGGTTTACGAAATCTGCGCGTGGCTCGGGTTCAAAACGTATTACTTCGACCAAGCTATCCCACCGAGAGCAGAAGTCACCACATGATGCGGCCGACCACACGTCGATGGCGTCTATCGCAGCCTCGGCCGCGGCGATCGCTGGGCCGGGTCCGGCCTCGCCGAAAGCCATTTCTAGGTGCTCGGGTCGAATACTGGCGTCGGCGTAGCGCACGGTGAAGCGCAAGTCGGCGATATCGGAGAACACAGCCACGGCGCGATCCCATTCGCCACGGATCTCTTTGGGGACGAGCCTGTCGTAGCCGGCAATCTCGTTCTCGATCCGGATCGCCCAGTTCTCGTCGCGGTTGTCATTGCCGTCGTCGTTCCAGCTCGAGAGAAGAGCTTCACGGCCGTTCGGCCAGACGTTGCAGAAGACGGTGGCGTCAGGATCGGAAGGCGGCGCAACACCCACATCACCCGCGCTGGTCGTGCACGCCGCGAGGATGAGACTCGCGGCCACAACTAGAACGGGTCTCGCCATTTATCCCTCTGCCGCCGTTGACAGTAGGAGGCGAAGATCCTTGGTGATAGGGGCGAACGTCACAAACCAAACGGGTTGACGGCAACTTCAGAAGCGCGATTGGGTTGGCTCGCTTTCAGCGTTTGTTTTCCGACAGTGGAACATGCGAGGTGGTTAACGACGGTGGGTTGGTTCGCGTTCTGTCCAACCCGGACGGTGGCCGTATCCGATCCGCAGGGCCCCCCCAATTAGCGTTGCGCTCGCAGACGATGCTCGGCTGCTTGCGTCCGGGGAGCGTCCCGAGCGGGTGTGGAAGGACTGCGAGGGCTGCCCGGGTCGCTGGAGTGTCCACTCAGCCGGTATATAGCCCAAGCGCGTCGTCGTCGGTATGGGTTGCTCGAAATCGCTACGATCGCGTATGGCTTTTCACCGCCTGTCACCCGTGTTTCCCGTACGCGACATCGATCGGGCAGTCGAGCACTACGGAAGGCTCGGTTTTGCGGTTCGGCTCTACGAGGGACCGCACGCTTACGCGTTCGCAGAGCGTGATGGTATCGAGATCCACCTGGTTCAAGTGGATGATCCCAAGCCGAGCAGCAATATGAGCGCGGCTTACCTATACGTCGACGACGCCGATGCCCTGCACCAAGAGTGGAGCCAGGCAGAAATCGATGGACGACTAGTCGAACCGAGTGACACCAGCTACGGATTGCGAGAGGGAGCCTGCCTCGACCGAGATGCCAACCTCATCCGATTCGGGTCGGGGATCTAGTCGGCTCGACGGTCGGCGACCTCCGCACCGAGATGGTTCGCGTTCTGTCCTGTTAGGCCCACAAACGATGTCATTTTGACAACATCTCGGTAGGTCAGGGGTGGGATGGGCTGTGCGCCTGGCGCGACTCCGCGGTGAGTCCGTCGACTGACTCCCGGAGGAGGTCGGCATGGCCGTTGAATGCCTAAACATTGCCCAATAGCAGGCAGTATGCGCTAGCTGAGACCTCTCAGGTGGTCGCGTTGTGACCTGCCGGGGCCACAAATCGTCGCCGAAGTCAGGATGCCGCGTTGTCGTTGTATCCAGCGTGAGCCGTGGCTGTTCCGCTGTAGCTGATCTGCTCGCCTCGTGAGACAGACGAGGGGGCGGTGGAACCGCCCCCTCGTCGTGTTGCGTTCCTGTTGTGTGCTACTTGCCTGAGCCTGAGCCCTGTTCCTTGAGGATGTACAGTCCACCGTTGCGGTCCGAAGCAAAGATGAACGGATCGTTCGGAATCTTGTACACGCCCCAGAAGTCGTTAGCCAACCCATCGTTGGTTGAGTCGTCTAGGAACCGGGCAGTCTCGGCCGGGTTGTAAGGATCGGTGACGTCCAGGGTCAGCAAGCCATCCCAATACCACGAGACGTATGCCTTGACCTTGTTGCCCGTGGTCTCGACGACCACGTTGTGCACCGAGTATGTGCCGTTAGGGTCACAGCTCGGATCGATCACCGATGCGCTGCACAGAGTGTCGAAGGTCGAGGCCAGCACAGGATTAGTCGGGTCTGAGTAGTCCCAGATCCGCACCTGTCCCCAGCCATCCGGCACCACGCTTGCGGTTACGGCCTCACCGCCGACTCCGATCACGAGGTCTCCGGCAGTTGCCACACCGGCGATCGCCAGACCTGTCGAATGGCCGACAAACACGCCAGGAAGGTTGACCGGGGCTCCGCCCATTGTCACCAAAGCATCGCCCCGCGCTGCATCGTTGAACACAACTACGCCCGAGTAACCGGCCGCATCGGCGTTGTTGATCTTGTCGCTGAACGCACAGGCACCACGCTGGATGAGGGCGATCCCGCTACCCGCTGCGATTGGGCTACATGCTCCACCAACGTAGGTCGTTGATCCGGACATCGTGGCGCCCGGCTCGTCGACGATGGGCGACGTAATGGCTCCCTCGGAGGCCCCGTAGGAACCTGCGTTCGGTCCGGTATCGATGGTAAACGTCGTCGCAAATGGCGAGAAGTCCTCGTTGGTCTCGACGACGATGCTGCCATCTTCACTCGGCCAGGCGGCGTGGCTGTTGACCTCGCCGTCGCCATCGGCGGTTGGGTCAAGAGCGGTCGACACGTACTGGGGGTTGGTTGGGTCGCTGATGTCCAGCAGAATGAGACCTGCGTCCCAGCTGCTCAGGTAGGCATGGTTGCCATCAGCGCTGATCGTGACGTCATGGAGGAACCGGTTCTGTGACGCTCCGAAGCCCTCAGTGAGCCAGATGGCTGCGTTGAAGACACGGCCAACGTCGACCAGTTCGTCGCCGACACCCGGGTCGAATACTTCCTCAGCACCCCACGCGCTCGCCAGCGTCGGGTTGGTCGGATCGGTGATGTCGTAGATACGGAATGTGTCGAATGCCGACTCCGCAACTACTCCCACGTAGTCGCTGCCACCATCGGTGAACAGCCACAGGTTGTGGACGCCAACATCGGTGATTCCACCGAAGAGCGAATTCGAGATCGCGTTGAGCTCGTCGATCGGGCCCACGCTTGCGAGGTGGGTTGGGTTCGCCGGGTCATCTACGTTGTAGATCTCAAACCCGCCGGGACCGCCGCCACATGACTCGTTGGAGTGCACTAGAACGTCGCCTGAGTTCATCGCAGCGACCTTGACATCGTTTGCCCGGCTACCTGTTGGTGAAGGGATGATCCCGACAAAGCCGACCTTGTTCTTGTTACTGGCATCCCACACCCATACGCCGGCCTCTGGGTCGCCGCCACAGGGGTTGCTAAACGTTCCCGTATAGGCATAGCCATTGTGAGCCCAGACGTCGGTCGTGGCGTCGCCAACGTTGCGAACGCCTCGGCCCCTGAGATCAAGGTTCTTCGTTACCTTGGCAGTTGGCCCGCCGCTCACTATGTTCGCGGATATCGCGTCAATCTGCGACAGAGCTGAGCTCAGGTCGCCAAACCCGTCGAGATGCAGCCCGGACTCGGTCGTCTGTTCCGATCCGTCGGATACCTCTTCAGGGTGTGCCGCCGCTGCCGGGGCGAGCAGCCCAACCAGCAGCAGGCTCGTCATGAAGAGCAGCCATCCTCGTCGTCTCATCGGTAGAAACATACATTGCCTTTCTATCGTGCACCCGCACCTCTACGCCACGAGAGTCCAAGGGTGGCGCGGTAGCTCCGTTGTGGAATCAGCCGCCAATCCTGTGACGACTGCGTGTTCTCAAGGCGCGCCATAAACGGCTCGGCTCAGACACCATCTTTCGACTTTGACTCCTCCCTCAGAAAGCAAACCTACGCGGCGCTCGCACGAATTGGGGGACTATTTCTCTCATAGTTGCTCGCTGGTCATTTGGACCGGTCGGGCGCTGGAGCCGACCTCGGGGGAAGACACCCGATGAGAGCACTCAGGTGCAGATCGGCCTGCCTGCGGTTCGCAAGGTTCGTGAACGCGCAAGCCCGACAGCCCGGAACTCCGCCGAGGGCTTACTGGAGGCGCTAGAGGAACATGCAGCCAGCCTACAAAATGCAATCGGCGCCGTCAGCGATCGCGGAGTTGGTTCGAGTCCTGCCGGGCCCACCAGAGAAGACCCTTGGGGCTACTGAGCTTCTGGCTCACTAGGAACCAACCGCAGCGAGGTTGCCCTGTGTCGATGTCCGTCTTCTGCCCGTCTGCGCGGCACGACTGCGAGCGTCGAGTCGTTCCGAGAGTGCCTCTTCTGCGTCGAGGTACAGGTGCCCATGGGTGTCCATCGTCACGTGATCGACGAATGTCCGAGGTGACACTTGATGTGTTCGGGGTGTGCACCCTCGTCGATCAGTGGTGCCTCGCAGGCGTGTCTGAGATTATGCATGCGAAGGCCATCGGGGAGTCCAGCTTCGCGAACGGCCGGCTTCCAGATACGTCGAGTGAAGTTGCGGTGCCGGAGCGGCTGTCCGGCCCAGCGTCGCTAGGGACCCTCCCAAGCGGGCATCTCTTGCGGCAGCGTCCAACGGCCATCGGCAGCCATGGTCCGCATTATCGTCGGGTCACGCGTCGGGCGGTCCGATATGCGCCGATGGTTTCCGCCGACCCCACCACGATCCCGGCTTCGCCCGCGCTGCAACGCCATAAACCAACGCGCCGAATCCCCCGTACGACGCGACGTTAAGACCGGCCTCGATCCATTTGAACATCGCGGTCCTCTGAAAGGACTCGCTGGGTTCCACGGTGAACACCACGACAAAACCCGCGAGGCCGGCGACCACGATAGGAACTACCCACCACCGACCCTTGACCACCGCCAGGGCGAGCAGCCCGACCAGGATCACTGAGAGAACGATAAGAGCCGTCAACGCGTCCCGCTCACCTCCGATTGCTACCCAGCCTATGCATGTCCGATGAGTTGATCAATGAGGTTCGTCCCGAGGCCACCCATCTCGTATTCGCCTCACTAGGACCAACGCTTCGCTACCCGAATCCATTCGAGGGGTCCCTCACAACAGCGAGCGTGGTTGAGAGGCCCGGCGAAGCAGGGGACGTGGGTTGACGAACTCACGACCCGCAAGGAGGGCTCATGGCTTACGCTAGATCCCAGCATCCAAACGCGCCGCTCGAGCCGGAGGGGCGCCGCCGGATGGTGAGTTGCGTGGTAGATCAGGCCGCGAGTGGTGGCACGCGCGTCTATCCGATCACGCCTTATCGGGTGTATTGCGGTCGCTGGTGTCTTCGTCGAGAACCTCGACTTCAATACCCTCGTCCGTGTCGCCGTTCTCGTCGAATTCGTCGGCCGCAGACGACCCCTGGCCCTCCGGTTCGGGCTTGTCACTCGCTGAACCGGATCTGCCGTCATGCGACCCGCGGCCCTTGAGCCCGGTGTCCCTTCGGGCGGCCCGCACACACTGGGAGATGCTGTGCCAGAAACGGCTCTCTTGACCAACCACGTCGACGAAACCCGACCGTTCCAGAACGTGTTCGACATGGTGCAGGACCCGGGCGAGATAGAGATTTACGTCGCGCTTCGCCAGCTCGCGGGCAAGGTGACTCAGAACGTCGGCGCTTGTCGTGTCGAGCTGAGTCGTGGCCTCCAGGTCAAGCACGAGTGCCCGAGTGTCGGGCCAGTTCTCGACCTCGGCGAGCAGTCGATCCTCGATCGCGGTCGCATTGGCCCAGAACAACGGTGCGTCGAGTCGTGCGACGACAACACCTTTCACCGGGAGACGGTCCGGATGACCACGAACTCGGCCCCACGCGGCCTTCTCCTCGCTGATCTTGCCGAGCACCTCAATGCGCGGCGAACTCGAACGGTAGATGATCGCCAGTAGTGACACCCCGATCGCGATGCCCAGCCCGTAGAGCGGTCCGAACAGCACCACGGATGCGGCCCCGACCACGGCGGCAAGGAAGTCGGCCCTACGGACGCGGCGATAGCGGCGCACCGCGGTCACGTCCATCAGCCCCCACACCGCAGCGACAACGATGGCGCTGAGCACGGCCAATGGCAACTCGGTGAAGGCCCATGTGAACGCTACTAACACCGCAACGACTAGCGCAGCCGCCGTCAGTCCCGTCACCTGGCTATGGCCCCCGGCGCCTTCGGCGGCTGCCGTCTTCGACAGGCTGCCGGCCACCGCTAATCCTCCGGACAGGCCAGCGGCGATGTTGGCGGCACCCATTCCGACCAGCTCTCGCTCCGTCTCCACCCGATAGCCGCCACGCGTCGCGAAAAGGCGCGTCGCGGCGAGTCCCTCGGCCAACGCGACCAGAGCGAGTGACGCTCCCCCAACCAAGACCGCCCCAAGCTGGTGCCGGGGGATGAATGGCAGTCCAATCGGTGGCAAGCCGGCTGGCACGTCACCGACGACCGCCACGCCTCTCGCCTGGAGATCAAAGAGTCGCGAAGCAGTCACGGCTACGACGAGAGTCACGAGGCCCCATGGCACAGAGGGTGAGATCTTCCGGCCACCGAACAACAAGACAAGCGCGATCCCACCGACGATCGCAGTCAACAGATGGGTCTCCGAGATGTTCTGAAGCGTGCGAACGAGTACCCCGATCAGGTCACCGGGTGGCTTAGCAATGCCGATTAGCGTGGGCAGTTCACCGATGACGATCGTCACAGTCAGACCGAAGACGAAGCCCGTAACGATGGGCTTGGACAAGAACTCGGCTAGCCACGCGATCCGCAACAGACCGATCGCCCCCAGGACGATTCCGGCAACGATCGCCAGCGCGGATGTGATCGCAACCGCATCCTGCGGGTTGTTGCGGGCGATGTCGGCGATCAAGGACCCGGAGACGATCGCAACGGTGGACGCCGGACCAACAATAAGTTGCGGTGACGAGCCCAATACCGCGTACGCAAGCAGCGCCAATGGCACGGCGTACAAACCGACCTGTACCGGCACGCCAGCGATGCGGGCGTAGCCCAACGACTGCGGCACCAGAAGCGCCGCAACAACTGCCCCCGCCAGGAGATCGCCGCGAAGGCGGTTGCGCGGATACTCCGGCAGCCACCGCATGACAGGAACGACCCGCGCCAAGCTCTCCCAACGCGCACTCCGTGTTGTCGTATCGGCCAACAGTGCACCCTCCCTTCGACACGCCCGCCATAGGGTCCTTGGAACTCTACGCAGGGCCGCGGCAAAGTCACAACACGTAGGCCGCAGGAGCAACAGGTGCGAGCGTCGCGTCACCTGGGTCGCTACCGGCGCACCTTTCGAGAGCCGGCGGTATCTGCGAGCTTCGGTGACGAGTATGACACACTGATGGCCGTTACGAGGATCGCCAGCCACACGGGCGCGAGTCCGCGCTCCGGCGATAACGGCGGCGAGCAGGGGTCACTTCAACGACGATGCGAGTCGGACCTGGTGGGGAGACCTCGCCGTCCTCAGCACGCGGGCTGTCTTCGCACTATGGCCGGTGCTTTGGTTTCGGTTGGGCGTTTGGTGACGCGATCTCGTCGCGACAGAGTCGCTTCCCGTCGACGAAATGTGGCGGGGGAGATGCTCGGCTCGAAATTGGACTCCGTCCAGACCGGCAAGCGCACTCAGTGTGAGGGCCCTTCGACCCTGGTCATGGTCGCTCTCATTCGGTTTGATGGTGGGGACGGATCACGGATCGGACGTAATTATGTGGAGCCTTCTCGACCTTGCGCCGCTAGCGGCCGTGCTGGCTGTCTCGGTGCTGTCCGCAGCAGGGCTCGCATCGGCGCTCATCCGCACCATGCTTCCCGACCCGCGGCCCAATCTTCGCGTCGTCCCTGATACCAAGGAGTCGGCGACTCCGATGCCCGGGCGGCGGCTCCGGGTGGTCTGAGACAGAGCAGCCTCAGCTGGCCGCCCTCTCCAAGTCCCGTTCGCCTTCACTGTCGGCTTGCGCCGCGGCATCGTGACCCTCGATGTCGATCTTCGGTAGCCACTCCAGCCACCCCGGAAGGTACCAGTTGAGATCACCCAGCAGCCGCATCGCGGCAGGGACCATGATCGACCGAATGATCGTTGCATCGAGGAAGACCGCGACTGCGAGACCGAAGCCCATCTGTTGGAGTGGGACGAGGTCGCCCGCGGCGAACCCTCCGAACACCGCGACCATGATGAGCGCAGCTCCGGTGATGATCGCCCCGGTAGTGCGCAGACCGTGCGCTACCGCGGCTTCGTTGTCGCCGGTTCTGTCGAAATGTTCCCTGATCCGTGTCAGCAGGAAGACGTGGTAGTCCATCGACAGGCCGAAGAGGACCGCAAACAGGAACAGCGGGAGCCATGCCTCGATCGCCTCGACCTGTTGGAAGCCGAAGACGCTCTTGGCCCATGATGGTCCGACACCCGCCTGAAAGGCGAGCACAACGGCGCCGTAGGCGGCACCCACCGAAAGCAGGTTGAGAATGATCGCCGTGACGGGTAGGACGATCGACCGAAACACGACCGTTAACAGCAGGAAGCTCAGACCAAGGACGAAAGCGAACACGACAGGGGTATAGGTCGAAACGTCGTCTGAGAAGTCTACGTTGAATGCGCTGGCTCCTCCCACCAGGACCGTAGTGTCGGTTCCGGCGAAAGCTGCCGGCACGAGATCGTCCCTGAGACGTTCAACGGCAAGCGCCGCCGCCTCACTCTGGAAATCGTCGGCGAGCGGTATCGAGAGCAGCGCAAGATCGCCGCCGTCGTTCACCTCGAGTGGTGCGGCTGCCCCGAAGATAGAGTCGCTGGAAATCGAGGTGATCAGCGCCGCGACCGACGCCTCGACGCCGGCATCGATAGGGGCATCGATGACGATTTCCACCGGATCGGTAGCCCCTCCCAGACCGAAATCGTCACGGAGAATCTCGAATGCTTGCTTCGACTCGAGATCGTCGGGCAGGGTGGAAACCCCAGAAAAGCCGGTGTCCATGCTGAAGAATGCGAGGGACACGACGATCATGAAGCTAGCGCCAGCGGCGAGCGAGATCACGGGACGGCGCATTACTGCTCCCGTTGCCTTATCCCAAAAACCACCCACGTTGTCGACGTTCTCCAGCGACGCCTTGCGCCGCACCCGGCCAATGTTGATTCGGTCGCCTAGTAGCGAGATCGCGGCCGGCAGAAGGGTCATGGACGCTGTGACTGCGAACAGCACGACCAGAATTGCGCCGATCGCCAGGCTTCGGAAGATGGTATTAGGGACAAAGAGCATGCCTACGAGGGCCAGGATCACCGTCAAACCAGAAAAGAAGACGGCTCGGTTGGCGGTGGCACCGGTTCGACCGATGGCCTCGAGCTTGTCGTGGCCACGCACCCGTTCCTCTCGATACCGAGCCACGATGAATAGGGCATAGTCGATGCCCACAGCGAGTCCGATCATTGTGATGAAATTGACGGTGAAGAACGAGAGGTCGAAGGCGTTACCAACTAGTGCAGTGAGCCCGATGGCGGTCGCGATAGCCGCGATGGCAAGCAAAATGGGCAAACCAGATGCTACAGCTGCGCCGATAACGGCGAGCAAGACGACGAGAGCAACAACGATCCCGATCGACTCGCCTTTCCGGAGCCCCTCCTCCGCGAGCTCGACAAAGTCGTTGTTGATCGTGCCCTGACCGAAGACGAGGGCGTCAATTCCATCTGGGGCATCGACTGCATGCACAGCGTCCGCCAGCAGGACGGAGTCATCCGCTGCGGCGTCGAGATCGCTCTTGGCTAGGACGACGGTTACCAGCATGGATCCGCCGTCCGCCGACGCAACAGGGTTCCCGTCAGGTCCTACTGGCACTACCGCCGCGACAATGTCTGGTCCCAGTGCGGAGATCGACTCAGTCAGCTCGTCGACGTACGCCATATATACCGGATCGTCGACAGTCGTCGCGGCTGAGTCGATCACCACGATCTCGCTGAATGTCTCGGGACCGCGTAACCGGGTTTCGACCAGCTCTGCGGCGAGTTTCGACTCTGGCTCGTCGGTGAAGTCGAAGTCGGTTGTCAAAGCGTCCGCAAGAAACGCCGCGGTTGACACACCAGCGAGGACGAGCACGACTAGCCAGGTCGCCATTACTCGCCACGGACGGCGGCTGCTGGCGCGCGCCAGCGATTCTGGGTTCAATTTCATGGTTCCTACTCCCACGTCTCAAGCGATCGGCGTCCTTGGCGGCTGCGTTCATCTGTGCTGCCAAGCGGATTGCGACCGGTTCGATTCTCAGCCGTGCAATGACGGAACGTTCTTGTGGTACGGGGTCGCTACCGGCGGCTATTAGATACCGGCCGGTTCTAAATGTCAAGAGATTTTGTTACCGGGGGGTTCCAATATCTCCGAGAGTGCGTACGATGGGGATGTGAGCGACACTGACACCCCAACCCGCGGTCGGCCGCGCCACTTCGACGAAGAGACCGTCCTAGACGAACTCACCGCGTTGTTCTGGCGAAAGGGCTACAGCCAGACGACGGTCGCCGACCTCGTCGAGACCAGCGGCGTCCACAAACCGAGTCT
>CAXMRC010000200.1:0-3002 GCA_964195945.1 uncultured Gemmatimonadales bacterium
ATCACAACTGAGATATCTGAAATCGTTGGCGGCGCCGAAGCGCTGTCCGGCGGATAGGTAAAGGACGGAGAAACAGTGACCACAACCACCGCACTTCCAACGGGGCGGATCGTCAAGGTGGCCGGCCCGGTCGTCGATGTCGAGTTTCCCGTCGACGCGATGCCGGAGATTCTTTTTGCCCTCGAGGTTGACTTCGAGATCGCCGGAGAGTCAAGGCTTGTGAAATTTGAGGTAGCTCAGCATCTTGGGCACAACACCGTACGTGCGATTGCCCTGGCCCCGACCGACGGCCTGGTGCGCGGCGCGGTTGTGCGCAACACCGGTGCGGAGATCATGGTTCCTGTTGGTGATCAAACGCTTGGCCACATCTTCAATATGTGGGGAGACGCTCTCGATGCTCCCGATATGGAGTTCACCGGTGACTGGTGGCCAATCCATCGCGACGCCCCTCGTTTTGAGGACGTGGAGCCGCAAAAGAAGGTGTTCGAGACCGGCATCAAGGTTCTCGACCTGATCAGTCCGTACCTCGAAGGTGGAAAGATCGGCCTGTTCGGTGGTGCCGGTGTTGGCAAGACCGTGCTTATCCAAGAGATGATTAACCGCGTTGCCACCCAGCACGGCGGTGTGTCGGTGTTCGCCGGTGTCGGTGAGCGGACCCGTGAGGGCAACGACCTCTTCCTCGAGATGACCGAGTCTGGTGTTCTCGAGAAGGCTGCCCTTGTATTTGGTCAAATGGACGAGCCGCCCGGTGTGCGTCTCCGTGTTGCCCTGTCAGCGTTGACGATGGCTGAGTACTTCCGGGACGTGCAGCGTCAGGATGTGCTGCTGTTTATCGACAACATCTTCCGTTTCACTCAGGCGGGGTCTGAGGTATCGACCCTGCTCGGGCGGATGCCTTCCGCGGTGGGCTATCAGCCGACGCTTGCCGGCGAGATGGGCGTGCTCCAGGAGCGAATTACGTCACTGAAGGGGCGTTCGATCACATCGCTGCAGGCGATTTATGTTCCTGCCGACGACATCACCGACCCGGCGCCACACACAGCCTTTGCTCACCTTGATGCCACTACGGTGCTTTCTCGTCCGTTGACGGCTCTTGGTATCTACCCCGCCGTGGATCCGCTCGACTCGGGGAGCCGGGCGCTTGACCCACAGATCGTTGGTGATGCGCATTACAACGTCGCCACCCAGGTGCAACAGATCCTGCAGCGCTATCAAGACCTCCAGGACATCATCGCGATTCTTGGTATCGATGAGTTGTCTGAAGAAGACAAGTTGATCGTGGGCCGGGCTCGCCGCATTCAGCGTTTCTTGTCCCAGCCGATGTTTGTGGCCGAGGCGTTCACCGGTCAGCCCGGCGTCAACACGCCGCTTGAAGAGACGATTGAGTCGTTCACGATGCTGGTCGAGGGCGAACTTGACCATCTTCCTGAGCAGGCCTTCTACATGGTCGGCGGTGCGGAGGATGCCATGCGGAAGGCCAAGGAGATGGAGACCGACTGATGGCTGACAAGCTGTTTCATGTCGATGTTGTGACTCCCGAGGCCGTCATGTGGTCCGGCGCCGCCACGTTCTTGGCGGCACGTACCACCGAGGGCGAGATCGGCATCTTGGCCGACCATGAGGCCACGATGGCCGCTCTGTCCACTGGTCCCGTTGAGATCCATGACGCCGATGACGAGGTCACAACGATCGGGATCCACGGCGGCTTTCTCCAGATCTATGCAAATAGAGTTACTTTGCTGACCGATCGGGCAGAAGCATCCGTTGGCGGCCGCGAAGAGGCTGTTCGGTTGGCTGAGGAGCTAAAGGCAGCAGAGGAGCGGGCTGTCGCGGAAATCGATCCGGGCTAGCTCAGCGACTCTGCGAAGTGATCTACCTGGGTGGGCAGTCCCTTTGCGATGGCCTCGCTGACCACCGGGAAAAACAGCGTGGACATGGTGCCTCGCGAGACAACCTCGAGGGTTACCGTCACGATCGTCGTCCCGTCCCCATTCGGGGTGAGATGAGTCTCGAGACTGCCGGCGACCTCGCGGGCGTCGAGATCGAGAACCATTCGTTCACCGATTTCACTAGTGACGACCTCAGCGGTGCCGGGATATCGTTTCATTGCCACAGTCGTTGACCAGCGAAAGGATTGCAGTTGGCCGTTGTCATCGGTTTTGGAATCGATGATGTCTTCGACGGGGCCGATGTTCGCCCAGGTCTGTGCATTCTGAAGACTGTCCCACACTGACTCGATGGGCGCATTCGCGGTTGCCTGGTGGGTGAATCTTGCTTGCGGCATTCGGGGACCTTAGCTGGGCCGTGCATGACCCCGTTCTCGACTGCCAAATTTTTGGGTAGGTTCGCTGCGACCGTATCGCTCGAGACAGTTAGTCTCTATGTCTAATGCGTAGGAAGTTCCTTCTCTCGACTCTCGCGTCGGATCTGGCCGCTCTCGGTGTCGCCGTGGTCCTGGCCACGCTGCTGACCTTTGGTGAGTGGCTGCCGTGGCTGGCGAACCGACCCGGCCGGAATATCTGGCCCATGCTTGGCCTCCTGATCTCGGGGGCGTTGCTGGGGTCGTACGCCAGTGTGCGCATGTGGGCTCAGGGTGCTCCACGACCATCGTATGGTCGAGCGCTGTCGATTGTTGCCATGGCATCGGCGTTTACTGCCACCGGACTCGTTTTCGGACGTCCCTATTTCTCCCGACCTTTCCTCGCCTATGGAGTTGGGCTGTGGTTGCTCGGTGCATTGATCCATCGTTTCTTGAGGCGACGCCGCCCCTGGGCTGAGGATCTGGTCATCATCACGGGTGAGAAGGGCTTGGTCGAGGATCTACGCGACTCGGAGCACACCAAGGTTGTCGAGGTATACGACCCTGCCGGCGAGCCTCCGGTCGGGCCGACCATCGGCGCCACGCTCGTTGTCGATCTACGACCAGTGATGTCGGACCGGATGGCGCAGTTTGTTTCGTCGTGGAACCTTGCCGGCTACCCGGTTCGGGCTCTCTCGTCGGT
>CAXMRC010000201.1:0-104547 GCA_964195945.1 uncultured Gemmatimonadales bacterium
GGGTTTGCGTTGTAGGCATCATTGACGACTGTGAAAGATCCGCGGTGGATTTCCATACGCCACTGGGAGCCTGTGGCAGATTCCAAACCGGTCGCAAGAGTTGCGAAATCGAGACCAAGCGCAAGCCCGGCGCCCATCGCCGCTGCGGCGTTTAAGGCCTGGTGGGTTCCGGCGACCTGGAGATGCAGGTCTGCGGTTTCGCCACCGAACACGAGTCTGAATTCGGGAAAGCCGTGGCTGTCGATGGATACGTTGCTGATCCGGACGTCGGCTTCGGGTTCAGGCCCGAAGGTCATTGTGCTGCCAGGGTGGCTGCGCATCAGCCGGGTTTCCCCTGCAGGAAGAATCGCCGTTCCGCTTGCCGGTAGAGCCTCGACCAGTTCGAACTTGGCGTCCGCAAGATCATCGGTCGTACCGAAAGTCTCGAGGTGGACGACTCCGAGATTGGTTATGACCGCAATATCAGGGCGCACCGCAGGCATCAAGAAAGAGATGTGCCCCCGTCCACGAGAACCGACCTCGGCTACCAGGTAGTTTGCATCTGCCGGGGTGCCGAGCACGGTGATCGGCACCCCAATCTCGTTGTTAAACGAACGCGGCGAGGCCCAGGCACCGGGGAGCGCCGCTGCCAGCAGATCCTTCGTTGAGGTCTTTCCCGAACTACCTGTGATGGCCACGATCGGGATGGTGAGCTCGTTGCGCTTGATCGCCGCGATATCACGGAGCGCCTCCAACGTGTCGTCAACAACAATCCTCGGATGGTTGGAACTGGCGGCATCGGAGGTGACGACGGCTGCTGCACCGTGTTCCATCGCGTCACCAATGAATGCGTTTCCGTCAAATGTCTCTCCAACTACGGCAACAAACAGATCGCCCGATTTCACGTCGCGCGAGTCGATAGTGACTCCGTGAAAGGTCACACCAGGGTCGTCAAGGGACCGTGTTCCCAGTTTCCTCGCCAGCTCGGCGAGTGGTAGCGAGATCATTGCGATCTTCCCGATGCTCGCTCGAGCTCCTCCATGGCGACCTGCCGGTCGTCAAAGCCGACCGTTCGGTCGGTGAACTCCTGACTCGTTTCGTGACCTTTGCCAAGGATGAGCACAACATCACCGTCGCCGGCAACCGACAACGCATGTCGAATCGCAAGACGCCGGTCCGGCTCAACGGTCAAGTCGGACGCGGGGCGGACCCCGGAGAGCATCTGGTCGATGATCTGCTGTGGGTCCTCAGATCGAGGATTATCAGTCGTGATTATGGCGACGTCCGCTTCAGTTACCGCCTGCCCCATCAGGGGGCGTTTCTCATGGTCGCGGTCTCCGCCGGCGCCAACCACGGCGACGATCTTTCCTTTGGTCAGCCCCCGACTCTCCGCTATGACTCTGGAAATGGCGTCAGGGGTGTGGGCGTAGTCGACAACAACCCACAGGTCCCGCTCGGTCTCGAGAGTGTTATATCGCCCTGGAATCGGATCCATCGCGGCCAACCGGGTGATCGCATGCTGTAGGTCCCAGCCTTGGATTGAGCCGCAGGTGAGCGCAATGGCGGCGTTGGCAACGTTGAACCGACCAGCGAGTGCGGTATCGATGGTGAGAGGCTCGCCATCGAGAACCATCTCGAAAGCGCTTCCAGTCTGCATGTCACTCAGGTAGGTCACACGCACATCTGCCTCTCGGTGGGTGCCGACGGTGATCACGGGAATGCCGGACTCCGCAGCGAGGCGGTAACCCCACAGATCGTCAACCCAGACGACACCCAATGGCGCCCAACGCTTGTCAAACAAACTGGCTTTCACCCGGAAATATTCTTCCATCGTGTGGTGGTAGTCGAGATGATCTTGGGAAAGGTTAGTGAAGGCAACGACGTCAAACTCTGTGCCGTTAACGCGACCCATGGCCAATGCGTGTGACGAGACCTCAACTGCGATGTCGGTGACACGACCGGCATTCGCGAGGCGACGGAATACGCGCTGTAGTTTGCTCGCCTCTGGTGTTGTCCGTGGCGATGGCGCAAGACCACCCAGATTGGCGCTGACGGTTCCGATTACTGCCGTCGATCGTCCCGAGCCCTCCGTCATGGCAGCCATCATGTGGGCAACCGTCGTCTTGCCGTTTGTGCCGGTGATCCCGACGACCGCCAGTTCACGACTCGGGTTTCGATGCACTGCGGCGGCGATCCAGCCGAGAGCCTGTCGGGTGTCCTCGACGAGCAGATGCGGGATGTCGGCTGAGGGTGGCTCTTCGACGACGACCGCGGCTGCGCCCCGCTCTACGACGTCCTCGACAAAGGTGTGGCCGTCGACACGGGCACCACGGATGGCGACGTAAACGCTTCCGGGAGTTACGGCACGGCTGTCCATGGTTACATCGACTACCCGTGTGTCCGGACTGTTGACCGACACGTCCTGATGAACACGCAACGCGGCAGCCACTGTCTGCAGCGTCACGCCGGCTTCGGTTGACTCAACCGGCATCGGGAGCCACTCCTAGGGCCTGCATTGCTGCTTCCGCCACGCGAGCGAAGACCGGAGCAGCTGAGACACCACCGAATTGAAGCTCAATAAGCTGGCCGTCTTCCTCGGTCTCACCGTGAGGCGAATCAAGCACCACGGCAATGACGATCTCGGGCCCATCGATTGGAGCGATCCCAATGAACGACGCAATGCGGTCTTCTACGCTGTAAAAACCTTGTTCGAAAAGGAACTTTTCGGTGGTTCCGGTCTTGCCGCCAACGGCAAAGCCATCGACAGAGGCACGTCTTCCGGTGCCCTGTTCGACGACTCCCTGCAGAAGTTCGCGCATCTGCTCCGCGGTCCTCTCCGAAAGGACTGGCCGCTGCCGTGGCACTGTGACGTCGCGTGACCCGTCAGGGTGAATGAGTTCGCTGACGACGTGGGGTTCGACCCAGATCCCGTTGTTGGCGATTGTCCCGAACACTGCAGCCATCTGCAGGGCGGTCACGTCGACACGGTAACCGATGGCGGTGGAAGCACCCGCGGTGGCCGACACCCAATCTTCCAGCGGATGCAGCAAGCCCGGGACCTCGCCACGGAGAGAATCGGTGGTCAATTGACCGAGCCCAAAAGCCTCGAGGTACTGATGGTGGAGTTCGTTACCCAGCTGTTCTTGGATCTGGATTGTCCCAACATTGGATGATTTGGTCAGGATCTCAGCGACGCTCATTACCCGGTCCTCCGTGCGGTTTACGTCGGTGTAGGGATCTTCTTTGCCGTCGACGTCGTATGCAGCCGGCACCGTCCAGCTATTGCTTGGGGTCACGATCCCCTCGTTGAGAGCGGCGGCCACTGTGATGACTTTGAGGGTTGAGCCTGGTTCGTAGACGTCGGTCACTGCACGGTTCCGCACCGCGGCAGCATCAATCGAGCTCCGATCGTTTGGGTCAAACGTTGGAGCGGTTGCCATAGCCAGGATCTCCCCTGACTTTGGATCCAGAACCACGATCGTGACCGACAATGCACCGGTATCGATCAACGCCTGCTCCGCCGCTTGCTGCGCCGCGTATTGAATCTCGCGGTCGATGGTGGTGCGCACGTCAACCCCTGGTATCGCTGGTTCGATCAGGAGCTCGCCGAGAGGAATCGGTCGACCTTCGGGGTCCCGCTCCAGAACCTGGGTGCCGGGGGTGCCGGTGAGGAGATCATCGAATTCTGCCTCTAGGCCTTCAAGGCCGGTTTGGTCGTCTTGTTTGACGAATCCAAGGACTTGCGCCGCCAGATTGCCTGCTGGATAGACACGGTATGGCTCATTCTGAAAGTAGATACCCTCGATGGCGTGTTCCTCTACAGCAGCTCGGATCTTGTCGGCAACGTCGACTTCGAGATGCCGCGCCAGGTACACAAAGCGAGAGCCAGGTTGGTCGAGACGCTCGGTAAGTTCGGCAACATTGCTGCCAAGTAACGGTGCAAGGATCTGTGCAGTTCCCAAAGCGTCAACGATCAGGGCGGGGTCTGCGATGACCGTTGGCAGATCGACGGTTACGGCGAGTTCAATACCTTCGCGATCGAAGATCGTTCCGCGTTTGGCGGCCTTGTCCTCGACCTTGATCCTTTGGTCTTCCCCGTCCGCCACGAACTCCGCTGCTTCGACGACCTGCACCTGAAACAGCCGGTACCCAATCCCAACCCACGACAGGATGAACAGAACTCCTACGAAGACGACTCGTAGGTCACGAATGCGCCATGTGGGGCGCAGCATGTCAGCGCCCTGGCGGGTCTGGGAGCCCAAGGCATCCCAGGCCGCCAGCGATCGGCCGAATAGGAATGGAATCAGAGGCGCACTTCACCACCGGGATCACGCAGGTGTCCAGGCTCATGGCTGTGCGCTCAGGGTTGCTTTGAGTTGTGCCCATCGGTAGTCAGGGTCCAGTTCGTTGACTCCAACGACTGGTACCGCCAGGGCAAGCCTTTCTTCTGCATAGACCATTCCAAGGTCGGCGATTTGCTGTTCGAGCAATGCGGGACTCTGGATCTGGGCAAGTTCGTAGCGGAGCTGCCAGTGCAGGTCTTCCTGCATGGCGATCTGCTCTTCGAGCTCTTGGATTTCGAAGGCGGACTGGTCGAGCGAAATCCGTGAGTAGATAAGTCCAAAGAACGCGACAACGACGGCTAACGCAAACATCACCCAGTGGCTGATCTTGGTGCGGGGCCGGCGGGTTGTGCCGGGGACGACCTCTAGCGAGGGCTTTGCCGCTGACTGGCGTTGCGGAAGCGTCATGACCCGACCTTCTCTGTGACGCGCAGGATCGCCGATCGTGACCGGGGGTTGGCCTCTATCTCGGCTTCGGTGGGCCGCAGTGGTTTGTGGGCGGGTGACCGAAGTTCGGCCACCCGTCCACAATTGCACACGGGGAAGTCAGGGGGACAAACGCACCCAGCTGTGCCGGCTGCGAAGCGTCTCTTGACTATGCGATCCTCGAGAGAGTGGTAGGAAATCACCAACACCCTCCCGCCGGGACGCACCCAACGGATCGCTGCCTCAAGACCAAGCTCAAGCGAGCCAAGTTCATCGTTGACCGCGATCCGGATGGCTTGGAAGACTTTGCGTGCGGGGTGCTTGCGCCGGCGGACGGCTGCCGGGACCGAGTTTGCGACCACGTCGGCAAGGTGAGCTGTGTCGGTGATTGGCCGGGCCGCGACGATGGCTCTGGCGATTCTCCTAGCCATACGGTCTTCTCCGTATCGCCAGAGAATGTCAGCAATGTCATCCACTGGCCAGTTATTGATGATTGTGTCTGCCCCGAGTTCGGCGTCGCGGTCCATCCGCATGTCGACGGGTCCGCGACGCCGATAGGAAAAGCCACGCTCGGGCTCGTCAAGTTGGTGGGAGGAGACACCAATGTCGAAGAGGAATCCGTCGATGCACGGTATTGAAGAACCACTACTTGTCTCCTCGTTGCAAATCTGTTCCGCGATCTGGTCGAGAGATGCGAAGTTGGCCCTGACGAGACGCACCGCTTCTCCGACCGGGCCCTGCGCTATCGCGTCGGGATCCTGGTCGATCGCTATGACTGAAAGGTCGGGGAACGCTTCGAGCAATGCTCGGGTGTGTCCCCCTCCCCCATAGGTTGCGTCGACTATCAGGCGTGGCGAGATCGGTCGCAGAAGATCCACGACTTCCTTCGCCATTACTGGCCTGTGATACGGGTTCTGAACCATGGTCAGCCCCTCGGAGCGCTGGCGCCAAAATGGAAGCGGGCGGAGTAAGGGGCCTCCCGATTGGCATCCGAGGGACTGACCGTGAGTCAGAACCTGCTGTTTCTGTCGTTGCTTTGCTTGTCATAGCACTTCACCACTGCGGCCCATGACCTGTTGGCCTCCGGAGAAGAACTCGTCGGCTTTGGCTTCCTCGGCGGCCCAGACGTCGGTCGCCCATATCTCGATGGCCTCGCCAGAACCGACAACGGTTACGTCTTTGACTATTTGGGCCCAAGCACGGAGGTTCTCGGGAACCGGGATACGACCTTGCTTGTCGGGAGTGACGTCATTGGCTCCGGCAAAAAGCGAGCGCTTGTACATGCGAGCGTTGGGTTCGGTGGAAGGAAGGCTGTTGACCCGTTCGTATTCCTGCTCCCAAGCGTCGGGTGGATACACAGCAAGACAGTGTTCCCTACCCTTGGTGATGAAACAGCCGGCTTCGAGGCAGTCACGAAACTTACGAGGCATCACAACACGCCCTTTGGCGTCCATTGTGTGCTCATACGTCCCCAGAAACATGAGAAGTGCTCTCCATCCACTACATCATCTACCACTGCGCCCCACCCTAAACCACATCGCGCCACCTTTCAACCCATTTCACCCCCGTTTCCCCCTGACATGACACAAATGGGTCGATCGACCCACCACATGGCCCGTTTTGGACGCGCTAAAACCCCCATCCCCCACTGCGAGCGGGTTTTTGGGATGCAGCAGGGAGCGCCGCTCCCCGTTACCGACGTCTGATGTCTATGGCGATCGACCGCTCGTGGTGTAGGTGTGGCCGAGTCGGCTGGTCCACAGGTATCCGCTGTTGGCGAGTGGTCGATAGGTCCAGCCGATGCGGTGGCGGTTGGTGTTGTGGTCGTGACGGCACAGGGACGCCAGGTAGTGAGTGGAGGTGGGTCCGCCTTCTGATCGTGGGATGCGGTGGTCGATGTCGCAGTCCACCGCCGGCATGCGACAGCCGGAAAACACACAAGTGGTGTCTCGCAGCTGGACATGACGACGTTGTTGGGCGGTGGGTCGGCTCCGAGTGGTGCCCACATCGATGGGTTGCCCCGTTATGGGGTCGGTAACCGTGTATTGCCATTCGGATTGCTGTTGACGTTCGGCGACCTGGCGGGCGATGTCGGCGATGACGGGCCCGTAGCCGGTCAATTCGCCGGGATGCTCGGCCAGTTGGGTCAGCGTGGTGAGGTCGACGTGGATGTTGACTGTGCCCCGCCCCGATCGGCTGGCGGTCTTTGTGCCCTTGAGGACGTTGAGCAGGACGTCGACTCGGAGTTGGTCCGTCGTTCTTGTCTCGCCGTTGCCGCACCGACTGCGGGCAAGCTTGTTGATTCGCTTCATGCCTGCGGCGAGCCGATGCGGCGGCAGGTCGATACCAAACAGATTCGCCGTTCCCGCCTCTGTCGGTTCGGTCACGATGCGGCGTTCCGCAACAGCCTGCTCGTATCGTCGTGCGGCATCTTCCGCATCGACTTCGATGGCGAGCTTGCAGATACGTGCGCTGAGTTGTCCGGTGGTCAGCAGCCCGGCGTCGGCAATCAGGTGGTCGATGAGGTCGCGGGCTGCAGCCAAAGGTAAGAGTGCTGTTCCATGGGCCATCATCCGAGCCCGCCTCACGTCGATAGCACCGGCACACAGCGCTTGCCAGACCAGCGGAAGGCGCCGTTGCAAATCGACTGCGAATGACATCTCAGAGTCAGCGGCCCGTCTGGTGAGCCGCCGCGCGGCACGGACCTCTGCCGCCGCTGCTTCCGCGGCGAAACCTTCCTCGTTCTCATCGACTTCCATTGCATCGACCACAGCGGTCATGTCGCGGTATATGTGGGCCGCGTAGTGCGAGGCCATGCGCTGGTGAGCCCGCAGCGCCCTGATCCGGTCATATCCGGAGACCTTGTCCACATCGATAGCAGACAACATGCACGCCAGCAGATGGCCGGCGGGTTGCAGCCGCGGGTCACCCCAGCGGTGGCGAGCTTGTCGATGTCGGTTGCGAAGACGGGCTCGGGTTCGTCGAGGAACTGCCCCTCAAAGAACTCTTGATAGCCGCTCGGTCGGTAGGGTTGTATCCGTGATTCCTCTCCTCGTTGAGTACAGCGAAGACGACGACACGGGATGTGCCTTCGGCATGATCGTGATGGTCGGCGTCATGGTCGGCAGCTTTTTCCTGCTGCGTCTGGCGACAACGCGGACTCGCCGGTAGGCGACGTACAACAAGCGAAGTAGCGGGAGCGGCAAGCCGCGGGACTCCACCGCCCTCGTCGTTCGCCATCGAGGTCATCGCGCTGTCAGCCTTCAGTGATGTCGATGCCGCAACCCAAGGCGAGGCGGGCGGTCCACCGCCCGGATCCACAGACGCCGCTACCCCAACGCCCTGTGGAGGAACGCGGCCATCTGTCCGCGTGTGACGATGCTGTTCGGGCAGAACATGTCTTTCACGGGTGGGTTACACCCGCGGGGTCACGCCTGCGATGGCGAGCCTGTCGATGCTGGCCTCAAACACCGACCCGTCATCGTCGACGGAGAGGTCGCCGCCACCCTCATCGGTCAAGCTCAGCGCCCGGACCAGGAATGCCGCCATCTGCGCCCGAGTAACGGACGGAATCGAGCAACGCGCCAAAGCGTCTCTCTGGGGAGATGTACCATCGATCGCCAGTATGGAAGGAACCGATTGATGGACATCAGAACAATCAGCCGTGACGACCTGAGGGCGAAGATCGACCGCGGTGACCGATTCAAGCTGGTGATGACGCTGAATGAGTGGGCCTTCAATGTTGCCCACATTCCCGGATCGATCAATGTGACGTCGCCGTTGCACGTAGCGCAATCGCTCAACCCGGATGACGAGATCGTCGTGTATTGCTCCGATGAAGCGTGCGTTGCTAGTCAGGTTGCTTACCAGGCGTTGATCGAGGCTGGCTACCCCAACGTCCGTCGCTACTCCGGAGGTCTCAGCGACTGGGACGCCGCCGGATACCCACTGGAATCTCGATCAACCTAGTTTTTCCGTTCACACTCAGAACGGTCCGCAGTCGTTTGTAACCCGCGGGTTGTCCATAACCGAGACCCGTTCCCAGTGCTCCCACCCATACGCCAGCGCCTTGGTCTCATCCGCCAACACAGAACCCCATCTCGATCTCTCACCCATACAAAGCAAGAGACCCGAAGATCGTAAGACAGCGAATCCAAGACTATCCCCGATACGCACTGCCAGGATTGTCAACCGATGGCGACCAACAGAGGGGCCTCCAGGCTGAGCGAACCGGTGAGTTTCGATAAGAGGCGCTGAGGGACCCCGAACCTAACTGCACTCCGGCGTGAGTCGCTGGCCTGCCCCGGTGGGCGGGTTCAAACGGGGATTGAGATGTCTGAAGTGGGGTCACCGTCTATCAGACTGCCGCATAGAAATGCCAGGTGTCCGGTACACCTTTGAGTGAGTGTTCCCCCCGAGACTCGAACTTGATGCCGGACCCGGCAACGAGGTCCTTGACCGTCCGAGACACGAGCACCTCATTTGGCTCTGCAAGATCGGCGATCCGCGCTCCGATGTGTACAGCGATGCCGGCAACGTCGTCACCTATTCGCTCGATTTCACCCGTGTGGACTCCAACTCTCACCTTCAAGCCAAGCGTCTCCAACTGGTGTCCGATTTCCTGGGCACACTGGATGGCTCTGGCTGGACCGTCAAATGTCGCCAGGAATCCATCGCCCGCAGTGTTGACCTCCAAGCCTCGAAAACGGTTTAGCTGGGTACGCAAGACTGTGTTGTGGGTTTCCAGCAGCTCCCGCCAACGGGTGTCTCCCAGGTGCGAGGCACGGTCCGTCGACCCCGCAATGTCGGTGAATAGCAGCGTTGCGACAACCCGGTCGGGGATCACTGCCACCCGATGGCCTGTGAGAAACTCCCTGATCTCGCTGATAGCGAGAGACGGCTCAAACCAGGGGACATGATCGGCACCGGGCAATTCCACGTAACGCGCACCCGGAATCTCGCGAGCCAGGTAGCGGCCGTTCTCCACATGGCAGATACGATCACCTTCCGAGTGGATGACCAGCGTCGGAACATGAATGGATGGAACGATATCGCGAACGTCGATGTCAAAAGCCATCCTCATGAAAGCCTCGGCGCCGCCGGGGGTGTTGGCGTTCCTTTGCAGCCGCGCCGACCAGTCAACAAGCCACGGCGTGCTGTCCTAGCTGGGCACGAGGTACTCCATGGACCGACCGGGTTTGCCCCACCGCTCTGGCAAGCTCGGCATCGATGCTTCGAAGTCCTCCTTGGTGCTTTCACCCCAAGGCCACTCCTCGTCCTTGCGTTCCCGCACTTCGGCACCCATAAGGATCAAGCCCGCGGTTCGTTCGGGATGCGCGGCCGCAAACAATATGGATAAAGGGCCCCCCTCGGATTCACCGATAAGAACTGCCGACTCGCTACCTACGGCATCAATCACAGCGGTGATGTCGTCCATTCGGACGTCAAGCGGAGTGGCGCCGGGAACGCGATCCGACATACCCATGCCGCGTTTGTCGAACAGGATCACGCGAGCGAATTCGCCCAGGACCTCACAGAACCGCCGATAGGCCGGCGACTCCCACTCAACCTCCCTGTGCGACCATCCCCCCTGCACGTAAACGATGTCCACCGGCCCATCGCCTACAACCTGATAGGCCACCTGGACATCGCCGCTGCGAGCAAACCGGATATCAATCATGAACCGACTGTAGTGACATACCCCTATCGGCCCTCGAAACCCGAGCGCGCCGCCACACATCCGACATACGTAGTACCCGGAGCGTCACATCCTGCCAGGTAGCGACCACGATGGTGAACGTCGGCGCGGGAAGGTTCGCCAGAGGCGCTGCGGGTCTGCGCACGTGACCCCACCTCGACGCGCTGCGGTAGGACGGCTCGTAGAATCCTAGGTATGCAGCCGACTACCCGCAGGCTCTGGCTGGAGCAGGATCGCCATCAAGGCGACAGGAAGCGCCTCTTCACGGCCCTTAGGAGCGCCGTTGGCGGAGAGACGGTGCTGTATCCCGGTTCGTTCGTCGATATTGCTCCGTCTTTCGTGTACCCCTCCGTGACATACATCGACACTGATTCAAGAACTCCGGGGTTCTTTGCCGATCGTGATGGCGTCCACGAGATCATCGCCTCCGAAGGCGGTTTGCAGACTGCGACGGTCCATTTCATCCATGCTGACTACCAGAGAGACCTTGGAATCGCAGCACAGTCGTTTGATCTTCTGGTCTCGCTTTATGCCGGTTTCGTGTCCGAGTTCTGCACCGACTGCCTAAGGGTTGGGGGTCTCCTGCTGGTAGCACCGAGTCACGGCGATGTCGCCATGGCATCCATCGACCGTCGATACGAGCCAGCCGGTGTTGTCGCCTCACGGTCCGGGAACTACCGCATCAGAACCGACAACCTTGGCACATACATGGTTCCACGGTCTCCGCTCGAGATTTCGTCAGCGGTGCTCCATGACCGAGGTAGAGGCATTTCGTATACCAAGTCACCCTTCGCCTACCTGTTCCGCAGGGTCGCCTGACCCCATCGAACGCAGCCATCCGAACGCGGGCACGTTGCCGCCTTGTTAGAACTGATCGTTCACGATTCCCAGCTCAGTCGGTACTGGACAGCGAGCGTACTTTGGCGACGATGGCTCCGACATTGATTGTCCACCCAACACCGAACGCGCGGTTGACGACGATGGCGCCATCTGGGTTCCAGAACGTTCCCTTGATCTTCGCGAAGGTGGGCATTCGGAAGTCGTATGGCACGAACCCGCCGAGAGCACCGTGCCACGCTCGCTCCTCCTTCGGCAGGCGCAACTCCTTGATCACTGCCGCGATAGCCAAGGCCGCGGCCAGCAGTTTCAGGGGTTTCATGCCGTCGGAGCGTCGGCGCTTCGTGTCGGGAGCGGTCGGTGACTTTTCCATAGGCCAAGTCTAGCGATGGTCGCCGGCACAGGATTCGACACCCTCGGCTCGCCAGCATCCCCGCGAACACCGCACACCACTGGCGCTCCCTAGCGTTTGCCGCTCAAGCAGCGGCCTGAATCGCGAATCTTCCCAGATGTATCGTTCGGTCGATGAGGGAGGCAGCCATATGATCGCATCAGCGAGCGGAAGCGTTGAGATCCGTCGGCTCAGATCCGAGGACATCGATCTCATCAGCGAGATCGATCGATCCGAACACATCGACCTGGAATACATCGTCGAAGGTGAGGGCCTGGTGAGCCGAGTCGTGGACTTTGACGTTCCATCATGGAGCCCAGGCGGTACCGGCGAGCACAGTGTGGCTGCGCACATCGAGACCTGCCGGGCGATCGTTGTCGATGGAGGGACCCTTCTCGGTGCGTTTGACCGAAACGAGGTCCTTGGACTGGCGATTGTCGATGGCTTCTTCGAACCGGGGATGGCATGGTTCGCGTTCCTCCACGTGAGTCGGCACCATCGACGTCGGGGCGTCGCGTCGGCCTTGTGGTCCGCCGCCGCGCGAATCGCGGTCGATGCTGGTGCAGAATCGATCTATATTTCCGCGACGCGGAGCGGTTCGGCGGTTGGTTTCTACCTGAGCCGTGGCTGCCAGCTAGCTCAACCGCCACATCCCGATCTCCTCGCCAGGGAACCCGAGGATATCCATCTCGTCTATCCCATCAGTTGAGCTGCGACGTAACTCCTCTCCCACCTGTCCACCCGCAGCTCACATGTCTGATCGATGATGTGGCAGGACAATCGCTATGTAGCCACCTCAATCGTAAATCTCATCGCGGGAAGGTTCGCACAAGGGCGTATGCGCAACGCCTAGCGACGAATATCCACCTGGAGGAACTCGTTGACGTGTAAGAACTTCGGTGGCGCCTTTGTTGTCTCGGGCAAGAGCTGCCATGCGACGTCTTCTGGTAACAATCGCGGGGACACCAGATCAAACTCTTCGCCATCGACCTCGAGACTGGCCGTCCCTGCGGCCAACACGTTCTTGACCCAATCCGAGCCCGAGCCGTACACCAAAATGAAGATGTAGCCGTCGGCGACGGGATGGACCTCGAGAGGTGTTCGATACACCTTCCCCGACGATCTGCCCACGTGTGTCAGCACCGGCCAGCTGCCCCGCTTCAGCGCGACTCTGTTAAATACTCGTTTGTTGATATGGCCCCACCACAGTGGCATTGGCATTAGAACTCCAGGGTGTCGAGTGAACGGTGTAAACACAGTCTGGCGTCCGTCAGCGCCTTATACCGTGCTCACGGACGCCAGACTACCTTCCTTCTCTCCGCCGCTACCGTGCACGCCATGAATACGAACCAAGCAGCTGTCATCGTCGGAATGGGAGAAATGGGTGGGGTCTTCGCCAGGGCCCTACTCAGCTACGGAGTACCCGTTATCCCCGTAATACGCGACACCGCGCTGAACGACATCGCAGCCGACCTCCCCGATCCCGTCCTTACTCTTGTCACCGTTGGCGAGCCAGACCTCGACACTACGATCGAACAACTCCCCGCTTCATGGAAGACAAGCACGGCTCTTGTCCAGAACGAGCTTCTTCCCCGTAACTGGCACCGTCACAAAATCGCCGACCCAACCGTGGCCTCGGTCTGGTTCGAGAAGAAACCGGGACGTGACTTCCACGTCATCATCCCCACCCCGATCGCCGGGCCGGGTGCGCCGCTCCTAGTTGCCGCACTCGCCACGGTCGGTATCCCCGCCTTCCAGGTGACCACCGCCGACGAGCTCTTGTATGAGCTGGTCCGCAAGAACATGTACATCCTCACCGCCAACATTGGTGGTCTGGTCACCAGGGGCACCGTCCGCGACCTCTGGTACGACAACCGATCACTGGCCGAAGAAGTCGCATCCGATGTGCTCGAGGTCCAGGCCTGGTTGACCGGAACGCAGCTGAACGCCGACGTGCTCATCGCCGGCATGGTCGAGGCGTTTGACGGTGATCCCGAGCATGGCTCGACGGGGCGGAGCGCCCCTGCCCGATTGACCCGCGCTCTGTCGCATGCTGACCAGGCAGGGCTTGCGGTTCCGAAGCTGCGTGAGATTGCATCGTCGCTCGGGTAACGACACCCGCGAAATCGTTTCCCTTCCCGCTACGCTTCACGCCACACACGTAAAGGAGAGGTCAATGCACGTATTGGTCGCCACCGATGGCCAACTCGATCCAGCGACGGTAGCCAAGTTCGCGGCGCCGATCGCAGGCGACGACGGCACCGTGACCGTACTAACCGTGATCGAGGTCCCGCGAGTTATGCTCCAGGACCTCCGCGACCGATTCAGCGACCAACAACCCCCCACGCTGATTCGTACCGATTCCGAGAACGTGACCGCCACCCCGTCCCTCGAACCACCGCGTTCCTGGCCTGGTGATGATGCAATCATCGACCAGTATCTTGCGGGAAAGCAGGAGGAACGCTGCAACCCGATCATCGATGCGCTCGCCGCCACCGGAGTAAAGACGGGCAGCAAACTGGTCGAGGGTCCCGCCGCTCGGGGAATCCTGGAGACGGCAAAGAGCCTCAATGTTGACGTGATAGTGGTCGGTTCGCACGGTATCGGTCTGTTCGAAGGGCTGCTCGGATCAACGGGCACCAAGGTCACACGCCTGGCGAAGCGTCCCGTGTTGCTACTACGAACCGACACCGCCTAACCCAGGTATGGCTCCCAGGCAGGGTCGGGTTCGGCCGCTATTGCGACCAGCACCCACGAATGGCGACGCGGTGCCTGCGGCTTGTGCCGGAGGACTAAACCGGCCTGCTCAGGAGTTCGGCCACCCTTTTTGGTGTTGCAGCGACGACAGCTCGCCACGACGTTCTCCCAGGTGTGGGTTCCACCAAGTGTCTTAGGGACAACGTGATCAATGTTCTCGGCGGCCCGGTTGCAGTATTGGCACACGTGCGCGTCCCGTAGAAAGACAGCTCTCCGGTTCAGAGGGACACGACGGGCGTAGGGAACTTTTACGAACTGGCGGAGCCGTATCACCGACGGCGATACGAGGTCTATGCGTTCGCTACGCCAGACTCGTCCATTCGAAGCGACCACATCTGCTCGATTGTGCAACACCAACACAACCGCACGTCTCACCGGTACAACCGAGAGCGGTTCGTACGACGCGTTGAGGACCAGAGCCTTCATGGATGGCAGGCTAACAGCGGCCGACTCGTGACAATGTCGACTCCGCCCTCCAGAACGATCGGAAGCCGTGGGAACCCTGGGGAACAAACGAAACGTCTAGGTCGTTGACCACAGTGAGTGACGCTGCGAAACTGTCGGTAGCCGAAGTGTGAAAAGAAAGGCAGACGACGTGCGAGTGGTGGGATACATACGGGAAGCCTCCGCAGATGGAGAGCCCGCGTTCGCCCAATCCGAGAAGATTCGACGGTGGATCAACGAGAACGGGCACCGGCTGGTCGCGCTCTGCCAAGACGTGAGAACCCCGGGACACTCGGTCGGCCGTGAAGGACTGCAGTCGATTGTTGGGATTGTCTCAGCAGGACAAGTTGATGCCGTCGTCGTACCCTCCCTGACAACTTTCTCCTCCGACAAGGTCACCCAGGAAGTGATCATGTCGGCGCTTCGACTCAACGAGGTCAGCCTGCTCTCTACGGATCCCGCCGACATCGAAATGCTCGCCGATCCTTCTGCGGACAACCTACGGATGATCGTTCGCGACGTTCTCGCCAAGCGAACTCGTTTCGAAGAAATCCTGACCCTGCCTGCCAAGGGTGTAGCTGAGCCCGAGGTCATTCGGGTCGACGAGACCCCCGACGTCGTGATCGAACTGATTCCACCGACACGCAACGACGCACTGCCGGCCAGTCAGGCTCTCCCCGGGCAGTAGTCCTACCGACCGGCTCGGCTCTCTAGATCGAAGCTGAGCGCGACCCAAGTCGCCCTGGCGACCGCATACGCACGACCACCTTGCTGAACTGCGGCACCGCTTGCATGCCGACTCTCACCAAGTGCCAC
Source organism: uncultured Gemmatimonadales bacterium (assembly GCA_964195945.1). Taxonomy (GTDB): domain Bacteria; phylum Actinomycetota; class Acidimicrobiia; order Spongiisociales; family UBA5794; genus JAAETI01. The sequence continues at coordinate 15,692 of CAXMRC010000201.1, forward strand.
CAGCACAGTGATCACCGTGTAGTCACCAAGATCGGCTTCAGCCACGCCGATCAACGCGACTTTGGCATCCCCGGCCAGCTCAGCCACCGCGGCAACGACCGCGGCGTCCATGCCGCTAATGCCGAGATCGAGAGTTTGATCCGATGACCTTCCAGCGGTAGTCCGCACCAGGACAGAAATACCATCCGGAGTCTCCTCGACAGCGACACTCTCTAACCGGGGAGCAGGCATCTCTCCCTGGTCAACCAAAACATCTGACACCGCGTGCTCGCCGACCAACGGAAAGCTCACCACGGAGCCGGGGGCCCCCGGGGGTGGCGGCGGACCGCCATAGCCCGGCTCGTCACCCTCGGCCGGAGTGGGCCGCATACCGTGTTCGGTAAGTATCCGACGGACCGCAACCCCGACGGCATCTGCGTCGGCTCCCGTTGCTAGTTGGACACGCACTCCGGCGACGCCACGCCCAGACTCGACCTCGGCGCCTGCGATTCCTGGAACGGCAAGTAACTCATCCTGAAGTGCTGCTCCCACTACACCCTCCCAAAGATTCGGTGCTGTTGTTTGCGCCATTCGAGATACACGATCAATTCATTCGACGTCAACACGGTCGTGGAATCTCCATGTGCAGTAGCCAGACGCCAGTCGGAATACGCCTGATCCGGACGCGGTAGGAAGGGCACGGTTCGCCACCAGTTTCGCGGGGAAACGGCAAACAGGGTGCGCACCGCCTCGGTCCACAAATCTGGGCGTCGTCCCACCGCCGCCACAACATTCCACGACATCATGGAACGATCGTAACTGTGTGGGCGTTGACATCGTGGGATTGCCAAATCGTGGCGACGTGGGCAGAGAGGTGCAAGCACTGATAGTCTCACCGAAGTTGCTGCCGGAGGAAGGGGCACATGTGACGATTACCGCTGATGACCTTCAGTGGTTCGGAAAGAATTTTGGCGCGATCGTTGACAACATCGAGACCGTCATTCAAGGCAAGCGCCGCACGATCGAATTGGCAACGATTTGCTTGCTATCTGAAGGCCACACGCTTATAGAGGACGTTCCGGGCACCGGGAAGACACTGCTCGCCCGCTCGTTGGCAAAGTCGATCGATTGCAGTTTCCAGAGGATCCAGTTCACCCCCGACTTATTGCCGTCGGATGTGACGGGAGTGTCAGTTTGGGACCGCGAGTCATCGCATTTCGTGTTCCGACCAGGGCCGGTGTTTGCCAACGTCCTACTCGGCGATGAAATCAATAGGGCCAGCCCAAAAACGCAGTCGGCCCTCTTGGAAGCCATGGAAGAGCGCCAGGTCACCGTTGACGCTGTCACCAGACCGCTCGCCGCACCTTTCATGGTGGTCGCCACACAAAATCCGATCGAACACGAGGGCACCTATCCCCTGCCAGAAGCCCAACTGGATCGCTTCATGATGCGACTTGGCATGGGGTACCCCGAGCGGGAGAAGGAATTGGAGATGCTCAAGACACACGGGCATCACTCGACGCTCGATGATCTCGAACCGGTTTTAGACGCTGCCGACGTGAACCGCATGTCTGACATTGCCGCAGGGGTGTATGTTGCCGATGCGATCCGCTCGTATCTCGTTGATCTGTCCGATGCGACGCGAAACGAGCCAGACTTGCTTCTCGGGGCATCTCCACGCGCGACGCTATATATGCAACGAGCCTCCCGCACTAACGCGGCAACAGAGGGACGGGATTTCGTGACACCAGACGATGTCAAAGAGATGCTCCACCCCGTGCTCAACCACCGTCTGATACTCCAGCCGGAAGCTCAGATGCGCGGCTCAGGAGTCCGTGCCGTCATCGACGCAATAAGCGACCGGGTCGGAGTGCCCGGAGCTCGCACCGGCGTCTGATGCCGACTTTGCGCGGCTGGGCGGCACTTGGCGCATCCTTTGCGCTTGCAGTGCTGTGGATCGGCTTCGGCGAGAGATTGCTTCTCGCACTGGCCGTCTTTCTAGTCGCGTCTGTGGCCTTCGGTGTCCTGTACGTTCGAAGCAGCGCACCACGCGCCAGGCTGACCCGCCGCATCTCGCCCATTCAGGTACACGACGGCGAACGGGCGATCGTCCAACTCTCCCTTGTTTCGAGCCGAAGGCTCCACGCGGCGATAGTCGAAGACATCGTCCACAGCCTGGGAACTGCCTCCTTTGTTGCCGAACGCGTGGATGAGAGCGAGCCAATGGCTGCTCGCTACGAGGTTCTCTGCAAGCCACGCGGGGTCTACAAGGTTGGCCCGGCCACCCTCAGGGTGCGCGACGCCATGGCCCTGGCCGAGTCGGTTAGCACGGGGAAACGTGCCGACCGGTTGGTCGTGTATCCGACCGTAGAACAACTCGCAGGCCTCCCTGTGGTGCGGGGCCAAGACCCCAACGTCAACTCGGCGCGCGCCAACTTCTCGCACAGCGGCGGCGACGACTTCTTCACCCTGCGGGAGTACCAGCGCGGTGATGACATGCGCCGGGTCCACTGGCCATCCTCGGCTCGCCGCGATGAGTTGATGATCAAGCAACTCGAGATGCCATGGCAGTCACGAGCCCTGGTGTTGCTCGATGTTCGGGCAGAGTCCTATACAACACCGGATTCTTTCGAGCACGCCGTCCGCGGTGCGGCTTCGGCGATGCGGCACCTTTATCGACATGGTTTCAACCCAACATTATGGAGCGGGAAATCTCGTGGCACGCCAGTATCGACCGCCCAGGCCTACGACCTCGCCATGGAGGAGCTGGCAACTGTCCAAACCAATCCCGAGCTCGATTTCAGTGCCCTGATGAGGCGTCTTCGCAGAGAAGGGCTCGCCGGAGGTGCACTGGTCATGGTCACGGGTGTCTTGGACAGCGGCGGCGTCTCCGTCTTCAAGACACTAAGTCGGGATTACTACAAAACGATCGTAATGACTGTCTCTGAGCGCGAGAACGAAGCTCTAAGCCAAATAAAACGAGCCGGCGCCGTCGCCGTCGCGTCGGGACCCGCTTCAACGTGGGCGCCAGCTTGGCGCGAAGCAATGGAGAAAACATGGTCTACCGCCTCAGCTGGCTAGCCGGAGCGGCCTCATTGATCTACGCCCTCAGCGGCATCAACGGTCTGCTGCGCCCCACCAGCAACGGCACCAAGTGGCAGTTCATCATCATCGCCGCTCTGATCCTCGGCGCCACCATCACGTGGACCGCCCTGAGCTACCGAGCGCATCCTACGGTCGTAGTCGGGCTCAATCTGGTTGCAGTTGGCATTGCGGTCGCCCGTATCGCCGCACCCGAGACGACAAACACACTCCTGCCAACCGGTGAGACGCTCGCAGCCCTCACCGAGCAACTCGACAGAGCAATGGCTCTCATCCGAACCGGCCTTGAGCCCGTCCAGCCAATCGCCGGAATCGTCATCGTCCTCGCAGTCGTCTTCTGGGCTGCCGGGGTTCTCTTGACGTGGGGCCTAATGCGGGGCCATCCCTACATCGCTTTGGTCCCGCCGCTCGTGCTGTCCCTGCAGTTCGCAACCATGGACCGCACCAGAACCGGGTGGCTTAGCATCGGGTTGTTCTTGTTAATCGTCGCGGCTTCGGTCGTTGCAGTCACCATCGATGAACGTGACCAATCAGCGGGCAGGATGTCGGGTGCAAACAATCGCCGACCACCGAGCACTCGACTCGCACCATCGGCCGCCGGCTTCCTCGGGATGACGCTATTTCTCAGTGTCACGGCAACTGGGTTTATGTCTGGTCTTGTTCCCCACGATGGTGTGCTGCCCTGGAGAAGCGCCACCGGACTCACCTCCGACTTCTACGGCGGCATTTCCTACAACCCGTTCATCGGGATCCAGCAGGCTCTCGTCTCGCAATCGGATGCGCCCGTCTTCCTCGCCGAGATCACCGGCGATGTACCGGCCAGCCAGGTCTACTTCCGATTGGTCACGATGGAGACATACGACGGGGGCCAGTTCTTTGCGGACAAACCCACCGTAGTTGACCTCGAAACCCGACCGTGGGAAGACGGTGGCAATCGGTTCGCCGGGCCGACAGCACGGATAACCACCACTGTTCAAATCGAACGTCTTCGCATGGATTGGCTCCCGGAAACTTACGTTCCTGACGCTTTCAGCACCGAAGCAGACATTCTGCGGGATGTGCGAATTCGGCAAGCAGACGGGGCTCTTCGCCTCGAGGGGAACCAGTCATATGAGGGTTTGATCTATACCGTCGAGTCGGTGGTCCCTGAACCCGATATCGCGGTCCTCGCCACTGATAACGATGGCGAACTATCCCCAGCATTCGAGTACGCATCCACCGAGCAGGAGGTGCCAGAACCGGTGGTCGTGCCTGCCCGCCCCGAACCGGCGAACGTCGAGAAGTACCTCGATGTGCCAGAAGACCTCAACGAAGGAATCGCGGCCGAAGCAAGGCGCCAGACAAGAAATCTGACCACCAACTACGAAATAGGCCTCGCTCTCGAATCCTGGTTCCATTCTGATGCTTTCTTCTACTCAACCAACATAGACCCCGGTCATGGTGCTACCGATCTCGCCGCATGGCTGATCGACCCCGAGTCACCCAATTATCGGGTCGGATACTGCGAGAACTTCGCAACTGCGATGGCGGTTATGGCCAGAACTCTGGATGTGCCGTCACGGGTCGTGCTCGGATTCACTCCTGGTGAGCCAACCGGGCAAGAGAACGTTGTAGTGGTGCGTGACCGCAACGCACATGCCTGGGTAGAGCTGTGGATACCGACGCAGGGTTGGGTTCGTTTCGATCCGACTCCGCGCGGCGACGGCATCAACCCATCGACATACGGCTTGGCTGAGACCGAGCTTGGGTTCTCGCTAACCACCTATCTAGACGTACCCGACCCTGAACCGCTCAACCGCCCGAACGCACCCTTGGCTCCACCCCAGTTCGGTGAAGACCCGCTCCCGATCTTCGCCGGTGGCGGAGCTGTCCAATCGAGCGGCGGTCTCTCGATACCGGGTTGGGTCACCGCGGTTGCCCCATACCTATTGCTCGCTCTATTGCTCTTCGGCGGGATACCCGCCGTCAAGTGGTGGAGGAGACGACGACGCATGAAACGCCTGGAGGATGGCGACATCAGCGCCGCATGGGAAGACATCGTCGCCCGTCTTGCGGATCTTGGCGAGACCCCGTCCGCGGCCGCAACCCCACGGCAGCTTGCCCTGTCGGTCGACAGCGCGATGGTTCCGTTGGCATCGGTGTACGGTCGTTCCATCTACGGACCGAGCGATGCAATCGAGCCGCAGCACGTCGAGGCGGCGGCCAAGTCACTGGAGCAAACTCGGTCTCGCCTCATTACCCGGCACAGCGCAGCCCAACGACTCGTTGCCTTGTACCGACCGACCAACATCATCCCGATGCGAGCGAAAAGGGCAGTGAGACGTCTCCGGTTTAGCGAGCGCAATGGATCCAGCAATGGATCCAACGGTACAAACGGATTGCAAAGGAACGGTCGCTAGTAGCCCGGCTCGTAGCGGATTCCTAGCCTTGGGCTGCGGCGCTCTCGGACTTAACGTCGTCTTCGACACGTCGCAGCATGTCCAAGAACCGGTCCCGGTCCAACTCGAACTTGGAGACATCCTCTTCGACGCTCTTGGTGATCTCGTTGATCGCAACAAAGAAGGCCAACTGGCCGTCGCGCAGCGCATCCAATAGCTCGTCCTCGTTCTGGGCAACTCGGAAAATGGTCTTCCCATCTGTGACGAGCTTGACCGAAGCCAGATGGTCATCCATCGCCGCGCTTCGCCGCAGATAGTCCCAGGCACGACGGACTCGCTGCACCGACATTCCGTTGTCGAGAAGACTTTTGACGACGCGCAAAGCGACCAGGTCCCGGAATGAGTACAGACGACGCCGTCCCGGTCGTCCGCCGCTGCTCTGAATACTCGGGGCTACTAAATCAACTTTGTCCCAATAACGAAGTTGGTGGGCAGTACACCCAGTCAGTGCAGATGCCTGCTGGGCCGTAAAAGATTCCACCTATCTCCTCCACACACGTTCTGGTCCGTTGGCTCCCCATGGACCCCTGATTCGAGTGCCGCATCACAGCTTCGGCGACCCACGCCCCCACATGAGGGGTGGCCACTTTAGCTGTTCCGCGACCACTTCTGTCGAGCCCTGTCCAGCCATGTCTCGAAGGTGTCAGACCCTCCGCCGGCGGCTTGGCGCAGGCTTGTTGCAAGCCACCCGGCAGAAGCCAGCATGAGCAAGAAACCAGCGGCGGCAATCCAGACATTCGCAGTGAATGATGCGAGCATGACCACAAGCCCAATCACGAAACCCGCGATAGCAAGCCTTCGCCTGGGCCGGAAGATCGACCGCAACGACGCCTCGGCCACAGAGCGAGCAAGCTCTGGGTCTTCTTCATAGAACTGGCGCTCAATCTCTTCGAGAATGCGCTGTTCATCTTCGTTGAGCGGCATCGTGTTATCTCCGGTTCTGAAACCGAGTATACAAGCCGGTCGTGCTATCGATCGCGAGGTTTCTTGACGTCACCGGGCATCAATGACGCAGGGAACACAGCCTCGTCGCCGAATCGTTCACGGACCTCTTCCACAGCTCCGGCCGCAACATCCCGCGGCCGATCGGCAAGCGACAGCTGACGTGGAGTTGCCGGGTCAACCAGTGCAGAGACGCCGATGCCGAGAAGCCGCACGCCACGCCCGGCACGATCAACCCGTCCGACGAGCGTACGAGCCACATCCCACAATGCAGGTGTTCTCTCGAGGGGATCGTCGACGGTCAGCGACCGGGTCAATGTCTCGAAATCGCCGAACCTGATCTTGAACGAAATGGTGTGGCCTGCGCAACCGGCGCGACGGAGACGCGAAGACAACCGATCGCAAAGCCGCAGCATCGCCTGCTCGATGTCCTTGTCCGACAGCAGGTCTTGTGCATAAGTTTCTTCCACCGAAACCGATTTTGCTCCGCCTCCCGGCTCGACCTCTCTCCGATCAAGACCGGACGCGAGCTGACTGAGATGCTGGGCGAGGCTCGGGCCGAGGCGGGAAACAAGAACTCCCTCGGGAACGCCAGCAAGATCGCCGATTGTTTGGATTCCTAGCCCTTCCAAACTGGCGCGCGTGGCCTCTCCGACGCCCCACAGACGACGAACCGGCATAGGGTGGAGAAACCCCAACTCTTCCCCCGCCGCAACTACAAGGAGGCCATCCGGCTTGGCGGCGTCCGACGCAAGTTTCGATATGAACTTCACTGCGGAGATGCCGACCGAGGCGGGTAGGCCCAGCTCGACACCGATCCGGGCTCTGAGCTCGTTTCCCGCGGCGGCCGGACTCGCAAAGTGGAGCCGAAGACCGGAGATGTCCAGAAACGCTTCATCAACAGAGAGACCCTCGACCAAAGGGCTGAAAGAACGAAAAACTTCAAACACACGTTGTGAAACATCTCCGTAGGCGTTGTGGTCGGGCGGCAAAAAGCGGGCACGGGGGCATAGGCGCCGAGCTTCACCGATTGGCATTGCCGAATGCACCCCCACCGCCCTGGCCTCGTAGGACGCCGAGGCCACCACGCCGCGCCGACCCAATCCTCCAACGACAACGGGTACGCCAACCAACGACGGATCCCGTAGCCGCTCCACCTCCACGAAGAACGCATCCATGTCGATGTGAAGAAAACGTTCCGCAAACTTCCTCATCCCGTCACCGTACTCCGTTCGCATCCATGGGTTGGTCCGACGGCTACCGAAACGTGTGGGAAACTGCATCCAATGCGAATCCATCTCATCAGACACGGCGAAGTTCACAACCCGGACGACCTGGTCTACGCCGATCTCCCTGGGTTCACGCTCTCGGAGCAGGGTAAGAAGCAAGCCGCGGCAACTGCAGCCCGGCTTGCCGAGACCAACCTTGCGGCCATCGTGTCGTCGCCTCTCGAACGAGCCATCGCCACCGCTTTCGCCATATCGGAACAGAACGGAGCGACCGTCAGTACCGACCAGCGTCTCACCGAATGGAAGCTCGCGACAAGGTGGGCCAGCGTGCGGTGGACATCGCTGCCCGAGGTGTTCCCCGGCGAACTCGAAGCGTATCTACAACACCCAACTGATCTTGCCTTCTCACCGGAGTCGCTGAACGAGATGGCAAGGCGGGTCGCATCGGTCGTCTGCGATTGGGCGCAGCAAGGCGGGCCCGCCGACATAGCGTTCATATCGCATCAAGATCCGATCCACGGTGCCAGCCGCGTCCTCACCGGAACGGGCTTTGACGACTATCACACAGGCAAGCCGGAGCACTGCTCAGTGTTGACCCTCACCTCAGATGGCGGGCTATGGACCGCCACGGACTATTGGGCGCCTGAGCAGTGAACCACTACTGAATCACCCATCGAGGATTGCGCACTACACTGCCGAACCGACGAGTTCGAGGAGAGACGTGCGAGCACGCTGGGTCATGGTGACCGCCATCATTGCGCTTCTGTTTAGCGCCTGCGCTAGTGGTCCTTCGGACGCTGCGTTGGAGTCCGGCAAGGTCCCTGTGTCGACCACCACAACGGAACCACCTCCTGTAGGCATCACCGTTGTCATTATCGAAAGTGGACGGTTCCGTCCATCGAATCTCAAACTCGATCTTGCCGAAACATGGATCGTGGAGTGGCGTCACGAAGACGTTCCCGAGCGGGAATACACCCTCGAGGCTCGCAACGGTGAATTCACCAGCGAATTGCTGACCCCTGGAGATACGTTCCAGGTCGACTTCTCGCAGTTGGAACCCGGCATTTATCGCTACTTCTCATTCCTCGGCAACAACCGGATCCCGGGTTCCATCGACACCCGGCCCGAGCAGTAACCGCTCCCCCGGAGATGCCGCCGTGTTCCGTATGCCATTCTTGATTGCAGCCACGGTCATGGCCACAGGCTTGGCGTGGACCGTTCATCTCGTAGTTGCACCCGACCCATGGGCGCCTGATTCAGCGCTAGCCATTGCCATTGGCATCCTGGTGTTGAGCATCGTCGCCATGACCGCCCTTTTGTTGGGTCGAGGGCGATGGACCCGATACTTTGCGATGGGCGTTGTAGTTGCCGAGCTTTTGATTGCCGCCGTCGGTGAATATGAAGGATGGCTTGTAGCTGGCGTCGCTTTGAGTGGTCTCAGCCTCGCCGGTCTGGGCGGTCCGTGGTTCAAAGGCTGGCTTAGGGAACAACCGGCCGCAGGGTCCCCAGGCGGTCAACCAATCGCCCTCGCCATTGGTGCGTTTGCGGTGGTGCCACTTGTGGGACTCGCCGCGCCGGACGGTTTGGAGGCTGCCCACGGCGTTGCCGGTGCGCTGGGGATACTGCTCAGCTGGGGCTATATGAAGGGCAGAGTCTGGGCCTTGCTCAGTCTTCGCTTCGTCATGCCGGTGGTGATGATTGTCGCCGCGATCAGTTCTTCGATAGTGGGAGCCATCGTGCTGATTGCGGGCGGCGCCGCTCTCGCCTACCTTGCGTGGTCCCCGGAGGCACGGCTGGCGGTTGACCCGCTGCCCGAACTGCCGGCACCGCGACGGAGACGCCCATGAGCAACGCAACAGTCCCGCTGAGCCGGCAACTCCGGATCGCCGCGTCCTTAGCCGGGGGCGGGATAGCGGGGTGGCTCATTGGTCAAAGCCTGACTTGGGGAACCGTTGGTGCGGTCGTCGGTCTCGGGGTGGCAATCATGATCTTGGTCTATCGCATCCGCCCCATCGTCGCCGCCCCCGTCGGGATTGGAGCGGGGATCGGTGCCTATCTAGGAGGGACCATCGTTGGCGTCCTGTGTGAGCCCCGAGGTTGCCCTGCCTTCGAGACTGTTGCGGCAACCACCACCGGCATCGGTGCCTTGGTAGGGATTGGCCTGGTGGTTGCCCTGGCGACCCGATCTTTTGACGAATACCAGGAAGCTGTCGGTCGCGGAGCCAAGCCACCGACGACCAGCTGCAGCACCACCGAAGGGCAGGAGTCAGACTGAGCCCGCGGTCAGACTGACGAGAACAGCAGCGAGACGTTGTGACCGCCGAAGCCGAACGAATTCGACAGCACCCGCTCGACTTTGGCGTCGCGGGCCTCGTTGGGAACGTAGTCCAAGTCGCACTCCGGATCAGGGGTTGTGTAATTGATCGTCGGGGGGATCACGCCCTCAGCCAGAGCCTTCAGAGCAATTACCGCCTCGACCGCGCCTGCCCCGCCCAGCAAGTGTCCCGTCATCGACTTCGTCGACGAGATTGGCAGCCGATAAGCATGATCGCCGAACACCGTCTTGATGGCGAGTGTCTCGGTAACATCGTTTGCGGGTGTGGAAGTCCCATGGGCGTTGATGTAGTCAACGCTAGAAGCCGGAATGCCGGCATCGTCAAGAGCGCCCTGCATGGCACGTGCCGCACCTCCGCCGCCGGGTCGCGGGAGCGTGATGTGATAGGCATCCGCTGACATTCCGTACCCGGTCACCTCGCCGTAGATCTTGGCCCCGCGCCCGGTGGCGTGTTCAAGAGACTCGAGGATCAAGGACCCGGCGCCTTCGCCGAGCAAGAACCCATCACGGTCCTTGTCGAAGGGTCGGCTGGCGCGTTGTGGATCGTCGTTCCGGGAGCTCAACGCCTTCATGGAGCTAAACCCGCCCATCGCAAAAGCTGTAACCGAGCCCTCCATGCCACCGGCCACCATCACGTCGGTGACACCACGGCGGATAATCTCGGCAGCATCCCCAATAGCATTCGCCGAAGCCGCACAAGCGGTAACTGTGCATGTACTGGGGCCGGCGAGGTGGAAGTCAATCGACACTGCACCGGCAGCCTGATTGCTCATGATCATCGGGATCGCCAATGGTGAGATCCGGCTGGGCCCACGTGCGGCAAGAACCCCCATTTGCTGCTGGGTGGTGCCAATGCCCCCAATGCCGGTTCCGCACACAACGCCAGCGCGGAGGCTGGCCGGATCGCCATCTTCGAAGACGAGATCCGCATCTTCCAGCGCCTGCTTCGTCGCGGCCCAGAACAACATGGTGCTCCGATCCAGACGACGCGAATCCTTGCGAGGCATATACACCTCAGGATCGAAGTCCTTGACCTCAGCAGCAAACTGGGTACCGAGACCCTCAGGGTCGAACAGAGTGATCGGCCCGGCCCCTGACTTTCCGTCGAGAAGCGCTTTCCAGAAGTCGTCCACATTGTGAGCCAGAGGATTGACCGTGCCCATCCCCGTGACTACTACTCGGCGCCGATGCATGCTGCTACCCGTTCAGTTTCTGGCTGACCAGGTCGGCAGCTTCGCCAACAGTTGTGATCTTTTCCGCTTCTTCATCGGGAATCTTCACATCAAAGTTGTCTTCGAGGGCCATGAGCAGTTCCACAACACCCAGCGAGTCGACGTCCAGGTCTTCCTCGAATTTCGCTTCCATCGTGATGTCATCTCGCTCAAGACCAAGCTCGTCCACAAGCAAGTCAGTCAGTTTGGCTTCGATTTGGGATCGTTCCATGGCTAGTGCCTTCCTGGTCAAAGAGCCAGGCCACCGTCAACAACGATGGTCTGACCCGTTATGTACGACGCATCTTCGGATGCAAGATAGCCCACGGCCGACGCGACTTCCTCTGGAAGCCCAAGGCGTCCCAAAGTTATCTTCTCCGCGGCTGCGTTTGTGACATCGTCACCAAGAGCAGCCGTCATGTCAGTAGCGATGAAACCAGGGGCCACCGCGTTAACAGTGATACCTCTCGACCCGATTTCCTTCGCAAGCGACATCGTGAAACCGATGACACCCGCCTTGGCAGCTGCATAGTTGGCCTGGCCGGGGTTGCCGTACACGCCTGCGACCGAACTCAAGCTGATGATGCGACCCCAGCGCCCCCGCAACATCCCTCTCATCACACCCTTTGAACACAGAAACACCGATCTGAGATTGGTCTGCATGACGACGTCCCAGGCATCGGGCTTCATCCGCATCAGAAGATCGTCGCGGGTAATACCAGCATTGTTAACCAGAATCTCGATGGGCCCGAGCTTCTCTTGAACCTCGGCCATCACGGCAGCAACGGCTGCTTCGTCGCCAACATCGCCTTTGACTGCGACTGCGGTCCCACCCGCCGCCTCGATGGCGGAGACAACCTCGGTCGCCGCCGCTTCGTTCGATACGAAGTTGATAGCCACTCTGTGGCCATGGGAAGCAAGGAGTTCTGCAATCGATCGGCCGATTCCACGGGAACTACCGGTGACGAGAGCGACCCGCGATGTGACGTCACTCATCAAACGCCAAGACCCTGGACGCGGTCGGCAAGGAGTTCAAGACCGGTCTTGTCGGTACCGGGCAGCCCGTGCTCCGCTGTACCAAGACGCGTGACTCGATCTCCCCAGCGCACTGCCGCCGCCCCCCACGTGAGACCGCCACCAAAAGCGACCAAGGCGACCAGGTCCCCCGGTGCGATGACTCCCTGATCAAGAGCCTCTGAAAGCGCGATCGGAATACTCGCCGCAGATGTGTTGCCGTATGCGTGGATGTTGGTGTAGACCTTGTCCGACTCGACCTTGAGCCGCTTGGCGGTGGCATCGATGATCCTGATGTTGGCCTGATGCGAGATCAGAATATCGATGTCATCGACGGAAAGACCAGCTGACTCAATCGCGGTAGTCGCTCCTTCGGCCATACGGGTGACTGCGTGGCGGAAGATCTCACGACCCTCCATATCGACGGTCAGCGGGATAGAGGAGTCAAATGCCCGCTCGGTGCCGCCGCCACGAATCGTCAGTATTTCGGTAAGGCTTCCATCGGAGTGCAGATTTGATGCCAGCACTCCGTCCGTGCCGTCCGTAGCTTCTACGACCACAGCTCCCGCACCGTCGCCAAAGAGAACTGCGGTCGTGCGATCGGTTAGATCCAGATAAGAGGAAAGTCGCTCCGCCCCGATAACGAGCGCCCTGTTGACGGTCCCAGCGGCAATCATGCCATTAGCCACACTTAAGGCGTACACGAACCCGGTGCACGCAGCGTTCAGGTCCATTGTCGCCCCGAGCCCACCCAGCTCCCGCTGCACGTAGGCAGCGACCGACGGTAAGGCCCGATCCGGACTGCAGGTAGCGACGATGATGAGATCGATATCGGTCGCGCTGAAGCCAGCGGCAGCAAGAGCGTGCCGAGACGCGGCAGTTGCCATTTCCGCGTTGGACACGTGGCTGATTCGCCGCTCCTTGATCCCGCTTCGAGTAGTAACCCACTCGTCGTTGGTATCAATGACCGTTTCGAGATCGGTGTTACTAAGAACGGCTGGCGGCGTATACGCGCCCCAGCCGACGATGGTTGCATGCCGCATCAGGCTCCCTTCCAGAAACTCATACTACGGCCAGCTCCCCTACAGCCGCGCCGATGTTGTCGAGCGACGACACGGTAATGACAGTTGCACCCTTAACGGTGCGTTTCGCCATACCAGCAGTCACATCACCCGGGCCGATGTGGACAAACGCCTCGACACCGGCGTCTGCCATCGCCAATAACGATTCGCTAAACCGGACCTTGCCGACAAGCTGACCTGCCAGAGAACCAGCGATGTCTGACGCTGGCTCCGCCCCGACGTTCGACCACACGGGAAAAGCGCCGTCGGCAAACTCAACACCCTCGAGGGCCTCCGCAAACTCGCGCCGGGCGCTCTCCATCATGGGCGTGTGAAAGGCACCAGCGACGTTCAGTTGGATAACACGCCGGAGTCCCAGGTCCCGAGCGTTCTCGGTGAGGTCGGCAACAGCTAGTTTCGAGCCGGCCACCACGATTTGGCCGGGTGCATTGACATTGGCTACCCAAATCTCTGCGCCCGATTCACGCAAGTCAGAGACGACCAACTCGACAGTATCGAGCTCGGCTCCCATCACCGCCGCCATGGATCCAGATGAGGTTTCGGTCGCTTTGGACATTGCCAGCCCGCGGGCCGCAACAAGACGAAGCCCATCCAGATAGGACAAGGCGCCGGAGGCAGCATGAGCGGTGTACTCCCCAAGGGAATGGCCAGCGGCGGCAACTGGGGGGTGCGGGGCTTGAACGGCGAACGCCTCCCACAAAGCATATGTGACCCCGTACAGGGCCGGCTGGGCACGATTAGTCCTCACCAGTTCGCTTTCGGGTCCCGTCGCACATAGAGAGGACAGGGACCAGCCCAATACCTCGTCGGCGGCCGATCCGAGCAAGTCTGGGCGCATGTCAAAGACGTCGGCGCCCATTCCGACGACCTGACTTCCTTGTCCTGGGAAAAGAACCGCATATCGCATCGGGTGGTCTGACTCCTGCGTCGGGCAAACAGTTACGGAGTTACGAAAGGTTTCTTGGCAATATGCCGAATACGATTGTCATGCGACAATTGTTGGCCACCGCCATTGGGCTTGTTGCTGGATTCTGGTTGCTCTCAGGCTGGATCGGAGCAGGTGTGAGCGCCGGGACACCGGTTGTTGTGTTAGCGGCGGACGAAGTCATCCTCCTTCTTCCCCGCTCCCCTTCGGTCGACCGGATCGTATCCGATCTGCACATGGAACTGCGTAGGGTCGCCGCGGCGACAAACGACCCTCGTATCGCCGATGCCCTAGAAAGGATCGAAAGCGACCATGGCCTACTCGGGCAAGTAGCCCTGGCGCCGGTCGAGATGTTCGACAACGGGGCAGCGGCAGCTACCGCCACTGCCGTGTATGACATTCAGCTCGAATCTGAAAGGGTCACCGTTGTCGTCGTCACCGTGGAGTTGGTGCCAGCGTATGGGAACACAGCGAGCACCCGGGAGCATGAGGACGGGCATGCACTCATCAACCGGACTCTGGCAAGGCGTTGTGCCGCGGACGCGCTTCAGGTCTCGGTCGAGGCCGGCTATCGGGGCGAATCGCTTATCAGCGGGATGGTTGCGTATCTCGTTGGCTCAAGCAGCCCCGTACACACCGCCTATCACGAGTACGTTTCGTCAGCCAGATATGGCGAGCATATTCGGTATGCACGGCAAGCCGTGACCGACGTGGCCGGATGTAGCTAGGAGTCTGCGCGCAACGAGTCAGCCACGGCGAGCGCTCGATCCACGTCAGCAGAGTCGACGTTGTGATGGGTGCAGAACCGCAACACCCCCGGCACTATCAACGCGGTAAGCACGCCGGCATCTTGTAGGGCTGCCATGAACTGCGCCGCGGACCAAGGCAACCCCTCGTCACGGAGGACCACCATGTTCGTCTTGACCGCAGCGGCGTCGACTGCTTCCGGGAAACGGTCGGCAAACCCGTCGGCAAGCCGCTTGGCGTTCACGTGATCATCAACCATCCGGTCACGATCGTCGATCGCCACCTTTGCCGCGGCTGCAATTACACCAGCCTGCCGCATCGAGCCACCGAGGCGCGAGCGAAGCCCGCGAGCCTCACCGACAAAGTCTGCAGCGCCGGCAAGCATCGAGCCAACGGGTGCGCCCAAACCTTTCGAGAAGCAAAACATCACGCTGTCCGCAGGACCCGCGATCTCGGCAGCCGCGACACCGGTAGCGGCCACCGCATTCCACAAGCGCGCCCCATCAAGGTGAACGCTGAGACCAACCGCGTGGGCGTAGTCGGATCCGGCTTTGAGCACGTTCTGTGGCACAACAGTGCCTCCAGATACGTTGTGGGTGTTCTCCCACGACAGCAAGCTGACCCTTGGCAAATGATATGTAGTCCCCGCCGCCGCCGCCCGAATGGCGTCCAGCGTCATCTCGCCGTTGCGGCTGGCGACGGTGCGGAAAGACACTCCGAAATTTGCGGATGCTCCCCCGTGCTCGTAATTGCGAACATGCGCCGTTTCAACACACACGACCTCATCGCCCGGCCGGGTGTGGGTGCCGATCGCAAGTTGGTTAGCCATGGTCCCCGACGGTGTGAAGATCGCAGCTTCCTTGCCGAGCAAATCAGCGACTTCATCTTGCAGAGCGTTGACCGTCGGGTCTTCGCCGTAAACGTCGTCGCCAACCGGAGCGGCAGCCATGGCAGCCCGCATCGCATCGGTTGGGTGAGTAACTGTGTCCGACCGGAAATCGGCCCGCCCGTTTGAGAATGCCACGGTTATACCGCCGTCAACTTGTCGAGAGCCCTACGGATCCCGCGAACGGCCTGCCCGACGCGATGTTCGTTTTCAACCAGGGCAAAACGGACAAATCCCTCTCCACTTGGGCCAAAACCGATGCCGGGGCTCACCGCGACTTTTGCTTCCCGAAGCAGGTAAACCGTAAAGTCGAACGACTTCATGTGACTGTATTCCTGCGGGATTTTCGCCCACACAAACATCGTCCCCAACGGCTTTTCGATAGGCCAGCCAGCCCGGTTCAAGCCATCGACCAAGACGTCGCGACGCTTCTTGTAGACCTCTTGCACCTCGAGTACATGCTCATCGCCTTCGTTGAGAGCCACGATCGATGCGATTTGGATCGGCTGAAACGTGCCGTAGTCCAGGTATGACTTCAGTTTCGCCAGGGCCCCAACCATCTCGGAGTTCCCGACGACGAACCCGACCCGCCAGCCTGCCATGGAGTGGCCTTTGGTCAAGGTATACAACTCGACGCCAACATCTTTGGCGCCCGGTACCTGCAGCATGCTCGGCGCCTTGTAGCCGTCGAACGTGATATCGGCGTAGGCGAAATCGTGCACCAACATCACGTCGTGCTCTTTGGCGAAGGCGACCAGTCGCTCGAAGAACTCAAGTTCCACAGTCTTGGTGGTCGGGTTGTGTGGGAATGACGTGATGATTACTCGGGGACGTGGCCACGAGTCCAGGAACGCCTCATGAAGATGCTCGAAATAGTCCGTTCGGTGCAGCACCGGGACCCGGCGGGCCTCGGCACCGGCCAGGGCTGCGGCGTAGATATGAATGGGATACGACGGTTCCGGCACCAGAGCGACGTCGCCTGGCTGGACCAAAGTCCACATCAGATGCGATAGGCCTTCCTTGGCACCGATCGTGTTGATCGCCTCCGTCTCCGGGTCGATCTCGACGCCAAACCGTCTTGCATACCGATCGGCGATCGCCTTGCGAAGATTCGGAATCCCCCGGGAGGCGGAGTAGCGGTGATTGCGCTCGTTGGCAGCCGACTCGGCAAGCTTGTCAACGACGAATTTCGGCGTCGGTATGTCCGGATTGCCAAAGCCAAGGTCGACGATGTCCTCGCCCGCTCTTCTTGCTTCAAGCTTGAGTTGGTTTACCTCGGCGAACACGTACGGCGGAAGGTTGTTGATTCTTCGAAAATCCATGATCAGGTGAGAGTAGCCGGGGATGAGCGAGGTGCAGCTCTTCTGGATCCGCTGCGGCCAACGCCGCGGCTAACGCCGATTCACCAGACGGCGGAGACGATCCGGGAGCATCTCAACTCCCCAGGCCGCGATACCGCGGACCAGTTCCAAACCATCTTCGGAACCATCCCACCATTCCTCTATGACCTCCGGTGGGCTGGCCTGGAGTAGGTAGTCGATAGCGAAAGCGAGCACGAGAAGATCGTCGACGCTGCCCAGCACCGGAACAAAGTCAGGAATGATGTCGATGGGAGACGCAATGTATGCCCCCACCAGCGTCATCGCGAGCCGGCGTTTGCGAGGCACCCGCTTGTCACGGAGCAGCCGATACAGCAGCTTGGCGAGATTCGGAACGAGGAGAACCGCCTCTTTCAGCATCTCCTGGCGGCTGCGCATCGGAACCGGGTGAGTTGTGTCGAGCGGGTGCCGAACCAACGCCAAAGTGGCGTCACCTAGCTCAGGCTCGCCAGCGACCTCTGGCTGGTTGTCCGCTCTATCGGGCATCGGAATGATTTCACCGTCCATACGGCAAGCCTAACCCTCGATCGATGTGATCAAGGCCGGAACTCTAGGAGAACGCCGGGGTAGCCTGTCGGTCTCTCCACTGCGACGCCAGCAAGGCGGCACCTATCGCACCGGACTCGGGCCCCAACTCAGCGACAACGATTGGTGGTACCGGCCGATGAGAGCCACCGTGGATGGCGTCGGCAGCAACACGCCGCGCCGGGCCAAGTAGCGACTCGCCCACTGAGCCAAGTCCACCGCCCACGACAATCAGCTCAGGATCAAATATGGCGATGAGGCTGCACAGACCGTGTCCGAGCGCAGCTCCAACCTGGCTCACTAGACCGCGCGCTGTCTCGTCACCGGCGTCGGCTGCAGATGTAATGGTTTCCGCACTGAAATTGCCGTCGCGCAAGGTTCGGGCGAGTTGCCCATCAGGATTTAGCAAATTGAACTCTCGCCCGAGCCTTGCCAACGCGGGGCCAGAGGCCACGGTCTCCCAACAGCCACGTTTGCCACAATCGCATTGGAGCCCGTTGGCCTGGTAGACCATATGCCCCCACTCGCCGGCGAACGAGGAACCTCGGTAGACATCCCCGTCGGCAACGACAGCACCGCCGATGCCTGTGCCAAGGGTGACCAGCAGAACGTCGCTGCGGCCAATAGCGGCACCGAGGCGGAGTTCGGCTAGAGCAGCTACGTTCGCGTCGTTGTCTACCGCGACAGGAACCCCGAATTCGTCCTCCAAGATCTGACGAACCGGAATATTCGACCCTGCCACATGCGGTCCCCAGACAAAAACTCCGTCGGGAAACCGCACGAGCCCGGCAATTCCGGCGCCTATGGCGACAACGTCATCGGTCCACAGCTCGCGTATCGCGGCTTTGGCGGCAACGAGCAGATCCTCACCTCCCGAGGCAAAAAGCTCTCTTGCCACCACCGCACCGTCCTCGACGCGAACAGCCATCAGCTTGGAACCCCCCAGGTCAATACCTACCGTCGCAACCACAGCCACTCCCTTTTCAAATCAATCGTCAATCGAGTTCGATACGGATCGGACCGCCATCAATCTCGTCGTCATCATCCTGATCAGCGAGATCGTCGCGGTGGGTCCGTGCCACCTCGTCGAGGAAAGCGCCAACGCCGGCGACAACCTCGTAGCCGGCACGGAGCCAATGCAGCCCCGCCCGCCGTAACCCGATTCTCAGCGCGTCACGGTGCTGGTTGTCTTCATCCACGATTTGCTACCCAAGTCGATTGGCGTCAGCGTAGCCGACGCTCTGGCGGCCCAGAAGACCCGATGGTCAGCCCTCGAGACTGAAGGTAATCCGCAGCTCGCCTTCGACGAGCTGCGCTCGGCGGACATGTCGTCTCGCGAGCGAGTCGGGCAGGATTATCGACCGTCGGTACGGTCCAACCGTGATGATGAGTTCGGTGCCGTGCCGGACAACGTCAACCTCGCCGCGCTCCGCAAACGGCACCGAGACGATAAACACCACATCCTCGCCCACATCTTCGACACGAAATGGCCTTCCCTCCGAGAGCTGCGCGACCGGATCCTCATCCCCATACAATTCTTCACCGACCACCCGAAGCCGATCCATGCCGACCATCTCTTCGCCGAAGAGGCGCAGATGACGGATTGCGACATCAGCGAAACCCTCCTCGACGGCCGCGAGATGATCCTTCTGGATCTCATGCCACCTCGCGAAGTAGCTGTCTGTCACCGTGTCCGGAAGCACTCGATTGACGATGGCTGCGTCGACGGCGTACCCGAATAGACCCAAATACGTATAGGTGCGGCGTGCCTCGGCGATGACCATCTTTTCCGGGTTCATGACCAGACGAGCGCTGGTCACCTCCGGGTCGGAGAGGATCTCGCGGATCCCGTCGAGCCGCTCGTAGAAGCGAGCGACAGCCTCAAACACTTTGTCGTCTGCCACCGGCATCGAGGTGACCTTGGACAGCATCGGCCTCACTACTTTGGCGACGCGGCGTCCTATCGGGAACATCTTCTCCATATACCAGGAGAGAACTTCCGGAAGGCTCAGCAGACGGAGGGTCTCCGCGGTGGGCGCACAATCCACGACGATGAGGTCGTACTCGTCTGACCGGACATGGTCACGGACACTGACGAGCGAGAAGATCTCTTCCATACCGGGGAACACGGTCAGTTCCTCAGCTTCGATCCCCTTGAGCCCCGACCAATCGAATAGGTCGGTCAGCGCGTCCCGCACCTCTCCCCACGACTCTTCGAGCCTCTGTTGCGAGTTGATTTGTTGGGCGGCGAGGTTCGGAGTGACCTGGGTTGGGTGATCTCCGAAGTCGAGTTGAAATGCGTCAGCGAGAGAGTGGGCAGGGTCGGTTGACATAACCAATGTGCGATAGCCAAGTTCTGCGGCGTGCACTGCTGTTGCGGCCGACACGGTTGTCTTGCCGACGCCCCCCTTGCCCGTTACCAACAGGACACGCATGTGCATCTCCTACGAAGATTCGGAGCGTTTCTTTAGCCCGCGGAGAGCGTTGCTCACTATCTGTTTTTCGGCTTGACGGCGCAAGAAACCAGGAACGGTAAAAGCCGGCTCGACTTTGAGCGCATACAGGACCTCGGTCCCGCCCTCTTCGAGTTCATTGAAGCGGTAGCTTCCCTCCATCGCTTTGATATCAACGCCCGGCTCTGCCGACCAGGAGAATCCATTGTCAAGGTCGTAGCGATAAAGCAGCGTGTAAGAGATCTCCTTGATCATCGCATCAGCGACAAACGAAACTCGGAACGGACGGCCGTGTTCGTCTTCTTCTTCTATCTCCACTTCCTTGACACCCGTTGCCCACTCCGGATACGCGTCAAGGTCAAGCGCCACTTCGTATATCGTTTGGGCATCGGCAGACACTTCGATGCTCTGTACCGTGCCTTCCATCGCCATGATTTGTCCTCTCAACTGCTAACAATTGCAAGCGTAGCCGGTCGAACGCTCACTATTGCAAGCATGACCAGGCTTACATGATCGCACGTAACCGATCGAACGTTAGAACATATTCAACCGGCTCGTCCGGATCCGGATAGGCGGCGTCATATGCTTTGAGGCCCTGTCGGAATTCCTGATCCGAGATCAATTGCAGAGTACTGACAAAGCGGGCCTCTGCGGCGCGGCGCCACTGTGCCGCAGGCAAGACCACGGTCTCGGTGTCCTTATCGATTTCGACACCGTTGCATATAGCGTCGAGATACCCGGCGACCTCAATCGGATCAGGGAAACGGGCCGCATCGATATCCCCAACTGAGGGAAACCATCTCGCCAGAAAAGACGACCGGTGGTGTTGCTCCCCCATTGTCCATATCCAGCATTCACCGCCTCGGATCGTGACCCGCACCGCTTCGTCGAGAGCCGCCTTCCAGTCCCCGTAATGCAGGGACAGATGGAAATAGGTGAGGCGAACACTGTCGCCGCGGAATGGCAGATGCTGTGAGTAAGCCCTGACCGTCGGCACCATCTGGCGACGCCTCGCCACTTGAGCCATGCCGTGCGAGGGATCGACGACGATCGGAAGAGCCTTACGTTCCAGCCAGGTCGCCGCATGTTGGCCACGGCCGCCGCCGATATCGAGACCGACGTCGCCGTTGCCGAGCTTGGCTGCGGCGGCGGCCCGCCGTGCTCGCACCAAACCTGCATCAGAAGTTGGGCGATGTGAGTAGCCCGCGGCGAGGTCCTCCAGGTCAATCGGCATGGTGGACAAAGACCCGTCCGGTAGCCCGGAAGTAGCCAACGTTCCTGCTCAGGGTTGCTCCGATAACCCAACTGACGGCTTGTGGCTGGTGGATATCCCCAAAGTAGTGGTACCTGGGTTGATGCTCGGTGATGAAGTCCAGCACTGCCTGCGAGCCCTTCTCGCGACCACCGATCACGTCAGCCGCCAGGGGCCGCACCGCAGGAGCAACGTGAGTGCACAGCATATCGACCGGACCGATACTGCCTAGCCGGTCGGCCATCTCGCCATTGCTGATCTCACCAGGAGAGTTGATGGTCGGGACACCCCCGCCCACAATTCCTACGGTTATCCCATCGATCTCGAACACACCCGCTTCGACGTACTGCGCGGTCGACGGGAGGTGGCCCTGTAGCAACGCAGGATTGTCGACGTTGCCATAGGTGACGTACGCCTCGACGCCTTCGAGAGTCGCACAGATCTCGGTGTAGGCAGCCGCGATGGCATCGGCATACATCCTCTTGAACTCGACTTCTCTTCCCCGGCTATGAGCACGCCACAGCTCGCCTGCTGACGTAAAGTCCCCGACCGCACGGAGGTTCACCACGTCATCGACGAAGTCCTGACCGGCAACGTCGGACACGATCCCGTCATTGTTCCGATAGTCGATGAAGTTGATCAGGTCGCCGAGTACGAGTAGCGGGCTGTCACCGGGAGCTTCTCGAGCGAGCGCGGCAACAGCACCGTGAACATCTGAAACCAGCCGGATCAAACCGAATCACCGTTCGGATCTTCCTCGAAACCGAGGTAGCGGGCGAAAACAACAGCGACCCCGGCTCCAATTAGCGCTCCGGCGACCGCAAGACCGTCGCTCCATCCGCCAAATGACGCAGACATGCCACCAAGTCCAAACCCGGAAAGCCCCGACACAACGGATCTACCGGTGCCACCGAAGCGCTGCTCAGGGTCGAGGTGAGCCTTGTCGGCGAGCGAACCCGACATCAGGCCCAAAGTCACCCAGCCAATAATGCCGACGACACCCAACACTATGCAGACGGCATATATCGCAATCATGGTGCGGGTCCCTCTCTTGGCTGACGATCCGGTATCGGTCACATAGTCGACCTAGTGAAGCGTAGACCTCTCTGCCGCCGTCCATCTGCCAACGGTAGGTCCGGACTCAACAATCCGACGTTTCTAAAGCTGCGATAGCCGTTTCGATTTCGGTTGCGACCTGCGGCAATCTCTCTCGCTGGAGTTGGCTCAGCAGCAGCGGAGCCGCCACAGGCCCTCCGATGCGACCGATAGCCCATGCTGCGTGCGCCCGATACATTGCGTCGGGATCGCCGAGATAGCCGGCTAGCACCCCTAGCGTTTCTGTTGTCTCATCATGACCCACATGGCCGGTCGCGATGGCGTCGGCCACCGAGTTGCCTAGCGCCACGATCGCGTTTCTGCGTAACGTCCTAGGTCGTCGCCGCGGTATGTAGAAGTGGCCGTACTCCTCCAACAAAGCCGCATCATCCGTCGCCAACATGTTCAAAAGATCAACACGCCCCACCCCGACCGAGACGCCGGTCAGCCTCTTCGAGCCAGGAGGACACGCGTCGAGACAGTCGTCACACCCATAGACTCGATCTCCCATGGGCCGGCGTAGATCGATGGGAATGGTGCCACCCATTTGCAGCCAGTGCGCCAGACATCGCGAAGCGTCAAGCACCCCCGGTGCCACAATCGCTCCGGTAGGGCAAGCGGGGATACAGGCGTCACAGGTTCCACAATCCCGACGCATCGGTTCGCTGAGAGGCAGTTCTACGTCGGTGGCTACGGAGCCAATCAACAACCAGGGACCGTGCCGAGGGTCGAGAACCATTGAGCTCTTGCCCCACCAGGCAACGCCGGCCCGCACTGCAGCCGCCCGGTCGACGAGCCGATCGTCATCAACAAGCGCTTCGGCTCGATGGCCTGCGTTGACCAACGTCTGGCACATAGCTGCCAGAGCGCTTCGCAAGCCTCGATAGTGGTCATCGGTCGCAAACCGGGCGATTCTGCCCATACCTGCGGCGGGTGGCCCCGGTGTCCCCGCCTCGGGGAGATAGGGCCAGGAGACAACAACTAGGCTTTCTGCCCACGGCAACGACTGTTGGACAGCGGCTGCGACTTCGGGCTCTCTGTAGGTGAATTGGAGCTTGCCGGCCAGCCCGGCGTCACGACGCTGCGTGATCGTTTCCGCCACACCAGCGAAAGGGTGCGTTCCCGTCACCCCGAATCCAGCGCACCCCGCTTCGTACGCCGTGCCCTTGAGTTGCTCGTAGATTTCCACTTCACCAGCCTATTGCACCGATCGAACCTGTTCGGTCTTGTGGTCGATAAACTGCCTTCCCGTGCTCCCGCTACCCACCCAGCGTTTCCCGCGCCGTCTTGGCCAACTCGTGCCAGGACTGGTTGCCTTTGGCGTTGGGGTTGCGCTGATGGTGACGGCCGACCTGGGTCTGTCACCCTGGCAAGTCTTTCATCAAGGCATCGCCGAAAAATCCGGGGTTGCTATCGGGACGGTAGTCATTGCGACCGGGTTCATCGTCCTCCTCGCCTGGATCCCCTTGCGAGAGAGATTCGGGTTGGGCACGATCCTCAACGTGGCCCTTATCGGCAACGTCCTCAACGTCTCACTGCTGGTGTTACCGGAGGATTTGGGCTCGCTACCGATTCGGTGGCTTGCGATGGTCAGCGGAGTCGCTCTGATTGGCTTGGGATCCGGGCTCTATATCGGGGCCGGAATGGGCCCCGGGCCACGTGACGGTTTGATGACAGGTCTCGCCAAGCGAGGTTTCCGCATAGGCGTGGTGCGGACCGGTCTTGAGATTTCGGTGCTGGCGATCGGGTGGCTGCTCGGGGGCACGGTCGGCGCTGGCACGCTTGCCTTCGCTCTTGCCATCGGCCCTCTGGTCGCATTCTTTCTGCCACGACTAACCGTTCGCCTCGCCTAGCCCCCCTCACCTATCCCGCGGCTGCCGACGGGTCATCGGCCACATGGACAAGTCGTAACGGTGCCACCAGCCCGGCGTCCGCAAGATTGTCGAACGCGGTGGCTTCATCGCTAGCCATCTCGAACGGCCCCGACATTTGGTGCAGTAGCACGGGCACGATGCACGTGTCACAAGCAGTCGTCGCCTGCATGTTGCAAGCATTGCAATCGATAATCATTCCGCTCTCCTATCAGCCTGCCCTCAACTTATCCACAAGGTCTGACATAAAACGGTCGGCTGTCCGTATCGCGGCGTGCTACTTTTCAAATGCTGGGCATGCGGGATGCGCCGACGAAAGACGAAGAGGAAGACCAATGAAGCTCGCCATCAACGTTGGGTATTGGGGTGGCGGGGCCGGCACCGACCTGTCGTTCATCGAAGACGCCGAGAAGCTTGGCTACTCATCGGTCTGGGTCGCGGAATCGTGGGGTTCCGATGCAGTCACTGTCTTATCGTGGATAGCCGCCCGAACCGACACAATCAACGTTGGCGCGGGCATCCTGCAAATGCCGGCACGGACTCCGGCGATGACCGCTATGACCGCCACGACGCTCAACGAGCTCAGCGGCGGCCGATTCCTTCTCGGACTCGGCCTATCGGGGCCCCAGGTCGTTGAAGGATGGCACGGAGTCGCATACGGGAAACCGCTCGGAAAGACCCGCGAGTACGTTTCCATCGTGAGATCGGCAATCGCCCGTCAGAAGCCACTGACCCACAGTGGTGCCCACTACCAGATCCCTTACACCGGCGCCGATGCCACCGGCCTCGGTAAGCCCCTCAAGCTAATGACACACCCGACCCATCCGCTACCGATCTACCTTGCCGCCATCGGTCCAAAGAATGTGACTCTCACCGCAGAGATCGCGGATGGTTGGCTTCCCATCTTCTACTCCCCTGAACGCTCTGGATCGATATATGGATCGCTCATGGAAGAAGGTTTCGCCAAATCGTCGGAAGACAACAAGGCAAATCGGTTCGACACGGTCGCCTCTGTCCATGCGATCGTTACCGATGACATCGAACGAGCCCGCAACCAGATCAAACCTACGTTGGCGCTATACATCGGGGGCATGGGGGCAAAGGGGAAGAACTTCTACAACGATCTCGCCTGTCGGTACGGATATGAAGAGGCAGCGGCCAACATCCAGGATCTATATCTGTCAGGAAAGAAGATGGAAGCTATCCATGCGGTACCCGACTCCCTCGTCGACGAGCTCAGCCTGATCGGTACTAAGGAGGCGATCCGCGATCGGCTCGACGCCTGGAAAGACTCGCCGGTGACCACGATTGCGCTCATGCCTACCGACACTGCAACGCTGCGCGCCGTCGCAGAACTTGTCCTCTGACCAGCGTATGAAGAGCGCCGCGCTCGCCTCCATCACCAGCTACTGACGGGTCAGCCACTGCTCCAGTGCCTCGGACCAGAAGACCACAGCACCGTTGTCCTCCGCACCGTCACGCACCGCACGGTCGCTCGACACCACAACAACTCGGTCGAGCCCGGCAGTCATCTCGACAATCTCTTCATCAGCAATTCGATCCTTCTCTGCGAATCGCACCTCGACACCGCCGAGGGAGGTCCGGCCTTCGCGTTCGCCGGGAAGAGTCGAGTCGTAAACGACTACAACCCGATGTTTGACTGTTGCCGCGGACCGCAACCGCTTCAGCGCTTCAATCAGACGACGCCTCGCACCTCCCGAGGTGAAGTCGCTCCCATCGATGTGGAACTGTGCGTTGTAACCATCAACTAGCACAACGACCGGCTCATCCAACCCAAGCAACCACTTGATGGCGTCAGAGGAATCAGGCCTGACTCCAGAGGCCACGACAAGCGGGTTCGATGCGGTCTCTTTGGTCTGCTTGGCAGTGCTGATTTCTCTGCCCATCTCCGCAGACTGCAAATCCAACAACCGCGCCAGCCTGATCGGATCGCTCGGCAAGGAACTCGACCGTTGCTGCTGGTCGGAATCATCAAACCGATAGCGCCGTGCCTTGGCGAGGCGGGTCCGGAGGGCGTCGAAGGCACCCTGGAGCTCACGGTGTTCGGTTTCGAGATCAGACAGGAATTCTTTTGTTTCGGACAGTTCGGAGCGAAGCTTGTCCATGTCGGCTACCTCTGACGAGAACCTCTGTTCCGCCGTGCGACGAGCCGTATCAACCATGTCCTTGGCCCGGCGTTCTGCGGCATCCGCAGCCTTCTTGTAGTCCCCTGCCTTCTTGACCGCGGCCACGCGTTTCGCCTCAACTCGTTGGAGACGGGTCTGCAGATCCTCCAACTGGTGCTGCTCCTTGCCCGTTCCTGCAACAGCGGCTGCATCGTTGAGGTTGAGCCACCACCCGGCGGGACGGTTGAGAAAAAGATCAGAGGCCTCCCCTGACGCCCCATCCCAAGCCGCGATCACTTTGTCACGGAACCATTCGTTCTTGTCTATCTCCGTAAGCAAACGGGCCGCAAGCGGTGGGGGCAGTCTTCCCCCCTGGTAGGCGGCTACCCGACTGAGGGGCGCCGGAACCTCCGGATCGTCAAGGTCCAGGAGCGCGCTTCGCCCCGCCGCAATTGCGTCGCTCAAGACAGCCGCCCATATGCCACTAAAACCGCTCATGCCCCCATCATGGCGCGTCGATACGGATCACACTGCGATTGTTCAGAAAGCGATCGACTTGACACCACGTTCCTGACTGGCATACTCGCACAACACAGAAGGACTTCATTGGCAATGAGAAACATCAACAGCACCCTCGTACTTATTGACTAGGCGCAGACGTCGCCAGACGTCACCATGCGCCGACAACCCTCCAGCCGGAGGGTTTTTTCATATCCAGACCAAGCCACGCGGCCCAGGAGACCGAGATGAGCGAAACGCTTACCGGAGCACAAGCACTAATAAGAGCCCTCGAACACGAGGGAGTAGACGTGATTTTTGGCATGCCCGGCGGAGCAATCCTCCCCGCATACGATCCGCTCTACGACAGCCCCATCCGACACGTCCTGGTACGCCACGAACAAGGCGCCGGGCATATGGCATCGGGGTACGCACACGCGACGGGCCGGGTCGGCGTTTGCCTGGTCACCTCGGGTCCGGCTGCTACCAACCTGATCACCCCACTTCAGGATGCCTATATGGATTCGATACCAGTGGTTGCCGTCACGGGGCAGGTAGCACAGACATCCATCGGCATGGACGCATTCCAGGAGGCCCACACTTGGGGTATCTCAATGCCGGTGACCAAGCACAACTACTTGATCACCAACGTCGACGAGATCCCAGACGTCATCCGTGAGGCATTCCACCTCGCTGCGACCGGCCGGCCGGGACCAGTGTTGGTTGACGTCCCCAAGGACATCCTCAATGACACGATGGCCTGGCATCGACCAGGCGAGATCAATCTGCCGGGATACAAGCCGAGCGTCAAAGGCCATCCGAGGCAAGTCCAAGCTGCCATCGACATGATCCACGCCGCAGAGCGTCCCGTGCTGTACGCCGGCGGCGGCATTATCCGTGCCAACGCTGCGGAGCGGCTGCGTCGCTTCGCCGAGCTGAGCAATCTTCCAACAGTGACCACGCTGATGGCACGAGGCGCCATACCGGATTCGCACGAACTGGCGCTGGGTATGCCAGGGATGCACGGCAACTACACCGCCATCACCGCGATGCAGAAGGCCGATCTCCTCGTCGCGATTGGAGCCAGATTCGACGACCGGGTGACTGGAAAGGTCGAGGCGTTCGCCCCCGATGCCAAGGTCATCCACGTCGATGTTGATCCTGCCGAAATCGGCAAGGTGCGTAACGCCGAGATCCCGATCGTCGGCGATGCCGACGCCGTTCTCGAGCAGCTGATATTTGGAATGGAGCACTTCCTTGGATCCAAGCCCGCACCGGCTCGCACCGCATGGCTCGAAACCTTGGCACAGTGGCAGCAGGAGCACCCGCTTACGTACGAACAGGATCCCGAAGGGCCGATTCAACAACAGTACGTAATCCAGGAAATGCACCGGATCACCGGCGGAGACGCCATCGTCGTCGCCGGCGTCGGTCAGCACCAGATGTGGGCATCGCAGTATTGGGGATTCGAAAAGCCGCGCACCTGGATCAACTCCGGAGGCCTCGGCACCATGGGCTACGCCATCCCTGCCGCGATTGGGGCCAAGGCGGGAGTGCCGGATGAACTGGTCATCGCTTTCGACGGTGACGGGTGTTTCCAGATGACAATGCAAGAACTCGTCACCGCCAGCGTCGAGAAGATCCCTGTCAAGATCATGGTCTTGAATAACTCGTGGCTCGGCATGGTCAAGCAGTGGCAAAAGCTGTTCTACAACGAGCGATACAGCGCGACAGATCTAACCAACCACACTCCCGATTTTGTCGGGCTGGCTGAAGCCATGGGTTGCGCAGGTCTCCGTGCCGAACGACCTGAAGAAGTAGGTCCGGCTATCGAGAAAGCGCTAGCCATCAATGACCGGCCGGTTGTGGTGGAGTTCAAATGCGACCCCGACGCCATGGTGTTCCCCATGGTTCCTGCCGGTGGCTCGAATGACGATGTGGCCCTGAGCGTGGAGGACTTGGCGTGAGTAGACCTAACAACATCACACAGCACGTGATCACGGTCTTGGTCGAAGACAAACCTGGTGTCCTGGCCCGTGTCTCTTCGATGTTTGCCCGCCGTGGATTCAACATCCATTCGCTCGCAGTCGGCCCAACCGCCGATGCGACCCTGTCTCGCATGACCGTCGTCGCCGACGGCCCCGAGATGGAGCAGATCATCAAACAGCTGTACAAACTCGTGAACACCGTCAAGGTCACCGAGCATGCTCCTGGGGAGGCAGTCGAGCGCGAGATCATGCTGGTTCGGATAAACGCCGACTCGAAACGGCGTGGCGAAATCCTCGACGCGGCAGGGATCTTCGATGCCCGCGCCGTTGACGTCGGCAAAAACACAATCACGTTCGAGCTATCAGGCGAGCCCGATCGTCTCAGCGACTTCTTGGAACTGATGCGTCCGTATGGCATTGTCGACCTAGTCAAATCCGGCCGGATCGCCCTGGCTCGTGACCCCAAGAGCAAAAACGGACAGCAGCGCGAGCTGCGCTCCGCCTAACCACGCCAACCGAGAGGACAAACGAGATGAGTGCGACGATGTATTACGAGGCCGACGCCAACCCGGGCCTCGTGGCCCAGCGCAAGGTCGCCGTGCTCGGATTTGGCAGCCAAGGCCATGCTCACGCGCTGAATCTCAAGGAATCGGGCGTTGATGTTGTCGTTGGTCTGCGCCCCGGTTCACGCCGCGAGGCCACCGCATCCGATGCCGGGCTCAAAGTGGTCACGCCCGTTGTGGCCGCCGAGTGGGCTGATCTGATCATGATGCTGGTCCCAGATCAGTTCCAGCAGTCGCTCTATGCCGAGGCGATCGCCCCCAACCTCAACAATGGGGATGCGCTGTTCTTTGCACATGGCTTCAACATTCACTACGGGTATGTGGAGCCACCACAGACCATCGACGTCGCGATGGTGGCGCCCAAGGGCCCAGGCCACCTGGTGCGCAGACAGTATCAAGCGGGCAGCGGCGTGCCGGCGCTGGTAGCCGTCCACCAAGATGCCACCGGTGGGGCCAAGGATCTCGCACTCTCCTACGCACACGGCATCGGGGCCACCCGTGCTGGCGTCATCGAAACCACTTTCAAGGCAGAGACCGAGACGGACCTCTTCGGAGAGCAGGTCATCCTTTGTGGTGGCGTCGACGAGCTGATTCGGGCGGCATTCGAAACGCTGACCGAAGCCGGCTACGAACCCGAAATGGCCTACTTCGAGGTGCTCCACGAGCTCAAGCTGATTGTTGACCTCTTGTTCGAGGGTGGCTTGTCATGGATGCGCTACTCGGTTTCAGACACCGCGGAGTACGGGGACGTTTCCAGGGGTCCCCGCATTGTCACCGAACAGACTCGCGCCGCCATGAAGGAGATCCTCGGCGAGGTTCAGTCCGGCGCATTCGCCAAAGAGTGGATGGCTGAGGTCGCCGCCGGCACCCCCAACCTGCTGGCAGCACGCCGCGCCCTCGCTGATCACGATATCGAGAAGGTCGGTCGCGGTCTCCGTGACATGATGCCCTTCCTCGTCGCCAAGACGCCGGAAGATGACCAGTAATGGCGTCCCCACAGCTCCGCTGCAGAGACGATTTGGAGCTTAGGTAGCCGGGCATCCGCATTGCGGTTGACCCGGCCCTCAACAAGCTGAATCACCGCATCAAGGAGCCCAAGAATCATGGCACCAACCCTGTCCGACAAACTGATAATTCTCGACACCACCCTGCGTGACGGCGAGCAAGCACCGGGGATCGCACTGTCACCCGATGACAAGGTAGCGATCGCCCACCAGCTCGCCCGTCTCCAGGTAGACGTAATCGAGGCCGGTTTCGCCGCATCATCCCGCGGCGATCACGAGGCTGTGTCTCGCATTGCCCGTGACGTCAGGGGACCAGTAATCGCCAGCCTGGCCCGCACCCATCCCGACGATATCGACAGCGCCGCCGACGCTCTCAAAGCCGCGGACAAGAAACGAATCCATGTGTTCATCTCTACGTCGCAGATCCATCGCGAGCAGATGCTGCGGATGTCAGAAGACGATGTCCTCAAGGCGATCACCGAGTCCGTCACCAGAGCGAAACGCTATTGCGACGACATCGAGTTCTCGCCTCAGGACGCAACTCGGACCCATCCCGACTTTGTTGTGGAAAGCTGCCGCCGAGCGGTTGCGGCGGGAGCTACGACGATCAACATCCCCGACACGGTCGGCTACGCAGTGCCTTCGGACTTCGTAGCGCTGATGCAGCGGGTGTATGACGACGTACGCGGTGGCAACGACGACGTCATCGTCTCCACCCATTGTCACAACGACCTCGGCCTCGCGGTGGCCAACTCGCTTTCTGCAATTCACGCTGGAGCCCGCCAGATAGAGGGCGCCATCAACGGTCTCGGCGAGCGGGCCGGCAATACGTCGACCGAAGAAATCATCATGGCCGTCAAGACCAGGGAGGACTACTTCGGAGTCGAGATCGGAGCCGACACGACTCAGATTTTCGAGACGTCGCGTCTGGTCTCGCGCCTGACCGGGTATCCGATCCAATACAACAAGGCGATCGTCGGTCGGAATGCTTTTGCCCACGAGTCAGGCATTCATCAGCATGGCGTACTGCGGGATCGAGAGACATACGAGATCATGGATCCGGCATCGGTCGGACAGATATCCAAGATCGTGCTCGGGAAACACTCCGGCCGCGCCGCTTTCGCGGATGCGCTCGCAAACATGAGCATCTCCCTCGAAGACGACGACTTCAAAGCCGCTTTTGATCGCTTCAAGGAACTTGCTGATCGGAAGGGCGAGATCTCTGAGGAGGGCATCAGAGCCATCGTCACAGAGAGGACCGGTGTTGCGCTGGACCCGATCGAACTGGTCGGCATCCACTTCTCTGGTGGCAACCGTGAGGTACCGGTTGCCAAGGTCACCATTCGTCGCAACGGCGACCTGGTCGAGGTGAGCGCGGATGGCGATGGCATGGTCAACGCCGCCTTCGGAGCGTTGCGCAACGTATTCGGGATTCCCGCCGTTTTGCTCGACTACCGGGTCAGCCCTCTTACGTCGGGGGCAGACGCCATGGCCGAGGTCAACGTGATTGTCCAGGTCGGACCAGAGACATTCTCGGGACGGGGAGTCTCAACAGATGTCGTCGAAGGGTCCGCCCGGGCCTTCACCGCGGCGCTCAACAAGGCCGCCATCGACGCGTCGGCCATTGCTACCAATGAAGGAACCGACTGAGTGAAAGCTTCATTTGCACTGCTGCCCGGAGATGGAATCGGACCAGAGGTCACCACCGCGGCCCACAAGGTCCTGATCGCAACGGGCAACCGATTCGGACACAAGTTCGAGTTTGAGTCTCGACCTATGGGCGGCAACGCAATCGATGACTATGGCGATCCGCTCCCCCAGGCGACGCTCGATGCGTGTCGGACGGCCGATGCCGTGATCCTCGGAGCCGTCGGCGGACCGCAGTGGGACGACCCGAGCGCCAAGACGCGACCGGAAGCCGGTCTGTTGAGTTTGCGCAAAGAACTCGGTCTTTTTGCCAACCTGCGTCCGATAACCGCCCACACCCAGTTGCTCGATGCGTCACCACTGCGGAGGGAGTTGATAGAAGGTGTTGACATTCTGTTCCTACGCGAGTTGACCGGCGGCATCTACTTCGGCCGTTCCTCACTGAGCGAGGACGGCCTCCGTGCAGAGAGCGTGATGGAGTACACCGTCGGGGAAGTTGAGCGGATTGTGCGTATGGCTGCCGTCGCGGCCCAGGGACGCAGCGGGAGACTCACCTCAGTCGACAAAGCGAACGTTCTCGAAGTTTCCCGGTTGTGGCGCCGGGTTGCGGCCCGGGTCATGGAGGAGGAATTCCCCGACGTGACATACGACGTTGTACTCGTAGATGCCATGGCCATGCATCTCATCTCTCGACCCCGAGACTTTGATGTGGTTGTCACCGGCAACCTGTTCGGCGACATCCTGACCGACGAAGGTTCGATGCTCCCGGGATCGCTCGGCATGCTGCCATCGGCGTCTCTGGGCGACAATCAGCCTGGTCTCTATGAACCGATCCACGGCTCTGCCCCTGACATTGCCGGACAAGACTTGGCCAATCCGCTCGGAACGATCCTGGCGGCAGCAATGGCGCTGCGCCATTCACTCGGACTCGAGACCGAGGCCGTAGCTATCGAAGATGCTGTTGAAACGGTGCTCGAATCGGGTCTCCGCACCAAGGACATCGCAGCCGGCGGCGACTTTGTCGGAACACGTGCGATGAGCGACGCCGTCGTCGCAGTCGTGGCAACGGTCGCCTAAACGACGCCGGGACTTATCCTGACTTGATGATTCGCAAGAAAACAGCCGTCGCCATCGCCTTCGGACTAGCGCTGGCTGCCTGCAATTCCGTGTCGGAGACCGCCACATTCGATTCGACTACGACAACGACGCTGCAATCTGGATCGACAGCGGCCGCGGCACCCGTCACAACATCGACGGCAACCGTTACGCAACCACCCGCGGCTATCGACGATCTACTCGGAGTCGGCGATAGCCGTTACCCAGGGCTTGGCAATGGTGGCTACGACGTTGTCCACTACACCATTGACCTCACTTTCGATCCTGAGCCGAACACCGTCAATGCGCGAGTGGAGATTGAGTCCACAGCAACAGAAACTCTCAACGCCTTCAGCCTCGACTTCATCGGGTTCGAAGTTACCGAGATCACCATTGACGGCATGACCGCATCCTTTGCTAGAGAAGATGGTGAACTCATTGTCCAGCCGGCCGAGATCATCGCTCGGGGCCAACAATTCCAGACCACTATCAGCTACTCAGGGACCCCCACTCCGATCCGCTCCCAGGCTCTTCCGTTCGACGTGGGCTGGCGGACGGACCCATCAGGCATCGCTTACGTGATTGGTGAGCCCGACGGCGGACGTTCGTGGCTACCGCTGAACGACCACCCAAGCGACAAAGCAACCTACACGTTCATGATCACGGTTCCGGACCCGTTGGTCGCGGCCGCCAACGGCACGCTCGTCGAGCGCATCACCGATCTTGGATGGGCCACCTGGGTGTGGGACTCAGCGGAGCCGATGGCCTCCTACCTCGCGACGGTCGTAATCGGAGATCTCGAGATCGTCGAGGATCCCGCGTCATCGGCCATCTCCGGAGTTGCGGTGCGCAACGTCTTGCCAGACGATCTCAGCGCCGGGTCACTCTCTGTCCTCTCCACCCAGGGAGAAATGATCAGCTTCTTCGAGAGTATCTTCGGGCCCTACCCGTTCGCGGCATACGGAATCGCGGTCGTCGATGGCTTCGAAGCCGCACTCGAGAATCAGACTCTCTCGATCTTCGGAAGGGACATGGTCGACTTCCCCCGATTCTTCGAGACGGTCTTGGTCCACGAACTCGCCCACCAGTGGTTTGGCAACAGCATCACTCCCAACGATTGGGGCGACATCTGGCTAAACGAAGGTTTCGCCACGTATGCGGAGTGGCTCTGGGTTGAACATACCGCCGGCGAGGCGGCCATGGCCGCAACCATCAGCGGCGAACGCAACCGGATGGCGTTGGCTTCATTCCTCGATGCCCCCGGCAATCCACCGGCGAACGACCTTTTCAATTCGAGCGTGTACATCCGCGGAGGTCTCGTTCTGCATGCTCTCCGCACCGCAGTCGGGGACGACGCGTTCTTTGAGATTCTCCTGGCCTACACAGATGCATACCGTGGCGGTGTCGTCGCTACGGCCGACTTCATCGAGATCGCGGAATCGGTATCAGGCCACGATCTTGGCGACCTGTTTGATACTTGGCTCTACGGAGCAGAAGTGCCGGAATTGCCCTAGGCGGACCCGAACTGGACAGAGACAGCAAATCTAGCTGTACTCTGTGACCCTGCACCCTGGAAGAAGGAACCCGTGCGCACACCTCCCCATTTTATGTCCGCATTGATTACACCGTTCGACGACGACGGCGACATCATCGCTGAGGCCCACCTCCACAATCTGCAACTGCAGGCCTCTCGCGGTGTGTCGGGGTTCGTCCTGAGTGGATCAACCGGTGAGGGTCCCTATCTCGAAGACGGTGAGAGGTCCGCACTGATCAGCCAGGCCCGCAGCGGTTTAGGATCTGAGCCGTTCCTCATGTGCGGGGTTCAAGCGCAATCGGTACGTCAAGCTATCGCCCAGGTCGATGAGATAGCGTCAGCAGGCGCCGACGCTGCCCTGGTCACGACGCCTACTTCGCTGGCCAGGGGCAATCACGACGCCATCCAACGATTCTTCGAATCGCTAGCCGAAGCTACACCACTGCCTCTGTTTCTCTACTCAGTGCCCTCGGTCACCGGATACAACCTGCCGGCCGAGTACGCCGCCACGCTCTCTGCACACCCCAACATTGTTGGCATGAAAGACAGCGGCGGACGACCTCTACATACCAAGCAGGTAGTTCAGTCGACTCCGGACGATTTTCTGGTTTACTCCGGCTCCAGCAGCACGTTGACTCAGGCGATGGCAGCGGGTGCGGTCGGTGCAATCACCGCTTCGAGCAACTACCTACCGGAGCTCATCTCTGCATTGGTCATGACCGCACGGACTTCGGTCTCGGAGGCGGAACCGATGCAAGCGCGGCTGTCTGCGGCGACCCGCGAGATCGAGGCTTTCGGTGTTGTCGGTACTAAAGCTGCAGCCGGCGCCGCCGGTCTTTGGACCGGGATTCCACGCAAGCCGTTGCAGCCGATCCCCCGCACCGAGTTGGCTCGAATCAATCAGATTGTGGTGGCAGCCCGCGACTCCGCGGACCAGCTCGTCGCCGGCTAGCTGGCCATCTCTAGCGTTCATCGACCTCAATCGCACCAGCGATGAAATCAAGATTCGGCACGTCAACGTATCGACCTTCGCCGACCTCAATCCGAGTCGACGCCAGACCTATCTCAGCGATTGGTCCTTCGGCATCGCCAATCCTGACCTTGGTGCCGGGGCTGTAGCGATTGGCAACGTGACGGCCGGCCGCAACCTGGCGGGCCAACGGCACGGAACCGAGGCCAGCACCAAGTGCGAGAGCAAGCGCACCACCAAACGCGATGGCCGCGACAAGGATCAGAATGATGTCCGTGGAAACCCCGACCTGCTGCAGCGCGATGATCACACCTACGCCGAGTATTGCGCTGGACAGGATCAGGCGCGCCCGACCGGCAAGACCCGCAGACACGGGGCGCAACGCGGTTTCGGCAAATAACCCGACGATCCGGCCAAGGGCCCTGGCCACAATGACGACAACTATGGCGATCATGACCTTGGGGACCGAACCGATAACGGATGACGACAATCTGTCCGCCTGCTCCGGGTCGACAATGACCAGCGCCCCGATGACCGCAATCGCTGTCATCAACACCGGTACCAACTGACCGACCATTTCGGACAGCCGTCCCCCTAATCGGCGCGCGACGAGACGCCCGACTACCCAGATAAGCGCGATCAGACCAACCACAACGGCAAGTGCGACCAGGCGTCGTTCCAGTTCAGGGTCCATGTCTACTCCTCGTCATCCTCGCTAGAGGAAGAGCTAGTGGTGTCTGCCTCGCCGCCAGTAGTCGCGGTACCGCGCAGCCCTCGTTCCGTACCCGGTCCATATTCGAGAACGGCTCGACCCATGGCACCCGCAACATCCATAGTCAACTGGCCGATCTCACGAAGAAACTCATCGAACCGGATCTGCTTGAGAACCGGGGTGGCCAGGTCGGTCTGTAGCTCGCCGATCCAGACCTCCGCCAGGAACTCCTGACAATCGTCACAAGTGACGACATGCCCCTCGAGATCAGGTTCGATGCCATCAACAAAGGCGAACAGACGGTCGTCGGAGGTACGGCAGTCTCTCATCTCCAAGCCTCCATTCGATCTCGCAGCGAGCGGCGTGCCCGCAAGATCCGAGTCCGAACAGTGTTGATCGGGAGATCCAACACATCTGCAATAGCCTGGTAGCTGAGGCCGTCGTATTCACGTAGAACCAGCGGCTGCTTCAGTTTTGGCGGAAGCGCTGAGATCGCGCTTTCGAGTTCGCGGCGCAGCGCGAGATTCTCGGCATCGTCCGCAGGATCGAGTCGGGCGGGGCGATCGGGAACGGCATCGGTCGGGTACTCGCGACGGCGTTGTACCGCATTGAGCGCAAGGTTGGTGGCGATCCGATAGAGCCAGGACCTCACTTGAGCCTGGCCGCGAAAACCTGGCAGCGCACGATGCGCCCTCACAAATGCCTCCTGTGTGAGATCCTCGGCCATGACCGGGTTCCTGACGATCCGCAGCGCTGCGCCGTATACGAAGTCCTGGTGTCGACGCACCAACTCACCGAATGCGTCCAAATCGGTGAGCGATGCCTCGACCAACTCCATGTCGGAGAGCGCCGCATGTGTGCTGTGTTGTCCAGTTAGACCCATTACCCCACCCGAGGTTCCGTCTGAATCTAACTGGTTGCCGGTTTGGTGACTACCAAAGGCAACTCGTCTGGTTCAGGAGAGAAGACCAAGAACTTCACCAGGGACCGTGGGCCAAAGCGATAGTCAGATGGGCAGAAGCCAGGCTTCGGTTCCGCTGATCAAGGTGGCTGCAAGGGGATCCTCTGTCAGATCCCCTCACGGGTCTTCCTTGCGGTCACCGCCAAATAGCCTCTACTGCCCCAATCAGTTACCGTCTCCGATCATGCAAATCGGCATTCTCTCTGAAAAAGCCCCCGGCGAGCATCGTGTGGCCGCAACACCACAGACAGCCGCTACATATATCGAGTGGGGATGGCAAGTAGACGTTGAAGCAGGAGCCGGCACAAGCGCGGGTTTCCCCGATCGTCTCTATAGCGAAACTGGAGCAAATATCGTGGATGGGCCGATCGCCCGATCCGCTGACATCGTGTTGTGTGTCGACGCTCCAGAACAACTCAACGAACTCAAGCCTGGTTCAGTGCTTGTTGGGTTTCTCGATCCATTCGTTGACACGGAACTGATTCTGTCATTAGCCGAGCGCGGCGTTACTGCACTCGCAGTGGAAGCGATCCCTCGCACCACGCTCGCCCAAAGTATGGATGCGCTGTCGTCGCAGGCCAACATCGGTGGCTACGCCGCAGCCTTGTTGGCTGCCACATCTTCGCCGAAGCTGCTTCCGATGATGGTGACCGCGGCGGGAACGATTCCGCCGTCGCGAGCCCTCATTCTCGGCGTCGGAGTCGCTGGTCTGCAGGCGATCGCTACCGCACGTCGCCTCGGCGCCGTCGTATATGCCTACGACATCCGGCCGGAGACCGCGGAACAGGTTGAAAGCCTTGGAGCGAAATTCGTTGCTGCGCCCACCGAGGAGATGGACGAGGGCGGCTATGCGAAAGAGGTCGGGCAAGACACCCAGGCAGCGCAACACGCTGCACTGGCTCCACATGTCGCAGAGTCTGATCTCGTGATCACGACAGCACAGATTCCAGGTCGCCCAGCGCCGCTGCTAGTCACCGATGAGATGATCGCCCAGATGACGCCCGGCTCGGTCATCGTCGACATGGCAGCTGGCTCCGGGGGTAACGTTTCGGCGTCGCAGCCTGACACGATGGTTGATGTCGGTGGCGTTCACATCTATGGGCCGACCAATCTTCCGGCCCAAATCCCTCATGACTCGAGCCGCATGTATGCGCGCAACCTGGTTGCGCTGCTGGAGCGGACCCGGGCCGAGGATGGCTTCCAGATCGATCTCGAAGACGAGATCATTGGCGGAACAACCATCACCCATTCAGGTGAGGTTGTCCACCCCAGAAGCCGCCAGGTACTCGGCCTTGCCGACCTGGTTGCCGAACCGGTGGACGTCCCAGAAGGAGAAACAGAATGAGTGCCGTGTTCATCAGCGGCATCGTGGTGTTCGTGCTTGCCGGATTCGTCGGCCTTGAAGTCATATCCAAGGTACCGCCCACCCTGCACACGCCATTGATGTCAGGTGCCAACGCAATCTCCGGCATCACAATCGTTGGTGCCGTGATCGCGGCCGGAACCGGATTGGGTACGTTTGCGGCCATTCTCGGCTTCCTGGCGGTCACCGCTGCGATGATCAATGTTGTCGGCGGCTTCCTTGTAACGGACCGCATGCTTGAGATGTTCAAGAAGAAGCCGGGGAGGGGTTAATGACTGAGCTCCTATACCTCGGCGCAGCTGTTCTGTTCATCCTCGGGCTCAAGCAACTCTCTTCCCCACGTACTGCGCGACGCGGCAACATGCTTGCTTCGGTCGGCATGCTGATCGCAATCGTCGTCACCCTGGCCAATATGGAAGACGTCGGGTGGGGACCGGTCATCGCTGGATTGCTGGTAGGCGGTGGCGTCGGTGCTGCGCTTGCCTTGCGGGTCAAGATGACTTCGATGCCTGAATTGGTCGCGGCATTCAACGGGTTCGGTGGCGTGGCATCGGCTCTCGTTGCCCTCGCCGAGATCGAACGAACCGGCTCGGTTTTCGAGACGGAAACGGGTGTGGTGGTTGCCCTGTCACTTGCCATCGGCTCAATAACGTTCTCGGGCAGCTTTGTGGCGTTCGGAAAGCTCAACGGATCGCTACCGGGAAAGCCGGTCCTGTTGCCGGCAGGGCAACCAATCAATGCGGTGCTAGCACTAGCGACCATCGGAGTTGCCGCGTGGGCCATTGCCGCCGACGAAGCCCTAGGTTTTTGGATCGTCGTTGCGCTAACCCTCGTCCTCGGTGTTCTCGCTGTCATTCCAATTGGCGGTGCAGACATGCCGGTCGTCATCTCGTTGCTGAACTCATTTTCTGGGGTTGCCGCAGCCATGGCCGGGTTCGTCATAAGCAACTCGGCCCTGATTATCGGTGGCGCCCTGGTTGGAGCTGCCGGCCTGATCCTTACCCTGCAGATGGGTGAGGCCATGAACCGGACCATCGCCAACGTGTTGTTCTCCGGCTTTGGAGCTACCCCCTCCGGCCCCGTCTCGATGAGCGACAAACCGGTCAAGAACGCAACTCCCGATGACGTCGCCATTGCGCTGGCATATGCGGAGAATGTCATCGTCGTTCCTGGGTACGGCCTTGCCGTCGCCCAGGCCCAGCATGCGGTGAAGGACCTGGCAAACATTCTCGAAGGGAGGGGGGTCAACGTCGAGTACGCCATCCACCCGGTGGCAGGGCGTATGCCGGGACACATGAATGTGCTGCTGGCTGAGGCCGACGTGCCGTACGACCTGTTGCTCGATCTCGATCAGTCGAACCCGAAGTTCGGCCAGACCGATGTTGTTCTTATCATCGGAGCAAACGACGTGGTCAACCCGTCGGCCCGCGACGACGAGACCAGCCCGATATATGGCATGCCGATCCTCCAGGTAGATCTTGCAACGACCGTTGTTGTTGTGAAGCGGAGCCTCTCCCCCGGTTTCGCCGGCATCGACAATCCGCTGTTCTATATGGATAGCACCATGATGCTGTTCTCGGACGGCAAGGCCGCTGTCGAGGCGGTTATCTCGGCGATCGCCAACGTCTAGCGAATTAGACCAGATCGACCACAACACGGCCGGCGCGCATCACGAGCGCCGGCCGGAGTAACTCGGTCGGATCAACAACGGGATCTTTGCGAAACAAGACGAGATCTGCAGGCCTGCCCGGTTCGAATCCTGCGTCGACGTCGAGATAGTCGTACGCGGCTTCTGTCACCGCGTGCACCGCCTGTGCGGGGCTGAGACCGTAGTCGATCAGCCTTAATGCCTCCCGCGCAACCTGGCCATGGCGAACCGCAACGTCTGTCCCGGCGAGAACAGCAACCCCGGCATCCACCGCCTCCGCCAATAGATCAGATACGTTCCGCAACCCGTCGTGGAGCATCCGACCGCCCGACGACGATTCACCTAGCCATTGGGCGATGCCTTCCATCGCTACCAATGTCGGGACCCAGGCCCCGCCTCGTGCACCCAGGGCTGCAATGTCGACACGACTGAGAAACAGGCCGTGTTCTATCGAGTCGACACCGCTCCTCACGGCGATACCGGGTGTTTTGGGAGCTGCCGTGTGAATCGCCACCCGGCACCCTGCTTCATGAGAGAGAGCGACTATCTGGCTCAATGCGTCTTCGGCGAAGTTCGGCATCGCTCCGATCCCTTTACGAGGCCAATCGCCAACGATCTTGACCCACGTTGCTCCCCCACCCACCGCCTCACTGATCGTCTCCGCAAGATTGCTGCCATCGATTTCGGCGGCAAATCCCGGGTAGTACCCGCCGGGGACAGCGATCATTCGCCCCGCCATCTGCATCCGGGGTCGCCCGGATTCGTTTTCGTCGAGGAACTGCAACGAGAGCGATGACTTTGCTCCCTTCTCGGCGAGAAGCAGGACGCCCCCTTCGAGCTGAAGCACCGCGTTGCGCCGCATCTTGGCCTGCAGATCTACTCCGTCGTAGTCGATCATGTCAGTCACGTCGTCACCGGACAGATGGGCATGGCAATCCGCAAGTCCGCCGGTAGCAATCAGATCCCGCAGATCTCGAACTTCGCCATTGCCGGAGCTCGCGTCGACAAACTTGCCACCGACAACGCCCAGCCGATATTCGGCGCCTGCCAGGTCCCGCAGTTGAACGATCATCGGAGAGACGCTAACCGAACGCGCCACGGGTTTTCGATGAGCCAACTGGGGTTAGCATCCGGAGATCCCTACCACCGTGTTGGTGTTGCCATGCTCGAAATCAGAAATCTCCGTAAGA
Organism: uncultured Gemmatimonadales bacterium; assembly: GCA_964195945.1. Taxonomy (GTDB): domain Bacteria; phylum Actinomycetota; class Acidimicrobiia; order Spongiisociales; family UBA5794; genus JAAETI01. The sequence continues at coordinate 57,456 of CAXMRC010000201.1, forward strand.
GATACGGCGACGTCGTTGCCCTTGACGGCTGCTCATTCTCGGTACAGCGCGGTCAGCTTCTCGGATTCCTCGGACCAAACGGATCGGGCAAGACCACAACCATGAGGTCTGTGTTCTCCCTCATAAGGCCAGACGATGGCGACGTTCGTTGGGACGGGACCACCATTGCGCCGGAGAGCCGCCTTCGATTCGGTTACATGCCGGAACAACGTGGGCTATATCCACGGATGAAACTTGCCTCGCAGCTCTCGTACTTCGGTCGGTTGCACGGGATGGACAAGACTGCCGCAACGCAGACAGCCCGCAGGTGGTTGGATCAGCTCGACCTTGGAGACCGCGCTGACAGCAGGCTCGAAGAACTTTCACACGGCAATCAACAGAGAGTGCAGCTTGCGGCCGCATTGATTCACGACCCGGATCTACTGATTCTTGATGAACCGTTCTCCGGCCTGGATCCGATCGGTGTTGAGGCAATGATGGCGATCCTTGTCGAACGTGCCCAGCAGGGAGCGGCAGTGGTGTTCTCCAGCCACCAACTGGACCTGGTCGAAGACTTGTGTGAAGACGTAGTGATTATCGCGGCAGGGAAGGTCGTACTGGATGGTGCCATCCGCGAGCTGCGCTCGAGGTCTCCGCACCGGTATCTCGACATCGAGTTGGCGACCTCTCGCACCGACCTCCATACCGCCTTTGCAGAGTTCGCAGTGATCGAGTCTGCCTCAGGCAGACTACGTCTCAGAGTTGATGACAACACCGAATTGGAACCACTGATTCATAGAGCGGCACAACTGGGACATGTGCGCCACTTCAGCTACGCCCCGCCCAACCTCTCCGAAGTGTTCCGTGAGGTGGTTGGGCAATGAGTACATGGGCATCGATCCTTCTGGTTGCAACACGAGACTTCAAGGAACGTGCCGCCAGCCGCGCCTTCCAACTCTCAACGGGGATCACTGTGCTGTTCGTTGTCGGCTGGATTCTGGTCCCAACCTTCCTAGCCAACGACGACTTGAAAGCATGGTCGATAGGTGTTGTTGGAGATCAGCCCACCGGACTGGTTACCGCCGTGGATGCAGCATCCGGTGGCACCGCGCAATCAGACACAATCGAATTTGAATCTCGTGCGAGCGCCGAACTTGCCCTGACTTCCGGCGACATCGATATCGCCATCGATACTGAGGGAACGGTTCTCGTTGACAACGGGACCGATGATCAGCTCACTTCCGCTGTCGTTACTGCCCTGGCCTCCATCGAGATTGCCACCAGAGCTGAGGAGCTCGGTATCGAAGTAACCGAACTGGCAGATCTATTCACTGGCGGATACAAAGTCGAATCTGTCTCCGTTGCGGACGAATCCGGTGAAGAGGATCGGATTTTCGCATTTTTCGCCACGGTGGTTCTGTTCATGTCGATCGTGACCTACGGTTCCTGGATTCTTATAGGAGTTATCGAGGAGAAGACCAACCGGGTGGTCGAAGTGGTGCTTGGTACCGTGCGCTCCCATCAACTTCTGGCAGGGAAAGTGCTCGGTATCGGGGTGCTCGGAATCGCTCAGGTGATTCTGATCGGTGTCGTGGCCATCACAGTCATGTCGGTGCAGGACGCTTTCGAGATCCCGGCGGCCGCAGGCACAGTGCTTGCCTGGGCCCTTGTGTGGTACATCCTCGGATTCGCCTTCTATGCCGTTGCCTACGCCGCGGCAGGGTCGCTCGTGTCCCGCCAGGAGGAAGCCCAAAATGCCGCTTTCCCCCTAACAATGATGCTGATGGCCGCTTACTTCATCGCTTCGTTCTCCATCGGAGGCGAAAACACGATCCTTCGAGTCTCGTCACTGCTCCCGATGTTTGCCCCCATGACGATGCCCATCCGAATCGCCGGTGGCGACGCCGCGGGCTGGGAAATCGCGGTCTCGCTTGGGCTCATGGTGATCGCAACATACGGTCTGATCAGATTCGCCGGCCGGGTTTACGCTGGCGGGATTCTTCAGTCTGGTGGCAGGGTCAAGTGGAGAGAGGCTTTCCGAACTTCTGACGCATAGGCTCTGCCAGACACATCCGCCGCTATGACGGCCTCCCTAGAAGTAACATCTGGATGCAACCACAGAGGATCAATGAAGCTTTCAATAACGAGCCGTGGACCATATGCTCCATCCGTCGAGTTTGTCGAGCGCAAGGGCACCGGTCACCCCGACACTATTTGTGACCATCTCGCCGAGGAGCTCGCCAGGGAACTGGCCAGCGAGTACCTCGCGCACACTGGTGCGGTCCAACACTTCAATGTAGACAAAGCCATCCTCGCGGCAGGCTCCGTCAACGTGGGCTTTGGCGGAGGCGAGCACACGCGACCGAGCCGACTTGTCCTTGTCGGCAAGGCAGACTCGCTACAGGCCTGGCGACCAGATCCAGAATCTCTGGCCACCTCGTACAAGAAAAAACTGCTCGACCTTCTGCCTGCAGCAACCCCGGAAGCGTTCACTGTTGAGCTGTGGCTGAATCAATCGTCTGCCGACCTCGCCTCGGTGGTAACAGCTCGTCAGGATGACATCCCACTTGCCAATGACACGTCGTTCGCTGCGGTCTCGCTACCGCGGTCGCCCTTAGAGCGCACCGTCTATGACGCAGAGACCTACCTCAATAGTGAGGAATGCCAGGGTCGGCTCCCCATCGGTCGCGACATCAAGATCATGGGAGCCCGAGTCGATGGTGCCATCCACATCACGGTGGCTTGCCCGGTGCTGGCGGGATCCGTCCACAACCGATCCGAGTACGACGATGTGGTTGCTGAGATCCGATCAACCGTCGCCAACATTGCGGAGTCAATACTCGGCGCAGGCGTCGTCGTCAAAGTGAACCAGGCCGACCAAGAAGACAGCCCTTACCTCACTCTGACGGGCACCTCCGCCGAAGCGGGTGACGATGGCCAGGTGGGACGGGGCAATCGGTTCGGCGGGTTGATCACACCCTATCGGCCTATGAGCCTCGAGGCTGCTGCCGGCAAAAACCCGGCTTCCCACGTCGGTAAAACGTATCACGCTGTCGCCGCCGACATTGCGGCCCGGCTCGAAGCCGAAACGGGGATAACCGAATCCACCATCCGTATGTTGAGTTCAATTGGCAGATCGGTTGCCGACCCGGAAACGGTTCACATCGAGGCCGCTGGCGATGCCAATGAGGCCCAGATCCAGGCCATCGTTGCAGAATGTCTCGCCGATTGGCGTGGAGTTCGTGATCGCCTCATCGACGGTTTCTACGAGCTCTACTAGTTCAACGGACCACGGCTAGCCCGCTGGTCCTATGGCGCTCTTTGGGCTTCGTGGCCCATAGCGAGGAGCGTGGATGCCAGATAGTTTTATCAGGATGAGCGCTCGCCTCCGTAACGGGCGAAACGGCTCCAACAGCTCGGTCATGCGCCCATCCGTAGCTCTTGGCACCCCGGCCAGCGCCCAACCCACCGTATTGGGGAGATGGAAATCGCCGATCGGTACTGCATCGCGATCGCCCCATGTTGAACCCATGACCTGCGCAGAGGTCCAGGGGCCGATACCGCGCACCGCAGCCAACCGTCGCATTGCATCCTCGCGGTTCATGCCAATTATCTGCTCCAGCCGGGCGGCTCTCCTGGCAATTTCGATCACGATCTGAGCGCGACCCCGCTCGATCCCAAAGAGGTGGAGATCGGAATAGGACATGCTCGCCAGCGTCTCGGGAAGAGGCGGCAGCTGCAGCCCGAGGTCTCCAGGAGCCGGCTCGCCAGTCGCCGCCAGCAAACGTCGATAGCTCTCTTTGGCTTCTTCTGTGGTCACTCGTTGCCCGATGACGGCAGGCAGCGCTGCGTCAAATACCCGACCGGAGCTGCCGAGCCGCAGACCCAGGTGGCGCAGATGCAGATCCCGAAGAAAACCGCTGCCTGGCGAGAACTCGTTCGGGTCATCGTTGAGCCCAAGCGTTTGCGGGATACCTTCCATTGCTAGCTCTGCGCCCTGACCAGCAACGGTCGCCACCACTGATGACCCTTCAACGCGTACGGTCACGACTGCAGGGCCCGCAGTGGTGTGCAGCGCGTAAGAGGACTCGAGCTCACCCAATCGCGACACCCCTGGCCCTCTCGGAAGAGCAAACCGAAGCGTGCGTCGTAGATCTATCGGTTGCGTCAACCGCCAACTGTTCTCGATCATGACGCACACGGTAGGACCTGGCTCCACGAATCGGGTGACGGCTGGGTTGCGGGATTCTGGCGGGGGGCTGCTAGTTTCGCTGCAGTCGCCGGGTCGGCGCACCGATATAGCTGCGTTGAGTGTTTGACAATGAACGGGGTAGACCGTGGACGAAAATCAGCAAGACCAGCCTCTTTCTAGCGAAGAGCTGCTACGCAGGGCGCGTGAAGGTCTGGGCGAGGGCGAGACTGTCCCTGAGCCGCCGGACGACTTCAAAGTCGGGTCATATCCGCCACCTCCACCTGACCCGGAGCCTGAAATACCTTCCGCTATTAGCGAGACACCACCGGTGCCTTCAAACGACCCGCCGGTCATCGAGACCCCGCCAGCCTCCGACCCTTCATCGTGGGCTCCCCCACCTGTTGCAGCCACACCCGACCCCGTGTGGAGCGCAGGCGCCCCGCCGGCAACGGGCCCGGTCCCGGCACCTGCGAAGAGCGGGGGCGGCTTGAGGAGCAAGCTCTGGATCCTCGTTGTCATTGCCGTTGCTGGTTTTGCACTGTTCAGCTTCCTTGATACCTCCAAAACTGTCGATGAGATCGCAGTCGGCGATTGTTTCGACCTACCGGAAGAGGATGTCTTCTTCGAGGTCGATCCGATCGATTGCACTGAGGGCCACGACGTCGAGGTCTTCTCCCTTATCGACCTGAGCCTGATCTCTCCCGAATTCTCTGCGGTCGCTTCATACCCCGGCGATACCGCCGTATACGATGCTGCTTATCAGGCCTGCTGGGATGAGTTCGAATTCTTTGTCGGCGTGCCCTACGAGGAATCGGTCCTCTTCATGGATGCGTTCACACCTACCTTTGAAGGATGGGACGAGGTTGGCGACCGTATCGTCAATTGTGTCGTCTTCGAAGTGAACGCCGACGCCTCCGACATCATCAAGAGCTCTGCCACTCTCAGAAACGCAGACAGGTAGCCGAAAGCCACCTCGTTCGTTCAGAAAGGCCCGCCACATTGGCGGGCCTTTCTGTTGTTAGCCTGACTTCCCACATGCCCGTTCCCGAACCCGATCGCATCACTGCCTGGCTGGTCGACCTGCCCCTGCGGCAGCCGTTTTCCTCGGCGGTCACCCACTTGAGCAGTCGCCGGCTGATTGTGGTGCGGCTGGATTTGGGTGACGCAGCGGGATGGGGAGAGGCTGCACCCGTCCCCGACCACAGCGGCGATGCCGTCGAAAGCATGTGGGAGTCGCTGAAGCGTTCCTCGGCTGATTTCGGGCTCCGCTCTCCTGTACGCGGCGATGGGATGATCCGGGCGGCGTTTGCGCAGGCAAGCACCGACCTGGCCGCACAAGCAGCGGGCCAACCGTTGTGGCGCTATCTGGGTGGAACCGGGCGGGTATGGGCGAGCGCAGCGATAGGACTCAACACGGATGGGCAGCCCGACGACGACCAGATCTCCTCAGCGGCCGTTGCTGGATATCGTCATGCGAAGCTGAAGATCAGCGAGCGCACCCGGATCGAAAGCCTGGCGTCGGTCATCGCCCGTTTTCCAAGCATCACGTTCGGTGTCGACGCCAACGGCTCGATGGACCTCGACGATCAATCAAGACTCGCTCTCCTCGACGACCTGGGACTTGCCTATATCGAACAGCCGGGGCCCGCAGATGATCTCACGGGACACCGGACGCTGCGCACCAAACTGGCTACCCCCGTCTCGCTCGACGAGTCCGCCTCGTCACCAACGGCTATCGACCGAATTGTCGCCAAGGGCGCCGCAGACGTCATCAATCTCAAAGTCGGTCGTTTTGGGACCGCGGAAACGCTTGCGTTGGCCAAGAAGATCATCGCCGGAGGCTGCAATGTTCGACTGGGTGGGCTTGTTGAAAGTGGCATAGGGCGGGCGCACACCATTGCCCTCGCCACCAACGAAATATTTGCGACAGTCGGAGATATCGCAGGTTCCGACAGGTACTTCACCGACGATCTCGTTCGACCACAGTGGCGCGTTGTCGATGGCCAACTCATACCACCCGATGCACCGGGACTCGGTGTCGATGTCAATGAGACCGCGGTTTTGCGCTACGCGATCGACTCGCTCACGTCTGGCTAGCGGTATGCGGCCGAGGTTGCGGCTACCGTTGTGATTATGACGAAACGTGTGCTCCATCTTGCATTCCTTGCTGTCCTGGCCAGCCTCCTCCTTGTCAATCCGGCAACGGCACAAACCACAGACAGCGAGCCGAGTAATTGCGGTAGCTACGAGGGAATCGTTTGCTACGGGTGGTTCTCAGACAACGCCAACATCGTCGACGACGATGCCGCAATAGAAGCATCTATTGCGGCCCTCGTCGAGCGCTACGGCAACCAGATAGCAGTCGTTACCGTTACCGAGAGCCCATACGGCTCACCGCTTGAATTCGCCAATGACCTCGGAAACGCTTGGGGAGTCGGGGATGCGGAGCGGCAGGATGGCATCGTTGTTCTGATCGACATAGACAACAGACGCACCGAGATGACCGCAGGACCAGGAGTCCCGCTCCTCGACTACACCCGGGTTACCGGAGCCGGCAACTCTTTCTTTGGGCGTGACGAATTCGACTCGGGCATCATCGCAATAATCGGGAGCCTTGAGCAAGAGTTGGCCTTCGTTGCCGGAGGTGGCAGCAATGACGGGATCGCGTCATCGAATCCCGACGTCAGCTTGACCCCATCGAGTGACGCCGAACCGTCCTCAGGGTTAGTAGTCGGAGCACTGGCCGCCGCCGTCTTGGTCGGTGGCGGCGTTGGGCTGGCCGCGGCTCGGCAACGACGGCGCGAGCGAATCGGGAAGGAAAGATCCGAGCTTGTTGACGGCGACGTGACCGCTCTCGATCCAGCAGGACACGAGCTTCCGCTTCTCGCAGACTATGCGATCCCGTTTCGCGGGACGCCACCAGAGGTGGACACAAGGTCCGCCCTAGGTGCACTCGAGAGGGTCCATGCGGGCCTCGATCCCCAACACGAGGAAGCTATGGCTGCGCTGTGGTCGAGTGATCTGGTCACCGTCATCGACCGTGACCGTCTACTCACTGAAACCGAGGTCCCGTTGGAATTGCGTGTTTCGTCGGAGCAACCGATCTTGGAGGGCGGCCTCCAGGCGGCAATCCGGGATGCGCTCGAGGTCGATGCAGACAATGACGACGATTTCGCCGTGAAGCGGCATGAGCTACAACGGATCATTGCCAGTCTCCGACCGCACCGGATCGGAAACACCAGGTTTCGGATGGGACAATCTATCGACGATCGATCGGTGCGCACCGCCATCGGGTTTGCGCTCCTGACCGATGACGGTGAGCGTCTGCTCGAGGCGGGACCTGTTCTAGACATCAGCGCACCGCTGGATAGCGCCATCGCTGAATTGAATCTTGTCTATGCGACAGCCCAGGACAAAGCCTCCAAGATGGAGAGCCTCTACAAGCAGCTCCCTTCATCGACCACACGGCCTGCCGTCGCCGCTGCTCTCGCCGACCTGTCCGATGACGTCGACTCGTCGTATCGCCGTTACGAGGCGTTGCGACAGACGCTAGAGACACAGGGCTCGATGCTCAGCCGGGACGGGCTCTCAATTCCCGCTATCGCGGCTTTGCTGCTGATGAACAATGATGACGAGGATGTCGATGACTTCGTCGCGGCGTATGAAGCAAATCGCGGCCGCGGAGTCGACGCAGACACCGCTGTCGAATATGCACTCGCCGGGCTCACCCACCCTGGTGAGATCGGCCGGGTCCGTACGGAGGCCGACCGACTCGGTCTGCCTGTCTCGCTCACAGCAGCTTTGTTGCGCCGCAGGGACGATGGGCCGGAGATTTATCAAGCCCTGGCAGACCAGCTAGCGACCAGTGGAGTCAAAGGCGACGCCCGCCGTACCATCGCCGCGGTCCTGGCAATCTCGCTGGAGCCGGCGCAAGCAATTCGGCGGTGGTCCGAAGCGCGTCAGGCATTGGCCGCTCTCGGCCTGGCCGGCGCCTATGCCGATGTTGCGGCCGCATTCGGCGCCTCTGATGCGCGCGGGTCTCGCACGTTTGCACTTGCCTATGCCGCACAGCGACAGGCCCTCAGCAGAAGCACAATCGACGATGCCGACAGGTTTGCACCGGAGCTCGCCCACGACGGCACAGGACGGCAGACCGATTCGTGGAGCCAGTCGCCGATTCCCCGAGGCCTCGGTAACTTCGACCCCTATACGCTTCTGTTCTACCACTGGGTTGTCACCAAGGGCAGTCGCGGTTCATACGGCTGGGAGCCCATCTATCGAGACAGCTCGTGGTCAAGTGATTCCAACTCGTGGTGGGGCGGCGGAGGTGGCTTTGGTGGCGGCGGCTCCTGGGGCGGCGGGTCGTCCTGGGGCGGATCCTGGGGCGGTGGTGGCGGTAGCTTTGGAGGCTTCGGCGGAGGTGGGGGCTTCTCCGGCGGCGGGGGCGGCAGCGGGTGGTAGCTGAACGCATAACCTCGACGGCCAATCCCCGGATCAAGGCATTCGCCAAGCTGAAGACGGCTCGGGATCGAAGGACCACCGGCCTGTTTCTCATCGAGGGACGACGCGAGGTCGCCCGTGCCATTGCGGCTCACGTTGACATCGAGACCCTCTTGTTGTGTCCCGAACTTCTCAACGGGCCGCTGCTGGTTCCACCCGACATCGAGACCGTCGAGCTGGCGCCTGATCCGATGGCCAGGGTGGCAATGCGCGAGAATCCGCCGGGGAGCATCGCCGTAGCCCGGCAATTCGACACAAGCCTCGACCAGCTCGCTCTCGGTTCTGATCCATTGCTTCTCATTGCGGAACGGATCGAGAAACCTGGCAACCTTGGAGCGATGATGCGCACCGCCGATGCCGTCGGCGTGGACGCGATCGTTGTTGCAGACGCGATAACGGACATCTTCAACCCCAACGTTGTCAGGGCATCGCAAGGTGCGTTGTTCTCTGTACCTATCGCCGTCGCGTCCAGCGGCGCCGCCATTGCTTGGGCTGCGGCCAATTCGATCAGCATCGTCGGCGGCTACCCCTCCGCCAACACCGAGCTGTGGGCGGTGAACATGACAGGACCTACGGCGCTGCTGATCGGGGCCGAGGACGTGGGCATCTCCTCGGTATGGAGCAACGTTGCGATGCCGGTGCGCATCCCGATGGCAGGAGCTGCCGACAGCCTGAACGCTTCAGTCTCCGCGGCCGTTTTGCTATTCGAGGCCGTGCGCCAGCGCCGTGCCGGTTGAACCTCGAAGACGCCACCTCGGTTTACGGCTTCGATAAGGTCCAGATACCGTCATCGTCGAGCATGCGGTTGATCAGCTCGAGACGGCGGACCGCGCTCCCGTAATTGGCGGCGCTCGTCGTCTTGATATAAACCGGCGGACCCTGCCGAATCATGGTTGGAACGTTGGTGACTCCCAGTACACGGGCCTGGGCGCTGGCTTCGCGGAGAAGGTCGAAGCCGGGATCGATCGCCCTGCTGATGACTTCGTCCGCAGGGATACCGGCGACATGGGCGGCCACCGCAAGCGTGGTGTCCGTGCCAGGGTCATCCTTCTCGTGGTAGCCAAGCGTCATCAGTGCAAGCACAAAGCGTTGGTGTTGGTCGGCGTGTGATTCACGAACTGCGGCGCATGCCGCCAGCGCTCTCGCCTTGCTGGGAATCCTGCCATCGGTGTCAACCTCGTCGACAAGGAACTCTTGCCAATCCACATGGATGTTGACGCCTTTGGTCTGGGAGGCCTTGAGCATTGTCGAGTAGATGCGCCATACGTCGTACGTCTCGAAGCTGTAGAAGATCTGTCCGGTGAAATCCATGAGACCAGGCTACCGCGCCTGCCAGGCGTTGATTCTTGACATCGAACATATGTTCGCCTTATCGTGCGACACCAATGGCTATCCCTATCCAACGAACCTTTGACGATCTTGGTACTCCTCTTCACGAGGTCTCGTTTTGCGTGTTGGATCTGGAGACAACAGGCGGCTCCCCCGCCACATGCGAAATCACCGAGGTCGGTGCGGTCAAGTACGTAGGGGGCGAGTTGGTCGGTACGTTTGACACATTGGTCAATCCGGGTGCCCCGATCCCGCCCACGATCACCGTCATCACCGGGATCACGCAGGCGATGGTGATTGAGGCGCCTCGAATAGAAGAGGTTCTCCCCTCGTTACTGGAGTTCATCGGCACATCGGTAATCGTCGGCCACAACGTCCGCTTCGACATGTCTTTCCTCAACGCGGCAGCAGAGCGCCTCGGCTACGGCAAACTGCCCAATCCAACAAGCGACACCCTTGGACTAGCGCGTCGCCTGGTTCGAACCGAGGTCCGCAGGCTCAACCTGCAAACGCTGGCAGCCCACTTCCGATCCGTCGTTACCCCGAACCACCGCGCTCTTGCCGACGCCCAAGCAACCGCACACGTTTTTTGGGCTTTGCTGGAACGAGCCGGGACCATCGGCGTAACTCACCTTGAAGACCTGATGCGACTGCCCACAGCCAGGGGCGCGGCGCACTATGAGAAGATCGAACTGACGGAGCGTCTCCCCCGCAAGCCAGGCGTCTATCTGTTTCGGGACAAGGACGGCCACGTCATCTATGTCGGGAAGGCCAAGAATCTACGCACCAGGGTGCGGTCGTATTTCTACGGCGACAATCGGCGATCAGTTGGCCAGATGCTGCGCGACCTCGGTGAGATCGACTTTCGGGTGTGCGCTACCGAGATCGAGGCAGAGGTGACGGAGTTGCGACTGATCCATTCGAACATCCCTCGATACAACCGCAGGTCGAGACCACCAAAATCTCCTCAGTATGTGAAGCTGACCGCTGAGGAGTTTCCTCGTCTCTCTGTAGTCAGAACACTCAAAGCGGATGGGTGCCTCTACCTCGGGCCATTCCGATCTCGACGGATTGCCAACCACGTTGTCACGGCCATCTGGGATGCGCTGCCCATCCGCCGCTGCATGACGAAAGGCGGAAAGCGCAGCCCTGCATGCAGCTTCTCGCAATTGGGGGTGGCGTTGTGCCCGTGCGACGGCAGCGTGCCGGCAGAGGTCTATCGCGACGTCGTCGCAACATTGCGGCACGGGGTTGAGGACCAGCCCGGCGAGCTCCTGGAGCCTCTCGTGTCTCGGCTCCGCGAGTATGCAGGAAGCGCTCGCTTCGAAGAGGCTGCGGAACTGCGCGACCGGCATCGGGCACTATCGCGAGCTCTCGACGACCGACGCAACTGGGCAGTGCTGCAGCAGGCGGGACTGCTTTGGGCAGAAGATCAGGTCGGTGACAGCATCCTTGTGGAGCATGGGAAGCTTGTCGCGTCTTGGTCGCAAGATGAGCAGTCCCCGCTCACGACAACGGCTGCCACCGTGGCAGCGACCCATATGGTTCCGGAGTCGGTTGCCATCGCTGAAGAGGCTCGACTTCTATGGAAGTGGCTCAACCGGCCTGGCGTGCAAATCATCGAGTCGACACACCCGCTGACAACCTCACGACACCCCGTACCTTCACTCACATCACTAGCCGGCTAACCGGCGCGGTACTCTGCTCCCATGAAGTTCATCGTTCGCAAGGGGTCAGACCCCGTCGGCACGGCAGATTCTGCACTCCTCACGGCTCTCGGATTGCCCGGTGGCGGCGTCGTGGCCCTGGGAAAAACCCACGTTCTTGTCAGCCCCGGCGAAACCACCTCGCCGAGCGCAATCATGCTTGGCGAGCGAGCAATCAGCAACGCAGGGGTATCGATCGGCGACTCAGTCGATGTAGTCCGATCGATACTGCCAGGGGCACGGCGAGTCCTCATCTCCCCACTGGATGCCGAAATTGATGCTCGTCACCTCGCCCGCTCTCTCCAAGGCTCACCGGTATCTGAGGGTGATCGTATCGCCGTGCGCACTGGGTACGGTCAAGACGCCAACGCTGCGCTGATAGATGTCGAGATAACTTCGGTAACTCCCGGGCCCTCGGCCGTCGTCGGCAGCGCCACTGTTGTCCACGAAGTTGGAGAGGACACCGAGGACCTCGTTGACCAACCACCTGGGGCACCGGCCGGCGAAGCCCTGACCACCGCCAGGGCATTGCTAGCCGGACTCGCGACTGAGACCGAAGTTATGACCGGATGGTTGTCACTGTTGACCGCAGCAGGCGACCTGCCGGAAGTATGGGGCCTGCCCAAGGTCGCTGGCGTGCTGGTCGAAGGTCCCGCAGGGTGCGGCAAATCAGAGATAGTGGCCGCTGCGGCACAAATCGTCGGAGCCTCGGTGCACGAGGTCTCCCTCGAACTTGTCTTTAAGCCGCAGAAACTCCTTGAACTGCTCGAAAAGGCAGTGAAAGACTCCCCGCGTCCTGCTGTGATCTTCCTCGATCGTCTCGATGCCGTCGTCGGTGACGACGCCATGTTCCGCAACCAGGTCGCCGCCATTTTGCGGTGGTTCCTCGACGCGGTAGCGGATCGCCCCCGCCTCGCCTGCGTGCTCGGCGTCTCTTCGGTCGCCCGTCTTCCAGAATCGGTGTCACGCTCCAAGTTTCTGCCACGGACGTTGACAATCCCGCCACCTGACCTGCAACGGCGCGCGCTGCTTTTTGAGGCGGCATTGGCCAGGGTGCCCAGCGGCGAGATCGACTATTCCATGCTGGCGGCACGAACTGCCGGTTTCTCTGGCGCTGATGTGCTGGCGGCGGTCGTCCACGCCTCCGCACTTGTCGCTAGAGACGGCACAAAGGTCAACGCGGAGTTGCTGATGCGTGCGATTGAAGAAACCACCCCGTCGCTTGGAACAACGTCCCTTGGCGAGATGCCTAGCTATGGCTTCGAACGGGTGGCCAACCTCGAAGAAGTCAAACAACGACTCACGGAGTCCGTCATCTGGCAGATGCAGGAGCCGGAGCGATTCACCAGACTTGGTATCGAGCCACCTCGCGGGCTGCTCCTCTACGGGCCTCCAGGGACAGGGAAGACGTTCGTCATACGAGCACTTGCACACGAGAGCGGAGCCGCCTTCTTCACCATCAAGGGCGCCGAGCTTCTGGACAAGTACGTTGGCGAGTCCGAACGTGCCGTTCGCGAGGTGTTTGCGCGAGCCCGTGCAGTGGCACCGGCCATCTTGTTCTTCGACGAGATCGACGCCCTCGCTCCCGTGCGCGGTAACTCGACGAACTCCGTCACCGATTCCGTGGTTGCGGCACTGCTCACTGAACTCGATGGAGTCTCCGACAGAGGCGATGTCTTCGCCATCGGAGCGACAAACCGTCGAGACCTCGTTGATCCAGCATTGCTCCGTCCCGGTCGCCTGGAGACTCACTTGTATCTCGGTCTGCCCGCCCCCGAGTCACGGCGGGCGTTCTTTGGGATATCTGATGTACCACTCGCCGATGATGTCGATGTCGAAGAAATGATCGACGCAACCGAGGGATTGTCGTTTGCGGAACTGTCGGGCCTGCTCCGCGAGGCGGCCATTGGTGCGTTACGCCGAGATTCGTCGGCGCTCGCAGTCACCAAGCCCGAAGTTGATGCCGCCATCGCCCACTATCAGAACCGCGGCTAGGCACCGGCTGCCGCCGCAGCCTCGGCGAAAGTAAATTGGTCGTCGTATAGAGCCCTACCTACTATCGCCGCCTCGACATCGTGGGTAGCGACTCGGCTGACGTCTTCGAGGGTGCCAACTCCCCCGGATGCGATCACCGCGAGGCTGGGTGCGATGCTCAGCACGGCCTCGAGCAAATGGGTGTCCGGCCCGGCGAGGGTGCCATCGGTGGCGATACCGGTGGCGAGGACCCGCACCACGCCCACGGAAACGAGATCCCCCAGGACATCTGCAAGATCACGCCCATCATCAAGCCAGCCGGCACCGGTTGCCTTCCCTTCTCTGACGTCGATCGCGGCAACCACTCGATCCGCGCCGACGGCCGAGACGATTTGCGACATGAGTGCCGGATCCCAGACCGCGGCCGTCCCCAGGACAACCCGAACGGCCCCCGCGTCGACTACCGCTTTGGCATCGTCGAGAGTTCTAATCCCGCCACCTATCTGGAAGGGGACGTTGCGGGCGCCGAGCGTCTTCCACATCTTTCGATCGCCGACTCCATCACGAGCTCCGGCCAGATCGACCACATGAACGATCTGGGCGCCCTGTTCAACCCAGGAGGCGACCCTGGCAGCTGGATCGTCGGAGTAGACCGTTACCTCGTCATATCGACCTTGGCGGAGTCGAACGACCTTCCCATCCAGAACGTCTACTGCGGGGATTACATACACTATTCCGACTCCAGCTTCGTTTTTTTGTGCTAGCGTGCTAAAACACTAGCTCGTCTCGACGGCAAAGGGAAAGGAAGTTGAAATGGTGATGGCAAGCGACGACTGGCGGAACGATGCCACGGCCGCACTGTTCGACGCGGTGGTGTCCCTCGATAGCCGAGAGGAAACCGCCCAATTCTTCCGAGACCTGTGCACCCGCCGCGAGTTGGAAGAGATCTCGCAGCGCTGGGCCGTCGTCAGAGAACTGGCAGAAGGCCACCCCTACCGCGAGATCGCAGGCGAGACAGGCGTATCAACCGCCACCATCGTGCGTATCAATCAATGGCTCCGCCATGGAACCGGCGGCTACCAGGAAATGCTCGACAAACTCGGAATCGGCCAGGAGCACCAATGACCATCCGCCTTGCTGTCCCCAACAAAGGACGGCTCCAGCAACCCACCGCAGCCATGCTCAAACAGGGCGGACTTTCCTACGAGAAGACCGAACGAGCACTTGCCGTTCCAGTGCGAAATATGGACCTCGAGATCCTCTTTGTGAGGACCAACGACGTCCCGGAGTTTGTTGCCGACGGCGTCGCCGACCTCGGCATCACCGGGATCGACCTCCTCGCCGAGAGTGGTGCTGAACTCGAGATTGTCACCAAGCTTGGCTACGGAAGTTGCCGCTTGACTGCGGCCGTCCCCAAGGCATCCGACATAACAACCCTCGCAGGCCTCTCCGGGGCCCGGATCGCCACCTCCCACCCGGTCACGACACAGAGATTCTTTGACGAAAGAGCGATCCCGGTAACAACTGTCTCGCTGAGCGGCTCAGTTGAAGTTGCCCCAAAGCTGGACATCGCTGATGCCATCGTCGATCTGGTATCGAGCGGATCAACGATGCTCGTCAATGGGTTGCGCCCGATCGAGGACATCCTCGAATCGGAAGCAGTGCTGGTCGGTCGACCCGGTGCCTCACAGCAGAACGGCACCGTGGCCCAGATCATCCTGACCATACAGTCGGTGATCGCGGCCAGGGCCAAGCGATACGTCATGATGAACGCGCCTGCCGAAGCAGTCGAGGCCATCGAAAGACTCATCCCCGGATTCGAGGCACCCACCGTCATTCCCCTCGCCCACGATCACATGGTGGCAATTCACTCGGTAGTGGACTCGGCCCGTCTCGGAAGAGTCTTGCCGGAACTCAAAGAGGCGGGAGCCACCGGCATTCTCGTCCTCCCCATCGACCAATTGATCGCATAGCTATGGACATCAGAACCATCACCCTCTCCGATCTGAACCCGAAACAACGGGACGAATTGCTGCAACGATCTGCCGTCCCCGACCCGGCGCTGCGGGCCGCGGCTGCAGCCATCGTCAATGAGGTGCGCACCGGCGGCGACTCAGCTCTGGCCGACAGCAACGCACAATACGGCGGAGGGCTCGCCAGCGGTGCACTTCGAGTCGAGACCGCCGATCTGGAAGCTGCGCTCGACACCCTAGATCCGGTCACCCGAACCGCACTCGAAACCGCCGCGACCAACATCCGTAGAGGTCACGAACCGCAGCGACCCGTCGACCAGTCGCTAGAGACGGTCCCCGGGGTTCGCATCGATCGCCGCTGGACTGCTCTGCGCAGGATCGGCGTATACGTGCCCGGCGGCCGGGCCGCCTACCCGTCCAGCCTGCTCATGGGCGTCATCCCTGCCCAGATCGCGGGGGTGGCGGAGATCGTTGTAACCAGTCCCGCCGATGATGAAGGCCGCGTGTCGAAGACAATGCTCGCCGCCGCTGCTCTGCTCGGCGTCGACGAGGTCTATGTCACCGGAGGAGCCCAGGCAGTGGGCGCTCTCGCCTACGGAACCGAGACAATTCGCCCTGTCGAGAAGATTATTGGCCCCGGTAATGCGTGGGTCACCGCCGCCAAGCTCGCAGTCTATGGCGATGTCGGCGTGGATCTACCCGCCGGGCCCAGCGAGGCTCTGGTCATCGCCGATGGCACCGCCGACCCAGCAATCATCGCCGCGGACCTCATGTGTCAAGCAGAACACGGCTCCGAATCTCCCGTTGCACTTGTTACCCCGGATCGTGAGTTCGCAGCCGAGGTCGTCACCGAAATCGACAGGCTCCTCCCCCGTCTCGAAAGAGACGAGATCATCCGAGTCGCGCTTGAAGATCACGGCCTCGTCGTCATAACCGACTCACTTACAGAAGCCATCGATTTCGCAAATCAATACGCTGCCGAGCATCTCTCGGTGCACACCGCAAACGCCGAGACCGATGCTTTGCTGACAACCGCCGCCGGTTCGGTCTTCGTCGGCCATTGGGCACCAGAGTCTGCGGGTGACTATGCCACCGGCGCCAACCACGTTCTGCCCACGGGAGGCCTGGCCGCTGCTTATGGCCCGCTCAGCGTCGAAGACTGCGGGTCCTGGCGTCAAGTACAAACCCTGACCGAAGCCGGTCTCGCCACACTCCGTCCCACTATCGGTGCTCTCGCCGAAGCGGAGGGGCTGACAGCTCACAAACTGGCCGTCGAGATCCGATTTGAGGGAGCGGAATGAGGGCGCCGAAATACAAATGGCAGCCGACAACAGTTGAGATTGCAGCGTCCGCCGGTATCTCACTGGAAGATGTCGAACGTTTTGACCACAACACCTCTCCGTTCAGTACTGGGTGGGCTGCAGAGACAGCGGCGCAGGCACTCGCGGGGCTCAATGAGTATCCGGGTGCCAACTACAGGGGATTGCGTGAGGCAGCGGCAGAACTCTCCGGATTGGAGCCAGAGCAGATCGTGCCGGGGGCGGGAGCCGACGAGCTCATATTGCTATGCGGGCGCGCCTTTCTTGGCAGAGGCGCCACCGCCGTCGCAACGACGCCCACCTACCCGTTGTATGAGATCTCAACTTTGCAGGCCGGAGCGGTGCTGCAATCGGTTCCCGCAGACGCGCCGGACTTTCACTTCCCAACCGATGGCGTGGTGAGGGCCGCTCGTGACGCTGACCTGGTGTGGATCTGTGCGCCGAGCAATCCCATTGGAAACGCAGTTCCCGACGCTGACGTCGATGCGATCATCGCGGCAACCGACGGACTAGTCGTCATCGATGCCGCCTACGCCGAGTTCTCCGGCACCGACTGGTCGGAAAAGGTCGGCCGCATCCACAACGTGATCGTGCTCAGAACCCTCTCCAAGGCATTTGGCATCGCAGGCGCTCGGGTCGGATACGCCATGGCCCACCCTGATTTGATCGCTGCTATCGACGGGATTCGCCCGCCGGGGAGTATCTCTTCGGTCTCCGTCGACCTCGGCATTGCAGCCCTAAGCAAACCAGCGGCAATGCAAACAACCGTCGCCAGGGTCGTTGAGCTACGAACCGCCCTTGCCACATCGCTGAGCGCTCTCGGGCTACGCGTCCTCCCCTCTCAGACGAATTTCTTGCTGTGCGAGGTCGGCGATCAAGCTCACGTCATCGCAGAACAGCTCATGGGAGAAGGGCTCGTTGTCCGAAAGTTCCCCGCCGATGGGCCGTTGCGCAACTACCTACGTTTCACCGTTCGGTCCGCAGCCGCCCACTCCCGACTCATTTCAGCTCTCGAAAGGTACCTGCCATGACCAGAACCGCGTCCATCCAACGCAAGACGCTGGAGACAGATATCAAGATCAGTATCGATCTCGACGGCAGTGGCGTTGTCGATGTGTCAACCGGTGTCGGCTTCTACGATCACATGTTGACGGCATTTGGCCACCATGGTCTGTTCGACCTCGAGATCAAGACTGTCGGGGACCTTCACGTAGACGAGCATCACACTGTCGAGGACACTGCGCTGGTCCTTGGCAGCGCTATTGCCGATGCCCTCGGCGACCGCACCGGGATTCGTCGCTACGGATCGGCAACGATCCCCATGGATGAGGCGGTGGCGACAGCCGTTGTCGACATCGGCGGTAGGCCGTATGCCGTCGTCGATCTTCCATTCACGACCGAACGCCTGGGGAGCCTCGGCACCCAGATGATCCCGCATGCGCTCGAGGCCTTTGCACGTACTTCGGGGTGCACGCTGAACCTATCGGCGCGAGGCACCAACGATCACCACATCGCTGAGGCAGCATTCAAGGCGCTCGCATACGCAGTTCGTTCCGCCGTAGAGATCGATCCGCGACGTCAGGGTCTTGCCTCAACCAAGGGATCTACGTGAGCCGGATCGCAGTCATCGATCACGGGGCGGGCAACCTTGTCTCCATAGCCCAGGGCCTTACCAGAGCCGGAGCCGACGTGACCATCGCCGATGCACCGAGCGGACTTGGAGACGCCGATGGCATCGTATTGCCGGGAGTCGGCACCACCGGTGCTGCAATGGGCCGCCTGACCGAGGCAGGGCTGGTCGAACCTCTCCGCAGGTGGGAACGCCCGCTCCTCGGCATCTGCGTTGGCCTGCAGTTGTTCTTCGACCACTCTGAGGAAGACGGCACAGATGCGCTTGGGCTCATGCGAGGAAGGGTGACCAGTCTCGAGGACACTCCCCTTCTCCCTCACATCGGATGGAATGATGTCTCGTTTCAGCCGGATCCGCTGTTTGCGGGCGTGCCGACGGACGCCACGTTCTACTTCGTGCATTCCTATGCGGTGGTGCCAGACGACGACAGTCTGATCATCGCAAGGACCGAGTATGGGAAGCCTTTCGTAGCCGCGGCTCGCTCCGGCAACAGGGTCGGGGTCCAGTTCCACCCAGAACGCTCTGGTGCGTCCGGGCTGCGGATGCTGGCCAACTTCGTCGCCGAAAGTGCGAGGAGCAGCGATGTTGCGTAAACGTGTCATTCCCTGTCTCGACGTGACCGAAGGACGGGTCGTCAAAGGGGTGAACTTCGTCAATCTCACCGACGAGGGCGACCCCGTGGAACTGGCCGAACGTTATGTCGCAGAAGGTGCCGACGAGATCTGTTTCCTCGACATCACCGCAACGAGCGACAATCGGGCGACGATGCTCGACGTTGTACGCCGCACGGCAGAGCATGTCTTTGTGCCGCTGACCGTAGGCGGTGGCATCCGTGCTGTTGAGGACATGAGGGCCGCCTTGCGGGCCGGGGCCGACAAGGTATCAGTCAACTCCGCCGCAGTCTTGAATCCGAACCTAATCAATGCCTGTGCGGCGGCTTTCGGATCGCAATGTGTGGTGCTCGCCGTAGATGCCCGTCGCGACGAGAGCGTCGGTAGCTGGGAAGTGGTCATTCACGGCGGACGAACCCCAACCGGTCTCAAGGCAGTTGCCTGGATCACCGATGCCGTGCAACGAGGTGCCGGAGAGATCCTCCTGACCTCGATGGACAGAGATGGCACAAGGGATGGATACGACATCGACCTGCTCGAGGCAGTTCGGAGCGTAGTCTCTGTACCCGTTATCGCCTCCGGTGGAGCGGGCACCATCGAACATTGCGTTGCAGCGTTGCAGCCGGGTCGGGCCGATGCGGTACTTGCGGCGTCGATATTTCACCGTTCTGAAATCGAAATCAGAGACTTGAAGCTAGGGCTTGCCGCAGCAGGACTCCCGGCAAGGATCACACCATGAATGACGTTAGATTCGACAAGGACGGCCTGATTGTTGGCATCGTCCAGGACGCCACTACCAGTCAGGTATTGATGGTGGGTTACCTGAACCAGGAGAGCCTCACCTTGACGAGGCAAACAGGCAAGGTCCACTTTTGGAGTCGATCCCGATCTGAGTTGTGGGAGAAGGGCGCAACCAGCGGCAACTATCTGAAGCTCGTGGATATCAAGGTCGATTGCGACGGAGATGCTCTGCTGATAGCTGCGGAGCCGGACGGACCCGCGTGCCACACGGGATCGACTAGTTGTTTCTCCGACGTGCCTGCCGGGCAGGGATTCGCGCAGCTCGAGGCGTTATGGGCAACGATCGCAGATCGGATCGCCTCCCCTAGCCCGGATTCCTATACCGCGGCCCTGGCCGCCGCCGGACCGGACCTCACAGGGCGAAAACTCGTCGAAGAGGCAACCGAGACACTGATCGCAGCCAAGAACCACGCCGGCGGTGATGCCGCAGAACGGGTGATCGAAGAATCGGCCGATGTTGTCTACCACCTGCTCGCCCTGTTGGCAGAGCGAGGGATTCCTGCGGCCGCGGTCATCAAGGAACTCGACAATCGGGCCCAGTGACATCGCTGGCCGCCATGTCGCTTACACTCGCTCGAATGCGCCGTCTCCTTATGGTTCTTGTCTTGCCCTTGTTTGCCGCTTCTTGTAGTGGGTCCGATGTCGATATCTCCAACGTGCCTGAGCTTGCGACGATCAACACCGCCGCTCTCGAAACGTTGCTGGCTGAGTCAACAACGCCTGTCATCGTCAATGTGTGGGCCTCGTGGTGTGTGCCATGTCGCTCCGAGGCCCCGCTGCTCGAGAAGGCCGCAGAGTCGACAGGAGCCGCCGTGCTGTTCATCGGCCTGAATGTTCGCGACGACCAGGCCGGGGCTAGGGGTTTTATCGCAGAGTTCTTTTCTGCAGCTCCTATCCAACATCTCTTCGACCCAGATGGCGGCATCCCGCTCGAGCTTGGCGGAAGCCGCGGCGTCCCGCTCACCTTCTTTTATGCCCCTGGCGGCGAACTCGTCAACTTGCACAGCGGCGTCATCGACGAACGAACCCTGGCTTTGCAGATCGACGAAATCCTGAGCCGCTAATGGAATTCAGCCTTCTCGGAGCAGTGTTCGTTGCGATGGTTTTGCTCTACGTCACGTTGTATTGGGAAGCACGTCGTGGCAACGCTGTTTCATGCAGCCGGAACCTATGGGACTTGGCTCTCACCGCCGTGCTCGTGGGTGTATTCGTTGGGCGAGTCGCCGCGATGGTCGATGCCGGCGTCAATCCCATCACTCATCCCGGTGATCTCATCATCATCCGCGGTGGTGTAGCCACCGGGCCCGCAACCGTCGCTGCGTTGGCAACGGCGGCCTGGATTGGTCGCAAAGAGCTATGGCCCGTGCTGGATGGCCTGGCTGCGGCTGCGCTTGCCGGGTTGGGCGGGTGGCATGCTGGCTGCGTCGTCAGGGATGCTTGCCTGGGGACACCAAGTGACCTGCCGTGGGCGATCGCCCAAGAAGGGAGTGCGGTCACCCGTCACCCTGTCGAGATCTATGCCGCACTTGGTCTCGTCATTGCCGCAGCAGCGATAGCAGTATGGCGGATGAAGGGCAGACCCGCCCCTGGAATGCCGGCGGGCCTCGCACTCGCCGCTGCAGGCCTGGCCCGTCTAGCCACGGAGCCGCTACGGCCCACCCTCGCCGGCGGCCCGGTTGGATGGTACGTCGCTGGCTTGCTGGTGGGTGTCGGACTTGTGGCGTGGCGTGGAACCCAACGTCATCTCGAGTAGATGCGGTGGTCCCCCGCCCCACTTGCGGAGATCCGCGCGTGTCGCAGCAACTCCGTGTAGGTTCTTGTTGAGACGTCCTATGGGAAGGACAGGGGAAGACACCGGGTAGTCGGAGCAGCTACGGCTCGCATAATCGTTGTATCAATTTCGCCTGGTTCGCATCTTGTAGGACAGGTATCGAGCTACACGGAAGGATCTATCTTGGATCAACAACCAACCATCAGCGTCTCGCGACGCACAGTACGACTGGCACTCGCATTCGCAGTCATCTTGGCCGTACTGGCCCCAGTTGCCGTAATCGCGGCAGGGGGAACGTTCGTCGACGACGACACGTCAATTTTCGAAGCAAATATCGAGTGGATGGCCGCCAACGGCATCACGTCTGGATGCGGTCCGGACACGTACTGTCCGGAGGACGGCGTTACCCGCGGCGAGATGGCGGCGTTCATGCAACGCCTGGCAACCAAGAAGGTCGTTGATGCAGCTACTGCTGTCGAGGCCGACAACGCCACAACAGCCGACAACGCCACAACAGCCGACAACGCTGGCGCCGTCGACGGTTACGACGCCAACGATCTCAACCGCGTCGCCTATGACATCGATGAGAGCGGCAGCCCGGTAACGATCGCCGGCTTTGTCGCCGTGGAGACGATGATGTCAGTGGAGATCACTGCCCCCCGCGGCGGGTATATCACCATCGCTGGCCACGTGGGACTGACCCACGACGCTAACACCGTGGGTGCAACATTGTGCGACATCAGCGTCGATGACATCGACGGCAACCCGGGCGCCGACATCCTCGATGGTTCGCGCAGCACCGAGTTCACTGCAGTAGCCGGTGAAGTGGAGACATGCTCTACGCATGCAGCGTTCTCAACCTTGTTCGGCGGCACCTACACGGTCAACTTCGATGTTGCCGTCGTCCTCGACAGCGTTAACGCAGATCAGGGCACCCTCATCGTTCAGTACACGCCGTTCAATGGCAACGGCACCGGGCCACTGATCATCATCCTGCCACCGATCATCACGTTGGGCGAGATTGCCGATGAACTGGCAGTCGTCAACCCAGAGATCGCAGCGCAACTACCCGAAATCAAGGCCGCACTCAACAGCTAAACCGCGTAGCACCATCTAACCGGAAGGACCGGGGCATTTGCCCCGGTCCTTCTCTTTGGCCTGAGGAGGTGGAGCTCGCACCGACATTCAAGCCTATATCCCTTGGCACCGTATTTGAATCGCACCGCGTGGCATCCGACCCCGCTCCCGGTACCCACACCCGCCGGTTGATGGCAGATGGCTTCAACGGCTCTCTGGAATATCGGGTCCGCAACGCCAATCTCACTGTCGTCGAAATGGGATGGTCCTGTCCGTAGGATCCGAACTCGACCAATCCTTGACAGGACACGACGGATGTGGGGGCAACAGCCCCCCACGTTCAATTCAACTGAACAATGATGTCTTCAGCGAAAGCGTCTCAGAGGCTTGCTAGATAGTCGAATCTCTCGCGGAGGCCGTCCTCGCCAAGCGTGCCGTACCAGCCCTCAACGATGATGTCGTCCCCGGTGATCATGACCGAGGCGGGTTGTCCAAAGATGTCATAGAGCTCCCAAATCGACTCGTCAAAGCCCCAGACGACGTTGTCGGTGAGTAGCTCTTCGGCTCGCTGGGCCGTTGGCTCGAGATCGCTTCTGCCGGCTACAGCTACAAACTTGATCTTGTCTTGGTAATCCGACGCAACTGCATCGATCACGGGAAGCTCCCGCTTACAGCTCGATCACCACTCCGCCCAGAACACGATGTAGACCGGCTTCTGCTCGCCCTCTAGCGAGAACACCGACCCGTCCGACAGGGCAAGCTCGAACGCAGGGGCGGGTGGGCCCTCGAACGAAGGGGTCGCCGGGGCAGCAGTGGATGGCACCGTGGATCCGTCACCCGTCGATTCGCTGGTGGCTGGCGCTGTGGTGGTGCTCTCGGCGGGAGCCGAAGCGGCTATGGATGTAGACGTGGTTGTCGATGAATCCGCTGCTCCCCCGCCGCAAGCGGCGATCACCAGAGCTACGGACACGGGCAGTAGAAGCTTTCGCATGCCGAGACCATAGCCAGGTCTGTACGGCTAGCGCTACGAACCTTGCATTAGTTCAGCGGATGTTCACACTCGGGACTGCAGCGTTGGGCGACCCCATCTGGTCGCCCAACGGGCCGCTTACTCCGCCTGCTTGGCTTTCTCTTCTGCCATCAGCTCTCTCCGCAAGACCTTGCCAACAAACGTCTTGGGAAGCTCCTCGCGGAAGTCAATCGACCGGGGCAGCTTGTAACGCGCCAACCGATCTCTGCAGAACTCAATCAGCTCGTCTTCCGTGGCACTCTTGCCATCTTCGAGAACTACGAACGCCTTGACCCGCTGGTCCTGACCCCCCACCGGAATGCCGATGACGCCCACATCGATAACACCTGGATGTTCGAACAACGCATCCTCGACCTCGCGGGGATAGACGTTGAATCCGCCTGCAGCCAGAATCATGTCCTTCTTGCGATCCACGATGGCGAAACGGCCCTGATCGTCCATAACTGCGACGTCGCCCGTGTGCAGCCACACCTTGCCGTCATCGTCGGTGCGCAACACATCGCGCGTTGCGTCTGGCATGTTCCAATACCCCTGCATGACCTGGGGCCCGCTGATGCATAGGACACCACGATCACCGGGCTCGACCAAGCGTGTCTCGGTGTCTTCATCGACGATTCGGCAATCCGTGTTGGGGAGCGGAAATCCGATCATTCCGGTCTCCGCCGTACCGTCGAGCGGGTTGGCATGGGTTACCGGCGAAGCCTCGCTCAGCCCATATCCTTCGACAAGCCGCCCACCAGTGATTGCCTCGAAGTTCCGTTTCACCTCGGGGGGGAGCGCTGCCGCACCCGAGATGCACCAATTGATCGAGGATACGTCGTACTTGCCGCTTGTCACATCACGATGACGAGTGATCGCCGAGTAGAGGGTGGGAACGCCGGGAAAATATGTCGGATGGTGAGCATCGATCACTTTCAACAGATTGCCAAGATCCCTTGCATCAGGAATCAGCAACTGGGTATATCCGGCGGAGATCGAGTGATTCATTGCCACGGTGGCCGAGTAGCTGTGGGTCAACGGCAATGCGGTCAGCATTACCTCATTGCCTTCCACGGCCTCGGGTGCCCACGCTCTGGTTTGATGGGCGTTGGCCATCATGTTCTCGTGGGTCAACATCGCACCCTTAGGCACTCCGGTTGTTCCGCCGGTGTACATGAGCATGGCCAAGTCTCCCGACGTCACATCGACCTGTAGCGGAGCATGATCGGCGAGCACCTCGGACCATGCATACGTGTTGGCGTCGGAACCGAAGTCGGCCCTGTGCCCGCCCTTGCGCTCTTTGAGAACCGTGAACAACGCCTTGAGCGGCCCCTTGAAGTACTCCTTGATATTGGTCACGATCACATGCTCGATTGGTGTATCGGCTTGGGCCTGCTTTACGCGGTCATACATCATCGTGAGCGCAATCGCGAACCGTGAACCCGCATCGCTCGCTTGGTGCGCAAACTCAGCTGCGGTGTAAAGAGGGTTCGATGGAACCGCGACCGCACCACATCGCCATACCGCCTCGTAGGCCATCACGAGTTGCGGACAGTTCGGCATGAATAGCGACACACGGTCGCCGGGAGCGAGTCCCTTGTCTTGCAGCCCCGCCGCAAGCTGGTCAACTATTTCGTCAACCTGACGGTAAGAGAGGCTGCGATCAAAGAACACCAACGCCGGCTTGTCGGGAAATTTCGCAGCCGACGCTCTTAACAAGTTGTCGAGGGGCCCATCCGGCCAGGTGACTTCAGCGGGTACACCGTCTGGGTAGTTCTGATGCCACAGCTTGACCTCGTCCATGATTCCCTCATTCGCCTTCGTTGGAGAAGGCAACTGCCTTATCCAGTACCAACATCGCGCTGCCCGAGTCGACAGACTTTGCGGCCAGGATCATCGCATCCGCGAATCCGTCGGCTAGCCCTGCAACGACAATGGCTGGGGCGGCGTTGACTAGCGCGATGTCTCGTTTCGGACCCACCGCCCCTTGGAGAATCGACCTTGTAATCTGAACGTTCTCTCTGGCGTCTCCGCCACGGAGATGCTCAATTCTTGACCGTTGGACACCAAAATCTTCTGGCGTGAATTCGGCGTGAGTGATTTCACCGTTGCGGAGCCGGTAGATAAATGAGGGACCGGTTGTCGTTAGCTCGTCCAGGCCATCCTCGCCGTAGAAGACGAAAGCGGATTCTGCTCCGAGATTGGCCAGCACTGTGACCATCAGTTCGGCCATCCGGGGGTCAGACACTCCCAGCGCGTACAGCCTGGCGTTGGCTGGGTTACAGAGCGGGCCGAGAAAGTTAAAGACTGTGCGGAACCCGAGTTGGCGTCGTACCGGGCCGGCGTGGCGCATCGCGGGGTGGTAGAGCGGAGCGAAAAAGAAACCGAAACCGATCTCTTTCACCATCCGCACCGTTAGCTCAGGGGTGGCGTTCAGATCGAATCCGAGAGCTTCAAGCAGATCTGCAGACCCTGTGGGCGACGAAGCGGCACGATTGCCGTGTTTGGCAATCTTCACACCCGCACCCGCAGCAATAAACGCAGCGGTTGTCGAGATGTTGAATGTGCCCGACCTGTCACCACCGGTGCCGACCAAATCGACGACAGGCTCGCCGACTTCGACGTTAACTGCCGCCGATCGCATTGCTTCGACAAATCCGGTCATCTCATCTGCGGTTTCGCCCTTGGCACGCAGAGCGGTGAGCAACGCGGCAATCTGAGCCTCGGTGGCTTCTCCTGCCATGATCGTGTCCATGACGGCCCGTGCCTCAACCTGATCAAGGTTGTCGCCATCGAGGAGGCTGGAGAATACGTCGGACCATGAAACTGCTGTCATGTCTCGCGACGCTAGCAGTCGGTTGATAGCCTCCGAATTTGGGGCTTGCCATCCAAATTGACGTCAGCCGCCGCGTTGCATTGGCTCGAGGCCTCCGCTGCTTCTGATTGCCTGTTGGAGACCTTCGAGATGCTGGAACAGTTCGAGCCCATGGTCGAAGCTATACGTGACAGAGTCCACGTCAACGGGGCCTTGCGCCGTGTGGAAGCGGACATTCACATCGATTCCATCGAAACACCCTTGGCACGTTCCCGGTTCAAGCTGAGTTCGTAGGTCAGCGAAATCCGTGTCGGAGATGATCCGAGCCAGCGTGTGGACATCGGCCCGACCGACCAATTCCGCGCCGGATACAGCATCGGGCACCGCCAGAACGTCGGCCGGATCAGTGCGGAACACGCCGAACGACCCGTCAGACATGACAAGGGTTGTCGAGCAGTTGGGTCCCATCATGAAACACCCGCCCGTCTCTGCGATCACCAATAGCGGTACAGGCTCCGCAAGAACAGGCACCACCGTCGCGGCTGTGGCAACCGTTGTGGAAGTCACCTTTGGCTGTGGCGACGACACCTCGTCGGCCCCGGCAGATCCAGCTTCACCACAGGACGCCAAAACAAGTGCAATTACCAGCATGACGGGGGCGGTTTTTCTATTCATGCGACTATGACGCTACAACAGCGACGCACGGTTCCCGGACAGGCGATGTAGCCGCGAGTTTCCCAGCCTATGCGGTCTGGCGCTGCAACCTGTGCCGCTGCTTTTCGGTCGTGCCGCCCCAGACTCCAAAGCGAATTCGCGCCTCGATAGCGAACTCAAGGCAGTCCGCTTGAACCGGGCATCCCTGACAAACCCGGATCGCTTCGCGCTCTCCCTCAGGAGTCGCGGGAAAGAATACGTCAGGATCACGATCACGACAGACTGCAAAGGCCGCCCAGGGGCGTTCCTCGGTAATAGGGACGTCAAGAGCGTGGCCAACCGCGTCAAAGAGATCGTTCATAGGGCACCTCCATGAGGTGTCAGGCGCCATCGGATCTCGACAGCACACCTATAAGACGTCTTGAGCCCCATAGTTAGTTCCCGACTGACGACATATTCTTTGACACGGCACGCCGAACTGGGCGACACTACAATTGCCGCTCGATTAGCCCTGACGACGCTCACGGTGGGAGACAAGACCCTGCTCTACTTCGCTTACAACGCACGGATCTCGCCCGAAAAGATGGCGGAAGCGGCTCCCGACGCCGAGTTTCAATTCATTGCCCATCTCCCGGAATGGGGCCTGGGCTTTCCAATCTCCGACGAAACGTGGGGCGGCTCGCTCCCTGCCATCACGCCACAGCCGGGCAGCACCGTGTGGGGAGCGGTGTACGAGGTACAGAAGTCTGACTTGTCGAGCCTCGATGTCGTCGAATCGAAGGAGCAACGTTCCTCTCAGACCATCGAGGCGATGGATCGGTCCGGAAAGCGACACCAGGTGATCGTGCACCTGCTGGACGGCGCTCCCGCCGCCAACGGCAACGGTCTCGCCAAGCCGTCATCTGACTATCTGCGTCTGATGGTGGCCGGATCTCGGCATTGGAGCCTTCCGATCGGGTGGATCGCCGGACTCGAGGAACACCTCGAGAACGGGCCGTGAGCGGACGATCCCTGCTGCCGAAGATTCACTGGGGAGTCGTGGCAATCGGTGCCATGGCAGGTCTCGTCGTTGCCCTCCTCGCCTTCATCTTCCTGGGTATTTCCGGGATCGTAGCCCCCGACCGCGGCGAGATATTCCTTCTGTTCATTCAGTTTCTATCGCTGGTCGTCGCTGGCTATGTGGCAGGCCGATTGTCGGACGCAGCTGAGATCCACGGTGGGCTTGCCGCTTTGCTCAGCGCCTTCGTATCGGGATTGATCTCCCTGACATCGACACAGGTACCGCTGGCCGGAATCATCACGCTGACCCTCGTGGCGGCCATCCTCGGCTCAGCAGGTGGTGTCCTCGCCCGTTGGCAACGTGAGACCAACGAACCATAGGTTGGCAATCTCTTCCTTTCTCCTTGTGAATCCTTTCACATAAGGGACCTTTGGCCCTAGAGCAGCATGCATAAGACCGCATACGCTGCACAGTGTTCACAAGGACGCATCACATTCATCAGAAGGCAACTGCGTGTCACTTCTCACGACAAAACAGGTCCAGGAGCTCTTCCGGGTCGACCGGTCGACCATTTATCGGATGGCAGAAGACGGTCGTCTCCCCGCGGTCAAGGTCGGGAGACAATGGCGGTTCCCCGCGGACCGGGTCGAAAGCCTGCTCGGCCAACCCAGTGAATCGAGCTCCTCATCGGCAATGACGGCTGAAAACGGGACCGTCCACCTTGACAGCGTGCTCCCCGCCGACACCGCTCAGGCCATCGCCGACCTGGCTGCCGACCTCTTTGGAGTGATGGCCGTCGTAACCGACATGAAGGGCCGTGCCCTCACAACCGTTTCAAACCCGTGCGGCTACTTCACCTCGGTCTTTAACTCGGTCTACACCCCCGATCGGTGTAGCGAGGGATGGCGGCGGCTCGGGGAAGAGATAGATCTGGAACCCAGATTCTTGTCAAGCCATCTCGGATTTCTTTGCGCCCGTTCGTTTATCCGAACTGGGTCCAACCTCGCCGGCATGCTCATCGTCGGCGGAGTAGCCACCGACACCTGGCCTCCCCCACCAGAAGAGCTCGAAGCAGTTGCCGCAGAGACCGGCACACCAATTGCACAGATCCATGACCACATCAACGAGGTCTACTGGATCGATACCGCCCATCAGGATTGGATCGTTCGCAACCTTTCGCAGTTCAGTGACCTGATCTCGCACCTTGCGGATGGCCATGGCCAGCTTGTACAGAAACTCGAAGCCATCGCCGCTCTTGCGGACACGGCTTCTTAGACACCAAGGAGAAAACCACGTGAAGAGACTGCTAGTACTTGGAGCAGGAACGGCCGGAACAATGGCCGCCAACAAGCTCCGCCCCCGTCTCGACGAACGCGAGTGGAAAATCACGCTCGTAGACCAGGATGAGACCCACTACTACCAGCCGGGCTTTTTGTTTCTGCCTTTTGGCACCTACAAGCGTGAGGAGCTAGAAAAGCCAAAGCGCCGCTTCATGCCGGCCGGGGTTGACCTGATCATGGGTGAGATCGATCTTGTAGAGCCGACCGAGAACCAGGTGAAGCTGGTCGACGGAACCGTGCTCCCCTACGACTATCTGATCATCGCCACCGGCACGCATCCGACCCCGGAAGAGACCCCCGGTCTCGGCGATGACGAGTGGCGAAAGTCGGTGTTCGACTTCTACACCATCGATGGCGCTGAAGCTCTCGCAGAGAAGCTTGCAACCTGGGAAGGCGGCAAGCTCGTCCTCAACATCATCGAGATGCCGATCAAGTGCCCGGTGGCGCCCCTGGAGTTCATCTTCCTCGCCGACGCGTTCTTCACTGAGCGAGGAATGCGAGATGCAGTAGAGCTCGAGTATGTCACCCCGCTCCCCGGCGCTTTCACGAAGCCAGTCGCCGCGAAGTACCTAGGCGACATGCTGATCGATCGCAAGATCGCTCTCGAGAGCGACTACATGCTCGAACGCGTTGACACCGAGAACAACAAGCTTGTTTCCTACGATGAGCGGGAGATCAGCTATGACCTGCTGGTCACGATCCCCGTCAACATGGGTTCCGAATACATCGCGAGGTCAGGTCTGGGCGACGACTTCCGCCATGTGCCGGTGGACAAGCACAACTTTCTATCCACCCAGTACGACAACATCTTCGCTCTTGGCGATGCCGCGGCGTTGCCAACGTCGAAAGCTGGCTCGGTTGCTCACTTCGGGGTTGATATTTTCACCGAGAATTTCATCGACTACGTCAACGGACGCCCGATGCGAGAGCAGTTCGATGGCCACGCCAACTGCTTCATCGAGTCCGGCCACGGCAAGGGCATGTTGATCGACTTCAACTATGACACAGAGCCGCTCCCCGGCAAGTACCCACTCCCGGGTTTGGGCCCGTTCTCACTCCTCCAGGAGACCGAAGCGAACCACTGGGGCAAATTGATGTTCAAGTGGATGTACTGGAACGTGATGTTGTCTGGTCGTGCCATGCCGATTCCCGCCCTTATGTCGATGGCCGGCAAGATCCGCGAGGAGGTGTAATGACCACCGCAGCTCCGGCCCGCGCTGAGGACCTTGAAGCCAAGATCGATGCTCTGACCGCACAGGTTGCGTACCTTGCGGAAGAGGCTCGTCAGGCAAGTCTGCGTCGCGACATGTGGACTGAGCTCCAGCAAGACGGTATGCCCATCGCTGGTGACATCCTTGAAGTCGTGAGCCGGGAACTCGACGAACTGAGTGCCGACGTGGAGATAGCGGATTTTGCCAATCTCCTCCGGCGTCTGGTCCGCGTCGCTCCGGTCCTTGAGAAAGGCCTCACCTATCTCGAGATGTTCTCCGAGCTCTTCACCGACATGATGCCGTTGACTGAACACGCGATGGATGTCGCCACGGACCGTCTCGTCAGCCTTGATCAGAAGGGCTACTTCAACTTTGCCAAGGGTGGCCTCCATGTGGTCGATCGGGTCATCACGTCGTTCAGCGAAGAAGACGTCGAAGCCCTAGGCGACAACGTTGTGTTGATCCTTGAGACAGTCAAGGAGATGACCCAGCCAGAGATCATGGCGGTGCTGTATCGAATGATCGAGGCAGTGCAACGCCAGCAGCGCCATATCGAAGAGGAACCGGCAGAGCCGCCAAGTCTCTTCAAACTGGCCAAGCAGATGAGGGATCCCGAAATCCGCAAGGGTCTCGGAAGAGCTCTCAACACACTGCGAGCGGTGTCCGAGGTTGAGACCGGGCCACCCCGCAAGTTCGTAGTCACCCACGAAGAAACAACAGACCAAGAAGCAGGAGAAAAGTAAATGGCAACCACAACACTTGCCGGAGCCGAAGTCACCGTTGACGAAGAAGGCTTCATGACCGAATACGACGAGTGGAACGAAGACATCGCTGCTGCGCTCGCAGCCAACATCGGAATCGAGCTGGGCGAAGGCCATTGGCAGGTCATCAAGTTCCTCCGCGAAGACTACAAAGAGCAGGGCGAGACTCCGATGTTGCGCCGTGTCTCCAACGTAGGCGGCGTCTCCACAAAGGAGCTGTTCCAGCTCTTCCCGAAGAAGCCGGCCAAGAAGATGTCCTATGTAGCAGGCGTGCCCAAGCCGCACGGTTGCGTCTGAGTACCGCCGAAATAGCACAGGAGCACAAAATATGACAACCGCTCAAGAAGCACCGTCATTGGTACCGAACTTTGGTGACGAGGAAACCGATCGCAAGATCTGCTTCATCGCATCCAAGGGAACCCTGGATATGGTCTATCCATCACTGGTGATGGCAAACGCCGCACTTGGAGAAGGAGTAGAGACACACATCTTCTTCACCTTCTGGGGAATGGATATCATCACCAAGAAGCACATGGAGAACCTCCAGTTCACCTGGATGGGGAATACCGCTATGCATCCTCCCGGCAAGAGGCTGCACATGCCACAGGGTGCTGCAGGGCTTCCCGGCATGACCAAGATGGCAACCAAGATGATGAAGAAGCAGATTGCAGATCTCGATGTCCCCGAGGTCCCTGAATTCGTGCAGATGATCGCTGACGCGGGTGGACATCTGTGGGCATGCAAGATGTCTGTGGACATGATGGAACTCACTGAAGAGGATCTCCTCGACGACGTTGAGGGCATCATCTCCGCCACCGATTTCATCGAACTATCCGATGGCGCCCAGGTAATCTTCACCTAACGGCCCAACTACGCCAGACTGGACGGGGTCCGAATAGGGCCCCGTCCTTTTGCGAGCGAGACAGGAGTTCACCATGGCCGACTACGTGTTTTCGACAACGACACCCGGGCCGATTGAAGAGGCCAGGGAGCGGGTGATTGCCGCTCTGGCCACAGAGGGCTTTGGAGTGCTCACCGAGATAGACGTCACCGCTGTCATGAAGACCAAACTCGGCGAGGACCTCCCTCCGTACCGAATCCTTGGGGCCTGCAATCCGTCGCTGTCGCTACGAGCGATCACGGCAGAGGCGACGATCGGTGCCCTTCTACCCTGCAATGTCGTATTGCGCGAGGACGCTGGCCAGGTCGTGATTGACTTCATGGACCCGAATGCCGTCCTAGATCTCGCTGCAACTGACGCCGTCAGGACCGTTGCCACTGAGGCACGTGCCAGCCTTGATCGAGTCAGGGTCTTGCTCGACGCATGACACGCAAGCTACAGCCAGTAGTCTTGGTTCTGAGTTTGGGGGACGGCCGCGTCCGGAGCAATCCGGCCGAGGAAAGTCCGGACTCCACAGGGCATGGTGCTGGGTAACACCCAGGCGGGGCAACCCGATGGATAGTGCAACAGAAAGCAAACCGCCTGGCCGCGGGTCCTTCGGATCCGTTGGCGGAACCTTCGGTTCCTCGGCGGGCCTAACGGCAAGCCGACAGGTAAGGGTGAAACGGTGGTGTAAGAGACCACCAGCGTTCCGGGTGACCGGGGCGGCTAGGTAAACCCCTCCAGGAGCAAGGCCAAGTAGGGAGAGAGCTGCCCGCTCATTAATCCCAGGTAGGCCGCACGAGCCCGGTCAGCAATGTCGGGCCCAGATAGATGGTCGTCGCCGACCTGTCAGGTCGATTACAGAATCCGGCTTATACCCATACTCGCGGTAAGGGAGCCCCCATTCGGGGGCTCCCTTACATATCTCCGCCCGCTACAGCTACAAAAACTCTGACTACTCGTCTCCCCAGCCGCTCACGACCGCATAAGCACCAGACGAGGCAGTTCCCTCATCGGAATGGTGCTGGAACATAGCCAAAAACGCAGCGCGCGGATTATGGCCATTGGAGAGAGGCTCGAGGGTGATACCGACCCGGAATTCGGAGCCAGAAGGATGAACAATACGAACGATGACCTCCTTGAGGTCTTCATCCTCCTTCTCGATGGCTGCCCGCCACCGATCCATGTCGGCGGGGTGGCATATGGAGACTATCGGAACACCGATCACCTCAACGAGCGGAAGACCAAGCATGTCTGCGGCATCGTCCTCGGCGAAGATCACGGCGCCGCTGTCGTCAAGAATTGCAACAGCTGTCGGACCTTCTGCGGTGTCGCGGGCATCGACCGGAAGAGGCGGAGTCGATTGTCCCGGATTTACGCGATTCTCTGCGTGATGCCGCTGAATCGCCAGTTGCACAGAGCGGGCCAGCGCATCGGCGGTCACAGTGCCTTTGACCAGATAGTCTTGGGCGCCGCGCCGGACGGCACGCATAGCCAGATGGTCGTCTTTGTGGGCGCTCAACACCACGATCGGGACGTGCGGAGCGTTCAGCAGGAACGCTTCGACTGCCTCAAGACCGTCAGCGTCGGGAAGAACGAGGTCTAGCAGCACGCAATCGGGAGCGGATTCGGCGACGGCCTCGAGTGCAGATTCCAGCCGTTTCACATGGCGAACCGGGGCTTCATCACCCCATGCCTCGTTGAGCATTGTCAGTACGAGGCGAGCGTGAAGGGTGTTGTCTTCAACCACCAAAAGATCTGGCGGACCGCCGCTCGTCTGTTCTTGTTCCATCGAAGGGCCCTCCGGGGGTTTTGCGCCTTCCAAAGAGTCGGTCGATTGACCGCAATCCTTGAGCGTTAGTAACTGTAGGTGATAGGGATCCGGCCACAAACCGTACCGCTGTGAGCAAAGACGCCTTCAAGTACCCTTGACGCAAGCGCTCGCCCTCCAAAACGAAAGGAACGACGTGACCCAATTCGCCTACTTCTGTGGACACGAGCAGTGGCAGCCAGAGGTCCTCGTCGCACACGCAATCCTCGCAGAAAGGGCTGGATTCGATTTCCTCGTGGTCTCCGAGCATTTCCATCCCTGGGTCGACGACACATCCGCCTCCGGGTACGCATTTTCGACAATCGGCGCGATGGCCCAGGCCACCGAACGCGTTGAGATCTCGACGGGTGTCACTACCCCCCTCTTTCGATACCACCCTGCGGTGGTTGCCCAAGCTGCTGCGACCCTCGATCGGCTGTCGGGGGGACGCTTCCACCTTGGTGTTGGTACAGGCGAGAACTTGAACGAAGGGCCGCTCGGCTATCCGTTCCCGAAGTATGCGGAGCGTGCGGCTCGAATGGCGGAGGCACTGCAAATCATGCGCCGCCTCCTCGACGGAGAGAAGCTCGATTTCGACGGTGAGTACTACACCACCGACCGCGCCAAGCTATACAGCCCACCGATTGGTCGGGTCCCCGTGTGGCTAGCAGCCGGTGGGCCCAAGTCGGCTGCGTTGGCTGCGCGTCTCGCAGACGGCATCATTACCAGTGTCAAGCAGCCCGAGGTCACGATGGAGCGGGTCGTCGATCCCGCCGGGGTTGCCGCACAAAAGGCTGGTCGCAAGACATTGCCCATCATGGCATCACGATGGTCGGTGCATGCTGAAACCCAGGCACAGGCTTGGGAAGCGCTGTCGGCATGGCGGGGGCTGCGGGCACCTGGGCGGCTCGAGGCTGTGGACCCTGCGGTATTGCGAGAACGCGCCGACTCAATGGATCGCGACGAGATTCTCGCCATGTACTCGATAGTGGCTAGTCCCACGGACTATGTGAACGTGTATTCGCCTCTGATCACCGAATTGAACGCGGATGTCGTGACTATTCAGACAACATCGCTTGACCAGGAGGCGACGATCAGAATGCTCGGTGATGAAGTCCTACCGGCGCTCCGGGAGCTTTGACCGCTACTCCTCGGATAGCTGCCGCAAATACTCGGTTCCAAAGATCAAGTCAGAGTTCGCTTGGTCAAGTATGACAGCTACGTCGAGGGCAGGGACTATTGCGGCCCGATAGGCGTCAGCGATGGCTACCGCGTTCTCTCCGCTCAGAGCGCTCAGCAGATAGTCCCCGAGCGGGCCGACAAGTGCTGGTCCCACCGTGGCTGTCAGGTCTACGCGCCATCCCGCGTCGGTCTGGCGCACGATTACGCGTCCCATCGTTTCATTTAGCGACACACCGACAGCGACATGGCTTGGCATGCCATCGATCTGAGATTCGTCGACAACCACGAGGCTCTCCAATGAGCCTCCCCTGATCGCCGCAAAGTCGTCTCGGAACGTCGTCCAGTAACCGGTGGCAAGGTCGCCCTCGAAGCCCCCGTTCAATAGACCGACCAGTTCGTCTGAGCTCACGCTGTTCTCGACGCCAGCCAGCACCGCCAGACCGATGGGCTCGACCAGATCCGCCAAAGCGTCAACATCGACCGCAACGACAGCCTCAAGCCACTGTGTCACCACAACTGTCGGGGTGACACCGGGTGTCGATTCGACCGGTGTATTGGCTTCGCCGGAACACGCAGCCGTTAAGAGAGCGAGCACAACAAGGATTCTCACGTCTGCAGGCTAAACGCTCGATGACGCGGGAAGCGCGGAACGCTGCGTAGTCGCGGCGGCATCTACACTCGCGTCATGTCTGCCTCCACCCGTCGTGCTATCTATCTCGGCTTACTTGCCGGGGTTGTCGGCGGTCTATTCGGTGTCGGCGGCGGCATCGTTGTCGTCCCCGGACTGGTGTTGTGGTTTGCCTTCACGCAACACAAGGCATCAGGAACCTCGGTCGCCACGATTATCGCGTCCGCTGGTGCAGGGCTGGTTTCGTTCGCAATAGATGGCTCGGTCGATTGGCAAGCCGCCGCCCTGGTCACCAGTGGTGCAGTTGTTGGTGCCGCGGTCGGCACTCGGATCCTGCATTTGATTCCCGCCAAGGTCCTGACGCGGGCATTCTCGATCATGCTTCTCGTCGCCGCGGCCAGGATGGCGATCACATGATCGAGGTCATCGCGTTCATCGCTCTTGGTCTTGTCACCGGCCTCATCGCGTCGACCCTTGGGGTTGGCGGCGGCATCATCTTCGTTCCCTCATTGGTTGTGTTCTTCGGCTTTTCACAACACATCGCCCAAGGCACATCGCTTGCCATCATCGTGCCGACTGCGGTTGTCGGGACGGTTCTCCATGCCAAGAAAGGTCGGGTTGAGTGGCGAGTCGCCCTGCTAGTCGCAGTCGGCGGGGTGGTTGGAGGTTTGGTCGGCTCTCGTCTTGCACTGTCTCTCGACGCCGATCTGCTGCGTCGTCTCTTCGCAGCTCTCCTGGTGCTGATTGCCGTCAGAATGCTCAGCAGGTGACGTCACCGTCGATCGGTGCGTCGATCCGACCGGTCCGTAGAAGTTCGCTCCGATTCGTAGCGTCCGACAAGCGGGCCGCCGACCAAAGGTATGCCAGGTAGACAAGTCCGGTCGCTTCCGCCAACCAAACCTTCCAATCGGTAAGCACCGAGGAAATGTAGGAGGAGGCCGTTTCCGGGCCGGCGGCGGTGAACCCCGAGCCGAGCAGCGGCCACCACAGCGTTTCAGGATCGAGCCACATTGCATCGAGGAGTATGTGAAACAGCAGGCCAATCGCCAAAGGCATCCACATCTTGCGCGGCCTTCCCCTCCGGGTAAGCAGCACAACCGTAACCATCACGATCGAAGCCAGGATGAGTCCGTGGGTGAACAGACGCACTCCACCAAAGGTCCCGAAAAACGTCAGGCCGACCGGGGTGTCGATCAGGTCTGGAAGCAGTGCCCCCAGCAACAGCATTCGCAGATCCATACGATCATCTCGGAACGAGTAGCGCGCAATTGCAATGGTTGCACCGGCA
The DNA here is from genome assembly GCA_964195945.1 of uncultured Gemmatimonadales bacterium. GTDB lineage: Bacteria > Actinomycetota > Acidimicrobiia > Spongiisociales > UBA5794 > JAAETI01. Next base: position 94,899 of record CAXMRC010000201.1, read on the forward strand.
TGCCAGAAGAGCATCAGCGACCCTCTAGGTGACCAGAATCCGTCGACAGTGGATACAACGCGACGGATCGGTCCTATTGGCTTCGAGGGTCTCCGCTGCTGTCAGCTTGAGGTGACAGCCACCACATATTCCGTCGACGAGTGCCCCGACAGCTACGCCCTCTTTTGTTTCTCGGAGCTGGTCGTATAGCTCGAGAAGCCCTTCTTCGATACCCGGCAGCATCTCGGTCTTGCGAGCTTCCTTCATCGCTAGTTGCGCATCAATACCCCGCCAGGCCTCTTTGATCAGTGCCTCGATACCCGCCTTGGCGGCTGCTGCGTCCTCAACTCGAATTTGCAGCTCGATGACCGCGGTATCTTGTTGCTCACGCCTTTCCATGAGTTCGAGAATGAAGTCCTCGGCCTCACGACGCTTTCTGTCAAGCATCTCAACCTCACGGCGCAAGTAGTCAGCGTCACGGGCGCTCATGCCTCCGGCGTAGAGCCGGTTCTGCTCGGCAGCCAGCCGCAAACTACTGATCTCGAGTTCTCCCTCGGTCTTGTCGAGTTCGAGCGAGGTATCCCGGAGCGCTAGATCGGCGGCAGCGAACTCGGTACCGAGACCTTCGGCGATTTCGTGCGCCTTACGGTATTCCTCGAGCTCAGGCAGCGACCGTCGGTCATGGAGTAATCGATCAATCTGAAGATCGACTTCCTGCAAATCGAGCAAGTCGGCCAGACTCCGCAACTCCTCCATCGCTACCGTTCCTTCCAGGGATCCGGGTCAACATCTGTCATATCTATCGTGGTCTCAAATATATCGGCGACCGCAGCGTACAACGCCTTGACCCCGGGCCGTTCCGTGGCTGCGTGTCCTGGGTCCACAACCGAGATCCCACGAGCCACGGCATCCCGAGCCTGATGATGACTGACATCGCCGGTGACGACTGCGTCGGCGTCGGCCCCGCCAAGGAACGATCCACCCGAGCCGGGAATCACCGCAACCGTTCTTATCGGTCGATCGCCGGCGACTCGAACCACCCCGCCGAGCCGTGCCCGCACCAGGTCGGCAAGTTCTTGCGGCGTTACCGGTTCGGGGAGCCGCCCCACCCTGCCAATAAACCCGGCATTGGACCTAGATTCGACCACGTCGTATCCGGGCTCTTCGTATGGATGAGCGTGCACCAACGCCGCCACGACCGCACCAACTCTGGCGGATTCCATCACCATCTCCACCCGGGTCTCTTCGGCAGTGTTGAGCCTTCCGGTCGATCCGACGGCGGGATGCGCTGCTCCATCCGGGATGAAAGTTCCGATCCCCTCAGAACGATAGGAACAACTTGTGTAGCCACCGATATGTCCGGCGCCGGCATCGGCCATGGCAGACACGATCCGATCGACGGATGGCTCCGGAGCGAAGGTGATCACCTTGGCGGTGTCTTGCCCCCATGCGGGACCAAACGCGCTGACGTCGTGGAGTCCAAGTGCGGCGGCAAGCGAGTCTGCTGTTCCCCCTGGCAAGACGTCAAACGCGGTGTGGACCACTGTCAGCGCCGTGCCATTTGCGATCAGGCGAAAAGCGCGGCCTGCCGCATTGGAGCCTGCAATCAAACGGGTGGTCGCCCTGAACAAGAGAGGGTGGTAGGCAACGACGAGGTCGATGTTGCCGGCGACAATGCGATCGACGACGGCCTGGGTCACGTCGTGGCATACCGCTACTCGGCCAACCACGGCGTCCGGGTCTCCGAATTGGAGGCCAACCGGATCCCATCCAGCCGCTTTAGCAAGCCGGAAGGATGATGCGATCTGAGCGGCGATCTCGCCGACGGTCTTGGTCATGGACCGGATGCTACCGCTCTGGACGCCACCCCCGACTGGGCTAGCGGTTTGTTGCGCCCGCGGTGCCCACCGGCGTTTTGCCCAGGACCTTGCCGACTCGGGCGACTCCCGAGTCAACCGCGACGTCTACCGGCGTGCTGGCAAGGATCTTGTTGACTCGGGCGACTCCCGAGTCAACCGTAACGCCACCGAATCCTCGTTTCTTGAGGACTCGCTCGATCGCATGGTTATCGGGCAGATACAGCGCCTCGAACTCACGCACACCTCGCTCTAGGGCGGCGGCCTCCAGCAGATTGAACATCTCTGTTGCCAGACCCAGCTTGCGCCAGGGCTGCTTGACCACGACCGCGATCTCAGCAACTCCCTCGCCGGCGGGTTCGAATCGGGCGATGGCAATCCCCTCACCATCGGAGAAGGCGACGATCGCAAATCGCGTCGTGTAGTCGATTTCTGTCAGATGACGGAGCCGTTTGCTGTCGAGTCGCAACGCCGGGTTGAAGAACCGGTGATAGAGCGTGTCGGTATCGGCTGCGGCTGCTTCTTTGCCAAGCAAGATGGCGTCGCCGGGGACAACTGGGCGTATGTCGGCTGTACTGCCGTCGCGCAGCGATACCCGTCGTTCATAATCAAACGGATACGCGGCGGGCAGCCCCGTCGTCAGTTGTAGCGGTGTAGTCATTGTGGCCTCATACACCATTGTAAGCACAATGCTTACTTTTGCAAGCATTATCGACTCAGATCGCAGAAACCCGGCTCAGTAAGACTTCGGTACAAAGGTCTGGTCCGACATAGGTGGCCGGACATACCCTTCGTTCTCCTGGCGGGGGGGCAACTCGATCTCTTGCGGCGTGAGATCTTCATACGGAATGACGCTCAAAAAGTGACTGATACAGTTGAGCCTGGCCCGCTTCTTGTCATCGGCGTTGACCGCAAACCACGGCGCCTGCTTGATATCGGTATGGGCAAACATGATGTCCTTTGCCCTCGAATACTCAACCCATCGACTCCGCGATTCGAGATCCATGGGGCTGAGCTTCCACCGCTTGCGTGAGTCCTTGATACGGGCTCGGAATCGCTTCTCCTGTTCTTCGTCACTGACGGAGAACCAATACTTCACAAGGATGATCCCGCTGCGAACCAGCATGCGCTCGAACTCAGGGGCCGTGCGCAGAAACTCTTGATATTGCTGCTCGGTACAGAAACCCATCACCGGTTCGACAAGAGCCCGGTTGTACCAACTGCGGTCAAACAAAACTATCTCACCAGCTGCAGGCAGATGCGCCGCATAGCGCTGGAACCACCACTGGGTCTTTTCGCGCTCGGTTGCAGTGCCAAGAGCGGCCACACGACAAACACGGGGGTTGAGCCGCTCGGTGATCCGCTTGATGACGCCGCCCTTACCCGCAGCGTCACGCCCTTCGAATATGACAACGACGCGCAGTCCCTCGGACTTGACCCACTCTTGGAGCTTGACCATCTCCATCTGAAGACGATCGAGTTCTTTCTCGTAGAACTTGCCCTTCAGCTTCTCAGTCGGCAGGTCTTCGCCGTGCTCGGGATGCAGAACCGAATCGAGGATCGAGGATCGAATCGATTCCTCAGCAGGCTCGGTCAAAGATTGCACAGGGGCGCGGACCTCGACATCGGCCGGGGATTCCTCATCTTCCGGCACTGGAGTTGCTTCGGCCACTTCGTTGACATGATCGGACATGAGCTCTCCCCGGTTGTGACTCACCCAGCATACCGAAACTACAGGCCCCGGCATCAATCCCGAGCACTCCAACGGTTGCTAAACGCCGAAACCAGGCCACCACAGGATTATCTCAAACAAAGAATCCCAAAAGTGAGTAAACCAGATCGCCTCTTGCGGCGAGTGACTACTCAGAGTGGCAAACGCGCTACATAGCCTTCAAGATGGAGATCAGACATGAGACGACGCGAATTATTCGTCTTCACCGCAGCCTTCGTGGTTGTACTACTAGGCGGTGCAGCCCTGGCCCAGGTAGGCACATTCTCAAGTTCGCCGGGCTCCGACGCCGCTGCCCTCAGTGCGTCGGTCGACGACGTGCCAAGGACTGAACTGGCGCAGCCGGTACTCGAGGGTTCCGCGCCGGCGGTGGCCACCGTTCCGGCCGCCGAGGAGACCGACAAGGCAATCGAGCATGACGACGACATGCAGCCTTCGGATCAGCCCAAGGATGAGCAACCGCCGGCTGATCCGCCAAAGGACGAGGAGCCCCCGGACGAGGGCGACACCACTCCCCCTCCGTTGGCCATCCTCTTCCCAGAGAATGAACAGCACTTCGACGAAAAGCAGATCGCGTTCGAGGGCGAGACGGAGCCTGGAGCCCGCGTCCTTGCCGGAAGGTACGAAGCCGACGTTGACGAAGAAGGCAACTGGCGAATCGTTCTTATCCTCAGCCCCGGTGGCAATCTGGTTACATTCACGGCCAAAGACGCTTCTGGAAACGTGACTGAGAAGTCGATCAAGGTCTACCTGGACGCCGCAGAGCCGACGGTTAGAGATTTCAGCGCTACCCAGAAGTGGGATGTCGTTGATGGTTACCCCGCCGAAAACAAGTACTACGGCACCGGCACGCCGGGCACCAAAGTATGGGTCGGCTCGGCATACGGCGACGGCTCTGTTGTGATCGACGACAACGGCGAGTGGAGACTCTACGTGAAGTTCCCGGACGCTCCGTGCAACGAGAAGTTCACGGTCGTGGTCGAAAACGAATCCAACCGACGTGAGTTCACAATGAAGCACGTCTGCGCCATCTTTGAGTTCAGCGCAATGCAGAACTACGGCGAGAACACGGAACCATGGACCAAGTTCTTTGGGACCGGCAACCCCGGTGACACCATCTGGGTCGGATCGGAATACGGCTCAGTCGAGACCACGGTGGAAAGCAACGGCGAGTGGTACGCCAAGCTGCACTTCAACGACAATCTCCCGGCCAATCAGGAGATCAAGGTCGTAGTCGAGTCCTCAAGCGGCGGACGAGCAGAATTCGGGTTCTTCTGGATCGTAAAGGAAGCAGAAGAAGTCGGATTCACCGCCAACCAGAAGTATGGGTTCTGCAGCGAAGCAGTTCCGTACGACAAGTTCTGGGGAACAGCTGCTCCTGAATCGACGATCTGGGTGGAATCACCGTACGGAGGCGGAACAACCACCGCCGACGGCAACGGCAACTGGGAGATCACGGTCGAGTTCCCCGAGGCCCCATTCGGCGAAGCATTCACCGTCGTCATCGAGTCGTCAGACGGAGGTCGAGCAACCTTCGCCTTCATCCGCACGGGAGATGACGTCTAGCGAACCGCCGGACGGACATCGCATGGTTGAGGGGCGTCAGCGATGGCGCCCCTCACTCTGTTCATAGATTGTTTCCTTGCAAATCGCACTGGGTCTGGGAGTATCGACACTTGATCAGGAACATCAGCTCCGTCTCGTGCGTTGCTGTAGCGAAGCACCCGAAGGGAGCAACCATGTGGTTCCAGAAGACAAAGATGCCAAGCACCGACCAAGCTATCGCAGGCCACGATGATGCGATCCCGATCAGCGGAATCCATTTCGTCAGCGGCAACACCATCGTCGCCCCCTTTCCTGAAGGTATCGAGTTGGCTTACTTCGGGATGGGTTGCTTCTGGGGGGCAGAGCGTCTGTTCTGGCAAACGCCAGGCGTCTACTCGACAGCCGTCGGGTACGCAGGCGGCCTCACTCCGAACGCGACATACGAAGAGGTGTGTTCTGGGCATACCGGTCACACCGAGGCGGTCCTTGTCGCCTTCGACCCATCCCTGGTTTCCTATGAATCTCTTCTTCAGGTCTTCTGGGAAGGCCACGACCCCACACAGGGAATGCGTCAGGGCAACGATGTGGGTACGCAATACAGATCGGCCATTTTTGCATCGAACGATGCCCAGCTTGCCGAGGGGATGGCAAGCCGGGGCACCTACCAAACCAGCCTGGACGCGGCCGGATACGCAACGATCACGACTGAGATCGAGCCCGCACCGGTGTTCTACTACGCCGAGGAATACCACCAGCAGTACCTGGCGAAGAATCCGAATGGCTACTGCGGCATTGGCGGAACCGGAGTGTCCTGCCCGATAGGGCTGGCCACATAGAGCCCCGGCTGACGCTTCTCATCCTGCGATACCGCCTTCTGACTGACGACTGAGCAGGGCGTACCGGTCGGTAGAGTCATTGCCGTTGTCGACTTTCTGGAGAACGGTGATGGCGGACGACGCAAAGAAGAATGACGAAACGACGGAGAACAAAGACGAGGATGCCAAAGATGCACCTCCGCCGCACCATGAGGAGATTTCGACAGAGACCACTCATACCGTCTCCATCGCCGGAAAAGATATCGAATACACGGCAACGGCTGGTCGCTTGGTCCTAACTGAGGAGGAGGGCAAAAAGAAGGCGTCGTTCTTTTTCGTCTCCTATGCCCGGACCAAGATACGGGACACTTCGAAGCGGCCGATCGTGTTTGCATTCAATGGCGGCCCCGGCTCGTCGTCGGTGTGGCTCCACTTGGGAGCACTCGGGCCGCGGCGGGTACTCCTCGACGACGACGGCATGCCCTATCCCCCGCCGGGAAGGCTCGTCGACAATGAGCACTCGCTACTTGATGTCGCAGATTTGGTGTTCATCGATCCGGTGGGAACCGGGTTCTCCAGGGCGATACCCAACAAGGAAGCGAAGGATTTCCACCACTTCAAGAAGGACATCGAGGCGGTTGGTGAGTTCATCAGGGTCTATCTGACCCGTCATCAACGCTGGGGTTCACCGAAGTTCCTTGCAGGTGAGTCCTACGGAACCACCCGATCCGCCGGCCTCGCAGGGCATCTCTATGCGCGGCACGGAATCACGTTCAACGGCTTGATGCTCATTTCGTCCATTCTCAACTTCCAGACCGCAGGCTTCGACAGTGCCACCGGTACGTTCCGTCGCGGCAATGATCTGCCGTACTCGGTCTTCCTTCCCACCTATGCCGCGACCGCCTGGTATCACGGCAAGCTCGCACCGAAGGATCAGGAACGGCCGCTGCGCGAACTGTTGGATGAAGTCGAGCAATTCGCATCAAACGAGTACGCACTGGCGTTGTTCCAGGGTGGTGCGCTCGATGCTGACAGATTCAAGCGGATCGCAAGGAAGGTCGCCAGGTATACCGGCTTGTCTGAACAGTATGTGACGCGGTACGACCTGCGAATCGAGATCCTTCGCTTCTGCAAGGAACTGCTGCGTGATGAGGGCCGCACCGTCGGCAGGATTGATTCGCGTTACACCGGCATCGACCGGTTCAAGGACGGAGACTCATTCGAGGCCGACCCGAGCATGGACGCGACCATGGGCGCCTACACGTCCGCTCTCAACGCCTACATGCGCGACGAACTCGAATACGAGAGCGATCTACCCTACGAAATTCTATCGTCCGAGACGTGGCAGAACTGGGATTACGAGGACTTCAAGAACGCCTACGTCGATGTGTCAGAGACACTGCGCAATACGATCACGAGGACCAAGTTCATGAAGGTGTTCGTGGCAAACGGATACCTGGACTTGGCGACTCCCTACTTCGCCACCGAGTACACATTCAATCACCTTGGCCTGGATGAGAGCATGCGTGACAACGTAACGATGGAGTACTACGACGCTGGCCACATGATGTACGTCCATGTCCCTTCTCTCGAGAAGCTTGCCGTGGACCTACGCACCTTTGTAGGCAACGCATCATGAGCTAGCCCGCGCCGGTACAGATCTTCGTCCGCTAGTTTGAGAGCTAAGCGATCCGGATTGGGGGGCTAGTAATCATCGATGACAATGCCTCCGACACAGGTCGTGGACCTGATCGTCGGGTTGAACGCATTCCCCTTTACTTCCCAGAACGACGTGAAGGCTTTGAGCGACGTCTCAAGGATGGTTGGCGAGGTTCATACGCCGCCGGTCTCGAGGCCTACCGCGATAATCCGATGCGGTTCTTGTTGGTTCTCGCCACCATCGTCGTGTTCAACTACATCGACTACCAGTTAACCGTCCGCGTGTTGGAGGCTGGCGGAGCCGAGCTCAACCCGATCATGGCACGACTGTTTGATATCAGCCCGGTCGTGGCCGCCGCCGCCAAACTCGGTGCTGTCGGGGCAGTCGCGGTTGTTCTGCTTTTGCTGCGTCGCTACCGACGAACGCTTGAAGTATCACTGATCCTGCTGATGGCCTACACCGCGCTCATGTTCTATCACGCCAGTCTGGCAATTCAGATCGCCGGCTAGGCATCTGTTGAACAATGTCAGTTTCGGCTCGTCGGTGTCGCTATGACCAGGCACTCTGTTGGAGGGACGAGTCTTCACGCCATTTGTCCAACAGTCACCTAGCACCAGGAGTCGACGTCAGGGTTTACCCCCGACTCGGTCGGCGACTCTCAGGGTTAGTTGAGGGAGACTCCCAATACCGGCCCCATCGCTCATGTTGCACGATGGCGGCATGGAAAATACACAAACCACCCCAGTACCAGAGAAGCTCCGGTTGGAGCGACCCGAGCAAGGCCGTGTTCTCGGCGGAGTCGCTTCGGCTCTGTCTCAGCACACCGGGGCCTCGGTCGCTCTGATTCGACTTGGCTTCCTCGTCGCCGCTCTGTTCGGCGGGTTCGGAATTGTGCTCTATGCGGCAGCTTGGGCACTGATACCCGGACAAGACGAAACCGAATCGGCCGCCGCACGGTGGCTGCGCAACCTTACGACACCTGGCAAGAGGGCCGGAGCCTTCTTCATTGGACTGGCCGCCCTTGTCATATTGGCTAGCACCGCCCCGGCGACGATCTTGACCGCCACCGCTTTGCTCGCGGCCGCGGCCCTACTCTCTACGGACCGCACGAGCGCGTCCGTCCCAACTAGTACCGCCGCCGTAACGCCGGCCGGCGAAGAGACGGAGTGACCATGCGTATCACCAAACTTGTCGCCGCTTTGATCGGCGTCCCCATGGTCATCGGCAGTTTTGCGCTCGCTGTAGCCGGCGGCATCGCGCTTGCGGTGCCGGATGACGATGGCTGGATATCTACGGGTCCGGTACGAATGGGCACCGATGCCGTGGCTCTCGTTGGCGAAGATATCGAGATCGACTTCGGAGAGCACATCAGCGGCGGGCGGACCTTTGTCGGGTGGGAAGCGATCCCGGCCCGGCTCGAAGTGAGCACCCGCAACAACAAGAGCGTCTTTGTGGGGATCGCCACTGAATCCGATGCTCAGGCCTACCTCGACGGTGTCGCGATAGCCCGGGTGACCTCGTTCGATGACGAACCCAAGTTCGATCATGTGCCTGGTGCGTCTGCAGCAACTCCGCCCGCGGATGTCGACATCTGGGTTGCATCCAGCATCGACGGAACACTCGATTGGAAGGTCCGTGATGGCGATTGGGCAATTGTCGCTCTCAACACAGACGGTTCCTCAGGCGTCGACATGGCGGTCGCCGGCTCGGTACGCGTTCCCTTCCTCGGCGTCCTCGGTGTCGCCTTTATCGCCCTCGGTCTGGTCGGAATGACGGCTGGTGGATTCCTCACCTACTTCGGGGTGCGCCGGGTACGTGATCCTCTTCCGATCGGGACCCCTCCGCAACCAACCGAGCCCGCTGCGGCTGTCTGACTCTTCCCTGCAACTCCGAGTGGTCGGCCCACGCCCCGCCCACTCGGTGTCTCCTAGGTGTATTGATTCGGGAGGTTGTTGACGGTTGGGTTTAGTTGAGCCTCCCTGGTTGGGTGGTGTTTGCACGCATCACGACAGCCAGAGGAGGCTCCTTGTGCACGCTAACGCTCCTTTGACCCCGACGGGTCGCC
>CAXMRC010000202.1:0-7940 GCA_964195945.1 uncultured Gemmatimonadales bacterium
GTGGACACGGCTTGTAGATCTACGGATCAGAAGGTTGGGGATTCGAGTTCTCCCGGGCGTGCCAGAGATCCCTTGCGCGGCAAGGGATCTCTCCGCGACGGCTCCGTGGACCTTTCTGACGTTTGGGAGCCATTCGATTCGGTACGTTCAGAGTTGCGTTGCGGGACGGCTACTCAGCAAGGCTCCAAAAGGCGCTCGGGTCCGTGTCGCTCTGTCCGTTCCACTCGATGACACCGAGCTTTTCCATTTGGCGGAGGCGCCTGATGGCCGTTGGTCGTGTCACGCCGAGAAGTTCGGCGACCTCACCCGTCCTGAGGCGGCCTGTTTGTCGAAGGGCGGCGACGACATCGTGCCAACCAGCCGGGAGCTGCTCGGCGACGCCGGGATCGACCGCGGTAGCGGTGAGTACCACCCGAACCGCTCCCGAAGTCTGCTGGTATGAGGGTGCTGGAAGGCCGAAGAGAGCCATCTCCTCGAACATCCTGCGGATGCCCTCGCCTAGCTCCTGGGCCCAACCTTGCTCTGTGCAAACACGAGCGATGCGTGGATTGCGAGCGAAGCGCATCGCATCCCGTGGATCGCTTGCCTCGGCCAGGCCAGGGAAGCGTCCGGGATTTGAGACCTCGATTCGGTCGTCGAAGACTTCTACTCGGATGTGGTCGCCGCCGAATGAGTACGACCGGTGGATGACGGCGTTGACGATCGACTCGAGCCAAGCATCTTCGGGTATCAGGGGTAGGTTGGAGAAGCGGCCTGACGCAGCTAGCCGGCGAGTCGTTGGTTGAATCTCCCGAACCGCTGCGGAAACGTGTGTTAACACCGCATCGATCGTCCCGTCGAACGCCTGGTCTGTGGCCAGTTGCTGGCGCCCCCCCGTTTGTCTCTCCGTGCCACGAAATTTGAGCACACGGACGTAGGCGTTGGGAAAGAAGACCTGAGGCTCGTTGCCAAAAAGAAGCACTGCGGCCGCGGTCACACCGTCCTCTCTCAAGAGCCCGCGGCGTCGCAACAAGCGTTCGGGGTCGGCCGCCCCGAGCGGCTCGGCCCAACCGTAGATGCTGTCCCAGTCCAAGTCCTCCTCTGACAGGCCAGGAACTGCCGTGCCGTCAAATACGCTCTGTCCCTTGTCGTATGTCAACTCCTGACGCTGAGCGAAGGACAGCCGCCTCGATTCGTCCCCAACACGTAGATAGACGTCATCGCGACGATTGCTGTGCACTACCGCGGAAGGTTCGACCTCGATCACGAGAAGGTGGTCGACGTTGCCGCTCTCGTTGATGCACTCAATTTCCTGGACATGAGCTCGCACTAGAGGTTGGGTGAAATCAATAGCTGCCTGACGCAGGTCGTTCAACCGTCGACCCTGCGCGTCGACACCTTCGATGCGACCGCCTCCGAGCCCGACGACAATTGTCCCGCCTTCGGCGTTAGCGAACGCGATCTCGGCCTCGGCTAGGTCGCGTGGAGCGATCCGAGCGCTCTTGCGGTCGTACCACTGGTTTTCTGGTATCGCCAGGAGAGCCCCACCAATTTCGGCAGGAGGTGCGGCGAGAGCTTGGGTGATTTCTGTCTGCATGAACTCTATCTTACCCTATAAATTTTAGAGTAGTTGCCAGTTTAGGTCTCGGGGCTCACGGAAGCGGGAGCCAAGTTGGGAGCCATTCTCTGTGGACTTGTGTGGATGGCTGTGGACGCTGGTGGAATCGAAAGCCAGCAATTCCGGCGTGTGTGGACGGTTGTGGACACCTGTGGACACGGCTTGGAGATCTACGGATCAGAAGGTTGGAGACTCGAGTTCTCCCGGGCGTGCCAGCGAAGCCCCTGCAACTGCGGGGGCCTTGTCGTCTGAATGGTCTCTCGGTCAGGTGGCGGGGCGGCTGTGGGAGCCATTCTCCCTCGGCCCAGCGTTCGCAGCGATCGGCGACTCGGAGACGATCGATATGGGCGGTCACCGCAGAACGCGTTCCCCGCTCGGGAGTGCTACATATGCCGGATCTGTGCGGGTCCTAGCGTCAGTCGCCGCTGTGAATATCGAGTGCCTTACGCTCAGACGATCTGAAACTGTGTGGTGACGATGGGTCGCTCGCTCGTTCTGGGGTTCGAGCGTCGAGAAGAAGAGGTGATTCCGCGAGTCAGCGGCCAGCCGACGAGGGCCGCGTAGGGTGGAGACCCGTCCGTATTTCTTGGATCACGTTATCGCTTCAGCTCCTCCAACACCGGCGCAAATGCTTCCACGCTTTCCTTGCTGTTGGGCCACAGCCACACCGGCAGGTGGTTGACACCGATGGCCGCAAAACCGCGAATGTGATCGGCAATTTCATTTACCGAACCAGCAATTGGCTTCATATCGAAATCATCCGGACGGGCCCTCGTTGGACAAACGCGCACCGTGACGTTCCTCTCCAAGGTGGCTGGGTCGCGGCCGTGTTTTTCGCAAGCCGCCATCATTGCGTCCAACGGCCCTTGATAGGCCTCAGGGTGTGAGTCGGTGGAAGCCAACCAGCAGTTCCAGATATCGGCATATTGCGCTACCAGCCGTTTCATACGGGGGCCGCTCTTCAACGTCCCGATCATGATTGGCGGGCCTTCCGGCCGCGGCCCTTTGGGAATGAGAGATGCGTTGTCAGTCTTATAGAACTCGCCATCAAACGTGACCGACTCGCCGTGCAGCATCGGCTTGATGATCTGCAGGGCCTCCTCGAAACGCCCGATCCGTCGCTCCCACGGATATCCGTAGAAGACGTGCTCTGACTCAAAATCGCCGGCTCCCAACCCGCAGATGAAACGCCCGCTGCTCAGGCCGTCGAGGGTCTCAGCCACGCGAGCGAGCAACGCAGGATTGCGATAGCCGGTGTTGAGGACCATGGTGCCGATCTCGACCCGCTCAGTGGCCGTAGCCAAGCCAGCCGCGACGGTGAGTGCTTCCCAGGCCCCATAGAGGACCCCCATCAGCTCTGGCGGTGGGCCGGCACCCAGGGCCGCCATTTCGGTTCCCGCGTCATACAAGAAGTGATCGGCCAGCCAGACCGAATCAAAACCCACTTGCTCGCCGAACTTCGCCATATCCAGAATGTCCTGCGTGCTGGGGTTACCGTCCATGGGCCCGGTATCAGACGGTAGACCCATGCCGATTTTCACTGTTCCCTCTCCCTCTTAGAGACAGATTCTGCGTCGATACAATCGATCCGCTGAATCAGTTATGCCCACCGTACTGTTTTCCCGGTGCTCGAAAGCGTCGGAATGTTACCGAACCCGGCTCTACGCGTGCGACCGGTCGAGGCTTACATGAGACGCCGCAGTGCAGCAAGAGGCGAAGTCGGTAGCTTTCGAAGTTGTGGAAGCCGTGGCCGACTCTCTTGATGTTTTTAGCCAACAAGTTGGTGCCTTCGATGGCGGCGTTGGCGAGGCCTCTTGGGCGCTCGGCGGACCCCTATCGAACCGATCCGTCCTTCACGCCACCTCAGCAGTTGCTGGGTTGTGAGGTTCTGTTGGGCCAGGTGTTCAATCACGCGATCCGGCGCGGCACATGATGCATTGTGCGCTCCCCAGAACCGGTCCTTCCACGAGCGCTTGGGAGCCAAGTCGGGAGCCATTCGCTGTGGATTCGTGTGGACGGGTGTGGACTCCTGTGGAATAGAAAGCCTTTCGATTCGGGCTGGGTGGACGGTTGTGGACGGCCGTGGACACGGCTTGGAGATCTACGGATCAGAAGGCTGGGGATTCGAGTTCTCCCGGGCGTGCTCTGATAGCCCTTGCCGCGCAAGGGACTAGGCGGGAGCCAGGCGCGGCGACCGTCTGACGTTGGGGAGCCATCTTGCATACGCTTGATGTCGGCTTGTCTAGTTCTTGTTCAGCTTTGGCCGATGAACCGAACGCGTTCTTCGAGCCATGCTGCGGTCCAGGTCCAGTCGACCCCTCCGGCCGCGATCGCCAACATGGCTTCTTCGGCCTCGCCGATGTCGGGTGGCTCGGGTTCCCAGGCGCCGTGGTTGAGGTCGATGAACAAGACCATCGCCGCCCAAGCCGCCCGCTTGTTCCCGTCGGGGAGGGGATGGTTCCACGCCAGCCGACACACCAACACCGCGGTCGGCCTCGGTAGACAGGATCGTATGCCTTTCTTGATTGGCGCCGCTCGGGGTCGCCGTGCGGGGAGCCGGATGACGTGCCGCACCTCACGGCACGGTGAGCCCGAGAACTCGAACACCTCGGACGCATCCCGATACTCATCGTCGACGAAGTCGGCTACATCCCCTTCGAGCGTGGGTGGGCTGGCTGGGAGGAACGTCATCCCTGTGGTGTTCGGTCCCTCGAATCGTCTCAGCGCGTGAATCCCCCAATAATGGGTCCGTGCTGACGATTACGGATGTTCATAAGCGCTTCGGGGATGTCGTTGCGCTCAATGGCGCGGGGTTCTCCGTGGAGCGGGGACGCATCCTTGGGTTCCTCGGACCGAATGGTGCCGGGAAGACGACGATGATGCGTGTCATCTTCGACCTTGTCCATCCAGACGGCGGCGAGGTGACCTGGAACGGATCACCCGTGGATGCAGAAGCGCGTCTGGGTTTCGGTTACATGCCTGAAGAGCGCGGTCTCTATCCGAAGATGAAGGTTGGAAGCCAGCTGGTCCACTTTGCACGCCTCTCTGGTCTGTCCCACAGTGATGCGCGCCGCGCCGTTGATCACTGGCTTGGCGTGCTTGGTATCGACGACAGGGCAGATGCCAAGTTGGAGGAACTCAGCCATGGGAATCAGCAACGCGCCCAGCTTGCGGCTGCGTTGGCTCCGAGCCCCGAGTTGCTCGTCCTCGATGAACCATTTGCCGGACTGGATCCGATTGGTGTTGATTCGTTGTCTGAGACCCTTCGCGAACTGTCCTCAGATGGTGTCACGATCGTGTTCTCGAGCCATCAGCTCGACCTCGTCGAAGACGTCTGTCAGGAGGTTGCAATCATCAATGAGGGACGGGTCGTGCTTGACGGAAACCTGGCTCAGATCAAGGCACAGTCAACGCGACGACGACTCACCACCGATGTCGATGGACGACCGTGGATCCCTGACCTTCCAGATATCGAGGTCGTGAGCAACCATGGTCAGGTTCACTGCGTTGTCTCCGAAGATGCTCCCGTTGCGGACATCCTCGCTGCAGCAGAGGCAGCTGGCAGAGTCACACGGTTTGCGTTCGAACCCCCGCATCTCACCGACCTGTTCAGAGAGGCGGTGCAATCGTGACTCCCTGGACCCAGGTGTGGCTGCTCTCGAAACGGGAATTCGTCGAGCGCGGCCGCTCCAAACCGTTCCTTGTGATCATGGCGATCATCGCGGTGGCGATCATCGCCGTCGGTCCGGTGACCAATGCCCTGTCCGGCGGCGAGCCAGAGGCGACCACCGTAGGCCTCGTCGGAACGGAGCTACCTGGAATCGAAGACGAGTTGAGGACGCAAGGCGACCTCTTCGAAATCGAGATAGATGTTGTGCGTTTCGCGGCTACAGACGCGGCAGAGAACGCACTCGAAGATGGCGACGCTGACGTCGTGCTGGCCGACGGCAACCGGGTGGTCTTCCACGACGACACGTCTGTTCGTTTGACGGCGCTCATCCAACGCTCCGTGGACACCGTCGTCACAGAGTCGACTCTCGAGGGCTTGGGCCTGTCTGAGTCTGAGATCGAAGCGGTGCAGAATCCCGTTCAGGTCTCGGTGGCGACCATCGAGGAGACAGATCCTCAGGAGGACGCGAAACGGGGTGCAGCGTTCGTGGGAGCCATCGTGTTGTACATCTCGATCATCATGTTCGGAAGTTTCGTAGCAACGGGTACGGTCGAGGAGAAGCAGAATCGCGTCGTCGAAGTGGTCCTGTCACGCGTGCGGTCTTGGCAGGTGCTCGTCGGCAAAGTCGCCGGAATCGGGCTACTCGGCCTTCTGCAGCTCGCCATCCTCCTTGGTGCTGGCTACACGTCTGCTCAGCTCGCCGGTTTGACAGATATCGATGTCGCAGCGATCGGTCTCCCGATCATCGCTGGCGTCTTCTTCTGGTTCATTCTGGGTTACGTGTTCTACGCCTTCCTCTACGCAGCGGTCGGTTCAACCGTGTCGCGGCAGGAGGATCTCCAGGGCGCCATCATGCTGCCGATCGTGTTGATCGTGCCGGGCTACTTGCTTGCAATAGCCGCGGCTGAGAATCCAGATGGTCTGCTTCCGAGAATCGGCTCACTGTTGCCGATGTGGGCGCCATTCGTGATGCCTGTGCGGACCGCAGCTGGCGTTGCAGCCCTATGGGAGATCGCTGTAGCGGTCATCGGCTCGACCGTTGGTGCTATCGCTCTCGTATGGATCGGGTCAAGGGTCTATCGGGGCGCTCTCTTGCGTACAGGAACCAAAGTGAAGGTTACTGATGCATGGCGAGCCGCGGCAGAGTGATCTATGGCACTGCGGTAGCCTCATTCCAGCTCGCAGGGCAGGACGTCCCCGAGGCGCCCACGGCCTTCTCATCGCCGCCGCCCGAGCCAGCATCTGGACTGTCGTCACCGCCGACCCTGCAGCCTTTGCGGATCTTCCAGGTGTCGCCACGCACAGCCATCGCTCACGGACGCGTTCGTACCGATATCTCGTTGACCGGATTCGCCCTATCTGGCTTCTCGCCCTCCTGGGAGCCAAGTTGGGAGCCATTCGCTGTGGACTGCTGTGGACTGCTGTGGACGGCTGTGGAATCGAAAGCCTTTGTTTCCGGGCTGTGTGGACGGCTGTGGACGGCTGTGGACACGGCTTGTAGATCTACGGATCAGAAGGATGGCGCCTGTCGCAAAGCGACAGGTTCGAGTTCTCCCGTGCAACAAGAAACCCCTGCAATTGTGGGGGTTTCGTTGCTTGCGGCTTCCTGTCCCGGTCCATAGGCCTCACGCCTGCTTCCGAACCGCTCGTGGTACCGCTCACAATGCCGGATCCCGCGCTGTCAAGGGTGCGCGATACCGCTCGGTGGGGTGGGCGATCTGGGCAGCCTTCTATCGCCGTCGCGAAGAAGCACCCTGCTCTTCCCGGCAGCCTCTCCGCCCCGCTGACAGCGGTAACCTGGAGTCGACTCCAGGTGAGAGGACCAACCATGGCGACAACACTCACACCGTTGCAAATGGCAGCGCACGTGGACCCGTCACTGGAAACGCTTCGCTACTCACGAGCGGGCGGGCTTGACGCCTCGGGTGCAGCGGCTCCCCAACGGGCACCGGCGCTACAGCGAGGTCGGACGTTGAGTGGCTGGAGTTGGTCAAGTACCTGCGGGAGACGGGCATGCCGATTCGGCACATCCATCGTCACGCCGAACCTGACCCTAACCGGGGACGAGACCATTCCCGAGCGTCTGGCGCTACTACACGAACACCGCACCAGCGTCGTGGCCCGAATCGCAGAGCTGCAACACAATCTCGAACAGCGCGACGGGAAACTGGCCGATTACGCTGACATCTTCGGTGTCACAGCTGAAGAACCCACCCCATGACAGACCCGCGACCCGACGGCCACATCGAGACCAGTCCGACGGGTGTTGGCGGCTGGGCGATCCGTGGCCGTTTTGGTCTTCCGCCGCTTGGGGTGGACGTCGCTGTGGCGGTAGTGGTGTTCGGGGCCAGTGCCGTGAACGTCGCTACCCAGGACGGGGTGGGGATCTCGGCGATTCCCGTAGCCGGGTTTGTCATGTTGGCCATCAGCAGCGTAGGCTCGTTTCCTAATCGTGACCCCCCGCGTATGCCGGGCTGTGGCTCCGGCGCTGAGGCCCACAACCCGGGCGCCAGTACAGTCATGCGGTGCCCGACGCCAACCGTCTCCTCACCCGTTCCTTCACCTTTGCCTTCGCCGGCAACCTTCTTCACGGACTTGCGTTCTTCTTGTTCATCCACCTTCCCAGCTACCTGACAGACTTGGGTGCGACGACAACCGAAATCGGTGTCCTCG
>CAXMRC010000203.1:0-1994 GCA_964195945.1 uncultured Gemmatimonadales bacterium
CGGGACCGCGATCACCTTCGACTACCGGTATGTGCCAAAGGGTGGACCGATGGGCCGACTGACCGGTCCAGTTATCGACAGGATGCTGAAGACGAACTTCGAGAGCATGCTGGCCTCCATCGGGGAGGCCGCCCTCAACGCTGGCTGACAGGAAACCCCATGGCTGGGGTGGTGTTGCCGAAGCCGGGGGGACGGCGTTGCGGAACGCACATGGACGGGCGCCCAACAGGCGTGAACCGCCGGAAACCCTTGTGCGACATATGGTGCGGGCGAAGGGACTCGAACCCCCACGAGCATTAGCTCACCAGGACCTAAACCTGGGGTTGTTCATCCCATCCAGTCCCATCCTGTACCAAGGAGTCCAGGAATAGGGCTGTTTTCGGAGTGGCGGAGAGGCTTTCATCCCATCTAGTCCCGTCCTGTACCAGCCTGCTGGGATGCAATCGGGTTGCAGTCGAGCCGTGGTGCGGGGAACGAGCGATGCCCAGATCATGCGGGCATCCTACGAGCGCACCGCGGGTGTTGTTGGGCGTCGTCGCCCGCGATTCGAGCAGCCGCCATAACGAGCACCGACGTGCCGATATGGGCGGGCGTCGCCTGGAGATGACGAGTCCGCTCTGGTTTGGCGGCCTCTTAGATCGGAGCCGGTTCAGCTGGGCCAGAACGGGGCGCTCCCTTGCGACCCAGGAGGAAGTAGGTGGTCATCTCGCCCAGTCCCTTGACTGTGATTGCACCGCGCTTCTTGAACTCGAAGCGCGCTCTCGCGAGGTCGAAGACACGTTCGGTCACCTGGATTGTCCCTGATTCACCGAGGGATTCCATTCGGCTCGCTGCGTTGACCGTCTCGCCCCAGAGGTCGTAGCTGAACCGCTTCTTGCCGATGACGGCTCCGACCGCTGAACCGGTATCGACGCCCATGCGAAGAGCCAGTTGCCCGGCCGCAAATGGCCGCCCTGCGACGGTGTCGCGGATTTCCAAGGCCATCTCCAGGACCGTATCAACGTGATCGAACCTTGGACCGGTTGCGCCACCAGCGACCATGTAGCCGTCGCCTAGCGTCTTGATCTTGTCGAGTCCGAAGCGGTCGGTGAGGTCATCGAGATCGCCAAACACTCCGTTAAGGAAACCAGCCACCTCTTCGGGCGACATATCACGCGAACCCGCCGTGAAGCCGACGATGTCCGCGAAGAGCACTGTCACGTTCGGTACCCGATCTGCGATGACGCGCTCTCCTTCCTTGAGGCGTTTGGCAATGGGCGCAGGAAGCACATTGAGGAGCAGCCTCTCCGACTTCTCCTGCTCAGCCTCAAGCTCACGACGCGTCTCAGCGAGCGCCACGAACGACTTCTTCCGCTCCTTCAGCGAATAAGAAAGGGAGAGGAGCACGATCAGCGCCACACCGACGAGGTTGAGGACAAACATGCCAGTAATCGCGAACCGGGGAATCTCGGGTGCCGAAGCCGCCAACGAGTCGTCGATTACTCCCGAGATAGCGGCGAGGACAGCGAATCCGCCAAACCACGGCCACGGCCCCGGCCGTGCGCCGACAGCAATGAGCGGGGCCGAGACGGCCCATATTGCTACTGCGCTTCCGTTCGCGAAGCCACCCAGACTCCACATCAGTAGGAACGGGAATACCAAGAACATGATGAGTTGGCCGCTGCGGAAGAACTCGAAGCGTTTGGTGCGCGCGAGGAGGATCAGACCCAACACCGTCAGGACCTGGTACAGAAACGGAATCGCGGCAGAACTAGGTAGCTCGAGGGCAAGGAAGACCCCTACCCAGAGCGTGGCGGCGAGCGTCGTCGATAGGGCGACAACGGTGTATATGACCTTTTCGAGGCGAACGCTCTCTGAATCGCCCGATCGCACTCCGCGATAGGCAACCCACTCCAGCCATCCAGCCAAACGCTCACCTCCAGCAATTGCGGCTAGCGTAGCTCGAGCACAGAACGCGCCCCACCGGCCTGTCTGCGACCCGCTCATAACCGGCA
>CAXMRC010000204.1:0-48433 GCA_964195945.1 uncultured Gemmatimonadales bacterium
CACCGACGATCTCACCACTTCTGAGTGCTGCAACCGCTTGCTCGATCGACATGCTTGCTCCCTTATAAACGGCTCTGTCTCAAGTTAGTGCACATCGGGGCGCATTGGTGCGCTTCCGACGACGAATCGGTCACGACCGGCCAGATCGGGCTCGATTTGGGGCTGCAGTGACGAAAAGATGTGGCGGCACCTTTCTCCTTGCGTCTCGCCGATTTCGCAGATCACGACACCGCCAGGCCTCAGCCAACTGGCAGCTTCTTCAGCGATACGGCTGAGCACAGCAAGTCCGCCCTCGGCGGCGACCAACGCTGTCGTTGGCTCGTGATTCTTCACTTCCTCGGGCAGCACCTCGAACTCGCTCCGCGCCACGTACGGGGGATTGGAGACGATGAGGTCAAGACCACCTCTCAGCTCGCCAGGGATTGCGCCAAAAAGATCTCCGCGGAAAAGCAACACCTCAAGCCCGAGTCTCGCCGCGTTCTCGGCAGCCAGGCTGATCGCCTCGGGAGAAACATCACATGCAACCACCGAGGCGTCGGCACGGGCATACTTCAGCGCAAGAGCCAGGTTGCCGCTCCCGGTGCAGAGGTCGACGACGACCGGCTGCTTCCGGTCCTTGATCAGATCGACGGCAATCTCCCACAGTCGCTCGGTTTCTGGTCGTGGGATTAGCGCCCGCGAGTCGACAAGTAGTTCGATCGGACCGAATTGCGCCGTACCTTCGATGTACTGCAGTGGCTCACCACGACGACGGCGCGCCACTGCGGACCTGAACCTTGCAGTCGTGTCGGCATCAACCTCAGGGTCGCCAACCATCCACGTCAGCTCCTGCTGCGCAGCAAAAAGCACCAACCTACGTGCCTCATGGCCCGCCAGGTCAGGGACTTCTGCCAGTAGCATTGCAACCGTAGTCACCATATCCTTCCTAAACATAGACCCTTAAGGTGTGCGTGACCGGGCGGGGTGCTGCCCGGTTTTGTTCATTCTGAGGGTGATCTCGTGGGGGGCACAGCCCCGGTGGTTCTGCCACCGAATGCGCCAGGGGTCATATAGGAAGGCGTCATGACATCGAGACATGAGAAGTTTGTCAAGCTCACCCATCGGATGATGCAGCGGGCGGTAGACCTCGGAATCATCCGACTCCAGATGGAAGACGAGCGATTCGAGGACTCGACGATCACGGTCGACAGCCGCCAGCTCGTCAACTTTGGGACCTGTTCGTATCTCGGCGTTAACCGAGATGATCGCCTCAAACAGGCAGCCCATGAGGCGATCGACCGATTCGGACCCAACTACTCCTCATCGACGGTCTACACACGACTAAGCCTGAGCGGCGAACTTGAACACAAGCTCTCGCGGGTCTTCGACGCACCGGTCCTGGTCGCTCCAACGACCACCTTGGCCCATCTCAGTGCACTGCCGGTTCTGGCCTTCGAAGGCGATCTCGTGATCTTGGACCAGAATGCCCACGCAACGTTGCACCTCGCCGCTGACGTGCTGCGCGGTCGCGGGGTTTGTGTCGAGACCGTTGCCCACAACGACGTGGGTGCCCTGAAGGAGCGCCTAGCCACCGCTGCAAACAAGTTCAACAACCTCTGGTACGTCGCCGACGGGCTCTATTCGATGTTCGGAGATTTTGCTCCGGTCGCTGAGATCGCCCCCTTGTTGGACGAATTCCCGACGTTTCATGTCTACTACGACGAAGCCCATTCGATGGGATGGCTGGGCAAGCACGGTCGGGGTCACGTCCTGAGCCAGGTCCCGTGGCACCCGCGCATGGTGATTGCCGCTGGGCTATCCAAGTCATTCGGTGCGTCTGGAGGTGTGCTCGCTTTTGGCACCGCGGAGATGCGGCAACGAGTACTCCTATGTGGCGCTGCGTTCACATTTTCGGGCCCGGTGCAGGTTGCTTCGCTTGGTGCGGCGATCGCCTCTGCGGATATCCATCTCTCCCCGGAACACGAGGTGCTGCAAACCCGTCTCTTCCAACAGATAGACCTGATGGAATCACTGCTCGCAAAGCATGATCTCTCGGTCGTGCACTCGGAACGATCACCGATCTGGTTTGTCAAGGTTGGGCCGGCTGAAGCAACCGCTGCGCTGGTCCGGGGATTGATGGATGACGGGTTCTACACCAATCCAGCGACGTTCCCCGCTCTCCCATTGGGATCCGCCGGAATTCGGTTCACCCAAACCCTCCATCACTCAGATGAGGACATTCGCAGACTGGTGCATGCGATCGCCCGCAGGGTCAATGCCGACGAAGCCGAGATTGTCATCGATCTCACTGATTCCGCAACCAGCGAAATCGCTTCCAAACCAGACATACTCATCGAATCGAATACCTAACGTAACGAACCTGCCTACCGATAGTGGTAGGAGGATGTTGCGAACCCGAATCGATCGAACTCAGCATGCGGCGTCTCCGGTTCTGACCGTGCCAGTAAGGCTCGTCCTCAGCCTCCTTCTTGGGGCAACGGTGGCGACGGTATTCATGGACGGCGAAGCGGCCGCCATCGTCACTGCCGTGGCAGCTCTAACTGGGATGTCGGCTGCGAGCTGGCTCTTCATCTCGCGCTCGCAAACACTCGCTTCCGAGGAACGCCGCGCCTGGCGGTTGTTTGGTATCGGTCTAGGCACCGGTGCCCTCGGTCTCGCGGTGCACGCAACCGTGCTTGTGGTCACAGGCGATGTGCCAGTCTTCGGACCGATCGACTTCATCTGGTTGACCGGCTATCTGATCCTTATCACCGGCCTCGCGCGTCTCCCCCATTCGGCTGGCAGCACCTGGCAGCGCGCGCGTCTCTTCATCGACGGAGTCATCGGGGCAGTCGCCGTTGGAGCACTGTTGTGGACGTTCTCGATTGGTGATTTGACGGCCCAACTGAGCGAAGGCGGCGTTTGGGAGCGATTTGTCGGCTCAGCGTATATCTTCCTCGACTCAACCGTGCTTGTCCTGCTGATGATCGTTGTGGTTCGACGGAGCACATACCGCTTCGATATGCGCCTCGTACTGATTGGTGTCGCCGGCGTCACCCATCTGGTCTCCGACTATCTGTTCCTGACTTCCGGACTTGGCAAAAGCTTCGCCGAAGCCGAACCGGCCCACCCCATAAGCATTCTTTCGATCGCTTTGTTCGCAGCCGCAGCCGCAATCGTGGACCGCAAACCGGCCAAGTACGAGTATGCATACCGGACGAAGACGCCATGGTGGGCACTCGCGTTCCCGTACAGCTTTGCGGTGGTAATGGTCGTCGCGATGTTTGTGCGAACAACGCTCAACCCATGGACCGATGGCGGCGAAGGACTCCTCAACGCCACGTTCGTTGTGCTCGCTTTGGTGGTGACGCGACAAGCAGTGTCTATTCGTGAGAATCAACGGCTAATTGAAGACCAACGCACCACGCTTGTGTCTTCGATCTCTCACGAGCTGCGGACCCCGCTCACGTCCGTTGTGGGCTTCCTCGAATTACTTGACGGAGACTCCCTCGACGACACCGAAGAGCGCCGTGAGGTCACCGCAATCGCAAATCACCAGGCCCAGTACCTCGGCCGTATCGTCTCTGACCTGGTCATGTTGGCGTCCGATACGATGACCAACATGGAGTTGAAAATCGCTCCGACGCCTGTCGATAGCTTCACCTGGGCCGCGATCAACGCAGCCGCGATCGACCCGTCGCTGGTGCAAGTGGACGCGGAGCGAAACGTCACGGCATTCCTCGATCAAGGTCGTATGGAGCAGGCCGTTGCCAACCTGCTCGTAAATGCAGTTCGCTACGGCGGAGAGAACGTGTTCGTCGTCGCCAAGGCCGACGGTGGGGATCTGTTGCTTGAGGTTCACGACGACGGTCCAGGTGTCCCGCGGAAATACGAGCTGATGATCTGGGAGAAGTTCGAGCGTGGCCTCAATCGATTCAACGCCATCGTTCCTGGCTCAGGCATTGGTCTTGCAGTAACCAACGCTATCGCAAAAGGTCACGGCGGATCCGCAGGCTACCGCCGCTCCGATCGACTCGGCGGCGCATGCTTCTGGATTCGTCTTCCGGGGCGGGTCCGGGAAGAGAAGGCAGCCACCCAAGGCGCCTCACCTCATCTGACCGTCGTGGAGGGTGACGCTCAGACCGCCTAGAACTGCCTGCCTAGGAAGGCGTCGCCAGGCTCTCCGCGGCGGCGTGAGCGATGAGGGCATCGTGAAATTCGTCGAGGGCGCCGTCGAGGATTTCGGGCAGGGAGTGCAGGGTGAGCCCGACGCGGTGGTCGGTGACCCGGTTCTCCTTGAAATTGTAGGTGCGAATCTTTTCCGCCCTCTGCCCGGTACCAACCTGCGAACGTCGGGCTGACGCCTGCTCGCCGTGCTGCTCTGCAAGCTGCTGTTGGTAGAGACGGGCCCGCAGCACCCGCATCGCCTTGATCTTGTTTTGGAGTTGTGACTTCTCGTCCTGACAGGTGACTACCACGCCGGTCGGCAAATGAGTGATCCGCACCGCCGAGTCGGTCGTGTTCACAGATTGACCACCGGGGCCGGTAGCACGAAACGTGTCAACGGTTATATCGTTTTCATGGATGTCAATTTCGACGTCTTTGACTTCAGGCAAGACAGCGACGGTGGCAATCGAAGTGTGAATCCGACCTTGGGATTCGGTTTTCGGGACACGTTGTACGCGATGTGGGCCGGCCTCATATTTGAGGCGAGAGAAGGCACCCTTGCCTTTGACTGAGAACGTCGCATCCTTGAGACCACCTCCACCGGTGATCGAGGTGTTGATCGACTCGCTCTTCCAGCCGTGCCGCTCTGCAAAGCGTTCATACATTCGATAAAGGTCGGCACCCCATAGGGCTGCCTCATCACCGCCGACCGCGGCGCGGATCTCGACAATCACGTCTTTGTCATCGTCAGGATCCTTCGGAACGAGCATCACCCGGAGATGGGTTTCCAGCGGCTCGAGACGAGCTTGCTGTTCGGCGGCGACACCCTCGAGATACTCTCGCATCTCTGCTTCTTGCTCACCTGCCGCCATCTCGACCGCTTCTTTCATCTCCGCGGCGGCCTGCTGATAGTCGCGAAACGCTTCGAGCACAGGCCGCAACTCGGAATGCCGGATGGATATCTCGCGATAGCGATCTTGATCAGACATGACTACAGGATCGGCCAACTGCTCTAGCGTCGTTGCGAAATGGCCTTCAAGCTCTTGGAGCTTTGAGAGAAGGCTCTTATCCATCGATGACTTCTTCTCTCTCCGCGGCAAGGGCGGCTGCGACGATGGGCCCTCGCTGCTCGAGGTCGGCGATCTCGTCCTCCGACAACGCAGCCAACAGGCTGGCTACGGCCACCTCAACCATGTCGTCGGAAGGCTCTTTGGTCGTGATGCGTTGCAGCCAGATCCCCGGCCGGTTGGCCCATGACATCCAGCTTGAGTTTGCTCCGAGCTTTAGCACCTCATATGAGAGGCCAGCGATCACAGGGATAAGAAGGATCCTGGCCAGCACCTGCCACACAAAGGGCAACGGGGCCAAAGCCAGGAACACAAAGAACGCCACCATGCCCACAATCAGAATGAACGACGTGCCGCATCGAGGATGGCGAGGGCTGTAGACCTGGATAGCCTCGACGGTGAGCGGATCGCCTGCCTCGTACGCGTGGATCGTCTTGTGTTCTGCGCCGTGGTATTGGAAGACACGCCTGATCTCTTTTGACCGAGATATTGCCCATATGTACAAAACGATCAGAGCTATCCGGAGCACACCATCGATAACAACGAAGGCTATCGAGGTATCCGATACGAAACCCTTGAGATAGTTGGCCGCAAACGCTGGCAGCAAGATGAACAAGCCGAGCGCGACGACCACTGCAAATACCATCGTCCCGACGACCTGGCCCTTGCTTAGCTCGCCTTCTTCTTCTGCCCCTGACTGCACCGCCGACCAGGACAGCGCACGGAATCCGAGGGAGAGAGATTCGACAAGCACGAGCACGCCGCGGATGAAGGGGACACGCCGCAGCCGCGACTTGCCGGTGAGGTTGGGCAGTTCGTTGCGTTGGGTAATGATTGTGCCATCAGGACGGCGGCAAGCCACGGCCCAGCGAGTCGGGGCGCGCATCATCACGCCTTCCATGACGGCTTGACCGCCGACACTCGCTCCTGGTGAGCGGCTCACCTATTTGTCGGTTGCCGCTGAGTCCTCAGCCGGGCGCTCGGTATCGATGCCGACTTTGGCATAACGACGACGGAAGCGCTCAACCCGGCCACCGGAGTCGACAAGAATCTGCTTGCCGGTGTAGAAGGGGTGGCTGTTGCTCGAGATTTCGAGCTTGGCGAGCGGGTAGGTGTTGCCATCTTCCCATTCGATCGTCTCACCGGTCTCGATGGTCGATCGAGTGAGAAAGGCAAACTCGGACGACGTGTCTTGGTACACGACCGGCCGGTAACTGGGATGAAGATCGGGTTTCACTGCTCTAGCTCCTGGTTCTCATGCAGCATGTAACTTTACTACTGACTGCTCTTCGCAATCTCAGCGAGGAACGAGGCATTGGACTTAGTGTTCTTGAGGCGATCAATAAGGAGTTCGAGAGCGGCTCCCGGCTCGAGCGCCATAAGCACCCGACGCAGCTTCCATACCTCGTTCAGTTCGTCCGGCTGGAACAACAATTCTTCACGACGGGTACCCGAGCCCTCGATATCAATTGCCGGGTAGATTCGCTTGTCGGCGAGTTTCCTGTCGAGACGCAGCTCCATGTTGCCGGTGCCTTTGAACTCTTCGAAGATGACCTCGTCCATCCGGGAACCGGTCTCGACGAGTGCAGTGCCGAGAATGGTCAAGCTGCCGCCCTCTTCGATGTTCCTGGCTGCGCCAAAGAATCGTTTTGGCGGGTACAGCGCCGTCGAATCGACACCACCGGACAAGATCCGGCCCGAGGCAGGCGTCGCCAGGTTGTGCGCCCTGGCCAAACGGGTGATCGAGTCCAGCAACACGACGACATCTTGCCCCGACTCGACGAGTCGCTTGGCACGCTCGATGGCCAACTCCGACACCTGTGTGTGCTCTTCGGCGGGCCGGTCAAACGTTGAGTAGATGACCTCGCCACGCACCGAACGTTGCATGTCGGTGACTTCCTCAGGGCGCTCATCAACCAGAACCACCATAAGGTGACACTCGGGGTTGTTCTGAACGATTGAGTTCGCCAGTTCCTTGAGAACAGTTGTTTTGCCTGCCTTGGGCGGCGAGACAATGAGACCGCGCTGTCCTTTGCCGATCGGGGCGATGAGGTCGACGATCCTGGTCAGAATGTTGTTGCTCTCGCCTTCGACCTCAAGCGGGAGCCGCACATCGGGGAACAGCGGAGTAAGGCTGGAGAACTTGGGGCGATCCTGTGCCAATTCCGGCTCCATCTCGTTGACCTTGGTCGGTCGCACCAAAGCCGGGAACTTCTCCTGAGCACGAGCGGGGCGGATGGGGCCTTCGCAAATGTCGCCCTTGCGCAGCTTGTGCTTGCGAACCTGGTTAGCGGGAACGTAAACGTCCTGATCGCTCGGCTTGTATCCACCGCAACGAAGGAAACCGTATCCTTCGGGCAGGATGTCGAGGATCCCTGTACGGATCTCGAGCTCAGACTCATCGATCGGTTCTTGCGGGCGACGCTTGTTGCGTCGTCTCCGGCTGCGGTTGCCGTCTTGACCGCCCTGATCCTGACGTTCACCGCGGCTGTCACGCTGCCGGTCGCGCCCGTCGCCATTTTGACTGCCGTCAGAGCCTTCCTTTGTCTCAGAAGGAGTTTCTTCGGTCTTGACGGAAGCTACCTCTTCTACCGGTGACGGCTCAGGAAGCATCTTCTCATCGAACTTGTCTGACCCAACAATGGCGGTGATCAGCTTTGTCTTTTGCAGTCCGTCATGGTCCAGGTCAATGGAACCGGCCATGTTGCGCAAGGCATCTAGGCCTAGCTCTTGGAGTCTGGCTCGGGTAGTCGTCATGGGCAGTTTTGTCCCTTTCAACGAAGTTTTTGGCACAAAGGCCTGTGGTATCTCCATACCGAAGAAGCGGTGGTCCCCTCAAGAGAATCAGAACACGCATTCGGCGCAGCAAGCTGCAAGGGAGAAGGTGGAACCGGATATCGATCCGGGCAGTAGCTTACCGTCATCAGACGGCTACGCAAGCGCTAACGCGATTTGCGCTACCAACCCAACTGTTCGAGAACAGCATCGAGATGCGGCCTCACCGGCTGTAGGTCTTGGAATCCTTCGGCAGCTGTGTCCGGATCCTTGAGCCCGTGACCCGTCAGTGTGCATACGATCTGCCCTTGTGGCAGTTCGTCCTGGAACTTGAGAATGCCGGCAACCGATGCTGCCGACGCTGGTTCGCAGAACACTCCCTCGCTGGAGGCGAGGAGACGGTAGGCGGCGATAATCTCACCATCGGTGACAGCTTCGATGCGACCACCGGAGTCATCCCTGGCCGCGATCGCGGCATCCCACGAGGCCGGATTGCCAATACGAATCGCCGTGGCGATAGTTTCGGGCTCATCGAAGATTTCCCCCGTCACCAACGGAGCGGCCCCTGCAGCTTGGAAGCCCCACATCTTTGGTGCGTACCCATCTGCGTTGTAGCCACTCCAGTAGGCGGTGATGTTTCCGGCATTCCCAACAGGGAGCGCATGGATCACTGGAGCATCGCCGAGCGCAGCCGCAATCTCCCATGCAGCCGATTGTTGCCCTTCAATACGGAATGGATTGATCGAGTTCACCAGCGCCACGTCGTGGGTCGAGGTCAGTTCGAGGACCAAGGCGAGGGCGTCATCGAAGTTCCCTTTGATGGCCACGATCTCAGCACCATGGCTTACTGCTTGGGCCAGCTTGCCGCGAGCAATTTTGCCGGCTGGTAGCACGACGATAGCCCGCATCCCCGCTCGTGCCGCGTAGGCAGCTGCCGACGCCGACGTGTTGCCAGTCGAAGCGCAGGCGATCGCCTTGGCTCCAGACTCAAGAGCCTTGGACACGGCCATGGTCATGCCGCGGTCCTTGAATGAACCAGTTGGATTGGCGCCGTCATACTTCAGGAACACGGGCCGGTTCACCATTCTCGAAATCGATTTCGCTTCGATAAGCGGAGTGTTGCCTTCCAAAAGAGAGACGACGGGCGTTGCAGCAGAGACCGTAAGACGGTCCCGATACTGCTCGATGACACCCGGCCAGGTCATGATTCCTCGCTTTCAACCCTGATCGCAGCGGCGACCGCATTCACGCAGTCCATCTCCTTGACCGCGGCGAGTGCGTTCTGTTGATCCGCCTCTGGAGCGCGGTGGGTGACAATGAGCAGCGTTGCTTTGTCCTGGGTTCCCTCCTGCCATACGGACTTGATGCTGACGTTGGCTTCGCCAAACGCGGCCGCGATTTGGGCAAGTACACCGGGAAGATCGGCCACTTCGAGACGTATGTACCACTTGGTCGGCACCGAGCCGAAGTCTGCGAGAGACGACGGAGAAAATCGGATTCGAGGTGCTACTTGCGCTCCCGCAAGAATCTCGCGCGCCGCATCGATGACATCCCCAAGGACGGCTGTTGCAGTGGGATCGCCCCCCGCTCCAGGTCCGGCAAATAGCAGCGTGTCTATGGCGGCGCCTTCGATGAAGATTGCATTGGTCGCGTCGCGGATAGCGGACAACGGATGCTCATGCGGGAGCAGAACCGGGTGGACCCGAGCCGATACGCCATTATCGGTGTCTTCAGCGATCGCAAGCAGTTTGATGGTGTAACCGAGGTCCCTGGCGTACCTGATATCAGTAGATGTGATCTCTGTAATGCCGGTGTGCGGCACATTGTCGAGGCCTACCCAGGTACCAAAGCCGAGGCTTGCCAGAATCGCAGCCTTGGCGGCAGCGTCAGCACCGCCAACATCTGCGGTGGGATCGGGCTCGGCATATCCGAGTTCTTGCGCCTGGGCAAGGGCGTCCTCGTAGGCGGTTCCGTCTTCGGACATTCGGGTCAGAATGAAGTTGGTCGTGCCGTTGACGATACCCATCACCCGCGTAAGTTTCTCCCCAGCGAGGGTTTCAGACAGCGGGCGAATTATGGGGATGCCACCGCCGACAGCCGCCTCGAACAAGAGCGCCACCCCTGACCGCTCTGCAGC
The DNA here is from genome assembly GCA_964195945.1 of uncultured Gemmatimonadales bacterium. Taxonomy (GTDB): domain Bacteria; phylum Actinomycetota; class Acidimicrobiia; order Spongiisociales; family UBA5794; genus JAAETI01. The sequence goes on from CAXMRC010000204.1 coordinate 10,126, forward strand.
CGCGATGAGGTCGTAGCCGCGCACCGCAATCAGTTCCTTGTTTGCAGTAACGACCGGTTTCCCCGCTTCAAGGGCTCGGAGCACCAAATCCCCTGCGGGGTCTTGGCCACCCATGACCTCGACAATGAGATCGACCTCGGGGTCATCGATGACAGACAGTGCGTCTGTTGTCAGTACACCTTCCGGCACATCCAATCCGCGTTGCTTTGCGAAATCGCGCACCGCGACACGGCGCACCTGAAGGTCAAGGCCTGTCTTTGCCGCAATAGCAGCATGGTCTTTCATTAGCCGCTGGATCAGCGTTCCGCCAACCGTGCCGGCACCGAGTATCCCTATCCCAATAGTGTTCATCGCCGCGACGATAGCCCCTAGATCGCCGAGCGCATTCGGATCCTTGGCTTTCACTACTGTCGTGGATTCAGCTACCGATATCAACACATGCTCAGACTTGGATCAGATAGGGCGCAGAACGCCGACGGGCTCCTCGGTCGAACCGGCGAGATGTCCAAAATGATCCTGCCGCTTGCGATCGTGCTTCTGCCGCTGACGAGCATCACGGTTGCGGAGAGCCGATTTGGTTCCCTTACCCTGATTGTTGGATCCCTGCTTGTGGTCTTGACGATCATTGCGATCGCCAATTCCGTCGCCACCAGATCGTTCCCCGCAACCCCCGCGACTATCGCCGGTGTAATCCTGGCTCCGCTCATGGTTCTTTCCTTTGTGGCGTCTCCGTCCGGCAAAGGAGCAATTCTCACCGTGTTTGCGGTTGTCGCCGCGGGCGTCACATTGACGATCGCGACGCTTCGCCACGAGGATCTAGAACGGAGCGTTGCTGTACCGCTGCTGGTCACGTCGTCAGTTCAATCCATCCTTGTGATCGCCCAAACGCTGACCGACCGCGCCATAGGGCTCAGCTTGATCGAACCCGGCGCCGAGCTGCAATTCATCGACGGATTGCTTCGTTCCCAGGGCACCATGCGTCACGTGTACGAGCCGGCCGCTCTCGCGTTGCTGGCCGGCGGTGTCGCCGTCGTCACGACCCCCGAAAAGACCGGTCTGCGCTATCTATGGATCGCTGCAGCTGGACTGGCGGGAACCACGATAGGACTCACCCATTCGCGGGCGGCGCTACTCGGGTTCGGCTTGCTGGCGATCTTCTTGGTTGTTGCGATGGCCCGGCGGTACCCGGGTGTCACCGCAGTCGGAGGAGCATTGCTACTTGGGTTCGCCGTTGCCACGGTGCTCACGGCTTCTGCATGGGCGCTGCGCGGGGATCATTCAACAACTGGAGACCTCGACGACGCCAGCCTGGGTCGAGTGACGTTGGCAAAACAAGCTGTGCAGATGGCGGCAGACAATCCCGTCGTCGGTGTCGGCCCTGGTCTCTACCTAGACACCATGCGCTCCGACTACGAACTCGACGAGCGCTATCCCTTTGTCGTGCACAACGTGAGCCTTGCGGTGGCTGCCGAAAACGGATTCGCCGCCGCGGTGCTGGCGTCGTTCTTTGTTGCCTGGGCAGTCGTCCGGGCTGTCCGATCCGATCCTGTCTGGGCGATGCTGGCCGTCGCGCCGACTGGGTTCCTGCTGTTCGACGTACTGCACTACGACCGACCGGTCGGCTTGTTGATGACGGGAATCTGGCTCGGGTTACTCCACCATGCCGGCGATCAGCCAGCAGTTACATCCCGCCGGGTCAAGTCTTCGTAGGTCTCGCGTCTGACAACGAGCCGCGACTCGCCACTACGCACAAACACAACGGGCGGACGCAGCACCATGTTGTAGTTCGAGCCCATCGAGTGCCCGTAAGCGCCGGTGACCGGGGTACAAAGAATGTCACCCACCTTGGTGTCCGCTGGTATCGCCGCTTCGCTCACGATTACATCTCCAGATTCGCAATGCTTGCCGACGATCCGAACAGTCTTCTCACGGTCCGCCGCAACGGCCCGTGGCAGAAACGCCTCATAGCCACTGCCGTAGAGCACGGGACGGGGGTTATCGCTCATTCCCCCATCGACGGCGACGTACGTTCTGATTGCGTCAATGTCCTTGATGGTGCCGACGGTGTAGAGGGTGACGGCCGCGCTGGCAACAATTGAGCGGCCAGGCTCTGTGGTGATCCGAGCGCCTATCCCGTTCTCGGCACAGGCCCCATGTACCGATTCCGCCCATTCGCTAATCGTCGGGGCGCTCTCCCCGCTGACGTAGGCGACGCCAAGGCCACCGCCGACAGAGATCTCGTCGAGTTGATGGGTTGTGAGGAAGGGGGCCAGAGCTCGGATCGCTTTGCCGAACGAATCGGCGACAAAGATTTGGCTTCCGATGTGCGCATGCACGCCGACCAGATCCATCGCCGTCGAGTTGCTTGCGGCGGCGATGGCATGGGCCGCGTCGCCGGAAGACATGCCAAACCCAAATTTGGAATCGGCGACACCTGTTTGTAGGTACTCGTGCGTGTGTGCGTCTACCCCGGGGTTGACTCTTACGAGCACTTTCGGCGCTGGAGAACCATTTCCAACTAGGGCCTCGATGCGGTCGATCTCGTCGAATGAGTCGAGCACGATTCGCCCCACACCAATCTGCAGCGCCTTCTCGAGCTCGACCGATGACTTGTTGTTGCCGTGCATGACGAGCCGGTCGGGCGGCACCCCGGCCGCCAGCGCGACGTGGAGCTCTCCCCCGGTCGCCACGTCAAGATGCATGCCCTCTTCCCATGCAAGACGGGCCATTTCCTGAGAGAGGAACGCCTTTGTCGCATACGCAACCCCTTCGCCAAATGCGGAGACCGCCTCGCGGCACCTAGCCCGCAGGTGTTCCTCGTCGTAGACAAACAGAGGAGTGCCGTACGTCTCAGCGAGTTCGATAACGTCCAGGCCACCGATCGAAAGGCGCCCATCGATGACACTGGATGTATCGGGGAGCAGATCAAAGGGGATGGGTCCGCTTGTCACATCCGCTCCGGGACTTCGATGCCGAGCAAATCAAGGAGCAGGGTCAGTTCCTCCAAGGTGAGCTCGACGAGATGTAGCCAGGAGGATTGGCGAGCCGCGTCTTGCTCGCGAAGGATATGGCATGCCTCATAGAACCGGCTGAAATCAGCGACCAGCTCGTACGCATACTCGGCGATGTGATTGGGGGCGCGGTGGGCAGCGGCTCGCTCGACAACCTCGGGGAGTCGGGCTAGTTGCAGCATCAGATTGCGCTCTTGTTCCTGCTCAGGTGCAACTATCGCTCCTGCCTGCAGCCCCCTATTGGCGGATTCGCGCAGCACCGATTTCATGCGGACGGCGCCGTACAAGAGATACGGCCCCGTCTTGCCGTCGAACGACGTAAAACGGTCAACGTCGAAGGTGTAGTTAGAGGACCGATGATTCTGGAGATCACCGTATTTGAGGGCCGCAACACCGACCTTCTCCGCGATGACACTTTTCTCCGCGGCATCGAACTCCGTGGCGAGAGCGTTCTCTTCGAGTCGCTCGGCGGCGCGTTCCACCACCATGTCGATGAGCTCACGGAGTCGGAGCAGGCCTCCGTCGCGGGTCTTGAACGGTTTGCCGTCAGGACCGTTGACCGTACCGTTCCCTGAGTGGTCGAGGACAACCTCCTTGGGGGCGATACCGGTTTTGTAGGCGGCACGAAAGACCTGCTCGAAGTGGAGCGCCTGCCGCACATCGACGACGTAGATCATCTCCGCGATATCCATCTCGGCGATTCGCTCCTCGATGGTTGCAAGGTCCCATGTGGTGTAGAGCGAGGCTCCGTCGGACTTGAGCAGGAGGAAAGGAGGAACCTCCTTCGTGTCCTGATCGGTCATAACCTCGATGATGAGTGCCCCATCGCTTTCAATGGCATAGCCAGCAGCAGACAGCCGCTTCACCATTGGCGCAAGCCGGTGGTTAATGGTGCTCTCGCCATGCCAGAGGTCGAACTCAACGTTCAGCCGCTCGTACACCGCACGGATGGCTTCGATCGAGACATCGCGCATGTGCTGCCACAAAGCCAGATACCCCGGCCGTCCTTTGTGCAGGTCGACGATCGCGGCTCTGGCTCTTGCTGCAAACTCTGCGTCCTCTTTGGCGCGAGCCGAGGCTTCGGGATACATCACCTGAAGGTCCTCGATGGACACGGGCGATACCGCTGGGTATTGATCGATTCGGCTCTTGTCAAAGTAGGGCAGATCCGGCTGACGCTCCTCGAGTTCGGCGATGAGCTGGCCATATGGCATGCCCCAATCGCCAAGGTGAACATCCCCGATTACATCGTGTCCGAGGAATCTGAAGATTCGTTTGATGCTCTCGCCGATGATGGCGGGCCGGAGATGGCCGACATGCAGTTCTTTGGCCACGTTGGGGCCGCCGTAGTCGATAACCATCTTCTTGGCTGCCTGGGCCACGGTGCCAAACCTCGAGGCCGCATCTAGCGATTGAACGTAGTCGGCCAGGTAACTATCGGTGAGAGTGATATTGATGAAACCGGGCCCGGCAAGCTCGAGTCCGGCAAACGGGGCGGTGTCCTCCAGTGAATCGATGACGCTTTGGGCGACTTCTCGCGGATTCTTGTGAGCGTCCTTGGCGGCAGCCATTGCACCGTTGCATTGGAACTGGGCCAGGTCCGGTCGCGCCGAGACCACGACCAACCCGAACGATCGGTCGAGTCCTTGGGATGCAAATGCATCCCCAAACGTCTGTGACAGGGTGGCGGTGAGAGACATCGTTTCCTTGGCTTGCTGCGGCGCAAGGATAGGCCCATGTCTCACTGGCCTAACGCCTTGTTACACTCCGGCTCGCGCCCCAGTAGCTCAGGGGATAGAGCACTGGCCTCCGGAGCCGGGAGCGCAGGTTCGAATCCTGCCTGGGGCACCGCGGACTCGCTTTGCGAGTCCGTACGCAGTTCGCCTTGCGAACTACGGCTCGCTACACGGACTACGACCCTGCCGGCACGTTGCAGTTTCCACAGGAAACTGCCTGCTGGGTATGCGAGTCCGCACGCAGTCCCTCTCTGCAGAAGCTAGAACACGTTGCCTAGCGCACCGAGGCGCCATAGCACCAGCATGTCCATGGTGATGGCTACACCCACGTGGAGGAAGATCCCAGGGACAAAGCTCTTGGACCGCAGCGCCAGATAGCCGAGAGCCAGACCAGCAATGATGGCGGCGAAGGCCTCAGGGGCCGGTTTCCCAAAGTGAATCATCGTGTACGGCACCGTCATGATGGCCACGCCAAGCAGCCCAAACCGTCGCGCCAGCCCGAAGGTGAGGAAGCCGCGGAAGAAAGCTTCAATGCCGACGAACTGGAATGCGTATCCGAACTCGTACAGCCAGAAAGCCGATCCCCCTTCCGCGGCCCGGTCGTAGAACGGGTAGTAGGTGAGGAAACTCTCGAAGCTCGAGATCCAGATCAGGATCGGCAGCATGACCAGGTACATGAGCCCATAGACCGGAAAATGCTGAAGTGTGCCGCGGATCCGGTATCCCCAGTTACGAGGAGACTCCCCGATAGCCCAGAGGATGATCCCGGCCGGTACTGCAGTCCGCAGCAGCACCGAGGTCGAACCCCAGTACAGATAGGCTCCGACTCCCGGATGGTCTTCGAGTGGACCACCGAGGTTCTCAGCCACCCAGTCGATCAGCCCCGAACGTACATAGAAGTCTGGCCGGCCCCAGTAGTGGAACAGGTAGAGCAGCACCGTGCCCGAAAGGATGACGACGAACGCGTCTCTGTCGGCCTTCTCGTCTCGTCGGATCTCCAGTTCCGGGGGAGACAGCAGATCTGCAATCACGAGGCGTCCTTCCTGAGGTGCGGCGAGTGTACGCCACCGCCACTTGCCGGCTTCGCAACGGCGAACGGCTATTGAAAGAAAAACCGTAGCCCGGCCCGCCCGGCTCGGACTAATGTTTTTCGCGTAGTGGGAGGTCCAAGCATGCGCCCCATCTGGAAAGGTGCAATATCGTTCGGGTTGGTCACAATCCCGGTCGGCCTGTATTCGGCGACCGAGAGCAAACGGCCGAGCTTCCGCCAATTGCGGGACTCTGACCACTCGCGGATCCGGTACAAGAAGGTCGCAGAGGCTGATGGCCAAGAGGTGCCGAGCGAGAACATTGTCAAGGGCTACGAGATTGACAAAGAACGCTATGTCGTGTTCACGTCGGCCGAGCTTCAAGACATCATGAAAGGCATCACCGGCGGCATCGTCGACGTTGTCCAGTTCGTAGACCGGTCAGAGATCGACCCTATCTACTTTCGGAGCTCCTATTACCTCGCTCCGGAGAAGACCGGGATCAAGGCGTACCGCATCTTGTTGGCTGGTCTCGAAGAGCGTCGCATGGTCGGGATCGCCAAGGTTGCTATCCGCGAACGCGAGTACCTGGCGACGCTGCGGGCGGAAGAGGGCGTGATCATCCTCGAGACGATGTATTGGCCGGACGAAATCAGAGAACCGTTGTTCGAGAGTCTCGAAGACGAGATCGAGATCCGTGAGGAAGAGATGGCGATGGCGACCATGCTCATCGATAACCTGGCGGGGACGTTTGATCCATCGGCGTGGAATGACGAGTCGCGAGAAGCTGTGGAAGCGGCCGCGGCCACGAAAGTCGAGGGCCAGCAAATCGTTGCGCCGGATGTGCCGGAGGCGACTGGTGTTGTCGATTTGATGGCGGCGCTTCGTGCCAGCGTCGAGGCGACCAAGGACCGCAAGGCCGTTTAGGGCCGAGCGGTACTGTCAGCTCCCCCGACTCCTGAGTCCGGCTACTCCTTGTCGAGTGCGTCTAGCTCGAAGGTCAGACGGGCAGCGAATAGCACCAGTGTGAGCGTGATTGCGGTTATGAGTGCTTGTACGGCGACCATGTATTTCCTATCGCCGATCCCCCGACCATCCTTAAAGGTCTGTTTTCGCGATCTCGCATTAGGGGTCGCCAGACCTAGAGAGATGGGTGCGGCCCTTCCGCTTCCAGCGTCACTGCTTCCACCGGGCTATCGGTGAATCCCTGGAAGGAAGGAGCTCGAACCCTGCCCGCTGCGGTCCACTGCTTGTACCGAACCATGGCGACGAGTTGCGGCCGCACCCATGTCGACCCCTGCGGAATATCGGGGTCGGTGTGAAACGGCGACTCCGTGACTGTCATCTCGCCCAAGGCTGCCCGGATCGCATTCAACGATGCGTCATCGAACCCAGAGCCGACGGCCCCGATCCATTGCAGACCAGCTCCCGTCCATAACCCCAGAAGAAGCGAGCCGAATGTCGACGCCCGTGCCCCTATCCCTGCCGTGAAACCGCCGACGACGGCACGGAGTTGCTTGAAGTGGCCAATCTTCCGCCAGTCGGGGGAACGCTTACCAACTTGGTATCGGCTACCCGACCGCTTTGCGACTATCCCTTCCAAGTCGTGGTGTACGACGAAGTCCCAGATCGCCTTGAAGTCTCCCTGGAACCGATCGCCCATCACTATTGGGACTGGTAGTTTCAGCTCGGCAAGTTGGGCGATCCGTTCTTCGATCGGAAGGCCAACGAGGCTCTCCCCGCGGTGTAACAGATCAAACACGACGTAGGTAATCGGTTCAGGATCCACGCTGCCACCGACATGACCACGGCTCATCCGTCCTTGCAGCCGCTGAAACGAGGGATGACCGGCCTCGTCGAGCGCAACTATTTCTCCGTCAAGTACGGTGTCCGGCGGCAGACGCACGTCTAGCAATTCGGGGTAGCGATCCGCCAGGTCGTTGCCGGCGCGGCTCCGTATCTGCACCCCCGATCCTGTCGTAGACAACAGACAGCGGATGCCGTCCCACTTAAGTTCGAACACCCATCCCGGGTCTGAGATCGGTGCGTCCCATGGTGTCGCCAGCATCGGCTGGTAGCCCCAAGGCGAAGCTGCCGTCACTAAGCAGACCCCAGCTCCTCACGAACCAAACGATTGACAAGACCACCATCGAGCTCGACACCCGTCTTCATGATGTGGCCCATGACTCGTCCCATCATCTTGGGGTCGTCGACGCCCAATTCCACAATGGCGGCACGAACTATTTCTCTGGTCTCGTCCTCATTAGGAAGATTGGGCGTCCAGCGCGACAGATAGTCGACTTCGTAGGCAAGTTTGGCTGCATGATCTGCGCCCCGCTCACCGAGCGCCTCAAATTCCAGCCGTGCCTTTTCCATCTTCTTGACGTAAGACACGATCGTTGTTGTGTAGAGGTTGTCGTCGATGTCGCCCTTGAATCCTGGGGCGGACTTGGCTACTGCAATCTCGGTTTGAATCTGGCGAATAGCGTTGGTCCTGGCCTTGTCGCGGGCCTTCATCGCATCCTTCAGCTCAGCAGCGAGCTCTTCCTGAATACCCATCAACACTCCTGGTGACTGGTGCGGATCTAGCTGTGTCGGCCCCCCGCCGACATTTCCGAATCTATATGCGGGCGCAAGCCAAAACAGGCGATTCCCTGGTGTCGCCCGGCTACAGCACCACAACAGTAGCGGACACCATCCTCACGTCCCCTATCCACCTTCTGGGAATGGTCCCGGAATGGTCCCGAGGTACGGGGGCCGAAATACCCCTTGAATCTCGACGACCGACTGTCTTAGACTGCACATTCCAGGTCACATATATGTGCCCTTTTTATTCGAATGACCCTTGTGAATGCGCTCACATTCACAAGGCGGAGGAGAACAAAACAGAATGTTAACCCTGACCGACTGGAGAGAACTCTCCGCCTGCAGAGACAGCGACCCGGAAGTTTTCTTCCCAATCGGCACAACCGGCCCAGCCGTTGGCCACATCGAGAAAGCTCGCGCTATTTGCGCCGCATGCTCGGTTAGCGAGGAGTGTCTGCAGTACGCCCTCGAAACGAATCAGGAATCCGGTGTGTGGGGCTCTTACCCCGAAGAGGACCGTCGTCGCCTCCGCAAGCGTTGGTTGGCCGACCGTCGACGCCGTCGCCAGGAAGCTGAGCGTCAAGCTTCGTAGTCCGGGCTCGGTTTACAGTCCGAACCCGACCGATCGGTCATCGTTCGACTCAATCTCCACAAACGCAAGGCGTCCTCCCACGATCCCGTGGCGGTCGCCTTTGCTGTCTGTGATCCAAACAATCGAACCGTCAGAGAGACCGGCTTCGAGGCTGGACACTGCAACATCGAGGTCTTCGACCTCGAGTTCGAGTTCGCGAGCCCCCTCGACGCCGATGCGCATCATTCCACCATTGCTCATGCTGATCCTGTCCCTCGTGTTCGGAAAATCGTAGCGGCCCGGAGTGTTCTAGTTGATGACCAACTGGGGATGACTGCGCAGACGGGGCTTACGCTTCATGATCTCATCGGCTATCGCGGCAAAGGCTGTGGCCGCCTCGCTATCCGGATCGGCGATAGCGATGGGCTGTCCGTCATCGGCTGCCGCTCTAACTTCGGGTACGAGCGGGATGCGACCAAGCAATGGGACATCAAGCTCTTCAGCGAGGGTTGCGCCCCCGCCCTCCCCAAAGATCGGGTAGCGCTTGCCGTCATCGCCCGTGAACCAAGCCATGTTTTCGACAACCCCGATTATTTCCTGGTTGACTTTGAGGGCCATCAAACCAGCGCGCTTGGCAACTCGTTGGGCGGTGATCTGAGGCGTCGTGACAATCAGCGCCTGTGCCATCGGCAGGAACTGCGAAATCGAGATTGAAATATCGCCGGTACCGGGGGGCATGTCGATAAGAAGGTAATCGGGGTCATCCCAATGCACATCCGAAAGGAATTGCTCCAAAGCCTTATGCAGCATCGGACCCCGCCAGATCACTGCCTGGTCGTCGGGGACGAAGAAATCCATCGACATGGCCTTCACCCCATGGGCCTCCGGAGGAAATAGCACCTCGTCGATCACAGTCGGTGGCCGATCGATGCCCAGCATGCGGGGAATCGAAAACCCCCAGACATCCGCATCCATGACTCCGACTGTGTTGCCGGCAGCTGCCAAAGCAACTGCAAGGTTTGTTGTCACTGAGGATTTGCCAACCCCACCCTTGCCAGAGGCAACCGCGATGATCCGGGTTTTGCTGCCTGGCCTGGCGATGGGAATCTCGATGTCTGTGTCCCCCCGCACGTCAGCGACGAGGTTCGCCCGCTCTTCATCGGTCATCGATGTGAACTCGACTACTACCTCGCCCACACCGTCAACAGTTTTGGCGGCAGCGGTGACATCCTCCGTCAGTTTGTCCTTCAGCGGACAACCGGGAATCGTTAGTGCTACGAGAACCCTGACCAGGCCATCGTCGGCAACGTCGATGTCGCGCAACATATTGAGTTCTTCCAAAGAGCGATGGATCTCGGGGTCCTCGACCCTACCGATCGCCGTGCGCAGAGCTGCGACATCGATCACTTGCACCTTCTCCTATCCGCGTAGTAGATAGAAACTATAGTGAGTCACAGAACCACCAAATCGGTCCGATTCGGGAGCTCTGAATGGACGCAATACAACTGAATCAACAGATCGGCGACCTGGCCGCAACGCTCGGGGATGCAACCCGTCGCGGCATCTATATCACCGTCCGTGAATCGGTTGAATCGGTCACCGCAGGCCAGATCGCCGAACTATTCAATATCCACACCAATGTGGCGCGTCACCACCTCGATCGGCTCGTCACTGATGGATACCTCCAGGTCACACGCCGACACCGCTCTGAGCGACGCGGCCCTGGGGCGGGGAGACCAGCCAAGCACTACGAAACGACGGCTAAGGAAATCTCTTTGCAGTTTCCGGCGCGTCGCTATGACCTCCTTGCGGAGCTCCTCGCCAGAGTCATTGAAAGAATCGCCCCCGAATCTGCAGCTGACATCGCCGAAGAGATCGGCAGGGAGTACGGCAGAGAGCTCGCTGGAGAAGTCGGGCTTTCCAAAGATGCTGGCTTCGAGACCGCAATCAACGCGGTAGCGCGCGTCATGATGGGTGTGGGGTTCGACACCGAGGCAAATACCGAACAGCGTCAAATCGTGACCAGGTTCTGCCCATTTGGCGAGGCGGCTTCCAAGCACCCTGAAATAGTGTGCAAACTCGATCAGGGTATCGTGGCGGGCCTGTTGGAGAGCGCGAACGCACAAGGGGCGCCGGTGGTGACACCACACGTCGATGGTGAGGACGACTGCCTCATCGAGATTTGATCACATTGCAGATCTCGCGGCGCTCAACAAACTGCCAGGTATGCCGATAGGCATTGGAAGCCTGAGACAAGGGGATTTGTGCGCGGGAGTTCAACTCTGCAACGCGGCCTATTGATCGCAACTGTCTCCGCTGCCGCATTAGGAATGCTGGCGGCTCTCTTTGGAGTTCCCGGAATCGCGATCATTGCTCTCAATGCGGTCGCCGTTGCCGCAGGTGTTGCGACCTGGCTGGTAAAGCCCGAAGGCGATAGAGAATCGGCCCTTATCGCCGAAGTATCACACGAGCTGCGCACTCCCCTGACCGGAATTCTCGGAACACTCGAATTGCTCACGGAGTCAACTATTCCCTTGGAAACCTCAGAGGTTGACGAACTGTTAATCGCAGCGCATAGCGAGGCCAACCATCTTCTCCACATCGTTGGCAATCTCCATGCACGCTCCCGGTTGGACCGCTCGATCCTTGTCCCAGATGCGATGTCGACCAACGTACGAGGCATAGTCGAGAAAGCCGTTTCCCGCTCCCCCCAAGTTGCAAGACGTTGTTACCTGTCTCCCGGCGATAGGGCTGGTGCGGTGGCCGACCCCCAACTGGTCATGCAGATCGTTACGAACCTGATTCAGAACATTGAGAGATACGCACCCGACGGTGCGGTGCGAATTCAGTTCGGGCAGGACCACGGGCTGATGACAGCATCGTTCAGCGATTCCGGTCCTGGCGTACCAACTTCCGAGGCACAGAGCATTTTCACCGAATCAGCCAGTAGCGAGGGTTTGGGTTTGGGCATGGCGCTCAGTCGCCAATTGGCCCGAGCAATGGGCGGCGACCTCACCATCGACGAACCGGGACAACCTGGTGCCACTTTCACGCTCCAATTGCCAGTCAGCGACGAGATCATGCCGCCTTCACAATCCGAAATCATCCCGGGTGACCGTGCCCAGGCGCACTCTCCCAGAGCCAGATTGCTCGTTGATCTGGCCGAAGCGCTGTCCGGCCAATCGCTCGATCTCGTCGTTGGGGGAATCCAAAAGCTGTACGCGGAGCTTTTGTCTGCAACGGGGGCACTGTTGTTTGTCCCTCGCCGCGACGGAAGTTTCTATTCGGCGGGAACCTACGAGCACGACCAGCGAATACCACTGGACGGTGCCCGCGACCTCGAACAAGTCTTGACCACCGGTCGTTCGCAGAAGACCCTCGACATAGCAACCACCACGTGGGCTTCTGAACAAGGATTGGGCGGACGGGCCGCAATGCTGCTGCCAGTGCATGATGCCGACCGGGCAGTCGCGGTCCTCGCGGTTGGTTGGAAGGATGCCGATATGTTGCCGACGGGGTCCGCCGTCAATGTGGCAGAAGCGCTTGCGGAGCTGACTGCATCGGCGATCGCCAGGACCGCTCTCACCCGCGACGTTGCGTTTGAGCGTCGTCTCCGCGCCTCGGTCATGGACGAGCTCCCTATCGCGGTATCGGTCTTCGCGGGGGATCCGCCCGAAGTCGTCGACTGGAACCGCAAGGAAAGACAACTACTCGGGATTGCGGACGACAGTCTGCGTCCACATGAGCTTGCCGCGAGCCAGCACGAATTCAATGTCCGGTTCGCCGATGGCACACCGCTTACCGTTGAGAATGCGCCAGTTACGACTGCGATCCGAACCGGGAAAGCCACCGGACCTTTCATTCTCCTCGTTGAGCGTGCTGATGGCACTCAGGTCCACACTCGGACCTATTGCGCGCCGTTCTTCGACAACGACGGCAGCGTTGCTGGTGCTGTCGTGACTTCAGAAGCTCTCGACTTGAAAGTCTCGCTCTAGGCGCCGTTTCCAACTGGTCCCATTGCGGCGCAGACACCGTGCTGCTTCGTGCGGGCTTCACCTTCAGCAACGCATCAGGGCCTCCGCGAGCGCTACGGGAAAGGGCCGATACATTCCTCTACGAGGCGGATTACGCCGAGCCAGACCCCGAATGCATCGACCTCTGGATCCACCGCGACCGCACTGAGGGAGGACGGATGGGAGTAAGCGTGGACGGCGACCGGCTCGAGAGGCTTGTGGCCGCATCCGGAGATCCGCACCTTGCCGCGCGGGTTTGCCGCACCGAGGACGCCAAAGGCGATGTCGATCCTTTGGTGGCAGCTTTTGCGCTCACCTTCCCTACCAAGAGCAACTGAGAGGTCGGAAGCGCCGTTGCCCCGCTTTCAGCCTATTTGAGGCTGAACGGCGGGTATTGGTCGGTAACCAGCAGGGACACGTAAGCCTCTACTCGAAGGCTCCATCGGGCAACCCCCACCAGGTAGTCGAATAGTCCCCGCGGGTAACGCCCGGTGAACAGAATCGCAAACCAGGCAATGACCCAAACAAAAACCCCGATGACCGTCAGTGCGGCGAGCACGATGTAGTGAGGGATGGCGAGCAGCCACTTCACCAACGGCAGCCAACGATTGAGGTCTTGGTCAACGTCGGGGTAGTCGATCTCGAGGTGCACCGACTGCTCGTCAACGGTCGACGGATACTTGTCCATGAGCAGGAGAAGGTAGGCACCTACCCGCGCTCCAAAGCGCGTCAGTTCTAGAACGAAGTCGAACCACCAGCGTGGGTACCGCATCCGGAACACGATCATCAGGGCGGTTGCGATCCACAGCCCACCGCTGTTGAGCATGGACAGAATGACACCGATCGGGATGATCCAGATCACTCGGAAGAATGTCGTGACTCGGTCAAGCGTTTCTGGGTAGTCGATGTCGAGTCGGGCTGCGTAGGAATCGGGCGGTGTGACCACGGTCTACCTCCTCATGTCGCTGCAATACAAAGTCTACCGGAGGGCTCGTTGGGTGACCACATCGGCGTTCGCCGGACGGTAGAAAGAATCGAATTTTCTTCTTGTGCGCCGCGATGGCGTGCAACGCCTGCGCTACGGGTGGAAGCCCACTCGGGGTCTGCGCATTCCTTGAGCGATCCAGCCAGACGACTAGGAATTCTTGGTCAGAAGCAAGTTGGGCGCCTTTGTTCGAACCTTCCCGCGATCGGGTTCACGATTGAGGTTGCTGCAAAGCGAAACCGACTCGTCTGAATTGCCGAGGGTGGAAGACTTCGGTCAAAGCGGCTTGACCATCCGGCAGGCACGGGTGCTGCGAACAAACAGGATCGACGGGGATTTGGCCTCGACTTCCATCCCGCGGCCCTCATAGAGCCGACGGACACCCGCGTTCCTCTCCGCAACATCGAGAACGATACGAGTACACCCCGCAGCACGGGCCCCGCCCTCGGAGTAATCGAGGAGCGTCGAACCGATACCGGCTCCTCGATACTGGTCGTCTACGGCGACGGCAAGGAGGTAGTAGTCGCCATCAGGGACGGATTTGATGAACCTCTTCATGCCACGTCCAAGCATCGAGATAGCGGCCATTCGAACCATCCGGAATCCGGCAGCCCGGCGTAGCGGCTCCTCCGATGACTGCTCACGCTGCTGTGACGTGTAGCCCGACGCCATTCCAGCGATACGACCTGACCGTTCGGCGAACACGGCGGTCTCATAGGACAAATCGTGACCGGGACTCAGGTATGCCTCCCCAATCACTCGGTCATAATCCCTGCCCAACAGCGCTCGAAAGGCACCGTCGGCTGCCACGTTGAGATACCGGGCAAACAACAATCCCTCATCGATTGTGGGGAGAGCAGAGCGAACCGTCACCGAGTCAGAGGGCATGGAGCGATTCTACCTTCGAGAACTCTCCTCCTGATTTCGCGGGCATAGCCACCTCGTAACTGCGCAATGGTGCGCTCAAGCGCTGTTGACAACGGCACGGGCTTGATACTGTCGAAGTGCCGGCCTTGCGGGCCGTTCGCCCGGCATCAGTCTGGGCGACTCATTCTGATCACCGGACGAATGTGATTCTGCCCGTCGGATCGGGAATCAGAATGAGCGCGTCGCTGCGAGAGCGGTCACGTCCCCAGACCCTCAGCACCGCTGCCGCCATCTTCCCGACATATCCTTCCAGATCGTCGTTGCAATGTAGGCGTTGGTCTGCTCGGTATTGGCCGGTTATGTACCGAGGGAGGGGGGACGCCTCATCATCAGCCACACGCAAAGGTCCAGTCCCACGGCAGTGATCTGCTCGATCAACTCGAATCCGAGGTGCTGATAGAAGCCAACATTGCCTTCGGTCTCCGTTTCCAGGTAGACCGAAGTGTTCTCATGGTCCGCTCTGCGTATCCCCGACCGTACGAGGCTCGAACCCAGCCCTTCGCCCTGCCGCTCCGGGTCGACCCCAATGGCTGCCAGGTATGAGCCCGAATGCGTGATATCGCCTATCCAGGGTCCGATGGAGGGATAAGGTGATGCGCGGAGGCCGGATTAGCCTCGCGTTTGTAGCGAGCCACAGGTTGTGGCAGCGAGAGGAACTCAGTGCTGAAACTTGGGGTCATCGGGTCATCACAGAAGGCCAACGAGAGGCGTATTCCGATCCATCCGGATCATCTGCCACGCTTGCCGGAACCGGTGCGGCGCCAGCTGATCTTCGAGAAGGGTTATGGAGCGTCACTTGGTATCGCGGATGAGGAGATCGCTCGGCAGACTGGTGGAATCGCAACACGGCGCGAGCTACTGGCGGATCTCGGCGCGGTCGTGCTTCCGAAGCCCGGCGTGGAGGACCTCGAAACTCTCTGTGAAGGTGGTGTCCTGTGGGGCTGGCCACATTGTGTTCAGCAGCAGGCTCTGACCCAGGTAGCGATCGATCGTCGGCAGACGCTGATCGCGTTCGAGGACATGTTCGTTTGGGGACCCAATGGACAGGTCGGCAGGCATACGTTCTACAAGAACAACGAGTTGGCGGGCTACAGCGCTGTGTTGCATGCACTGCAATTGAAGGGCATCGACGGCCACTACGGAGACCAGCGCAAGACTGTCATTATCAGCTTCGGTGCGGTGAGCAGGGGAGCGATCTACGCACTCAAGGCTCGCGGATTCAGAGACATCACCATCTGCATCCAACGCCCCGATCACGAAGTGCGAGAGGAGGTGCTCGATTGTGAATATGTTCGTTTGCGCTCGAACGCCGAAGACGGTGAGCGGCAGGTGGTCGTGGACCACGACGGCACAGAACGACCGTTTCTCGACCTGCTCGGCGAGGCCGACATCATCGTCAACGGAATCTTCCAGAACCCCGATCAACCGATGATGCTCGTCACCGAGGCGGAGATATCGCGCCTCAAGCGGGGCTGTCTCATCATCGATGTCAGCTGCGACGAAGGCATGGGGTTCTCGTTCGCTAAGCCGACCACCTTCGATGAACCAATGTTCAAGGTCGGATCGATTGACTACTACGCCGTGGATCACACGCCCAGCTACCTCTGGGAGAGCGCCTCCCGGACGATCTCAGCAGCGCTGCTCGTTCATCTACCGACCGTATTGGGAGGCCGGGACGTCTGGAACGAGAACGAGACGATTCGACGCGCTGTGGTCATCGACCGCGGCGTTATCCAAAAGCCAGAGATTCTGTCGTTCCAGAGACGCACGACGGACTACCCGCATGAGGCGCTAGCGACAGGACCTTCCCGCCCCTGAGTACAAGGGTGTGCGGCCGTGCTGGAGCATCCGCCCGAGCTATCAGCGCCGCTGCCGCCATCTTCCCGACATTTCCTTCCAGATATGGGTCGCAGCTTGAAGGTCGAGGCCGATGGTGCCCGGGCTTGCGACGAACAGCCGAATCGACGAACGTTGGAACATGAAGCGAACCACACGAGTTCCATGGACCCAAGGATTATCTTGAGCTTGCGCAATCGGCGACTGCGACACCGGATCAACTCCGAGAGCTTGCGACTCTTCATACAGCTTCGTGAGGACAGCGGTGGCGGCAAACCCGAACACGCCGTCAGGCGTACTCGGTTCACTCCTACCCGCCACCATTGAATCCAATGCCGACGCCGAGGTGGTTGGTGCGGTCGTGCGGAATCCAGCGACCAAGCCGGCGACCCTCGCCAAAGTCCCGGACCTGATACTGCCAAGACTCCATGCCCAAGACGATCCCTTCTCGTTCGGGACAGGCGTCGAGTTGACCCGCCGGGCGGACACGTCCGCCGCTGCATTGAGCGAACTGATCACCGATGAGCGATCGACAACTGAGTTCCGCAAAGTGATCGCTCGCGAAACCACTTCGACGAACTGCGCCTGCGGCTACTGACAGATCGAAGCGAAAGAGTCAGACGAGCAGCGAAACGAGGCACACAGGCCGGTCACGAACAGTGACCCAGACTGTGGGAAGACCCAGCCTCGTATCTCAGGGCCCGTGCCGCCATCTTCCCGCCATATCCTTCCAGATTGCGGTGTCCTCTGGATGATTCCTTGTTCGGCTGTGGCCGCTATTCGTAGAGGTCGGTGGGCGGTGCCTCAGCGCCTCTTTACGAAAGCAACCGATGATTTCAGGGTGGAGTTGGCCGCCGGGCGCGGCCCTCGAAGTCACCTAGGTGTGACAAGCGGGGACGTTGTCCCTAATCCGGTGGTGTGACTATGGAAGCCCTCCGAGCGAGACTATGAGCTGAACTGCCGCGGCTACCAGCCCTGGTGCCAGGCGGACCCGCGCAGATTGTCCTCGCTGGAGCCAGCCAAGACACACGCCGCGATCTGGATCCCTTCGTCCCAGTCTTCTCGAGTCGGCAGAATCGACCAGATGAAGAGCGACGAGTAGTCGATCGCGGTCCCGACGAATTCGACGAACTCCAAGTCGCAATACTCGTCGACCGTATCTCGGGCTTCATCACCTGGGAAACCCGTGACCCCAGTGAACACGTAGCTGGCGTAAACCTCGGCCTCGTGGGCCCAGATGCAATTGACGACGTCCACATTCACATCGAAAGCTGTTTGCATAACGTCGACGTCCTGCGCATTGAAACACCCGCCGGTAGACAGGTCTGCAAAGCTGACGACACGGCGGTCTTGATCGGGAACAGCCGTGGACTCGGGAACAGCGGTAGTCTCGCTCAACACAGTGCTGGTTGTCGTCGCAACCGTCGTTGCGGTCGCTCCGCCGTCGGCACATGCCGTCAATGTCAGAGCCGGCGCCACCAATAAGCTCGTATACCCCACGGTATTCATCGCTCCTCTTCAGTGGTTCTTGGTCCCGGAGCCGCCCAATCAGCCGACCCCTACGCATCGTTGCACTCACTGTAGAACCGGCGGCCGCTCGCTGGCAACGTCCGCCTTGTTGCGCTGTTCGTCCACGGGTCGTTGTCGGAGCCGGCCAACATGTCGATAGCACGCGCCTGGAACGAGCCAACCCCCAACGCATCGCCGTGTTCGGTATCTCGGCCACAATCGTTGCCGCCGTCACGACGTTGCTCTTTTCTGAATATGATTGAAGCCACGCGCGGCCGATGTCACCTCCACGATGTAGATCGCCTCATGAGTGCACTGACGATGCCGCGGCTCTACCGCCTACACACCCCCACGAAAGAGCGGGAAGACTCACAATGTCCTCAGCGATGCCGCCGCCATCTTCGCGACATATCCTTCCAGATTCAGGTTGTGGGGTAGCAGCGAGGGGCTCCAGCGAAGGCGACTGCCGGCGAAGACAGACGCGGCAACAATCGCAGTCCCCGTTCAGCCAGCGTGGACGATCTCCACGACAGGCTGCATGGCTTCCACTGCGGCGGTCGTCTTCGGAAACACGTCGCACCTGACTTCTTCGAACCCGAGCTCGCCGATAGAGAGGATATGCGCGGCGATCGCTTCGGATGTACCGGTCACCGGCTGTTTCATGTCGAGACCTTCAGCCTGTGCAGCCTCGCCGCTGAAGCCTTCGGGGACAACCGTGTACATGTCGAAGGTCCTTCCCAACGTGGAAGGATCACGTTCCTCGGCCTCACAAGCCTGCTCTAGCAGCTGAATGATCGGTCCCAGTCGTTTGTGGATCTGTTCAAGCGTCTCGTCCCAGCCCCACCAATTCCACGCATCGGCGTACCTAGCGACGAGCTGCAACATCTTTGGCCCACCCGCAGCGATGTTTATTGGCGGACCCTCCGGACGGGGACCGCGCAGCACCAACTCAGCCTGCTTGGCCGTGTAGAACTCGCCTCGAAAATCGATCGCTCCGTTCCTAAGGAGGCCGTGGATGATCTGGATCGCCTCGGCGAACCGCGAGTACCTCTTGCCTATTGGGAACCCGAACGCTTCGTAATCAGAATCCGCTGTGTTCCCTGCTCCAATGCCGAGCACAAACCGGCCTTGGGAGATCTCGTCGATCGTGTCCGCGATCTTCGCAGTCATAGCTGGAGAGCGATACGGGGAGTTGACGACCGACTGCCCCAGATCGATGCGACTGGTCGTCGCCGCGACCGCTGCTGCGATCGACATGGATTCCCACACCCCATCCGTCGCCTCCTGGCCCCGGTACAGAAGCGCATCCTCGAACACGAACATGTCGAATCCCACAACCTCTGCGGTGGTCGCCCTCTCGCTGACCGATTCCCACGAGGGCGCCGGTGGATTGCTGTCCGGTCGGCCATGGAGTTGCGTGATTAGTCCGACTCTCATGTCGTGAACATAGCTGCGGTGTTTCGACGATGCGGTGTCGATCGATCAGACAGGGAAGATCCGCGCCCGGTCTCAGCGCCGCTGCCGCCATCTTCCCGACATATCCTTCCAGTTTGAGGTGGCGGCGTGAAACCCACCCGTTGTGTTCGATGGGGGCACGTCATCTCGTTCCGTGCTCCCCAGGATGGTCTTCCCATTCCTCGCCGGGTCTCGTACACCTAGGCGTCCTAGGCTCTTTCCTAAATCGGGGTCCCAGAAGAGAGCGTTAATCGTGCCATTGGATATTGCGCAGATCGATTCCATTGTTCGGGAACAGCACGCAAGACAGCCGTTTTCTGGCGTGGTTCAGGTGCGCGAGGGTGGCGAAACGGTGTTCGCGAGCGCTTTCGGCTATGCGAACCGCGCCAATGCAATTCCGAACACCCACTCAACGCGCTTTGGCACGGCATCCGGGACCAAAACGTTTACCGGGGTTGCCGTGTGCCAATTGATCGAAGCCGGCAAGCTATCGCCAGAAACTCGGTTGGTGGATGTGGTCGATAAGGTCTTCCCCCGTTTCGATCCTGCGATCACTATCCACCACTTGTTGACGCACACTTCCGGGGCGCCGGACTACTTCGACGAGGAAGATCTGGACGCACAAGCTGATTTCGGTGCGACATTCAATGATCTTCCGGTCTATCGCGTACGCTCTCCATCAGATCTCCTGCCTCTGTTCCAGAACGAGCCGATGAAGTTCTCGCCGGGTGAGCGCTTCAGCTATAACAACGGCGGATACGTGCTCCTCGGCCTAGCCATCGAGGCCGTCAGCGGCATGGCATACACGGACTACATAGAGCATCACGTGTTCGCCCGTGCAGGAATGACAGATGCTGGCTTCTTCGAGATGAACGATCTGCCAGCGCGGACGGCGTACGGCTATCTGGGTGATGGACGTACCAATATCTATGAGATAACAATCAAAGGAATGCCCGACGGGGGCGCTTTCGTCACTGCACCAAACATGGCATCGTTCTGGGATGCGCTCTTCGGACATCGGCTCATCGATGCGGAAATGACCGCAAGATTCCTGCATCCCCATGTGGCCGTGAATCCAGACACTGACGATGAACGCCACTATGGATACGGCCTCTGGATGGCGGTCAAAGACGGAGCGGTCTCACGCTACTCCAGCACGGGCGCTGATCCCGGAGTCGCGTACGCATCCGTGCACTTCGTCGCCGATCATATCGAGTTGACCCTGCTCGGCAACACCGAATCTGATGCGTGGCCGCTGTTCTCGGCGATGAAACAGATGATACTGAAGACATAGTCTCAGGGAGTCACGTACCTCCACTGTGTGCTCATCCAGGTCGGTGCGGACGCCGCAGAGCTACGCGACTCGCTTGAGACACCAGCCGCGGATTCGCGGGAGACCGACACGAACAAGGCGTGACTTCCGAGCACCAGACTCAGATCACGGCTTGGCTGCGGACAAGCTGCTATCCCGCGATTGCATAGGACCCTCAGCGCCGCTGCCGCCATCTTCCCGACATATCCTTCCAGATGGACGTGGTGGGGTAGGTGAGGCGCATGCTCGACATGGCCGTTTGGGTGGGTGGGTGGACTTGTCCGCTCGGGTCGAGGGCGGAATAAGTCATCCAGCGTTCACTTGTGACCGGACTTCGGTTGCGAACCGTTCTGCGGTCTCGTCATCAAAGGGCGATGCGATTTCCACAATGAAGCTCGTGACGCCGATTTCCTTCCACGCGATCATCAGTTCGGTCATCCGTTCCGGCGTCGTCACATAGATGTCGGCATCATCGAGAACAGAGTCATCGAGCCGGTTCGCCTCCATCTGGGTGCGGAAGAACCGCATTGCTTCGTCCTCGGTATCGCGAATCACCGGACTCAGGAACGCGGACCTTTCGATCTCCGTGTGATCGCGACCGACCTCCTCACACCGCTGCACGAACACCGCATGTTTGTGTCGCATCCGATCGAGATCTTCGGTCGCGACCCAATTCCAAATGTCGGCGTAGCGAGCCACGGTTCGCAGGGTCTTCTGCTCGCCACCCCCACCGATGAGGATGGGTACACGATCCTGCACGGGCCGCGGCAACAGTCTCGCCTCGCGGAGCGAGTAATGACCATCGTTTGGCGATGTAACGGTTTCGCCGTTAAGCAGACCCCGCATCGCCCCCACCGATTCATCGAGCCACGCCAATCGATCGCCGAACCCTGAGCCGAATTCGACTCCGAACGAAGTGTGCTCCGGCTCGAACCAACCAGCACCAATGCCAAGAATCACTCGGCCGTCGGAAACGTGGTCCAGCGTCGTGACCTTCTTCGCCAACAGACCAGGATTCCAGAACGTATTCGCCCCGGCGAGAACGCCCAACCCCACCTTCGATGTCACCTGCGACCACGCCGTCAACAGCGTGTATGCATCGAACGTGTCCTGATCCGGGGCCCCCATACACGCCAAGGCGTGCTCCCAAGTCCACAGATTGTCATAGCCCAAGGCCTCGGCGCGAATGGCAGCGTTGCGAGCCTCAGGCCACAAATACACCTGATTCCACAACTGCAACCCAAGCTTGATCTCCACCCTACGACCATAGACAGACCCGCGCTCGGGTCACAAGCGCTCGCGCACATCGGTACAGATGAGGGCGGGAAGATCCACGCACATTCATCAGCGCCGCTGCCGCCATCTTCCCGACATATCCTTCCAGATCGAGGTCGTCGTGACCTTATAGAATGCTCGATGCTTTGATGCGTGGGCGGGGTAGGGGTTGCATTATGAGTACCAGCCGCGATACTCCTGCGATGCCTCCACTCAGCTCGATCTCTGCATTTGCGGCCCTTTCGTTCGTACTCATCTTTGTACCGGGGCCGAGCGTGATGTTCGTCGTCAGCAGAGCCGTGGCTCTGGGGAGACGGGCCGCACTTGTAACCGTGCTCGGAAACGCCACCGGGGTGTACGTCCAGTTGCTTCTGGTAGCGGTTGGCCTCGGAGCGATAGTCGAACGCTCGATCACGCTATTTGCGATAATCAAGTTTGCCGGAGCCGTCTACTTGGTGTGGCTTGGCATCCAGGCGATTCGGCACCGTGGTCGACTCGGGAGCGCACTCGACGGGACCAAAGCGGGGGACTCAAGCCGGGCGGTATTCATCGAGGGATTCATCGTAGGAATCGCCAACCCGAAGGCGATTGTGTTCTTTGCCGCGATTCTGCCGCAGTTTATTACCCCCGGGGGTGCGCCGGCGGGGATTCAGATGGCCTTGCTTGGAATCATTTTCGTGATGATCGCTCTTGTCTCCGACAGCCTGTGGGGTGTCGCGGCAGGCACCGCCCGGCAGTGGCTAGTGCGGTCACCAAGGCGTCTCGAATGGCTCGGGGCGGGCGGAGGCACCGTCATGATCCTGCTGGGTGCACAACTGGCTCTGAGCGGTCGCAACGACTGAATCACGAGGTCTGCATCGCTCCACATCGAGCAGGCATCTGACTCCGGGAAGACCCACCGCAACCATCAGCGCCGCTGCCGCCATCTTCCCGACATATCCTTCCAGATAGCGGTTGCGACGTAGTCACATAACGTCTAGATCTCGACAAGGTAAAGAAACTTTGACACGATGTCAGCGTTGCTATACACTTCCCTCCCTGATGTCAACAATGTTTTACATAGAAGTACCAGTAGCGAAACTAACCGGAGTAGGGAGGGTCTCGTAACGATGGTGAAGCCAACGAAGGTCACCAACTCGATTCGGTCCCTCAGGTTTGAGCACAGCGAGATGACACAGGCGGACCTCGCCAAGCGCATCGGCGTGACGCGCCAGACCATCATCGCCGTCGAGCGTGGCCGGTACTCACCGTCCCTCGAGATGGCGTTCCAGATCGCCCACGCGTTCAACGTCCCGCTCGATCACGTGTTCCAGTACCCAGTCCCATCTTCGAGTCTTGGAGACGAACCCATGCAATCATCAAGCAACCACAAACAGACCTGGCCAGCGACGGGGAGGCTTGTCGACGAAATACGCAAGCTCCGAGGTCGTCCGGATACGGAACGGCTAATCGGCGAAATCGACGAGCTCCGAGATCGTTCGGATACCGAACGACTAATCGAGGAGATACGCAGACTCGGGGATCGTTCGGATACGGAACACTTGGTCGAGGAGATACGCAAACTCGGGAACCGGATGCAGAAGGACTAGCTGCATTGTCGGACGGTAGGCGGGGCAGGGTCATGTGCGGTCAACTCGCCCACCGGCCGTCGCCGATCCGGCTGGATCCAACGCCGGTCGTCACGATGCGCTCAGGGAGTTGCCGGCCCTCGATGTCCGCACAATCAGCAGCTGGCATGGGAAGATCCTCGTCCGCCCATCAGCGCCGCTGCTGCCATCTTCCCGACATATCCTTCCAGATTGAGGTTGCGATGTAGGTGACACGCATTCTCGGTACTGCGCATTCTCGGTACTGCGGATTCGGGGGTGCGCGGAGTGGATCGGTGGGACTTCGGTGGGCGTGATTATGGGCGGCGGTATCGCAAGGACAAACTGGCGGTCATGTCGTGTCCGGCGTACGATGATGGTCGTGGATGGCTTCTTCCCAGCGCAGCACCCGATCGCACATTTCCTCATGAGAGAGTCGACACGATTGGAGGCCAGATGGCCGCAAAGCACCGGAATCCGCTTGAAGGGCTATCGCATAAACTGCCAGGTCGTGTGACTCGTATCCGACATTGCTGGGGCGGTCGGCGCCACTGTCGCGAGTGGTTGCACCAACACAACGAAAGGAAGCCCATATGACATATCCGGCGGCATTCGAAGTCGAGACGCCCGACAAGATAGAAAACTGGCGTCCTCTAGTGCAGTGGCTGATGGCGATTCCCCACATCGTTGTGCTTTACGTGCTGGCAGTTGTCGGGGGTGTAGTCGCGATCATCTCTTGGTTCTCGATCGTGTTCACCGGGAAGCTTTCAGAGGGTCTCGCCAACACGCAGTCGATGGTGCTTCGCTACAACATGCGGACCATGGCGTTCGCCGGGTTTCTCCACGAGGAATTCCCACCTTTCGACTTCACAGCGACTGCCGCGGAGCCCGGTGGCACTCCGGTATCGGTCGACTTCACGCCGGCCCTCGAGGACCGCAACAGGCTCACCGTAGGTCTGCGCTTCCTGTGGGCCATCCCTGCGTGGATCTTCTTAATGATCATCTTTTTGGTTGCTGAGATCCTGTGGTTCATCGCTTTCTTTGCGGTTCTGTTCACCGGGTCGTGGCCCGATGGCCTGCGTGGCTTTGTGGTGAAGGCTCTCCGCCTCGGAGTGAAGGTCAATGCCTACGGCATGCTGCTCACGGATGAGTACCCGCCGTTCTCGCTCGACTGAGTCCCCGGCGACGTCCGTCCCGACGGCTTCGCTCCAGCCACCACGTCGCGCACAGCCCGCAAGATGACCAGCGGGTCGGCTAGGTCGCCGAACGACCCGCTATTACCAACGCCTCGCGACGCGAACCAATAAGCCGCCCATCGGTCATCGTCTGTTACGACCGACCCCACGCGTCCCCGATCACCAAACCGGGACCCATAACACCTCCGATTGACTACCCGTCCGATATCGGCTCACCTCTGGCGCGGGAAGATCCACCCGCTGTCATCAGCGCCGCTGCCGCCACCTTCCCGACATATCCTTCCAGCTGAGGGTGGTTGAGTAGCACCGCGTTGGGGTCGTTACCTCTCGACCAATTCCTTGTTGACCGAAGCCCTCGACGTCTCACTGATGGTCGCGTTCTGTGGGAGCCAGCACTCATGTCGCCTTGACCGAAACGTGGCAGGTTATCGGCGCCTAGCCCTGGCTCGTTCGATTCGCCATGCGAAGAAGAAGTAGGCCACTGCGGTCAGGTTCAGTCCCACAACCAACCGGTTCACGTCGAGGGTCGGCTTCCATCGAACGCTTCCCTCCTTGATAACGTATGCACCTACAGGTCGGGCCACGGCGCCGAACCCTCCTCCCTCGCCTGAGCCGGAGTTGTCGTTGGCGTCGATGCCTCCGCCACCACCTCCACCTCCACCGATCCGGATCGATGCCACCGGAACGACGGTTGTTCCTGCCCTTTCGATCGGCTCGCCATAGACCCTGTCGATTGTCATCGTCTCCCGCAGTTGACGGATGATTCGTTCGGATACGCCTCGGCCCGTCTGTCCTTCTTCATTCATGGATGGATCCTGCCATTCGATTCTCCACTGTGCCGTCGCGACAGCATATTGCTCTGCGGACGCCACTGCGTCGGGTATTCACTTGTCCGCTCGGGATCGAGTAGCGCGACGATGTGGGTATCGACCGGGAAGACCCCACGGGGGATCTCAGCGCCGCTGCCGCCATCTTCCCGACATATCCTTCCAGTTTGAGGTGGCGGGTTGAGCAGTCTGGCCCGGTCAAGTCGGCAGCGCGAAGTTGTCTGGAGCAGCGGAAAGCTTCCTCTCGAACGCCTCTGCGATGGTTCGGTCCGACGGTTTGCATCGCCCATAACTCTCGTACAAGTAGGTCTCGGTTCGCTCGGCCTCATCAAGTGGAAGACGATCGAGCGAAGCGGAGGCAGCCTCGTTCATCACGGCACCTGCGTCGGTAAGTCCAAGGAAACGGAAGCCCTCGATCGCTACCGCGATCTCTTCAGCGCTCAGGACCTCAAGGCAATGGACGACGCCCCGACTCTTGTTTCTGGAGCAAGTTTGTCGGAGAGAATCCGGTTCAGTGCGGGAGTACGGCTGCAGCGGGCTCGCGTTGGGGGCCAACCTCGTCCACGACATCTGCAATCCGGTGGAGCTCGCCGATGAGTCGCTGGAACTCGTCCCGGCCGAAGGCGTCGATCATCCGTTTCGAGAACTCGGTCTGTTGCGGCGCTATCTGCTTGACCGCCTCGCGCCCGTTGGGCGTCGGTCCCAGGAGAGGGGATCTCTTGTGCGCCGGATTGGGTGACGCCTCGAGGAGCCCTTCGTCGATGAGCCGGTTGGCGATGCGTTGCACCGCCTGTCGGGTGATGCCCATCTGGCGGGCGATCCCGACTGCAGTTAGGGGCTGTCGTAGTACAGCCCCTAACACCTGCCACCATGCCACGGTGATCCCGGCGGGACGAGCGAGCTTCTCTCCTGCGGCCAGCATCTGTCCGTTGAGCTTGAAGATCGCGAGGGTGAATTCGCCGCCGAGTTGTGACTCCTCAGCCATGTGACATTCCTTCCATGAGGCCGAAGAAGCCGGCCGCCTCCTTCTTCCCGTACAGCAAGTACCAGTTGTCGCTAGTGGGCTCAGGGTAGAACTCGAGAGCATCGAAGATCACTTTGGCGAACTCGACTGGGCCAATCGCGCTCGCGGTAATGAGGCTTCCGTCCCGCACTGCCAGGTCGGGCTGGTAGCGATCGGGACCCGTGTACTCCGGGGACTCGAGGAGTTGCGGAGCGTTCGAGGTGTGATCGACGTCGTTGAGGAGGCCACCGCGGGCGAGCCCGATGGTGGCACCGCAGATGGCCGCAACCGGTACTCCCGCCTCCAGGAATCGGCCCGCCACCCCGACAAGCGCCATGTTGGCTCCTGCGAGCCAGTTGTCCGCTCCAGGCAGGATGAGCATAGAGCTCTCGCTGGGGTCCAGCGCATCGATGATGATGTCCGGGACGAGCGTCATGCCGCCCTTGGTTCTGACTGGGTCGAGCGATTCAGCAACGGTCACGATGCGATATTTGCGCCCTTCCGGCTGCCAGTCTCCCGATGCCAGATGAGCGAGGGCGAACCCTGCCTCCCAGTCGGCCCACGTATCGTAGATAGCGACGTGAATGGTCTCCATTGTCATTTTCCTCTCCCTCGATATATTGACAACACCTTACCAATACGACAACATATTGTCAATTATGGTGAGTTTGGCATAGAACTCCGACAAGCCGGTCAGCCTGGAACTCGGACGCTTCGAGTTTCCGAGCGCTCGATGTGTTGATCCGCAGCGACCAGAACAACGGTGACCGCATCGCTACGACCTGGCGGCATCGCGAAACGGAGGCTGCGAATGACCGGCAGGCCTAAACAGCGGAAGACCAACCCGCAGCCCTCAGCGCCGCTGCCGCCATCTTCCCGACATATCCTTCCAGATCGAGCTGATTGCGTAGGAAGCGTGCCGCTCAGGATTGCCGGTTCTGCTCGGATTGAGGTGCTCGATAACGCGCTGGGTCGTGGGTGATCTGTTCGGGGGGAGGGGCCGTTGGTGGTCCCGTGAGTGCGACGACCGGCACTTATGCACCTCCAACCGAGGGCTAGCCGTCGTCCGTCTCGCGGGTTACAAAACCGACGAGCGCGATCACCACTCCCAACCCAATGAGTCCGTAGTTGCCGTTGATCGTTCCGACGACGGCGAAGAACAAGCCCATCGCCAGTCCGACCTGCAAGGCTGAAGATCGAATTCGTTCCATAGCGCCCAGCGTACGGAGGCGGCACCGCTCGCGCAAAAGACTGGTCTTGGTCCTCGATTAAGAGCCACACATATCGGCACTTCCGCGCTCGGTTCGCCGAGCGCTCATCGACCACCGGGCGTGACCTCACCTGCTTCCTCACACGTCGCGCCGACAGTGAACCGGCGGTTGTCACGACTGCCGGATATGGGACGAGGTGCGGGGGTTGGCCCCAACCAACTAGCAATGCGGCGGGCCAGGTTGTGAGTGGAGACTGACTTCTTCGAGATTTCGAGAACGTTAGCGATCCCTGATGGAGTCAGGCTATCCAGATACCACGACATTCCCGACGGAATGATCATCACCGAGGTCGTTGGCTCTGGCCCGTCGCAGGGTGGATGGTGAGTCGTAGCCGCCCGATGTCGGCACTCAGGAGCGGCTTACACCCTCGCGGCGTAGTACGGATTCGAGAACGGCCATGCCTCATCGATCCATGTAGACAATGCCTCCCAAACCGGCACATCCAACTCGGAATGACTCTCACGCACCCATGAGCTGACGTCGGCGTCATAGCCGGGATCGCCGGAGGGGTAGATGTATAGGCAACCGATCACGTCCTCACCAATGAGGATCGAATAGGTGAACCCCGCTCTGGACTCGAAGTCATTGGCATGCCGGACGAGGTCTTCCAAGTTGTCGGCCAGGGACATCTCCGCCGGCCAGTTCCCATCAGGGAATCCGGGAGTGGAACGGATATGCCCGATACTCGCCATCCAAGCGTCGTGGTCCCGCTCGTTGTGCTTCTCGCCCAACGGTTCCAGGCGGAACTGCGACCAGGCGTAGGAATCCGGGACTTCGAAGCCCAGCGGTACGAACGGGTCTCCCATCCAGCCATCATAAGCACGGGCAAGCCGCACATAACGGCACCTCGCGGGGCGGGGTCCCGAACACCCACCGTGTGATGCTCAGCCTCTGGGAGCCATCCCATCGATCGGTGCTGGATCGCGGTGGGTACCTGAGATCTCATCGAGGGCGCGGTGCTCTTTGTGTGGGTCTGATGACGCTATTCGGGTTCGAAGATCTCTTCGATGTGCTCCTCAAAGAGGTGTGCGATCCTGAATGCCAGCGGGAGGCTCGGGTCGAATTTCCCTGTCTCTATGGCATTGACGGTTTGGCGTGACACTTCGAGAGCTTGGGCAAGCTGGGCTTGGGTCCAGTCACGCTCGGCACGCAGCACCTTGAGTCGATTTTTCACGGGATCCCCTAAGAGAAGCGTCGTTGACCGACAACCACGCCTGTGATGTAGGTGACCACCATCACCATGATGAGAGTCATCGCCTCAGCTTCAGCGACGATTCCCGCACCTTCGAGCAGGGTGTAGCTGAAACCAGAGACAACACCGACACCGACTGTCAGTGCTAGGGCGTCGAGCTGAATCTTTCGCATTAGCTCATCTGCGTTCCTCAGGAATCTGCGATAGGCGAGCAGGACTCCCAGGCCAAGCACGGTGACCCCGATTGTCGCCGCCAGCGCAAGAGCATCGCTTCCGATCCAATCGTTCTCGATCGCTAGGTTCACTCCTAGAAACGGCAGGATCCACGCTAGGGACCAGAGGATGATGTGGCGTTGGTTCTTCTGGTCTCTTTCGGTGGCTGCCCAATGGGTCTTCTTTGCTTCATTCATAAGCCTGCTCTACTTGTCTTTTAGTCAAGGTTGTTTGACACGCAGCATTATTGATCGTCACACGAATGGTGTCAAGTAAGCTTGACTCGACGAGTGATGGTAGGTCGTCGTCGACCCGGTTCCGAATGCACTCAGCGGTCTCGACCCACACACAAGGCGCACCACACAGATCGGTGCCGCCGGGCGCTCCGATCACCAAATATGGTGCACGAGCGAGCATTTCCGAGACTGCTCGGAAACGGCACGAGTGTGGGCACATCCGCGTTCACTGTGGGTGGCCGGGCGGTGGGGTTTCGTGTGTCCACGGTTCCTCGGGACCGGGCTCATGCTCGTCGAGCGAGAGAAGCTCATGAGGCTGCAGGGTCGGTTCGCTGGTCTGGACAGCGCCGGCCGGGTTGGTTTGAGCGTTCGGCGGGTGCGAAGTGCGACAATCCCTGGATGGGTCCTCTATTGGCGTTCGTGAAACTGAGCCGGCCGCACTTTCTGTTGGGCGGTGCGCTTCTCTTTGCGCTCGGTTCGGCTGGGGCCGGCGATATCTCCTGGTTCGAATACGCACTCGGACAGGCCATGGTCACCTCTATGCAGATCACGGCGCACTTCGTCAACGAGTACGCGGATCGTGAGGTGGATCGGGCGGTCGACCGGCGCACGATGTTTTCCGGGGGGAGCGGTGTTCTGGTTTCGGGTGATCTCAAGCCTGAGGTAGCTCTGTGGGCGGCGTGGGCTTCAACGACTATCGGAGTGATCTTGGCTGCGGTGGTCGCCGTTGGGTCTCCGCTCGCCGCTGGCGTCGGATTGATAACCCTCGCCGTCTCTTGGGGTTATTCGATGCCCCCGATTCGTCTGCTCGGGACGGGTTGGGGTGAACTGGTGACTTCTTTGGTGGTAGTCGTCGCGGTTCCTGTCATTGGGTGGGCTGTTCAGCAGGCACCGGCAAGTGTCGCCCTTTGGTGGGCAGTCGGTATCTTGCTCCCAGTTCATATGGCGATGATGCTTGCTTTCGAACTCCCGGATATTGAGTCCGATAACGCAGCCGGCAAACGGGTGCTGGGGGTCCGTCTCGGAGAGGCCCGATCAGGTCGACTGATCGCCATCATGCTGGTATTGGCAGCGGTCATCGCCGTGATAGGTGTAGCTGTGGGCGGGATCGCGGCAGGGGCCGGGTGGGCGGTTTCGGCGGGGCTGATTCCGGCCCTCATACTGCTGGGAGCCGCCCGAAACCGCAACTATGCCGCCACGACTCTCGCTGCGGTGTCGACTCTCGTCGTCGTGGCAGGGGTCCTTGTGTTTGTTGTCACCGGCTAAGTACCGATTAGCAGGGACGGCTTGGCGGTCGAGGAATACGTCGACTCTCAGTCTGGTTCAAAGCCGTATGGATAAAGCAGTCAAGAACGCTCTTGACGGCGGCGGCGTCGTCGATATCACGACGGTCGGAGCGAGGAGCGGAGGAGATCACCGGGTTGAGATCGTCTTCCATCACTTCGACGGGAGCTACTACATCACGGGTAAGCCGGGATTCAAACGGGACTGGCTGGCGAACATGAACGCCAATCCCGAGTTCACGGTCCACCTGAAGCGCGGCCTGACCGCCGACGTTTCGGCCGCGGCCGAGGAGATCACCAACGAGGATGAGCGAGCGAGGGTGCTGTATCGAATACTCACCGAGAGTTGGGACAACGAGCCGGCTAAGGCCGACCATATCCTTCCACGGTGGGTCAAGGACGCGCCCTTGGTGCAGTTCACCATCGACTGACCCGCATACCAGTATCAGAAGCCGGTGGCCGAACCAGACCCACGCAGATCACCAATTCTGTTAAGGAAACGAGCACTCCGCCGAGTGCGCCAAAACGGCACCTGCCGCTCGGCCTCGTTGGCGATCGTCGGTCACCCAGGGTGGCCAGATCCGTTGAATAGCAATTTCTGTAGCTGGTGTCCGTTCTGGTGGTTTGGGGTGTTGACTTGGTGGGGTGCAGGTCGGTTCGTTTCCTGGTGAGGGGAAGGAACCATGATGACAACTACAGAGACTTCGTTTGTGCCGGCGGTGGTGTCGCCGGATTTTGATTCGTTTACGGTGCGGCAGGCTGTTGCCGGCTTCCTGGCCGGCTATGGCGATACGACCCGTCAGGCATACAGCCTGGATCTACGGCAATGGCTCCGCTGGTGCGACGAACACGAGCTCAGGGTGTTTGAGGTGAGACGTGCCCATATCGAACTGTTCGGTCGCAGCCTCGAACAAGGCGGCAAAGCAAGAGCCACTGTGGCGAGGCGCCTATCGACGGTGGCGGGGTTCTACAGATACTGCTTCGAGGAAGAACTGATCTCGAGATCACCGGCGGCTCATGTGCGGCGTCCCCGGGTCGACTACGAATCCCGTGTTACTGGGTTGGATCGTAACGAACTCGGCATGTTCTTGGTCCAAGCCGGACTCTGTGCCGGTCGGGATCATGCGTTGGCGTGCCTGCTGGCGTTGAATGGGTTGCGGATCTCTGAGGCGTTGAACGCCGACATCGAACACCTCGGCCTAGAACGCGGGGCGGAGACATCAGTGCACTCGGCACACTAGGGCTAGGCGGGGCGCCTCTCTCGGGGCAGGGATGCCATTTCTTGTACCATGGTGATGAATCGGTACATGGATTGGGGCGAAACGTGAAGGTCGAAGATCTGGGCCGGAAGATGATCTTTGCCAGTGCGTTCGTTGTTGCGCTTGCCGCTGGAGTGCTGCTCGTTGTCGGACTGTTGAGCGACGGGGGGACGGCTACACCTGTCATTGGCGGTGGTGTGTTGCTGGAGAACGCCGGTTCGGGTGGTCATCCCATGCTCATTGGGCCTGACGGTGAGCAAGCGGTTGTCATCGAGGAGGGCCGATGGTGCATTGCCGACATACCTTCCCTCCCGGGCCTTGAGGGGGGTGAGTCGCCGTTGGCGATTGATTCTCTGCCCAGCGAGGATCTCGACATGCGATGCACAGATTCCTACGCCATCGCCTCTCCGCATTGGAGTCCAGACGGATCTCGGATCGTGGCTCAGGCTCATGAATCGACAGCAGATTCACCTGAATTCAACCTACCGCAGGCTGAGCTTGTCGTCTTTGATGTGGCCACGCTCGAGGTCGAGACGGTGCTGAGCAGCGGCCCCGCCCCCGTGGCGGCTTGGGTTGGCAGCAGCGAGGTTCTCTATTACCCGGGCTCCCACTATCCGGACCCGGTATGGCACATCACATCGGTCGATGGTGAGACGCGGGAGATCAATGCGCCGAGTCCTTTGCTTGGAGACCCGGTTCGTGTCGGCGACTCCACGGTTGTCTATCTCTCAAGACTGGCCGATGGGTCCGCCGCGCCTGGGGTTGCAGAGGTTGGACGATTGATTGCCCTGGACTCGGAGACCGAGACCGTCACAGATTTGGCGCCTCTCAAGAACCTCAACCTGGAAGGGACCGCACCAGATCCGGGTTTGTTGACCGGCGTCTCCTCGGATCTCCGATACGCAGTGCTCCTCGCCATGGTCCTCCCCAACGAATCAGGTCACGGACCGACCGCCTATGTCTACGCCGCTGAAGATCAAGAGTTGATCTCTCACGCTCCACCCCAGTTGGGTCCAGAGACCCGCACCTACCTCCCCCTACTCGTCGGGGATTCATGGATCGCCTACACCGCCGCTCCCGGTGATGGCTCGGAACGAATCGTCTACATCGCACCCATCGACGACCCAAGCGCGACTGCCGAAATCTTTAGGGGCGGGATTCTCGTCGGCGGCCACGGTAGATACCTTGTCGTAGCCCGGGGATTCGATGAGACAGCCATCCTGGAGTTGGACTTCTGACTCAGGTCTGGTCACATCGAACAAGCGATGACCGAATACGGATTCGCTTCGGTTCGACGTTGGATCGACAACAGGCACGGAGCTGCGGAGGCTCACCCGCTCCAGCCCTCCGCACTGCGTACGTCCCGTCCGAGATCACCAGATACCGAGCAGTAACACCCATCGACACATCTGAGCGAGATCGGCACATATTGTGCGAGAAGACCCAGCCTCGCATCTCAGCGATGCTGACCTTCCCGTATCGTCGGATCGTGTCAGCGGTGGTTGACATGATCGAACGTATGTTCGATATGATTGATGGGTGGGTACCAGAGAACCTGGACGCAGTCCCTCCGGGATGTGTGTTGGGCGCGACTCTCGATGACATAGACCTGGATCGATGCTCGGGTTATGACCGGATCCGGGTGCTACAGGCCCATCAGCGCATGGCGTCGCACTATGCAGCCCAGACCTATCACACGATGAACTCGGTCCTTGACGCCCTTGACAGCAACGACATCGAAACAGACTTTGTCGAACAGGCCGCTGCTGCAGAAATCGCAGCAGCACTCCGGTTTACTCGCCGGGCCGCAAACATCGAAATGACATTTGCCTTAGAACTGAAACGGCGTCTCCCCCAGGTCTGGGACGCACTCTGTGCCGGTCATATCGACGTGCGACGAGCCAGAGTCATTGTCAACACCACCTTGCACCTACCTATCGTCGGTGCCCGTGACGTTGTCGATTTGATCATTGCTGATGCGACCCTACTGACCACTGGACAATTGGCCGCCAAGCTCCGGAAACTCTGTATCGACGTCAACCCGCAAGACGCCCAAGACCGCTACGAGTATGCCGTTGCCGACAGGCGTGTTGTTACCGAAGCATCTGACACCGGAACAGCCTCCCTGCTCTGCCTCGATCCGCCACCACATCGGCTCGCCGCCGGCATGAACATGTCAACCACATCGCCCGCGGACTTCGCGGTGCCGGCGAAACCCGCACCATGGACCAACTCCGAGCCGACGTGGTCTTAGATCTCCTGGAAGGCACCGGAAGTGCCGCCCGGGCCGGTCGGGGCACAGTCGACATCCACACCGACCTCGCCACGCTGACCAAACTAGCCAACCACCCCGGCGAACTCGCCGGCTATGGACACGTCATCGCCGACATCGCCCGCCAAGTAGCTGATAACCAACAACAAGCTGAGTGGGGCTGGACGCTCGACGACCCCGACACCGGACAAGCCATCGACGGTGGCACCACCAAACGCCGACCAAACGCTAGCCAACGACGGTTCGTTCAACGACGAGACCCGACCTGTATCCACCCTGGATGCCGCATGCCATCCACCAACTGCGATATTGACCACCGCATCACCTGGGCCGAATCCCACGCCACCCGCACCAAAGATCTCGGACCATTGTGTCGCCTCCACCACATCATTCGCCACGACGCCGGCTGGACCTACCAACTACTACCCGGCGGCGACCACCAATTCACCACCCCACTCGGCCACACCTACACCACCAGCGGGCGATCCCCATAGAGCCTGATCCCCGTCCCCCAGGTCATGCAGAGCATTCGACCCCGTCGATATGAGTCAACCACAGCACGTGCGCGACAAGGGTGCCCGTGTACAGCATTCACGCAACCAAAAAGCTCCTCGACGGCGTTCGGCAGCCGATCATGCGTCCGGTGACCGAGCCCATGCGGACGACCTAACCCGGCTCTGAGCTCCAGATCTCTTCGTCGTCATCGTCGGTTTCGCCGG
The DNA here is from genome assembly GCA_964195945.1 of uncultured Gemmatimonadales bacterium. GTDB lineage: Bacteria > Actinomycetota > Acidimicrobiia > Spongiisociales > UBA5794 > JAAETI01. The sequence goes on from CAXMRC010000204.1 coordinate 45,427, forward strand.
TTGGGCGCAGCCCGATCGCCGTCGCTACTCGATGCGAGGCAGCGTGGTCGGGGTGGATATGGGCCGCAAACCGTTCAACGCCGGCCTCGGCAAGCCAGCTCCGCATTGCAGCCGCACCCTCACTGGCATAGCCATTGCCCTGCCAGGCAACTCCGACAACCCAGGCGATATCGGCCTCGTCATCGATGACGGTCGCCTGCACAAAACCGACGGCTGCGCCGCCCTCGATCAGACGCAATATCCAGTTGCGCCAAACCTCGCCATCGCGCGGAGCACCAGCAACTTGGAACTTGTATTGAGCCGTGAGACCATCGACAGTCGGAGGCTCGCCACCCGTGAAGCCGTAGAGCACGGGGTCGGAAAGCACCGCAACCATCTCGACCGCGTCGCTCACCTGGAGCGGCGTCAGAACAAGTCGCGGCGCAGCTATCTCTGCTGGCGTTCCCGCAGTCACAGTCTCCTAACTCGCCGCCATCCGGCGTAGCACCATATGGAGGATGCCACCGTTGCGCAGGTATTCGACCTCGACCGGTGTATCGACACGGCACGTCGCCATGAACTCGACCGCGGAGCCGTCGCCCTTTGTTGCGGTAACCCGAACTGGTTGACGTGGCTGAAGCTGGTCGTCGATATCGATCGCAAAAGCCTCGGTTCCGTCAAAACCAAGGGAATCGGCGTTCTCCCCTTCCGGGAATGTCAGCGGAAGCACACCCATCATCACCAGATTGGATCGGTGGATCCGCTCGTAGCTGGTGGCGATCACAGCCTTGACGCCAAGTTCGAACGTGCCTTTGGCGGCCCAGTCACGGGAGCTGCCCATCCCGTAGTCGGAGCCGGCAAGTACAACAAGCGGAACACCCGCCGCCTTGTAGTTCAAGCTGGCTTCGTAAACAGGCTTCACCTGGCCATCGGTGTAGTCGGTGGTGAATCCACCCTCCGTTCCCGGTGCGATCTGGTTGCGGATCCTGACATTGGCAAATGTGCCACGGGTCATCACCCGGTCGTTGCCACGCCGCGAGCCGTAGCTATTGAACATACGCCGCTCGACACCGTTGTCGGTTAGATACATGCCGGCGGGAGTCTCTGGAGCAATGGCTCCTGCCGGGCTGATGTGATCGGTCGTGATCGAATCGCCGAGCTTCAGCAGTACCCGGGCACCCGCGATGGGCTGAATCGGAGCGATCTCAGAGCCGAGTCCCATGAAGAACGGTGGCTCCTGCACGTAAGTGCTTGCCGTATCCCAGTTATACAAAGCCTCGGAACTCGAAGGCACCGCACGCCACTCGTCGGACCCCTCAAAGACCGAGCCGTACTCGTGACGAAACTCTTCACTCCTCACGTCACGGCTAACGATCTCGTCGATCTCCGCTTGACTCGGCCAAATGTCAGATAGGAACACATCATTGCCCTGAGTGTCTTGGCCCAACGGATCAGAAGTCAGATCGATATCGACCGTCCCCGCAATCGCATAGGCGACAACCAAAGGCGGCGACGCCAAATAGTTGCCGCGGACGTCGGGAGAGATCCTGCCTTCAAAGTTGCGGTTACCGGACAGCACGGACGTCACCACTAGATCATGCTCGTTGATCGCGGCACTGATGGTCTCCGGAAGCGGACCAGAGTTGCCAATGCAAGTCGTGCAGCCATAGCCGACCAGGTAAAAGCCGAGGGCTTCGAGGTCGTCGAGCAGGTTGGCCCGGGTCAGGTAGTCGGTGACGACCTTCGATCCGGGAGCAAGAGATGTCTTCACCCACGGCTTGCGATTGAGACCGAGGGCGCGGGCCTTACGCGCCACGAGCCCGGCACCCACCATCACATCCGGGTTGGACGTGTTGGTGCAACTGGTGATCGCCGCAATAACCACGTCGGCATCTTCAAGATCGAACTGCGAGCCGTCGAATTCCACAGGCACCGGGGCGGAGGCCGGCGAGCCTTCTTTGCGAAGAGCATCGACATCGCTCCCCCACTGCGTCTTCATGTTGCCAAGGTCAATACGATCCTGAGGCCGCTTCGGGCCGGCCAGGGACGCAATGACAGTGGACATATCGAGTTCGAGGTTCGAGCTGTAAACGATCTCCCGATCATCATCACGCCACAGACCCTGCAATTTGCTGTATTGCTCCACAGTCTCAATAAGAGCCTCATCACGACCCGAGAGACGCATATAGGTGGTGGTCTGCTCGTCAACGGGGAAGAAGCCCATCGTGGCACCGTATTCGGGGGCCATGTTGGCGACGGTCGCCCGATTGGCCAGCGGCATGTCGGCAAGACCAGAGCCATAGAACTCGACGAACTTGCTGACGACACCGTGGGCCCGCAACATCTCAACAACACGAAGGACAAGGTCGGTGGCGGTGACACCGTCGTTGAGCTTGCCGGTCAGCTTGAAGCCAACCACCTCGGGAAGAAGCATGTAGATGGGTTGACCAACCATGGCGGCCTCGGCCTCGATCCCACCGACACCCCAGCCAACCACGCCAAGACCATTGATCATCGTGGTGTGCGAGTCGGTGCCGACGAGCGAGTCCGGATAGAGGGTCCCGTTGCCGTCCCACACAACTTTGGCGAGATACTCGAGGTTCACTTGGTGCACGATGCCGGTGGCGGGCGGCACAACGCGGAAGTTGTCGAATGCCGACTGGCCCCACTTGAGGAACTGGTAGCGCTCATGGTTACGTTCGAACTCATGCTCGCTGTTGATTTGGAGCGCCATCCCCGAGTTGAAGGCATCCACCTGCACCGAGTGGTCAATGACCAGGTCGACCGGGATCAGCGGGTTCACCTTTTGGGCCGCATCGGCGTCACCCGTCATCCGCACCACGGCTGCCCGCATCGCCGCCAGATCGACGACGGCGGGAACACCGGTGAAGTCTTGTAGAACCACGCGGGCCGGCTTGAAAGCGATCTCGGTCTCTTCGACCTTGGAGGCGTCGTACTGGGCAAGAGCGCGCACGTCCTCGTCCGTGACGATTTCACCGTCGTGCTCGCGGAGGGCTGCTTCGAGCAG
>CAXMRC010000205.1:0-2104 GCA_964195945.1 uncultured Gemmatimonadales bacterium
GGCGATCCGGCGCCGATGATGAGGACGTGGACTGGCGAGGAGTGGGGTTCTGACCCGTCGTCCGGAACCATTGTGCTCAACCATCCTGGCTCGTTGCGAGTGATGCTTCTTCCCCCCAACGACCTGTCTGCGGGAGAGGCCTACGTATACGGCGACATCGATTTCGAGGGAGACCTCTACTCGGTTCTTCAGTTTGGCGCTCGTCTCATCGAGTCGAGACGCTCGGCCCTGGCTTCGGTGCGGCTACTCCGGCTGCTGCGGCGTCTGCCCAATGAGCGCAATCACCCACAAACAGAGCGTCCCCGAATGACTGGCTCGCGGCACTCGCGTCGCAGGGACCGGGCGGCGGTCACTCATCACTACGACACCGGCAACGAATTCTTCTCCCAGTTCCTTGACCCACAAATGGTCTATTCGAGTGCTCATTTCTTGAGCCCGACCGAGCCTCTGGAGGACGCACAGCGACGCAAGATCGATCTCGTCTGCCGAAAGCTGCGATTGGCTCCTGGGATGCGGCTGCTTGACGTCGGGTGCGGGTGGGGGGCCCTGGTAATCCATGCGGCACGTCAGTACGGGGTAGCAGCTACCGGCATCACCTTGAGTGAGGAGCAGGCAAGTGAGGCGCGGCGCCGGGTTGCGGCTGCCGGGCTTGGCGACAGGATCGAGATCCTGGTCCTTGACTACCGCGATCTCCGCGGCGAGTTCGATGCCATCGCCTCGATTGGGATGGTGGAGCACGTCGGCAGCAAGGAGTTAGAGCACTACTTCAAGACGCTGAGAAAGATACTCGGCCCCGGCGGTCAGCTTCTCAACCATGGGATTGTGACCCGCGACAGGCACCATTCCCGGCATCGGCCGTCGTTCGTGAATACCTACGTGTTCCCCGACGGCGAATTGACCAATGTTGATGGGGTGGTTGGCGCCGCAGAAGCTGCCGGATTCGAACTGCGAGACGCGGAGTCGTTGCGTGCCAGCTACACGCTGACGTTGCAGCACTGGGTGGCCAACCTGGAGAAGAACCGGGACGCCGCCATCGCCGCGGCATCCGAAGAGACTTATCGCATATGGCGAATGTACATGGCGGGATCGGCTGTTGCGTTCGACCGATCGGCGATCAGCATCTACCAATTGCTGCTTAGCGATCCCGGGCGCCCATGGGCATTTGGTCGAAGTGAGCTAGTTGCCGACGACGATTAGTGCCCTGCCTCGGTCACACAGAACACGTTGCCTTCCGGGTCGGCGAGCACCGACCAGTGGAAACTGGCAACTTCGTGATCCTCAATTCTGGAGCCACCGAGTTCGATGACGCGTTCGGTGAGTCCTGCGGGATCTTCGCTGACGAGGTCGAGGTGGATTCGGTTTTTCCCCTTGCGGGGTTCTGGCACCTGCTGGAATGCGAGTGCCGGGCCACCGTCGCTCAACCTGCTGAGCCAGACGTAGCTCGGATAGCGAAGCTTCTCCTCAAGGCCGAGAGTCTCGCACCAGAACTTCGCCATCGCGTCGATGTCGTTGCAGTCGATCATGATTGTCCCGACAACTGGGCTCATGATTCCTCCCGGAAGTCGTGGTGGATGCGCGATGGGGTTGGGCCGGTTTGGCCTTGGTATTTTGATCCGGCCGCCGCGGACCCGTATGGGTGCTCGGCCGGGGTGCTCAACTGATAGAAGGAGACCTGCCCGATTTTCATCCCCGGATAGATAGCGATCGGAAGGTTGGCGACGTTGGAAAGCTCCAGGGTGACCTGGCCTCTAAAGCCAGGGTCGATGAACCCTGCTGTCGAGTGGATAAGCAGCCCGATTCGTCCCAAACTCGATTTCCCTTCGAGACGGGCGACGACGTCATCGGCGAGGCCGATTACCTCGGCGGTTGATCCCAGCACGAATTCGCCAGGATGAAGAATGAACGGTTGTTCCTCTGTTGCCGCTACCGATGTGGTGAGGTCTTCTTGAGGAGCTTTTGGATCGATGACTGCGTACTTGTGGTTCTCAAAGACCCTGAACACCGAGTCGCAACGAAGGTCGATGCTCGATGGCTGCACCATGGAAACGTCATAGGGGTCGATAAAGATACGCCCTTCGGCGACTGCTTGTTTGATGGTGCGGTC